>CAMLFH010000018.1 GCA_946479285.1 uncultured Flavobacteriales bacterium | reverse complement strand
TTATAACCTAAGTAGAGTAAAGAAGAGTCCGCCGCGGCGGACGAAGACGAAGCAATGACAAGCGTTAGCGCGAAAATTGCTAGGAATAAAAGAATGAATTAAAGACGCTGTAACAAAGCAAGTTAGTTAATAACCTAAGTAGAGTAAAGAAGAAACAAAACGTTGTTTCGAAAAAGCCCCGCCTGGAGAGTCGGGGCTTTTTTTTATGTTCTATATCGGGGCTTCGACTACGCTCAGCCGCCTTCGACTACGCTCAGCCGCCTTCGACTACGCTCAGCCACCTTTGACCATCTATTAAAAAACGGTCGAAGTTATAATTCTCTTTAGTGCTCTAAACTAGCTAAATAACGCTCTGCATCTAAAGCAGCCATACAACCTGTTCCTGCAGCCGTAATTGCCTGGCGGTATGTTTTATCCGCAGCGTCTCCGGCAACAAATACTCCCGGAACATTCGTCAATGAAGTTCCTGCTTTTTCGTATTTGATGTATCCCGTTTCATCCAGGTTGATGTAATCTTTGAAAACATCTGTGTTTGGTTTGTGTCCGATCGCTACGAAGAATCCTGTAGCCGGAATTTCCTGTTCTTCTCCTGAAACGCTGTTTTTTACTTTCACAGCAGTTACTCCGTTTCCGTCACCCAAAACTTCAACCGTTTCTGTATTGTGAAGGATTTCAATGTTTGGAGTATTGCGAACACGGTCAGCCATAATCTTGGAAGCGCGGAATTTATCCGTACGTACCAGCATGGTTACTTTCTTACATAGTTTGGATAGGTAATGCGCTTCTTCACAAGCTGAATCTCCTGCACCAACGATTACAGTTTCCTGTCCGCGGTAGAAGAATCCGTCACAAACAGCACAAGCAGAAACTCCACCACCAATGGAAAGGTAATGCTGCTCGGAAGGCAATCCTAAGTATTTTGCAGCTGCTCCGGTAGAAATAATCACCGTTTCAGCATGAATTTCGTGTCCGTCTTCAGTCCAGCATTTGTGAACCGGACCTGAAAAATCCACTTTCGTGATAAAACCAAAGCGCACATCTGTTTCAAAACGCTTTGCCTGAGCTTCCAGCTGGATCATCATATCCGGACCTGAAATTCCATCAGGATATCCCGGGAAGTTCTCAACTTCGTTGGTTGTTGTTAATTGTCCGCCCGGTTGCATTCCCTGGTACATAACAGGTTTCATTTCAGCTCTTGCAGCGTAGATTGCAGCAGTATATCCGGCAGGACCTGAACCGATGATCAGGCATTTTATTTTTTCAGCGCTCATGTGATTGATCGTTTTTTGAGTTTGAGATATAAAATTAGGGTTTTCTTCCGTTCAAAAAACAGGTGAACAGAAGTGGATTTTAATAGGAATCCAAGTTTATTTTTTACAATAGTAGACAAAAGCTGGAGGGAAGTTTACCGGAGTAAACGCAATTTCCATGTGTTTGAAGAATTGTTTGATGCTTTTCTTAGCATTCAATGAATATTGGAACTGAACATACAAAGAGTTGGCATGCATTACGCGGTGACTTTCCTTTAAGATCCGGTTCTTTAATTCACTTGGAAAATTGGCAAGCGGAAGGGATGAAACCACAGCGTCTGCCTGAGTATAACCGTGTTTTTCCAGGTATTCGCCAATTTTTTCAGCGGAATCATGAATTAAAATTACACGTGGATCTTTGAATTCTTTTTTCAACTGGTTGATGAAACTGTCGTTAAGCTCAAAAACGAGCAAGATCCCGTCGGGACTCAGTTTCTGAAGCATTTTACGGGTAAAAACGCCGGTTCCCGGACCTAATTCCACGATGACTTTTGCTGTTGAGAAATCAATTCTCTGCAACATTTTTTTTGCCAAATACTTGGAACTCGGAGCCATTGCTCCAACCATCTTACGTTCTTTCCAGAAATTACGTATAAATGAACGCTTCTCAGACATTTTCTCTTGTTTCTTTCAGTGCGAATTTACCATTATTGATAATTCCAACTACAAATCCGTTTAATTGTTTATCAATTGCCGGTGTATTGGTGCACGGTATTATTAAATCTTCTTTTGTGAATACCCAGGATTTATGCGGGATAAACAAGGATAAGTCTGCCGTTTTTTGGTCTTCAATAGCTGAATTATCCAGTGACAATAATTCCCTCCCTTTTTCTGTTAATCCGTTTATAACCACATCCAGTTCAAAATCCGGACAAGCTCCCAATTCTCCGAAAAGTGTTTGAATGGTGCTGTTTCCAAAGTTTGCGTGATCGAATTCCAAATCCGTTTCTTCCGAATCATTTGGTCGGTGGTCAGAAACAATGCAGTCAATTGTTCCGTCTTTCAATCCTGCCCAAAGTGCTTTTCTATCGGATTCAGGACGAAGTGGCGGCATTAATTTGAAATTCACATCGAAATCCAAAACTGCTGTTTCATTGTAAATCAAATGCTGTGCGTGGATATCTGCAGTTACGTTCAATCCTTTTGCTTTTGCCTTGCGGATCAATTCTACAGATTCTGCTGTGGAAATTCCGGTTGCGTGCAGGTTTCCTTCCGTATATTCCAATAAACGCAGGTTGCGCTCCAATTGAATGATCTCACTAATTGCCGGATCTGCTTTCAGACCTGTTTTTGTGGAAGCTTCCCCTTCATTGACCATGCCGCCTCCTGAAATTGATTTATCGTGGGCAAAACCAACTACAATTCCATCGAAATTCTTCGAATAAAGTAAAGCGCGGTACATAATTCCGCCGTTTACAGGAACTAAATCGTCAGAGAATAAACGCACACCCGATTGGAACATGTCATACATTTCTGCCAAGGCTTCACCCTGGTTCTTTTTACTGATACAACCCATCGGATGTAAAGAGGTTGCTGCGTTTTCGCTTCTTCTCAATACGTATTCCACGCTTGTCTTGTTGTCCAAAACCGGTTGAGTAGACGGTAAAACAGCTACGTGCGTAAATCCGCCGGATGCTGCTGCGTCCAATCCGCTTTGGATAGTCGATTTATGTTCTTCTCCCGGATCTGCAAAATGCGCTTTCAGATCCACCCATCCTTTTGAAATGTGCAGGTTGTCTTCCTTGATTTCTAATTCGCAAGAACGCTCAATCTTAGCTGCGATCTCCTGAATTTTTCCATCTTCCAGGTAAATATCAACGGTTTTACCATTCCACCTGGAGCTTTTGTCCATAACCGTTACTTGCCGGATCAGTAATTTCATATCGTTATTTCTTGTAGAAAATTAGTAAAGCCATTTCGCACAGGACGAATATTCCTGCAAAGAAAACAAACCAACGCCAACTATCATAACTTTCACCAATTTCTAAGAGAGAAGAACTATTCCAGTTTGAACCGTCTTGTATCGAATTTACACGGATTCCCGCTTGTTCGAATACGCTTTTGATTTCTTCCTGTGTGGACTCGAGTGTTTGTGATTCAAGCCGGTTATAGTTGGTTGAAAGAATTCCTTTTTGTTTTCCATCACGTGAAATCGCGTAGTTTCCTGCTTCCAGCATACGAATAGCTTCCAAGCCCTGAATGGAAAGGTAAGAACGTTTGTTTTTGGTGAAAACCACCGGAATGTAATCGATGGTTCCCTGTTTCAAATGAATGGGATTTTCACTGGCGGAATTCTCATTCAAGGGATAACTTCCGTCTGAACCAATAATGAGGTAATAGGGATTTTGTCTTTGGCTCAGGTTCCCGGTGTGTAAAAGCAGGGTAGAGAACAGCTGATTGCTTATAAACGTACTAAACTCCTGCTTCAATGAGGTGGAGAACAAATAGGCATGATTCTTTCCGGTACTCTTTACGAAGAAAGGTGTTCCGTTTTGGTAATTGATCAGGCTGCTTGAAAGTGTTTTCGAATTGTTCATCAGTCGGTATGCCTTTGCCACAGCCGGAAGTGAAATGTTTTCGGGTCTTCCTTCAAAGATTCCCTGGAAGAATGGATCCTTGATATTCAGTTTTTGAATTCCAAGACCAACGGTTTGTGTGCCGTTGATTGCCGGCAGATTCAATTTGTCCAGCAAAGCATTCCATCCGGAAGGAGAAATGTTTGTTCCCGGTATCAATAAAATAGAACCTTGTTCTTCGCTGTAGGCACTAAGTTCGGTACTGAGATTGCTTGGAATCTGGTTTAAACCGTTTAAGACGATTAAATCAACGGATTCCAGGTTTTCCTGCGATGCCTGTGCGGTAGAAACTTCTTTAATCCGGTAGAAATCATCCAGTCCGAAAACAATCCCGACATTTTCAACAGCGTCTTCCCCGTTGATAATCAGTACAGAACTGCTTTTCTTCACTTCGTAGTTGAAATAGAACGAATCGTCCCGGGTCATTTGTTTGTCGTTGATGGCGATCTTTCCTTTGGCGATTCCGGCATCCTGGTTAAAATAGTTCAGGTGAACCGTATCCGCACTGTTTGCAGGTAATTCTGCGAATAAATCGCGTTTTATTTTTCCAATCTGTACACTTACCACTGCCGATTCAATGGCTTCTTTTCCGGTATTTACCACCCGGATTGAAAGAATTTGGGCGGCCCCCAGTTTTTGAATCGGGGTTTCAAACCAAATCGTATCCACATATAAATTCCCGGTGTTTTGAGGGGAAAGAATCACCGGTGATACTTGCGCGATTGATTTAAACTTTTTAGTTGAATGGATGTTTTTATCTTTTTGAAAATCAGACAAATAGATCAATGATTGTTTGGAGCTAACATTTCCTTCTTTTCGAGCATCCTCAATCCATTGATTCCAGTAAGAAAGGATCTCTTCCCGCGAACGGTAAATAGGAGAGTAGTTGATTTTTGCTACCTGATCCACAAATTTGACCTTGGTCAGCGTTTGTTTTTCGTTTCCGCTCAATTCGTTAGTGAACAACACGTATTGCGTGTTTCGTGGAGCTTTGTCTACAATGGAACCGGCGAGTTCTTTAGCCTGGGCCAATAATTCGCCCTGACCACCAATGCGCGACATGGAAAAAGAATTATCGACGTATACACCGATCAGCTGAACATCATTTTTAGAAGTCTCTGATTTTGGAAAGTAAGGCTGAGCGAAAGCAATTACCAAACAAGCGAATGCCAAAGCACGTGCAATCAAAATCAATAAATGCCTGATTTTTCGTGGGTTTTTCTGCTGCTGCTCAACCGATTTGACGAAAGCAATGCTGGAGAAATAGATGGTTTTATACTTGCGAAAATGGAAAAGGTGAATAAGTATTGGAATAACCAAAACCAGTAGGGCAAATAAGAATTCAGGGTAGACCCATTTCATAACGCTAAGTTAATTCCTAATTCGGAATTACGAATTACGAATTGGGAGAGTTTTTCTATGATTTTTGAACAATTTGGCTCAGTTTAACATTCGGGAAGGTAGCTTCGACTCCGCTCAGCCACCTTTATTTGATTGGTCAAAAGAATGTTGAAAAGGTGACTGAGTCCGCCGCGGCGGAAAGGCACAATTTTATTTGATTCCTTCAAAAACTCCCAATCCAAACAAGGCAAAGTCGTATTTACACGGATCATTCGGGTCGAAGAGGATTAATTGTTCCTGGATTTCTGCCACGCTTTTCCAATCATTTTGTGTTCTTGTGAGAATGCCCAGTTTGCGGGCTACATTACCGGTGTGAACATCTAGGGGTAGATGCAGTTCGGACATCGGGATTTGGTTCCAGATGCCAAAATCCACCCCGGATTCGTCTTTTCGGACCATCCAGCGCAAAAACATGTTGATGCGTTTGGCGGAAGATCCTTTCTGTGGATTTGCCAGGTGTTTGTGAGTTCTGTCGGGAAAAGGCTCTTGTGTAAATGCATTCCGGAATGAAATAATTCGTCCCTGGATTCCCGGAATTTCCGGATGCGCACTAAATGCCGATTCCAATCCGCCTTGTTTATAAATGCGCTGCAGGGATACGAAAAAAGCATTCAGATCGTCACTGTTAAACGTACGATGAACGAAGGAGTGTTCCTGCTCCTGGTAATTCATCACATATTCGTAAGGCCGGAAGTTCATGATCTCCAGCAAACGCTGTCCGCTTTTGATAATTGCCGTTCGGTTTCCCCACGCTAAGGTTGAAATCAAAAATGCAGCAATCTCGATATCTTCCTTGCGCGAAAATTGTTTCGGAATCTGGATCGGGTCCGACTGGATGAAATCCGGTTTGTTGTATTCAAGTACCTTTTGGTTCAGATAATGAGTAAGTTGTGCCTGATTCATGATTTCTTAAAAAAGCTAAAAATAATTTGAATGCTTGTTTTCATTACTAAATTACTAGTTATAAAACTGATTAATTATGAAAACAACAGTGTATTTAATGGTGATCTTCACCAGCGTGTCGGTGGGATTGTTTTCAACGACATCCTGCAGGAAAAAGGAAAAGGGCAATTGCTATTGCAAATTCTATAGCGGTGACCGCACTCATTATGACTTAACAGCTTTACCAAGAAACGAACAGGAAGATTCCTGCGCGGTAATTGACAACAATGCGGAAGCTTTTGCCGGCGATTGTAAACTGAAATAGTTTATTTCAAAGAACCGTCAGCCATCACAATCGATCTGTCGGCCATTTCGGCCAGCAGGTTGTTGTGAGTAACGATAACGAATGTCTGTCCGAATTCCTTCCGCAAGTCAAAAAACAGTTGGTGTAATTCGGCAGCATTGGTTGAATCCAGGTTCCCGGACGGTTCGTCTGCAAAAATGATATCCGGTTCGTTCATTAAAGCCCTGGCAACGGCTACACGCTGTTGTTCTCCGCCTGAAAGCGCAGCCGGCTGATGATTTTCGCGGCTGCCAAGTCCCAATTTGTCCAATAACTGCTTCGCACGGTCTTTGGATTCGTTCATTCCTTTTCCACCGATCAGTGCCGGCATCACCACGTTTTCCAAAGCAGTGAATTCGGGTAATAACTGGTGAAACTGGAAGATGAAACCGATCTTTTGATTCCGGAATTCTGCCAAACCTTTCGGATTCAGTGAAAACGGATTGATTCCATTCAGTGTCAAAGTTCCGGAATCCGGCTTGTCCAAGGTTCCCAAAATTTGAAGCAGGGTTGTTTTTCCGGCTCCGGAAGAACCAACGATTGAAACGATCTCCCCGGATTGGATTTCCAGGTCGATCCCTTTCAAAACGTCTAACTGACCGTACTTTTTTTGGATTCCTTTTGCAACAAGCATTATTTGTCGAATTTAAAAGAATGTCCCATTTTTGTTGCCTTCGTGTGCAGGTACTTTTCGTTATGAGCGTTTTGTCCCACTTCAATTGCAACGTTTTCAACGATTTCCAGGCCGTAACCAAGCAATCCTGTTCGTTTCTTCGGATTGTTCGACATCAAACGAATCTTTGAAATTCCAAGGTCGTGCAGGATCTGGGCTCCAATTCCGTATTCGCGCTCGTCCGACTTAAATCCTAACTTCAGGTTTGCTTCAACGGTATCATACCCTTCTTCCTGTAATTTATAGGCTTTCAATTTGTTCATTAAACCAATTCCGCGGCCTTCCTGGTTCAAATAAACGATAGCACCTTTTCCTTCGGCTTCGATCATTTTCATGGAATGATGTAATTGAGGTCCGCAATCGCAGCGGCAAGAACCAAAAATGTCTCCTGTCAAACACGAAGAGTGCATGCGTACCAATACCGGTTCATTCGGTTCCCAGGCTCCTTTCACCAAGGCCAAATGCTCCTGTCCGTTTGATTTTACGGAATAAGCCACTAATTTGAAATCACCATGTTCGGTAGGCATTTCTACTTCAACTTCCCGTGAAATCAATGATTCGTGCTTCATGCGGTAAGCAATCAGGTCCGCAATGGAGATCAGTTTCAGATCAAATCTTTTCGCAATCTCGAATAATTGAGGCAAACGCGACATGGATCCGTCTTCATTGAGGATTTCTACCAAAATTCCCGCAGGCTTGAAACCGGCTAAACGAGCCAGATCTACTGCTGCTTCCGTGTGGCCTGTGCGCTGTAATACACCGCCTTTCTTTGCACGTAAAGGAAAAATGTGTCCCGGACGACCCAAATCTTCCGGCTTGGTATCTTCTGAAACCAATGCTTTAATGGTCTTTGCGCGGTCAAACACAGAAATTCCGGTTGTGCATCCGTGACCGATCAGGTCAACAGAAACCGTGAACTGAGTTTCGTGCAATACGGTATTGTTTGTAACCATGAGGTCTAATTCCAATTCGTTACACCTGGATTCGGTTAACGGAGTACAGATCAATCCTCTTCCGTGTGTTGCCATGAAGTTGATCATTTCGGGAGTAACCATTTCAGCCGCAGCTATAAAGTCTCCTTCATTTTCACGATCTTCATCATCAACAACAATAATAACTTTTCCGGCTTTTATATCTTCAATCGCTTCTTCGATTGTATTTAAATTTCCTGACATACTGTTTAATAAAGTACCGCAAATTTACTTCGAATTCTGCAAAAGCGAACTACTATTTTACTTTTTTAAATGTAAAGAAGATGCCGTTGGGATCGTTTTTCACATTTTCAATCCAGACTGACATTTTATTGGCAATCGGCCGTACGTAATTAATCCTTTTTGGGAATGGATTTCCGTTATTCACAAATGTTAATGTATCGACGTTCTGGTAGTTTTTACATTTGAAAACAAGCGTGTCTTTTTCAATGATAATCTGGTAATGAAGGGTGTTGTTTTTTTCAAAAATGCGGAGGAATTCTTTTTGGAACTTATTCTCGTAGTGCATGTAGTTTTCACCGTAAAGACAATTCTTATCCAGTTTCCAGTTTTCATGAATGGTTTCGTTTTCTAAGGACGTAATCCATTTTCCATGAATCCATTGCGGCAGGTCCCCCTTGTGAGTACAAGAGTTCAGCATCAAAAAAATCAGGAGGGTGAACGCAAAAGCTGTAAGAGTTTCAAAGTTTGTTTTTCCCATGAATAGAGTAGTTCAATGTAGTATTTACCGTGCAATGCAATTGAACTAAAATTACCTTCTATAACTAAACCCTGTGTTATTTTTTCGACAAAGCTATCGATATCTTCTGCCAATAGGATGTTTTCCCCGTCCACACCGCCCAAGGCATTGTTAGACAATGGAGTAGTTATGCAGGGAAGTCCACTTGCCATAGCTTCCAGGAGCTTGTTTTGAAGCCCGGTCCCGATGAAAAGCGGAGCTACAAAAATGCGTGAACGCTGATAACTGGTGCGGATATCGTCGACCCAGCCTGTGACCGTTATAAATTCTGATTGCAGTTCCAGGATTCGTTTTGCCGGACTTGCTCCTGAAAGAAGGAGTTTGCAAAAGAGGCCTTTTTTATGAAGCCGCGGCAGAATTTCTTCTGCCAAATAGACTGCTGCCTCAATATTTGGAGCGTAGGAGAAGTTTCCGGTGAAAACCAGGTCGTAATCCTTTTCAATGGATAAAGTCTCGAAGAACGAGTGGTCAATCCCGTTGGGAACGATCACTATCTGCTGATTATTGGGATGCTGGATCAGTTTACGGTCTTGTTCCGAGATGATCGTTTTGTATTCGAAATAGTCGAAAATACGACGTTCGTAATCTTTTAAACGCTTGCTTTCCAGCCTGTAAAACCACTTTTTGTACCAGGACTCGGTTTGAATTCTGCGTTCCATTCCTTTGGAAAGCGCATCCATGTAATCGAGTGTTTTGGGAATGTGGTGTTGGTTCTTGATGTATTCGGAAACGCGGATCAACTGGCAGTAAATGTGTTTGGGATTGCTTTCTGCAATGATTGCATTGATCTTGCGCTGAATGGATTTCCGGTAGAAATAATGCACCTGAAGCGGTTTTGAGCCGAGAATCGTTTTTAAAAGCTGGAAGATCAATCCCGATTTAGTGAGTTGAAACAGGTGAATGCTGCTGCAAAATTCACTCACTATTTGTTCGTGCTTTTTGGAAACAGGAATGTCTGTGGTACAGACAAGTGTTACATTGAATTGACGGGAAAGTTCTTTCAATTGGTAAAAAGCCCTCAGTTTATCACCTTTTTCCAAAGGATATGGAAAACGGGAAACAATAAACAGGATGTTTTCTTTAGACTCCAAACGTGCTTTTCATTAATGCGATACAATTGTCAAAACTATGAACTTTTGAGATATAATCGCGTGACCTGGTACCGACTTCTTGCCTGAATTCTTTGTTTTCCTGCAATTTCAGGATCAAATCCACGAATTCATCTTCTGTATCTGCAATTTGAAGTCCTGATTGTGTGATATCAATCCCGGAAGCTCCCAGTTTGGTGGTAATACATGGAGTTCCAAGAGCCATCGCTTCCAGAATCTTGATCCGGATCCCGCTTCCTGAAAGAATAGGGGTGACCAATGTTCCGGATTTCGCCATGAACTCGTTGCTGTCTTTTACCCAGCCAACAACCTCTATGGAATTGGTGTTGTAGAAACGGAAGTGTTCACTTTTGGAACCGGCAATTTTCAGGGTGAATTCGGATATTTTCGGATTGCTCCAGATCTTCTTCACTAAGTGATTTACGGCTTCCTGGTTGGGTTTCCAGTCCATTGAACCCAGGTGAAAAAATCCACGGTTGGAATAATCTACCGGGAATCTTTCGTCCAAAGTGACGGAAACGGGAAGTAATACCGGATTTTTATGATTGGTGTTTTGGGTGATCCAATCCCGGTCTTCCGGAGAAATAGCCCAAATGGCTGCTGCTTTATTAAGGATCCTTGTTTCTTCTTTGCGGAGTGTTTTTTCCAGGTTTCGCAGGTAAAAACGTTTCAAAACACCCGTTTCAAGACTTGCATGCAGTCTCCAGATCTCAGATTCAATGTTGTGTGAACGAATGATCACGGGGGGCAGATCCGTGAAATCAAAATGACTCAGCTGTGCACCGGCAAATAAACTGTCACAAACAATGTAATCGTATTTTTTGCGGAGCATTCCTGCAATTTCACGATACAACTTTTCGGATTTAAACCGGGAAAGGTTGTAGTTTTTTCGGCGGATAAAATTCACGAAAGCACCGGTGGGTTTGAGTTCCGTATCGATCGGAACTACTGTTTGCTGCTGCAGGTATTGATTCAAAACACGTTCGGATTCTTTGGTATAAGGATGTTTATGTGTTTCGAAGATAATTCCGTCTACTTCTGCAATCTGACTTAACGCTTTCAGGCATTCCATCATTGCAAAACATCCTCCGTCGATGATAGGAGCAGGAGACTTTGGTGCGATGTACAGAATTTTCATCGTTTTCTTCCGAAAGTGAGTATGTAAATCCACAGTTTCCGATCGAAAACGCGCATATCATTTGCTGCGGCAATCATCAAAACACAGGCAATAGGAATCAGAACAATGGTGGGAAGCCACATTCCCCAAAAGGGAGAAAGTACGGGTTCGGACGCAGTTGCCAAATTCTCTCCGACACTGAATAAAATGAAATAAACCATGAAGAGTAAAGCAGCAATAACTACCGGAGCTCCAAAACCACCTTTCCGTACAATTGCTCCAAGCGGTGCACCCACAAAAAACAGTACGATAATTGCTCCGGAAAGGGCAAATTTGCGGTGAAACTCAACCTGGAACTGATCTTGATTGGTTTTGAAGGCATTCACAAACTGACCTTGCTGTTCGGCATTGATCCTCATTTCCCGGGCATTAACAATTGCTTTATTGACAGCTGCTGTGCGATCCGCTTTACTTAATGCTGAAAGTTTGATGACTTTGGAAGGAATAACTTCTAATGGAGCTGCCTGATTCGTTTGATTTGTATCGCTTAGTATTTTGGCAGGTCCTTTTTTGAGCAGCTTTTCGTAACTGACAGACTGACCAAATGCGCCGGTACCTAAGTTTTTCTCCGACAGATCAGCCAATGTTTTGTCCTGTTTTCGCTGCAGGGAATCATTGGCCTCATTGATTTGAAAAACGTTGAGCATTTCATAATCGTTCTTGAAGAGTTCTTCGTCTGAATTATTCAGGTCGAATCCTACCAATTCCATTTTGTAAGTTGCAGCTTTGAACTGGGTAGTTCTGCTGGGCCTGAAATCACCGGAATGGAAAGGTTCTCCCTGGTTAGTGAAAACTGGCGCCTGAGCTTGTAATTCCTCGTGTACAATCCCGTTGGAAAGGTGAAATAAAAGGTATTTCCCATTATCACCTCTGTAAACTGTTCCTGAATCTGCTTTCACGGTTTTCAGGATATTCGGATCGGTATAATCGTGAATTGTCATTCCGTAGAAAGTATTGTCTTTTCCGGATTTTACTTTAATAGCATAGCCGTCAATTTCCTTGGAGTAGGAGCCAGGCGTAAGCAACATGGCAACTTTCGTTTCCTGGATATCAAAAATAATGGTGTGCCATTTCAGGTTTGCAACCGGAATCACGTAATTGGAGAAAAAGAACGTAGCTGTGGCAATTAAAATAACGGTTTGAGTAAGCGGTCTTAGAATTCTGAAAAGGGATAATCCGGAAGATTTAAGGGCTGTTAACTCATTGTTTTCTGCCAGGTTTCCCAAAGTCATGATGGAACTTAGAAGGATAGCTAGGGGCAGAGCTAAAGGAATCAGTCCGGCGGAAACGTAGAACATCAATTCAATGATCACCCCGACACTCAATCCTTTTCCCATCAAATCATCGATGTAAACCCAGGTAAACTGCATGATCAGCATCACCATGGAAATGCAGAAGGTCACAACGAATGGACCTGCAAAGGATTTTATGCTAAAAACAGTGAGTCTCTTCAAAATGTAACCAGTTTGTTAGCTGTCACGTGCTGTTTCCTTATATCTTCTGGACGCGTTTTGTAATGATTTGTCCTTTGTTTGTAGTCATTTGAACCAAATAAATTCCCTGGTCAAAAAGCTCCAACGAAATCGGTGTTGCTTGTTCCTGAGAATAAATCAATGTTCCGGAAGTCGTGTAAATAGCAACGTGTTTTAAGTTTTCCGAAGAAAAATGAATGGTGCTGCTTGTGGGATTCGGATAGATCGTTAAATCTGTTTGCATGGATTGTTCGTCCAATGCCAAAGGATCATCTTTACGGATATTCACGCTGTCTACAAACAGGTTAAATCCACCCTGGGTTTCCAAAACAAAAGCAATGTGTACTGTTTCGTTATTGGTGTATCCCAGTTCGCTCATGTTGATGATATGCTCTGTCCATTCTTCCAATTCGAATACAACGCGTGAAAGCGTATCGTTGAAGCTCGCAAGCTGCGTGTCAGTGGTAGAGATCAAAACCTGGTAAGTATCAGGATAACTTGGATCGAATGATCTGGCTTTCCATTTGATATAATTTCCGTAAGTTCCGATGGTAACAGGAGGGGAGATCAACCAGCGATTAGCTCTTTGTGCTACCGTAAAATAGGAAGTTGCAGCAGCAATTGTATCTGTCAAATTATTTGGGTCCGGGATGGCAATCCACGCCGGTTGAGAATGAAATTGCGATTCGTGTTCCTCGTAGGAATCAGCTTTCACCGTACTCCAGCTTGCAGGAATTCCGTGTTGAAAATCCTGGTCCAGGATGGTTGTTTGTGCTTGAGCAGTAAGCGCTGAAATCAAAACGCTTGAAAGAAGGGCAATTTGTTTTAACATAAGACAAAAATACAAAGACTTTGGGCTACATTGCCAGATTTATCAAGATATCCTTAAATTCCTGGTAAAAGGCATCAAAATGGATTAAACGATCGGCTAAATAGTTTATTATCTCCGGATGATCATTGGGATTGAATAAATTTAAGTCGGAACGTTCCCAACTAATGCGGTTAAATTCCGGAACGGTAGGAGTAGAGGCGTTTTCGATCCAAATACCTTCGGTTCCCATTTCTCCTTCCAGGACAATTTTCAGTTCATAGATTTGTTCCCAGATAATCTGACGGACTCCTTCATCTTTTCCCTGGATATCGAAGGTCAAACGCGCACCGTTTTCATCTGCATCCACCCGGATATAAATGTCCTTTACTTCGGAAGGATAAGCCAGCCAATTCATTCTCCGGCCATTGGAGGAACGTGTTTTCTGCATGCGAACCTTGAATTGGTTCCAGAAATCGATTTTCAGCTGTTTTTTTTCTTCCTTGGAAAACATGTGCAGTAAACTTTGATGCAAATATAATGGGATTAAAAAAAATACCGCAAAGAGAAGGAGAACGCAAAGTTTTTAATATACCAACTTTGCGCTCTTCACTCTTTGCGGTTTCAAATAAACCTCTTCTTGTATTTATTCAAATAAAATCTTACGGATTCCTGCTTTTCCGTCTAGAGTCTGAAACTTCAAAATCGCCATTCCTTTGTAATTTGAATCGACAGTAATGGTTGAAACACCTTCCGAAATTTCGCTTTCATAAAGGATTCTTCCGTCCAAAGAAACTAATTGGATTGCTGCAGCTTCATTGCTGTTGATCAGGAAATGATTGTTGGTAACCGGGTTCGGGTAAGCCGTAAATTCAGCTTCCTCAGCCAGTTCTTCCACCGCCAGGTTACTTGTAGGACCAAAAGCAATTTGCAGCAGGTAAATACTTCCTTTCGTTGCGCCTCCAACCGGGTTGCGGTAGCCGGTCAATAAGATTTTACCGTCATTAGTAATATCCACATCCTCGAAATTTGCCAGTTTCCCGTTCCAGCCGGAAGTTCCCACCATTCCGTGGTCAAAGATCATGTGTCCGTTGCCGTTAAATGCATTGTTTAATTGTCCCTGGTTGTTCATGCTGACGATCAATCCTTTGTTTTGGAAATTCCCGCCTACATAATCCGTAGTAAAACCGCAAATCAGGAATTCATTCGCGCTTTTTTCAATGATCTTATTGAAGAAGGTTGCGGTGTCTTCCTGGAAATCGAAGGTTTTAAATCCGTTTGGAATGCTCATGTCCAGTGTTCCATTAGGATTCACAAAAGCTACCACTCCAACGTTTGCTTCACCGTATCCGCTGAAATCCATAAGGGAATAGTAATAATGTTCCGGCATGTTATAACCCGCAACGAGTATTTTCCCCGAACTTGCCACGGTGATCGAAAAAGGCTGGTCTGTTACATCTGTATCAAATCTGAAAACCCCGTTGGTTCCAAAAGTGGCATCTAATGTTCCGTTTGGCGTCAGTTTGAAGACCGTATTGTCGGAGAAATTCGTTGAATCGTAAGAGATTGTTGCCTGGTTCCAGGTATCGGTGATCAATAACCCGTAAGCTTCACCGTTCGGACCAATTGCCATGCTCCGGTATTGTGATCTTGGTACATTTGTCAATGAAAAAACACCGTTCACGCCATAAGTATTGTCCGGGAAACCATCCGTGTTCAAACGGACAATCGCTGGTTTTCCACCTGGTCCGATTCCGCCAACCATGAATTTTCCATTGGGAAGAATGTGAAGACTTTTTGGAATGGAATAGGTTCCTGTAGTTCCGAAGACATGATTACTTAGTAAGTGTCCGTTCACTCCAAAAGTAGAATCCACACTTCCGTTTGTTTTCAAGCGCATCATGATGAATTGGGAAGCTCCGCAAATCCCGTTTATACAGTATTCGGATTCACCGACCAGGACAATTTTCCCATCCGACTGGATGGCCACATCGTACCCGCGGCTGTCTTGTCCGCAGAAAGTGGAAACAGCGCCATTTGTTCCGAAGCTTGGATCCGGCATTCCGTTCGATAAATAACGGTAAATGTGCATCGACAAATCCGGTGTGTTGGGATCTCTTTCGAGTACGGTAACAATTTTTCCATCCGGTTGGATTGCGGAAGCGTTGGCACTTCCCAGGTTTCCCTGACTGTTGGAATTAGGGCCGAGATAGGGGAGGTAGCCGTTCGAATTGAACGTAGAATCAATGTGTTGTGCTGACGCATTCATCCCTAAAACGGACGAAGTTGCCAGAACTGCAAGTAAGATTTTCTTCATAAAAACAGTATTTAGTATTGGGTTTAGGAAGAAGACTGCGTTTTAACACGAAAAGTTCGGCGAAAAACGATCTTTTTTTGATTGATTTGTCAATAACTGACATTCATTAATTGCCTGTTACAAATTAATAACTTGCTGATTTAAAGATTGATAGTGAGTATTTCGATTAACTGAGCCTTAAGGATTTAAAATACACGAATATTTGTATTTAACATAATTCAAATATCCCTAATTTTCCTGGGGATTAACGTTCATTTTTCAACTGCATTTTCTCCAATTCCAAGCGTGTAATCTGAGTTTCGCCCTTAGTCGTTTCTATAAGTGATTTTTGAATCCTCATTTCAACCGAATACATTTCTTTTTTAATGGATTCGAGTTTTTTGGATTTTTGGGCATCATCCAAATCAGAATCATAAACTGACTGAAAGTTTGCACCAACAGATTCGCGGTCTTTGACTAGCTGGACCTCGTTGGCTTTGCGTTTTTTTAACTGCAAGCGCAATTCGCGAATTTCTTTGTCAATGGCATTGATACGATCTGCACCAGGATCACACGAAACAAGTATTGCAGCAAGAAGAATTATTGGTAGTAGGAATTTCATGATTGAATTATTAGTTGGTAAGGATAATGAATCTTTTCGAGATTCGATTATCTCTGACGAATATCCGGATAAAAAATTCTACGCGATTCTCGTGAAGAAGATTTTTGGAGAAGATTGAAGTGATTCTTGAAAATGAAAATTCGAGGAGGTTTCGGGAATTGAGTAAAACTGTGAGATTGTGCGGATGAAAAGTTTTGGCCGATTCTCCGGGATCAGATTCGCAAAGAGTTGAAGGATTAAAATGATTGGGGACATCAGGAAGGGAAGATTGGTTGATTGCGGAATTTGATATCTGAGAAGAGGTCGGAGAAAATTAGTTTTGGAGGTGCACAATAAATGTCAATCGGCGTTCGTTATTCTATTTAACATAATATTAATTATAGGACAAAATAGACCAGATCAAATTGGATACTATCGTCTTTGCAGATTCCCGAGTTCTACGTCAAAGTAAAACTTTTCTGACTTCAAATCATCGATATAGTCAATAATCCATCTTTCAAATGAGGATGCAATCAATTTCCTTTCCGGTTCATCATGCCACATAGTTATGATCTGTCCAATATTGCCTTCTTCATCAGGATCCATATCGATACAAAAATGATCGCTACTTCCATTATAAGTAAAAGGAATCCATTTCTTATTGTACCAATCATTTTTAATTCCTTTATCAGGTTCAGATTTAATATCTCTTAATTTTCCGCTATCAAGTAATAACTTCCACTTTTTCCACTTAGAAATAATAACAGAAATTGGAAGAATCTCGCCCATTTCTGTTAACCCAGTACCACCGATTTCTTGACCGTTACAAAGCTGATAGAACGCTCTAACATATTCAGGCAACCGAATCTCTATAATTCTTTCCAATTCTTCAATTTCTTTATCCGACGCTTGGTTTTGAAAAGTATATTTCAAATCAGGAAATTTTTCATCCAGCGTTTTCTTGAGTAAGAAAATGAGTTCTTTCATATGAATAATACTAAAGGAAATAGGTATCCGAATCTATTGAATAAGATTCTTTTCCTTCTACAAACGGTTTAATCAGGTCGAAATACTTCTTGTCATGCATATTGTCAAAATCCTTCATTCCGGATAATGTGTAAGATCTTATAAACTCATCTTTCGCTTTTTCCATATTTCCAAGTTGATACATTATTTGACCAATTCGAGCATGATAATTTGATTTACCAATACTTCGCGGCAATTTCATGATCATGCGATATACTTCTAATGCTTGTTCGTAACCTCCACCTTTACCGCTTTTATATTCTGCATTTAACCAATAGTTTTCAGCTATATTTAACCACAATACTCTTAAATACAACCACTGTTCCACAGGTTCCGGCATCAATTTGATGGCTTCTTCATATTTTTCTATGGCTTTCAAATAATGGTGTTTCATTTGAAGATTGTCACCCTGTTGTTTAATTTCAATAATCTGATCTTCTAATTGTTCTGATAAATCATTCATATTTTTTTTTTTAAGTGTCTTAATCTCTTCAATCTTATTAACAATGATTGATGACTAGGTCTCAATAATTGTTGTCTTGTTAAATTTACTGTTTTATCCCAAATTGCATTTCAAAAACGTAGATGTTGGAACTAAAAACCTAAGACGTTCCCTCCTATTGGAATTCTTCGGTCTGAGTACCCAAGCTATATTAATAGATCGCAATAACATTATAAGACAATTTGAAATCCAAGATAATCAGCATATCTCGTTTTTTCCTAGTTACTCAATCCCATCAGTGCTCTTTAAATATTCTTCTATCCGATTTCTCAATAGAATCATCCTTTGGAGGTATTCTTTATTGTCCAGAATATACCATGGAGCAATTGCTTTATAATTCTCATCAGGATGCTGTGCAACCCAATTCAAAACAGTCATTAAATCTTCCCTGTGATGTGTACGCTCTAAAAAGTGATTTCCATGCGTGAGAAAATAATCTACAGCTTCCTCGTCAAACCTCAGGTCTCGAATTTCGATATCGTAAATCAGATTCGTAACGAAGTAGAACTTCATTTTAACAGCGAGTGGTACATTTAGCACAGACACAAAGTCTCTTTCGAATGGGATGTCTTTGACCATTTCACTCCGATCCAGGTTTTCATACAAACGAAACGTTTTCATGGAATCGTAGAGCAGTTGCATTTTTTTGAAGTAGACTTTATTGTCACGGATGTGCCATGAATCCAGCGCATGGTAATCTACCTCCGGATGTTCTACGATCCATTCGAGGGCTTTGAAAGCTTCTTCCCGTATGCGCACACTAAAGCCTAAACTATAATAAGGTCCATCCTTCAGTATAAATTGAAGATACTTCGATTCAAAGTAGATGTGCTCTTTTTGCAGATAATAAAGGATCAGGGTTACTGAAGAGAAGTTCTCCTGAATAAAATGGGGTATATCCGTTTTTTGTTGATCTTTCATCTTTAGTTTTCGTAGTTTAATCGATATGATGTTTGATTTAAAACTTAACCGAATTTATGCATTTTGGTTTAATCACTATCTTTGCCAAAACAATCCTGAATGAAAAACTACCTCTTTCTGCTCTTTCTGGCTTTATCACGACTTAGTTTTGCTCAAACGAATCCCTTCTTTGAAAAATATACAACGGATTATGAGAAACAGGTTTTGAACGATGTCAATGCTTCTAATTTTGAATTATTCATGATTTCGGATTCTGCCTGTTCCAAGCCAAAAACAGAAGCGGCAAAGGAGCAGTTTGATGCGTTTATCACTGAATTGAAAGACTCCAAAATAATCCGGCAATCCGAGGAAAAGACCATTCGTGCTTTGCACAAGCAGGTTCACGAACGTTTTTTAACCCGGTATCGGGCGCTGGTCGATTTTAACCAGATTTTTGTTACCGGAGAATACAATTGTGTTTCCTCAACCGCGCTATTTGCGTTGGTTTTGGAGGAATTGGGGATTCCGTATTATGTGCAGGAACAACCCGGACATGTATTGATTATGGCCTATCCGAACACCAGTAATATTACAGTGGAAATGACAACTGTTCAAAACGCATTTGTAATTCCTCCGCGAAAGGATGTAAACCGGGCGGTTGAAAACCTGCTGGAACTGCAGCTTGTTACACCTAAGCAAATTAAATCAATGACAAACGTGCAGGTTTATGACCTGTTTTTCAATGCGCGATCCAAATTGACTATCAAACAATTAGTGGGTATACAGCTGCTGAATCATGCAATAACTGCCATTAATAATGAGCAAATGGAGACGTCGCTCAGCTATATCAATAAAGCCGAAAGGTTTTATAATGAGCATCGAACTACCCTCGTTAAATCGGAATTATTGGTGGCGCTGGTGGAAAAAAAAGATTTTAAGAACCTTAGTTCGCTCCCCTATTTGTTTGAGTATGGAAACAGGAACAAATACAAACACGATTACATCATTTACGGTTACGCGAATTTTATCAATCAGCGGTTAATTGCAGATGGAAATCGTCCGTTTGCAGATTCCAGCTTGGTTTTAATGAAACAAATGGTCAGGGACACAAGTCTTTTGAATGATTTAAGCGGCATCTATTATTTAGGGATGTCGGGTTATTTTTCAAAAGCCAGAAAAAAAGAAAAGGCTTTGGAATATGCAGAAATGGCTTATCAGTCTTCTCCCGATAATTCCATTATTAAATCGGCTCTTTTAAGTCAAATCGTTTATAATTTGGAGCGAAAATATTTGTCTTTTGATGACTATTCGGAGGACGAGGAGGATTTGGATGAAGAAGAACTGGATGAAGAACTGGAAACGGCGGAAAAGTTCTATTCCGATATTACTAAATACTGCGTGAAGTATCCTTATCTGGATTCAAACAACCTTTTTATTTTGACTAAGCTTTATGCCAACATCACGTTCTCTATGAATTATTACAAGGAGAACGACGGGGTGAACGGTAAAAAATATTTTGACTTATCAGAGAGCCTGATTGACCAGATTACTGATAAGGAACTTATCCAGGAAGATTTCCTGGGATGGCTTTACGCGGAATGTGCAACCTATTTGTTCCGACAGCATAAATACAGCGAGGCTGTACAAACCATTGAAAAAGGACTTAAAATTGATCCGGATCATGAAACTCTTCTGCTGCGCTTAGAAATCATAAAGTCCCGGATGAACTAGTGCTGATCTGATTTCAGATTTCTTAACATACACCAAGATCCAAAACTCCTTATCTTGTAGTTTCATAACTGATTTCATGAAAAAACTCAGATATACCCAAGAAATTTCAGCTTCCCCGGAAAAAGTTTACGACTGTATGCTGGGATTGAGCGATAAGAAAACGTACGAAGCGTGGACAGCGTTTTTTGAACCAACTTCAACCTGGGAAGGAACCTGGGACGAAGGCGGAAAGATCATTTTTACTTCCAATGCCGGTGAGGAAAAATCAGGGATGGTTGCGCGGATCCTGAAAAACGACCCGGCAAAAATGGTTTCCATCAATCATTATGGAATGCTGGAAAAAGGGGAAGAAATTACCGACGGTCCTAAGATGGAAGGCTGGGGCGATGCGCTGGAAAATTATTGGTTCGAACAAACGGCTGATGGAACAAAAGTCATTGTTGAGGTTGACATGAAAGAAGAATATGCGAAGCAGATGGACGAGATCTGGCCCAAAGCGCTGGCGAAGTTAAAGGAGATTTGCGAGTAGAATTCGGAATTCCCGCCCTCACTCCTTACCTGCATCTTCACCCGTCGCGGCAGACTCTTTATTCGCCTCAATAAGTGTATACAATTGCTTGTTGAAACCAGAAACTGCTCCGCCGATATGCGAAAAAAACGCAATATCCGTGTTTTCAACGGCCGATAATGCCGTTTGTAGTACTTGTTTCCCCTTGGTAGTGAGCTTTATGACCTTTGCCCGTGTATCGGTATCGTGTTCCTGCCGGGTGATCAATTCTTTGGATTCAAGCGTGCGCAAAACCTTGGAAACCATCATGCGGTCAAAGTTGTTGAGATTCGCTATTTCTGCCTGGGTTACGTTTTCGCTGGTGTTTGTCAGCCAGGCAACGGATGTCAGCAGTACAAATTGTGTTTGAGTTAAATCCAGGGGATCCAGCGCTTTCTTTTGCTTTCGGTGCAAGAGCATCGTTAGCTGCGACAATAAGTAGCCCGGACTTTCTTCCGGGCTTTTAAACAAGAATTCAATGTTGTCTGACATGGTGCTGCCTATTTCGATTCCAGGAAAGTTAGTTTAAATCCGTCAGGATCCAGGACATGAAATGCTCTTCCGAATGGCGTTTCTATAATAACTCCGGCGGTAGTCACTCCATTTGCAATGAATGCTTCTTTCAATTCATCTACTTTTTGGTCAACGGCAAACCAAAGTGCTACCCCTACTCCCAGTTCCCGGTTTTCTAATGGTTCAAGCGGCGTGCGGATCGCAAAACTTGCCTGCCCTTCTCCGTAACGGAAAATGCAAGCCTGTGGATTGGTGTCCTGGATTTCAAAGCCTAATTTTTTGGTGTAGAATTCGGTCGATGCTGCTAAGTCTTTTACCTGCAAGGATGAAAATGTTAATTGTCTCATGTTGTTTGATGTATTATTGTTGTTGCAAATATAGTAGTTACGACAACAAAATGCAAATCTTTTTCTTCTAATAGGTATTTGCACAAAAAACAAAACCCTGACAAATAATGTCAGGGCTTGCATCTTTAACTGTACTCATGTCTTACTTAGGCTTTGTTTAGACATGTTTAATGCGTATCAATGTTATGTAAGATGCGCATGCCGGGTTTGGTGTACTTTTTTACACTTTCAAATAGTGATTTTGATTGGGGCTTTCCGTTAATTATTAAGGTTTTCTCGCTCAGTTCGAAAGAATTGATTTTTCCTTTGTAACCTGCTTTTCTCAGGTCTTCCATGACTGTTTGGGTAATATCTTCTTCAATAGGCAGCGGATCTAAAGCTGGTAGTTTCATCTCTTTTTCCTGCATTTTCAGCTTTGCATCAATCTTGCGCGATTGTTCATCGATCTTGCGTGACTGTAAGTCAATTTTACGAGCCTCGATGTCAATTTTCTTTGATTCGGCATTGATTTTAGCCTGTTCTTCTTCAATGCGTCGTTGTGCTTCGTCGTGCTTTTTCCAGTTAATCTTCCCGTCTTTTTTGTTGGCTTCAGCTTCCAGGATTTTTGCCTGTTCCTCAATAATGGCTGCATGTTTATCAATCGCTGCCGAATGCTTGTCAATGATTGCAGAATGTCCGTCAATTATACGGGATGCTTCATCAATGATTGCTTCTTCTTCTGAGAGATCCACTTCCGGATAATCAATTCCTGAGTACCCGTCGATTTCGTCGTTGGCGATAGCTTTTTCATAACTGTCAATCAACTGCTTGATCTTTGGAAGGTAAAGTTCCCGGTCCTTTCCGGTAACCAATTTGTCATTGACCTTGATGTTTTCCAAATTCTCCGGAACCTGGTACAGCATCCCTTCACTCTTGAAAATGTATACACGGGATTTTCCTTCCAAATCTTCCACATAACGGATTGCAGTTCCTTCAGGAATCTCTTCCGGATTGTATTTTTGATTGCCGATGGATTGCAATTCGGGAGATTTAATTTCCTGTGCCGAAGAGGAATTCACGTTCAGGACAACCAGGAAAAGAACCACGCTCATCGCTACACAGGCGGATAGAAAATACTTTTCACGAGTACTCAGTACCTTATTCGTGTTGAACAGAATTCTTTTTGCACGGTCCGCCAGTTTCATTTTCTGATCACTGAACTGCAGGGCGAATCTTTGTGTATTCATGTTGTATTCCTGGAAAGAAACCAGCGCATTGACAAATTCTCTTTTGTTATTCGTAACGCTGATCGCTAAATCATCGCAGCAATTTTCACGTTCGTCTCTCAGCAGGGAAGAAATCCATAAAATCCCCGGATTAAAGAAAAACAAGATTTCAATAAAGTTTTGCATGATATTGACCGCATAATCGCTTCGGCGAATGTGAGCAAGCTCGTGGAGCAAAATAGCTTCCACCTGGTCGTGGGGAAGATTGTTCAACAATCCAACCGGCACCAAAATAATGGGTTTGAAGAATCCGGTCACCGAAGGAATCGTTACTAATCGGGATTCCAATAACTGAACACGACGTTTGATCTGCAGTGAAACCTGGAGTTCTGATACACGTTCCCGCCACATTTCCGGTGGAGAAATCGTTTGATAATTTCGGGCCCGGTAAACCTGGCGGATATCGCCGGTCATGCGAAGACATTTGAAAATAAAAATGACAAACCAGCTGAAAACGATCCAGGAGCCGAATTTACTGATGAATCCACTGATGATTGAAAGTGGTCCGCTCGCCTCCTCCTGCGTTACTGCGTGGGAAAATGAACCGGGCTGTTCTGCCTGGATGCCACTTTTCACCAATTCACCGGTTTGTGAAACAGACGCCTGCGATTCGAATTCGAGGTAGAAAACAAAACCGATGGTCACTAAAAAGGCAACACTCAATGCTGCCAGTAGATTGTACCGGGTTGCCGAAGTTGCTTTTTTGGTAAGCAAAATGGTAATTCCTGCCAGGAAAGCCGCTGCGAGTCCCAGCCAAAGCGAATGGATAATTGTCCAGCTGACTGCTTTGATAATTGAATCGTTCACTAAAAAGTTCATAGTAAAGAGTTTTTAAGGTTTATTTCTTGTCTAGTTGATCCAACATGGCACGAATTGCGTCCAATTCCTGCTGTGAAGTCTTTTTGTTTCCCAACAACTGCATCATTAAGTTGGTACTGGAACCGTTGAACATCGTATCAATGAACTTGTCCAATAAAACGGTTTTTGTTTGATTTTCTTCAATTGCCGGGCTGTAAATATGCTTCATACTCGAAGCATCACGGAGCAGCATTTCTTTATCGGTCATGATCTGCATTAACTTCAAGGTGGAAGTATACTGCACCGAACGTTTTTGTTCGTTCAGGTAATCATTTACGAAACGAACTGTTGAAGGACCGTTTTCCCAAAGAACCTGCAAAATTTCCAATTCTGATTTTGTCGGTTCTGACTGCGGATTATTTTCAGCGTTTTTTGATTTCATTTTTCAAAGGTAGGAAACTTTTCGTACGAAACAATACTTAGGTTGAATTTAACAAAAAAAAGTGAGTTTTTTTTGCTGAAAGTCCCGAAAATTGCACGTTTGAGAAATTATTTTTTTTCTTAATCCAACTGAAGATCATTCAAATGATCGGAATTATTCAATCGAAGAGCTCCCGCATTCTATCCCCTATTTTGGCTAAAGGATCAGCTGATTTGGCTAAATCTTCCCGAAATTGAATGCTGAACTTTGTTCCAACAAAAAAAGATCAGATGAAAGTATTTGTAACAGGAGCGTCGGGCTTTGTGGGCTCGGCAGTAGTAAAAGAATTAATCGGAGCAGGACACCAGGTGCTAGGATTGGCGCGTTCGGAAGAATCTGCAGACGCAATTCGTAAAGCGGGAGCACAAGTTTTAATGGGCGATTTGGAAGATCTGAGTTCTTTGAAGAAAGGAGCTTCTGAATGCGATGGGATCATTCACACCGGATTTATCCACGATTTTGCGAATTATGCCAAATCCAATGAAGTGGAAAAAATAGCGATCAACACCATGGCGGAAGTATTGATGGGGACTCAAAAGCCCTTGGTCGTAACGGCCGGAAGTTTGGGATTACCTCTTATAGACGGATTGGTGACGGAAAAAAGCATCCTTCAGATTCCATTGCGGACTTCTGAACCAACCGGCCTGGCATGGGCAGAAAAAGGAGTCCATGTTTCAGTGGTGCGCCTGGCTCCTTCCACGCATGACAAAGGCGACAAAGGATTTATGCCGTTTATAATTCATCAGGCGCGAACGCATGGTGTGGCTGCTTATCCGGGAGATGGCAGTAATCGCTGGCCGGCTGTTCACCGCAAAGATGCTGCAAAGTTGTTTCGCTTAGCCCTTGAAAAAGGAATTAGGGGAGCTTTGTACAATGCGATCGGAGATCCTGGAATCGAATTGAAAAAAATTGCGGAATTGATTAGTGAAAAACTGAATATTCCTACAAAATCGCTTTCTGAAGAAGAAATTCCGCAGCATTTCGAATGGATGAGCCATTTCATCGTATTTGACAATCCTGCCAGTAGTCAAAAAACACAGGAAGTATTGGATTGGAAACCAACGGAAATCGGACTATTGGAAGATATGACGAAGAATTATTTCTAAATTCCTCAGGAATTAGAAAAGGATTGGTATCATTGAAATAATTTCAAACCGCAGCGGCGGAAAGTCTGCTGACGGGTTGAACTTTTAAACATTCAGCTTGGAACAGAAAAAAATAACGAAGATCAGCACCATTACCGAGTTTCACCGTTTACGAGGTCTTCCGAAACCGGAACATCCGCTCATCAGTGTGATTGATTTCAATGCCATTAATCGCCCGGAAGATATCGGAGAAGTGAACTGGATGTTTGACTTCTACCAAATTTCCATGAAAAGAGGCATCAGTGCAAAACTGAAGTACGGACAGCAGGAATATGATTTTGATGAGGGCGTGCTCTTCTTTATTTCTCCGAACCAGGTGTTTGGCGTAGCGGCGGAAAAAAATACGACCATTGAAAGATCGGGATGGATGTTATTAGTGCATCCCGATTTTTTGTGGAATACTTCGCTTGCAAAAACAATCAAGAAATATGAATTTTTCGATTACTCTGTAAACGAAGCCTTGTTTTTATCCGATAAAGAAGAGCAAACGCTGAATCGGATAGCTGAAAACATCCGGCAGGAATATCATTCTACCATTGATAAATTCAGTAAGCAGATCATCATTTCGCAGCTGGAAGGTCTGCTGAATTATTCCGAGCGCTTTTACAACCGCCAGTTCATCACGCGGGAACAAGCGAACCACCAGGTGTTGAGTCGGCTGGAACAACTTCTGACTGATTACTTTGGAAGTGATGACCTGGCTTCAAAAGGATTGCCGTCAGTTCAGTTTGTTGCGGAATCTTTGAACGTTTCTCCGGGATATTTAAGTAGTTTGCTTCGAATGCTTACCGGCCAGAGCACACAGCAGCATATTCATGAGAAATTGATTGAATCAGCGAAAGAAAAACTCTCGACTACGAATTTAAGTGTTAGTGAAATTGCCTACGAACTAGGCTTTGAACACCTTCAGTCATTCAGTAAACTCTTCAAGTCGAAAACAAACCTGTCGCCCTTGCAGTTCCGACAGTTGTTTAACTAATCGCGCTCATCAAATCAGGACTGACTGTTTTTTAGTTCGTCGGTTGCAGCCCTGCTTCCCTTCTTCAAAGTAAAAAATGCAATGGCAGAGCTGGTAAAGCACATAATCGTACAAACCCACAATACAGATTGATAGGAGCTCAAAAATGCACCCCGGTAAAGTTCCTTTATCTGCGTTTTCTGACGGGTGCTGAAGGTATCAGTGGGAACCTGTGCATTGCCAAGATTGGTGGTTTGTGCTACAATTTTAGTTTTTTGAGAATCCTTGAACTCAGAACCGTCGAGTTTTTGAAGTACGACATTTGTAAAGATCAATAAAGCCAGTGCTCCGAAAGCAGCATTCGAGAAAATACCGGCAATCCGTGATACCGCATTGTTGACTCCAGATGCAATTCCCGACTGTTTCTGACTGATGGAAGTCATAACTGCTGTTGTAAGCGGAACAACAGTGAACAGCATTCCAATGCTCACCAGGATCATTCCGGGGAAATAGGAAAGCCAGTAATCTGATGATCCGGCGGTTTGTTTGATAAATGACATAAATAAAAAGCCTAAGCCAACGGTGAAAGGACCCGCGATCAGGAATAATTTTGATCCCAAACGGTCGGAAAGCGCTCCGATGTAACGGGAAAACAATCCCAAAATGAAGGTGAACGGCAGGAAGGTTAATCCGGATTCTGTTTGGGTATAACCCTGGATTTGGACCAAATTTAAACTTAAGAACAGAAATCCTCCACCCAATGCGCCGTAAAGAAAGAATGTCAGGAGATTTAACCCGGTGAAATGAATATTTGAGAACAGGTTGAGATGGATCATCGGGCTTTTACTTCGTTTCTCAACGACCAAAAACAGGATCAGGTCCACCAAACCCAAAATTAGGATGATGTTAACTTTCCAATCTTTCAGCCCTACAGCCGGGAATTTCAAAAAACTATAGGTAATCGCCGCCAGACCTGCAACCAGTAAAAGCGCTCCGAGGATATCGACCTTGCCTTTATCGTCTTCATTGGAAGTTTCCGGCACCTTTCGCCAAAGAATGATGAGCGAAGTGATCCCGATCGGGATGTTAATGAAAAAAATATAGCGCCACAAACCGCTGTCACCGAGAATTCCGCCAATCACAGGTCCTCCGATGCTTACAATCGTAGTAATGGATGACCAGGTACCGATTGCTTTCCCCCGCTCCCGCTCACTGATAAGTGACGTGATCAGGGAAAGACTTCCCGGGACCATGAATGCACCACCCAGGCCTTGAATAAGCCGGGCTGAGATCAGGAACTGGATATTCGGGGAAATCCCGCACAGAAAAGACCCGATTGTGAAAATGGCGATTCCCAAAGCGAAGATCTTTTTCCTCCCGAACTTGTCTCCCAAAGATCCTCCTGGCAGCATTAAAGCTGCGAGTATCAGCAAATAAGCATTCAAGACCCAGAAAATATCGGGTCCCGTGGCTTTCAAATCCTTTTGCATCGAGGGAAGAACCACATTCAGCGCACTTCCGTCAATAAATACCATGGATGTAGCCATGATGGTGGAAAATAACATCCATCTTCCAGCTGCGCTTTTCAAAGATATTCCCGACATATACCCCTTGGTTCAAGTTTGTAACCATCAGTTCTGTTCAACTGATTTGGCAGAGGTAAATTAGTGATTTTTTGAATGGATCGGTTGAAAATCGCTCTGTTCTAATTCAGAAAAATTATCAGACATATAGACTTTTTTTTATAATTTTCAAGATATGAATGAATCACATGATCCCAAAATCGATGCTTTTCTAGCTGGAAAGTCAGCATACACCCTTGAGCTGTTCCATCAGTTCATAACGGAATTTAAAATGCTCGGAAAGATCAAGCTTGAAGCCACCAAAACAATGATCGCTATTGATAACGGACAGAAACGCATCGCCTGGATTACGCAACTGGGAAAGCATTTCATTCATGTGGTATTTTCTTTCAAACAGCCCTTTCACGACAATTTGTGCTTTCAGAAGATAGGCCAGGTTCCAGGAAGCAACCAGTTTAACCATCATTTCCGGATGCTGGAAAAAGAAGATTTGAATGATGAAGTGAGGGGATTCATGAAAAAAGCCTTAGAACACCAATAGATCGCAAACAAAAAAAAGAACGACTTTCGCCGCTCTTCTTTCGTTGATATTAGGTGGTCAGGTGTTATTTCTGTACTTCAAATTTGAAGGTGTAGTTAAAGGTATTGCCGATTAAATATGCGGGTAAATTAATCTTGATCTGCTGCACTTGTTTTTCGATCGCTGCTTTCATTTCTTCGGATTCCGAAGCTATTTCCAGTATTTCCAGTTGGTTTTCTGCTAAAACACGCACTTTTACATGAACGGTTGTCTCAATTCCTTTCTCACGCAATGATTCAGGATATGAGATTTTGCGGTGCATAATGCGGTCAAGTAAACTTTCACCGTTCCCCGCAAATGTCGTTGAAGCGGTAGTTAAAAATAGTGCGATAAATAGGATTGATGCTTTCATAATCTAAAATTTGTATTGGTTTGTCGTAAGACCAACTCACCGCTGATATGTTACAGCAGCAATTAAATTTTAGTTGTTAACAAATGTGAAAGGCTTGTTGTCAGTACTCATTTGGCGATAACGCCATAAATCTATCCGTGTTTTCATCCAGCCAGTTCACATACATATCAAATAATCGAACATTGTTCCAGCCAATGTGGTACTTCCCTACTGTTTTGTTAGTTGCAGCGTTAATGACTTTAAAATAATCAATCAAATCTCCTGCATGGGTGGTTGTCTCACCGGGAAGAACTGTTTGAATATCTTTCCAATTTGTGAAATGCTTCAATTTTTTCATAGAAAACAATCCCGGAATGGAAGTGTGGGCTCCTTTTTGTGTAACAAGCAGGTATTCGTTGAGAAACACCTCTTCCCCATTGACCAGTTTTTGATGGAGTTCCTTTATTTGATTATCACCGATATACTTCCAGAGAGAGCTGAAAATATCTGAAAAGTGATTGTTTCCGCTTCCCCCGTCAAAAGCATACATTCCCCCTATTTTATGTGGTTTTTTAACTCCGGTTTCATAAATGTAAACAAGAAATGTTTTTCCTGTTTTTAGATGTAAACGCTCGGATTGATCCACATAATAAGCAAAACCACTGATGTTTTGAAGCGGAATATCCTGGTTATCAATAGAAATCTTTTGCTCATCGATGTAAAAATGGGCAGAACTAAAGGCATTTTTCTTAAAAGTTGTTTCAAACGACATAAAACCAGGTTGATAGGCAAAACTAAGATTATTCGCTATTTATTATCAAAGATCTGCGGGAGCCAATCTATTTCAGAAATCCTTTTTTCCTTAGCGCATCCTGCCGCTCCCTGATATTCTCCGGTATTTCCCCGGATACCAACCAATCCAGCTCCAAACCATGCTGACCGGCAGTTCTTCTCAGTAAATCATTTTGGGCCATCAATTCTCCAAGAGTCTCCAAATCTTCCCTGAAATCAGTTTGATAATCTTCATGCATGGCATTGATCAATACCAACAATTTAAAAGCCCGCGCAATCACATACACTCCGAATTTCTGGAATTTGCCTCGCTGGAAAAAAGAAGATTTAGGGTCTGTTGCTTTCAGAATTTCATTAAGCATCAATAAATTCAGGCTGATCTCGCCCAATTTGTCTTTAGTAATCTTTACCTGTTCCGTAATATAACCGCTCAAAGAACGCATCTGCAACTGCAAATGTTGGATGGATTTACTGCGTTTGCCGATATTCGCGGCACGTTCCCGAACAATTTCTTCCAGTTCTGTACGGCGATCTTCGATGGTTTGCGTACTCACCAATTCAAAATACAGCTGATTCGCAAGCGGAATATCCCGTTTTAACAAACGCAGCAAAAGCTTATCCTTTTCTTTGATGGACAAATTGACAATTGCTTCCTTGAATTCTTTCTCAAATACCATAATTGCTCGTGAAAATAGTACAAAATGCCTCAAAAAGCCTTACAGAAAATGGACTTATTTGTTCAGGAATGCATCGATTGATTGATTTGTTGCCTGATTGCTTCAAATTCTTCCTGGTATTTGGGTTGCAGCGTCCTGGAGAATTGTTGTATAAATTCATAATACCCATGAAGCTGAAAGTTCTGAGTGATATGTGCACCCAGGAGAACCAAACTTTCATTTTCGGAATAAAGCAATTGATGCACTCCGGCAAAAGACGTAAATCTTTTGTTTTTCAACTGGTTCAGGATCCGCTCTTTCGTCAGATCATCAACAGTGAAAGAGGGAAGTTTAAAAAATTCAAGACCCTCCATCCCTTGCAGCGCAATTAAGCCAATGAAAGCTTCTTTTTTGACTTCCTCGTTCGGATGTTCCAATTCCAGTTTCATGAATTCAAAGGCTTCACGAACATTCATACCTGATAAATAACGGATTCCTGAAATGATATCCCGTGATTTCCGTGACCGGATCCTTTTGAAAGAGTATGCGGTAAGATCTGACAGAACAAAAAAATCTTCCAGGATTTCCCGCTGTTTCCCTGAATAATTCTCGTGCAATGAAATAATGGAAAGCGTGGTTACCTTGCTTAATAGATTGCCTTGCTTCATCTTGCGGAATTCCTTCAGACTTTCTTCCATGGTTAGTTTGCCAAATATTAGTCGAAACAATAAATCTTCCACCACCTTTTGATAAATGAGCTCTTTTTCTGCGATTTGTGAACGAACACGTCTGCGAATAAAGATGGTACCGGAAATCCCGATCAGGATCAGTGAAAGAATGATAGCTAAAAGCCAAAGTATTCCATTGCCGGAAGCGATTTGCAAAAGCTGCATGCGATTCATTTAATATGTAAATAGTAGATTTAATTTAAGGTTTTGATTTGAAAAAACACGCTATGAATCGGGAAATAATTTTTCGATTCGCTTAAGTAATACCTGCGGACTAAAGGGTTTTGCAATGAAATCGTCTCCGCCTAGGTCAAAAACTGCCAGTTCGTTATCTTCCATGGAATAAGATGTCAGTACAATTTTCTTAATGTTCTTATACGGATTGCTCGAATGCAAGACCTGTTTCCCGCCCGCTGAAGGAAGATTCAGATCTGTAATGATCAAATGAATGCTTTCGTGGTGTTGATGAATGTACATAATTGCATCCGCCCCGTTGTCGAATTCTACCACTTCATGTCCTTGAGAACGCAGGAAAAATGACAGGGATTTTCTCAGGATGTCTTCATCTTCAATAAAAAGGATATTCATGCGGGTCTATTTATTAATGAGTGAATGTGGTGATGTGCCGATTTGATTTGAGTTTCCAATGCCTGTATTTGCTGATCCAATTCAGCCTGGTTAATCCCTTTTTCGATTAGATCCAACAAAGACAGGTCCATTAAGAACATTCCGAAGGAAGACTTCAGTTGATGCGCCTGTTTGGAGAGCGAATTCAAATCCTGCTCCCTGTAAAAAAGCTTCATTTTATCCAGCGATTCCACCGACTGATCCAGGAAAAGGTTCAGCATTTGGTTTTCAAAAGTGCTGTTTCCTAAGGAAGCTTCCCGAATTATTTCGAGTGAAAATGCTACTTTTGTCTGATCTTCCTTTTTTGTCCCTGTTTTTAGCCAGGGAGTAATCAGGTCAAACAATTCACTTTTCTTAAAGGGTTTTGAAAGATAATCGTTCATTCCCATTGCAAGACATTTCTCCTTCTCTTTGGTAATTGAGTGCGCCGTTAATGCAACGATAGGTGTGTTGGATTTCAGCTCATTGCGAATGTATTCCGTGGCCTGGTAGCCATCCATTTCCGGCATTTGAATATCCATCAAAACGATATCATATTGTTTCAGCTGGAACATCTCCACTCCTGCCCGGCCGTTTTCTGCAATGTCCAGTTGGATATTGGTAGAATCAAATAAATGTTGTGCAAGAATGCGATTCGCTTCATTGTCTTCACAAAGGAGCACTTTTCCACTCAAAGAGCTGTAATCGGTTACAGAAGTGATTGTTTCCGAAGCTGCCTGCTTTTCGGGAACCGTATAAACCAGTTTGAAAGTGAATTGAGTACCTTCTCCGAATTTACTGCTGATACCGATGGTCCCGCCCTGTTTTTCAACGAGTAATTTACAGATGTTCAATCCCAAACCGGTCCCGCCGTATTTTCGGGTAGTATTTTCTTCGGCCTGTGCAAAACGACCAAAAACGCTATCCAGTTTTTCAGCCGGAATTCCAATCCCGGTATCTGAAACAGTAAAAGTAAGTTCAGCCGTATGAGAATCTTTTTGTTCTGCAGAAACGACTAGTTTAACTGCTCCTTCCGAGGTGAATTTCAAGGCATTGTCCAGCAGATTGATCAGTATCTGCTCCAAACGATGCGGATCACCGTGAATTACAGCAGGAATAGTACCGGCAATGTCGTAGTTAAACAAAAGATTCTTCTGTTTTGCTTTTCCGTTCAGGATCGAAAACACATTTTCAATGGTTGCACGGAGATTGAAATCGCACAGATCAAACTGGAACAAGCCTGCTTCGATCTTACTCAAGTCCAAAATCCCGTTTACCAGGTAAAGTAAAGTATCTCCGGCCGTTTTCACGGATTTCAGCTGTTTTTGCTTCTGACCATTTGTTTCTTCTTCGATCAGGATATCCGTAAAGCCTAAAATGGCATGGATCGGTGAACGCAGTTCGTGGCTGATATTCGCAATGAAACGGTCTTTCTGGCTGCTCAGTTCTTCGAGCGAATTAAGAGCCAGGATATCGTTTGTCACGTCAATAGAGATATTGGTAATCTTGGTCACTTCGCCGCTTAGATCAATCACCGGACTGTAAGAAGCCTGAAGCCAGATCACTTTACCGTCTTTTGTTTTTCTTTTGAACTTTCCGGCATAAGGTTCGCCGGCTGCAATTTTTTCCCAAACAAATTCGTTTCCTTCAGCTAAAGATTCTGTGAGTAAAATGGTGTGTTTCTGACCAATCAGTTCTTCCACGGAATACCCCATCATTTCAGCAAAACGTTCATTGAGATTTAAGATCGTTCCATCTATGGAAAACTCAATAATGGCGTTCGATTGTGAAATCGCCTCGAATAAGTTGTTGTAAACTTTCTCCTGGACCTGGATCTGCTTTTCGGAAATTTTAATCTTTTCGGTCAGCATATCTTTCAGCTCACTTTCCATTTCCTCGTTGCGCTTTTTGGCTTCCAGGTGAATCATGACCATTTTTGCCACATCCCGAAGCGTCTGTTTCTGAACTTCGCTCAGCTGCTGTGGTTTGAAATCGGCGGCACACACCGAACCAATGGTATAACCGGTTTCCGAACGAAGCGGGATACTCGCGTAAAAACGAATGCCGTTTTCAGCCTGGACGGATGCGTTGTTCACCAATCGGTGATCTTCAAGTGTATCACTGATTTCCATGATATCCTCTTCCTTTAAAGAATACTGGCAGATGGTTTCTTCGATGGGTATTTCGTTCATATCAATCCCGATCTTTGATTTGTACCACTGACGCTTATCATCAATAAATGTGATAAGTGAAATGGGTGTATTGCAAATCGTATTAACCAGGTTGTTCAGAGTATCGTAATATTCTTCCGCAGGAGTATCAATCACCGAGTAAGCCAATAGAGCCTTGAGTCTGTTGATATCTTTGATATAGCTGTTCAAATGTCGTTGTAAAAGTGTTTCTAACAAAAATAGCACTTTCGGGGGAAGGTAAAAAGTGAAAAATTAGAAATAAAAAGATCTTTTCAACTTTTGAACTTTTGAACTGTTCGACACTTGATATTCCGTTATAAATCAAGTAAATCCGGATTGTGAGTCCGGTCTTTAGGCGGTTCCGTAACAGCTTTGGTAAAGCATTGTGCGATCAAAACAACCTGGGACATCAGCAGGAGGTAAAAGCCGTACAGCATTTCATCAGGAAGCGGGGATGTCTGGACATTTCCGGAAGTACTGATCATGAGTAATACCAATGAAATGACAAAAACACAAGTCGTAAGAATAGCTGTGAGCAATGATTTAGGAAAAAAGAACCGCGATAAAACAAAAACAAAAGCCAGGACCAGGTTTACTATGGCAAACAAAGAGCCAAAGCCGTTAAAAACCCACATTCTGAGCCCGAAATCACGGGAATAGTAGACTTCTGCAACTATAAAGCTGTTTTCCGGAATCGATCCCTTCTTAGGACCTTCAAAAAACGGAAGGAACATAGAAAGAACAATGATTCCAAAGCAGATAAGTGTCAGTATTTTAGAATTGTCTTTCTTCATTAGTTAATAATGCAGTCACTAGCAAAGTTTAATCATTCCTCCGCCTCCGGGTACAATTGTATCACTGAATTTATAGAGGGTTGGTCGGAAAATCACCCTATTCTTCTTTTTGAAGATTACCTGGATAGAATCATTCAGCTTGAAAAGCTGGTCAATTCGTTTAGGTTTGAATTGGTATTTATTAAAGTATTCTCCCATTTCCCCCGACCCGCGAATCTCCGTTTTGGAAGCTGGAAAATAGAGTAAAACACTGTCGTAACCCATCAGCGTATTCGGAATGTCGAGACTCAAAGAATCATCATAAACATTCATGCTGAAATTGAAACTCGAATCAGGATCCGAATTATAGAAACGCGAAATGATTGGTTCATCATTCGTATCGCCGCAAGCACTTAGAAATACCAGAAATGCAAAAAGTAGGATTATTCGGCTGCCTGAAAGCATGTTGAGTTTCGTTTAGTTCTGCTAATGTAAAATTTTTCAACGAATGATTAAACTACAGATAGATTGAGTAAGGAAAATCTTCGACCAAGTCGAAGCGTGTATTCGACACCTAAAAATCTGCGCAATCCGCCTGATCTGTGGGAGGCTTGCTTTGTTCGTTTCAAAGGCTAAATTCTTCATTCCAACTACAAAATTGATTCGTTTTGAGAACTTTTTGCTTAATTTGTACAAAACTTTCAAAAACATGAAAAAACTAATTTTCGCATCTATTTCTGTTTGTATGCTATCGGTACTTGGATGTACGAAAGAAAAGTTTACAGGTACTCATTCTTTTTGGTATAACACAGAAACTTCAGACGATTTATTGGCTTACGGTGTGGATGAATTGACGCTGTTTGTGGATGGCGCTGAAGTAGCTACAATTGATGCTTACGACCATTATTCGGCAGATCCGGGTTGTGGAACAGGTAATTTTGTTTACACGGATAAAATGTTCAAAAGAGAGAATAAAACCCACGGTTATAAAATTCTCGACGAAGGTGACAGCTTGATTTTTGAAGGAACTTTTCAAATGAGCCAAAAAGAATCCTGTTCTTCTACCAAGCTGGATCTTACCTTCTGATTTCCGCTTAAGCCTTTGCTAAAGCCTCAGCATCATGCAAACGGTGGATTCTTTTTCAGCATCAGCAGTAGTAGTAGCAGACTCTATTCCGGATTTTGGTCCTGTTTATCGTGAAACGACTGATTTAAGCTTGTTTATTGTTGAGCCCTGGAACGCCTGGTCTTCTTTGACATTTTTAATTCCAGTATTTATTTTTCTATGGCAGCTGCGCGGAAAGCATGCTAACTATGCCTTTATCGTTTGGTTTTGTTGTCCGTTATTGATAATTGGCGGATTGGGAAGTACTTTTTTCCATGCCTTTCGTTCCTCCCCTTTTTTGCTTTTCATGGATGCTGTTCCCATCGTCATCCTGGTAATAGGAATAAGCATTTGGATGTGGCTGAAAGTCCTTCCTAAGCAGATCCAGCTTGTTTGGATTTTACTCATCTTCTTTGGATTAACACTCATTTCCGGCATCTTTTTAGAAGGTCAGGACCGCATTTCTGCAGGCTACTTCTTCCGTGGATGGATGCTTCTGCTTCCTTGCTACCTGTTCCTGCGACAAACCAAATTCCAAAATTCAGCCCGCTTATTCACAGCAATTGGGTTCTTCTGCCTCGCTTTGCTGTTCCGCTTCCTGGATGAAAAGATCGAAATGAGCTTCATGCCCTGGGGAACACATTGGCTCTGGCATGTTTCCACGGCTTTTGGCGCTTACTTCCTTGGAGAATACCTGATTAAAAATGCGTATCAGGTAAAAAGTGAAAAATAGCTGTAGGTGCACACTTTATACATCTGTATTTTTTTGTTCTGGTAATTGGAATTACTCTTTCATTTCCGCCATTCTTTCAGACATCATTTTTTTATACTGCTCAAGAAAGTAATGTGTTTCCGGACAGGTTTTCTTTAGCGCCTCCATGATTTCTTTTTTAGAAGCATCCCTTTCTTCGGGAGTTAATGAGGTTAGTTTCGCTTGTGCACACGTTTTCAAATCATTCCTAAACAGGGTGATTTTCTCATAGTTTTCGCGGATCACTTTTTGGTCACCTTCCCTAAATAGTTTTACAAATGTAAAAACAGGAAGCTCTTGTTCACATTCACAGTAAGCAGCCGCGATTTTATCAGCAGTAGTCTGCGCAAATGAAACAGGAATGAGAAAAAGCGTAAACAAGAGCAGGTTGGCCTTCATAACAGTTGAGTTTAGTGTTCAACAAATTTATCACAATTTGGGAATTGATAATTGGTAATTCGTAATTTCGAACCATGAAGTTCTCACCACGAAAGGTTGTATTAAAAGACGGACGTGAAATCCTCCTGCGCCACGTAGAGGTATCTGATGCTCTGCGAGTAATTGAATTTGTGCACGGATTTGTATACGATGAAGAATATGTTCCCCTGGTGGAAGGAGAATTCAATCCGACCCCGGAAGAGGAAGAACAAGTGCTTTCCAATTACGTGGAGCGTTCCAATGCATTGTTCCTTGTTGCTGAGTTTGATGGTAAAATCGTTGGGAACATCAATGTGGACGGAAATCAGCGGAAAATTCTTAGGCACACTGCGGTTTTCGGAATGGGAATGCACAAAGAATGGCAGTCCTGCGGTTTGGGAACAGCCATCCTGGAGGCTGCAATCTCCTGGGCAAAAACAAATCCCGAATTAGAAATTCTCTTCCTGCAGGTTTATGCCGATAATGAAGCCGGACTTGCCCTGTACCGTAAAGTGGGATTCAAAGAGCACGGACGGATTCCCAATTTTTTCAAGCAGAATGGCCGATACCACGATGAAATTGCGATGCATTTATCCGTAAAGTAATCGAAATGACTTCCGACGAGTCGGATACAATTGTTCCATTTAGATTCACTTAACTAAGATCTGTTCCTCACATCAAACGTTCGCTTTTGACTTGTGTTTTTTTTCACTTCTAAGCTCTTGTTTTCACTTTTAACTTCATTTAACTTCCATTACTCCATTTAATCTTCTTACATTCATTTAAAAAAGCAATTATGGAAAGCACTCAGGTGAATTATCAAAAACGCATTTTTAACGTATTACTCTTAATGGTGGTTGTGGCCGTTATCTATTTAGGAAGTGATATTTTGTTCCCGGTTGTTCTGGCGTTCATTTTTGGAGTTCTAATACGTCCAATCGATTCATTCCTTCAGAAAAAGTGGCGCTTTCCAAAATGGCTTTCTGTTATCATTACGGTTATAATAGCAATTGCCGTATTTGCAGGTATCTTATTCTTGCTTGGACTTCAGTTGAGAGATTTCTTCAGTGATCTTCCTACACTCAAAAAAAACATGACGAAAGTAATTCATGACATAGGAGATTGGATCAATCAAACATTCGGAGTTTCAAACGTAAAACAGGAAAAGCTCGTAAAAGAAAACTTCAAAGGCGGAAACATGGTTTCCATGGAAAGTTTCGGGACAATTACCGGAGCTTTGGTGAATTTCATCTTAGTACCACTTTATCTGTTCCTGTTCTTATTCTACCGCGAATTGTTGTTGGGATTCTTAATGAAATTGGTCCCGGCTAAAAGTGCCGAAAGAATGCAGATCGTGGTGAATGATATCAAAGTCATTATCCGCATGTACATTTTGGGCTTACTGCTCGAAATTGCTATCGTTGCCGCATTAACAACTTTAGGTTTATGGATAATTGGCGTGAAATACGCGTTGTTCCTGGGCTTGTTGGTTGCTTTACTGAACCTGATCCCTTATGTTGGTATCCTGGTTGCGAACGCATTGAGTTGCCTGATCTCACTTTCGAATAATCCGGATATCCAGCAATCTGTTTTAGGAGTAATCGCGGTTATTGGTGCGGTGCAGCTTATTGATAACAACATCCTCCTGCCAAGAATCGTAGGTTCAAAAGTCCGGATCAATGCCCTGGCTTCCATTATCTGTGTAATTGTGGGAGGATCACTTGCCGGTGTTCCGGGAATGTTCCTGGCAATCCCGATTACAGCAATTATGAAAGTTATTTTTGATGCCATTCCAAGCCTGGAGCCTTACGGTTATCTGTTGGGTGATGAAATGCCGAAAAAATTATTCTGGACGAAAAAGAAAGAGGTTACTAATAAAATAGTAAAGGAACAGATCAATGATCCGCATCCCAAAAAAAGCGGAACAGATAACCCTGTTACGAAACCAAAAACTACCGCTGCGGCTAAGCCGAAACCGACAGTAAAACCAAAGACTAAGGACGAATAAGATCCTGTGAGTAAAAGCTTTGTTATTTTTTCGTTTTTTTGCAGGAAACATTGATTGAGGAATGTGTAATACTTCAAACTATAAAATCGGTATTCTGCTTGTGTCTTTGGTGCTATTCCAAAGTTGCAGTTATAGTGGTCCGAACGATGAAAATGCAAAAGGTGTTCAGTATTCGGAACAGGAATATGACAGCCTGCGACCTTTGGCAGCTTACAGGTATTTGAATTCCTTTAAAGAAGGGTTTGCAGCCGTTTCAATAGATAAGAAATACGGTTTCATAAATAAAAAAGGAGAAAATGTCGTAAGCTGTAAATACGATTATGTACACGATTTCAGCAACGGGTTGGCATTGGTGAAACAAGGTGAAAAGTACGGATTTATCGATACTGCAGGTAAAGAAATCACCCCGGTGAAATACGATTTTGCGCATGATTTTGAAAACGGTCGCGCAGTGGTGAAACTCGCTGGTAAGTGGGGTTTTGTGGATGAAAAAGGATTGGAAATAATCCCTGTCATTTACGATGTTGTTCATGAGTTCATGGAAGAAGTAACTACTGTGAAAGAAAACGAGCAGTGGTACATTATCGATAAAATGAACGACCGGAAACCAGTTCCTCATACTGCCAAAGAAATGTCTTCCTTCAATGAAGGACTTGTATCCATCGAGATCGGAGGAAAACAGGGCTTGATGGATAAGCAGGGAAAACTGGTCATGCAGCCAAAATACGACCTCATATTTTATTTCAGTGATGGGCTGGCGCTGGTTGAATTAGACGGAAAGCAAGGATTTATAAATAAAAAGGGACAAGAAGTCATTCCATTAACGTACGATTGTTTTCCTCACTTCAAAGACGGATTGGCAGCTGTAAGTGTTAATGGGTATTACGGTTTTATTGATAAAACAGGAAGACTGGTTATTCCCGCAAAATACCGGACAGTTTACAGCTTTTACGACGGGTTGGCACGTGTGAAGACAGGGACAAAACTGGGCTGTGTAAATGCAAAAGGCGAACTGGTAATCCCGGCAATTTACGACGAAATACTGGTTGGTGAAGGAATTCTTGGTGTTATTGCTGCCGGGAAAGCGCAATTTCTGGATTTAAAAGGTAAAGTATTGTTTCCGGAAGTCTATGAGAATTTATACGGTTTTAGTGACGGAGCAGCATTGGTTCGGAAAAATGGGAATTGGTTGTTCATAGACAAGCAGGGAAAACGCTTGTTTTAAGTACTGATATTAACCCGGAATCAGGTCCTGGAACCAGAAACCGTATTCAGTAGTTTCACCTTCCTTGTTTTGTGAAGTGTATGTTTTCAGCACCCTCTCCCCGATTTGAAAATCAATGGGTTTATGAAAGATCGGACCGTCAAAAACGAAGGTGTGAAATTCTCCGTTTTCTCCGCATGGATCAACGTTCTCCGGTAGGTCAGCCAGGAATTGATGGTCAATAACTCTGCCTGCAAAGCTTTCATCCAGTTTGGAAGAATCGATGCAAACGACCATTGTTTTAAAGCCCAGATCAATGAATTCCCTTACAAGTTCTGCTGTATCTTGTTTCCAAAGAGGAAAATGCGCCGAAATAGCAACTTCATGAAGCTTTTGCTCGCGATAAACTCTTAAATCTTCCAGGAAAATGTCTCCGAAAATGCAGTCGAACAGTCCTTCCGATTTCAATTCGGCAATCGCTTCGTTCATAACCGTTTCATAGGCCTGCATGTCTGAACTTGCCGGTAAGTGGATCTTTTTAGCAGGAATACCAAGTGATTGGGCTTGTTTTGCCAGTAATTCACTGCGAACACCATGCATGGAAATCCGATCAGCTTCTGCATTCAACGTGGTAAGTAAATACCGGATATCAAATTGCTTGCTCTGTAATACTTTATAAAGTGCTAAAGTACTGTCTTTGCCCCCGCTCCAGTTAAAATAAGCCGGAATCAAACGTCCCATTCCTCATTCAGGAAAGCAACGATTTTGCGGGCTGTTGTGTTGAAATAACGCTTCGTACGGTATCCGCCAATCCAGGTAATTCCACGAACTGCATTTGTCAGGAAAACTTCATCAGCCACCAATAAATTGGAAGGCAGAATCGGGCATTCGTAAACTTTTAATCCGTTTTTCAATGCCAGGTTAATGACCTGCATACGCATTGTTCCTGCCAAACAACCGTCTGAAAGACTCGGTGTATAAAGCACTCCGTTGCTTACAACGAAAATATTGCTGTGAGAACTCTCCAGGATCTGACCATTGTCGTTGGTGATCAACATATCGTCCAATCCCTTTTCTTTTGCAGAAATGGCCGCCAAAACATAGAGAATTCCATTCTTGGTTTTATAATTGGAAAGAATGTTCTTCGTTTTTTTGATGTCCTGGTAAAGGTCTACTTCCAATCCTTTTGCGTTCAGTCCGAACAAATTTTGCTCAATCGGATAGATCTCAATGAAGTAACTAACTTCATTTGTATCAGGAAGATAAGTACCGCCTCCTAAACGATCAATTGAGAGTCGAATGCGAGCCCCTTCCGTGATCTTGCATAGCTGGATCAATTCATCGATCTGCTGCTGAAAGAACTCAGTGGTGTAAAAAGCGGGCAAACGCATTTTCAGAACTTTTGCTCCTTCTCCAAGCCTTGAAAAGTGATGAGAAAGATTTAACACCTTCCCGTTCATTACCCGAATACTTTCAAAAAGTCCGTCTCCGTAAGTGTAACCTCTGTTTCCCGCAGCGATGGAATGCCCTGTGTTACTGATGATTTTACCGTTATTGTTTACGAATAATTCCTGATCGCTCATTTAAAGTAGGTTTTGAAATGCCTTAATCACACCTTCAATATTAGTAATTAAAATGAAAACAATCCCGAAAACAGCACCGGATATGTGTGCATCGTGTGCAATATTTGTTTTTTTGTTCCGATCTGCATAGATTTCGAATGCGAGATAAATTAATCCGAACATCCATCCTTTCAACCGAATAGGAAGAAGTAGAAAACCAAGCTGTATGTTGGGTGCCAGCATGATCATGGCAAATAAAATGGCAGATGCAACTCCGGAAAGGCCTAAGGATCTGTAATTCGGGTTGTCTTTATGCCTGGCATAAGCAATCGAACTGGATGCAAACATAGCAATCAGGATAAAAGCCCAAAACACTATTTCACCGGGAAGTGGCCCGTAAAACATGAATAAATATTTTTCAAACGGTATTCCGAAGATGTATACTGTAATCCCGTTAAAAAGTAAATGCGTGAAATCTCCGTGCAGGAATGCATGAGTGATAAATCGGTAATATTCTTTATGATGCTTTACTTCATAAGGACTGAATAAGTATTTTTCCATGAAATCACGGTTATTAAAACCGTTCAGAGACATGATTGCCATTATCCCAAGGAGAATGTATGTTGAATAAATTTGAGGTTCCATTTTGTAAGGAATAAGTATCTTGCAGTAAAATTGCTCATTATTTTTTGATCATTTATGAAGTTTAGCAGAGTTCTATTACTATTTCTTACAGCCACCCTTACTTTAACCCTTATCAGATGCAGTTCTGAAATTGATAAAACAGATCCCATTTTTGACCAAACAGTTTCTTTGAAAAAAAGAATTGCGTTGGCGGTAGAATCCGATTTATTAACAAAATTGAAATTTCCGGAAGGAATCAAAGATTCTATCTACGCATTTTACAAAGCACGCGATTTCAGGCCCGTTTGGGCGAATGATTCCATGCTGGTCGGAAAAGGCGTTAAATGGAAAGAATTACTCGATTTTCCATGTGCACTTGGATTGCCGGACAACCGACTATTTAATTTCAAACGAGATTCTCTTTCAACTACGTCCATTATCCAGGAATTTTTACTGACTGCCCGCCTCGCACAATTACAGCGGGATTTGAAAGTTGGATTTTTAGATACGGCTGTCAGCGCTTACCGACCAATTGTTTCTATCGATTTGAAAACCCTGAATAAATCCATTGCACAAATGGATACGGTAAAAAATTGGGGGAACTGGTTTGCAAAAATGGGACCTTCCAGACCGGAATACCAGGCTTTGGCTAAAGGGTTATTCCGTTACGCAAACAAAAAGAAACTTTCTACCATTCATTTTGAAGTTCCGGCTTTGGTGGAAGATTCCCTGCGTTGTTTGGAATTGGCAGAAGAATCTTTGATAGACAAAGGATATTTGGATCCGAAAAAGACCGATGACGAATCATTTTGGGACGCAATGGCCCGCATGCAGGAAGATAACGGCCTGAAACCGGATGGAGTAATTGGTATTTACACCCGTAAAGCCTTAGATGAATCAGAACGCTACAAATGTCACCGTGCCATTTTGTCCATGGAAAGATGGAGATGGCGTGCTCCGTTCCCGGACCGCTATTTATGGGTGAACATTCCGGAATACAAACTGCGCTTGTTCTACAACGATAGTTTGCTTTCTGAGCACCGCGTGGTGGTTGGTAAGCCCGAAAATCAAACACCGCAGTTGAGTTCCAAATTGCGGGCGATTATCTCACTGCCTTACTGGACACAGCCGCAATCGATTGCCGGAAAAGAGTTTTTGCCCGCTATTCAGCGAAATTCTGGTTACGCAGCCAAAAACCATTACAAAGTTTACCGTGGAGATACAGAGGTCGATCCAACAACCATTAACTGGAAACGGTACAAGGAAAAAAACTTCCCGTTCAGAGTTAGGCAGGAACCCGGAAACGACAATGCGCTTGGATTGGTGAAATTCGAGTTCAACAATAAATTCGGGGTTTATATCCACGATACGCCGTCCAAAGGATTTTTCAACAAAGACATCCGCGCTTATTCACACGGTTGTATGCGCTGCGATATGCCGGATTCCCTGGCACGTTTCATTCTTACTCGCGACGACAGGCAAAAAATGACCCGGGACTCATTGGATACCCTGATTTCACGTGCAGAACATTTCTCCATAGCTTTGAGAAAACCGATTCCCATGCAGGTCGACTATATCACTGTTGTTACAAACGAAAAAGGAAACCTGCTTTTCTACCCGGATGTGTACGACCGCGATAAGAATTACCTGAAATTGATGAAGGTTTACCCAAAAGTCAATTGAGAATTGAAAATGGAAAAATGGAGAAGAGGTTACCTGTTTTCAAATAAGAATTTGGTCCAACTTTTCAATTTTGCATTTTACATTTTGAATTAAAGTATTTTTGTAAAAAATACTTTATATGTCAGTTATCATTGCCCCTTCTATTCTATCCTGCGATTTTGGAAACCTGGAACGCGATTTTGAATTAATCAATCAAAGTGAGGCAGATTGGTTCCATGTGGATGTAATGGACGGAGTTTTTGTTCCGAATATTTCTTTCGGTTTTCCCATTATTTCTGCTTTGAAAAAAGTGGCGAAAAAGACCATTGACTGTCATATCATGATCGTGAATCCGGATCAATTCATCAACGATTTCGCAAAAGCCGGAGTGGATATCCTGACGGTTCATTATGAAGCTTGTACTCACCTTCACCGCACAATTGCTGCCATTCAGGAGGCTGGAATGAAAGCCGGAGTGGCTTTGAATCCGCACACACCCGTTTCCGTTTTGGAAAATGTGATCGCAGATTTGGATTTGGTATTGATCATGTCGGTAAATCCTGGGTTTGGCGGACAAAAGTTCATTTACCAGGCTATTGAAAAAGTAAAGCAAACAAAAGAATTGATTGCGAAAACAAAATCTAACGCAATTATCGAAGTTGATGGAGGTGTGAACACAGAAACAGGAAAATTGTTGGTTGACGCCGGAGCTCAGGCTTTGGTTGCCGGAAGTTTTGTGTTTGGAAGTGCGGATCCGAAAGCAACGATTTCTTCTTTGAAACAACTCTAAATGCTCGATTTTTTTCAGCAGCGTTTTTCTTACATCCACCAATTGAATTTGAGCTGGATTGCTCATTTGACTAAAGAAGATGCCGATATTCCCTGGGATATCAAAGTAGCTGTTTCTCAGTTGATCAATTCGCAGCACATTGCAGTTGCCGGAATTTTAGACCTGGAAATTGAATCCGATTTGAACGATGTGCTTCCTGAAATGTATTGGGAATCATTGGAACGCGACAATTACAAGCAATGGATGAATGTCTTTCTGCAGTTCAACCAGGGACTTCAGGACAACATTGAATGGCTGACTCCACTCCTGTTCAAATCACTGCATGAAACCGCCCAGCACATCGGGCAGTTGAAATTACTGGTGGCACAGCATGGATTGGAGACTTTGGATGAGACGCTCCTCATTAGTAATTGAGAATTCTATGGTTAAAGTCGTATTTTGGTTTGTTTTAATATTATTGGGACTGCAATCCTGTTCAGAATCTAAAGAAAAGCGTATCACTACTATTGGGAAAATTAATTTCAAAGTAGAAGACAATCCTTTACGGAAATTTGATTTTATCCTTATCAAGGATTCTTCACGAATAGTAAAACCTTCAAAAGATAGCAATTTCTGGAATTGCAGTGGAGAATTAATTACTTATTGCCGGCTAGGTTTGATCAATCGCGTCAAAGAAATATATTTCCAGGATTATAGCTGTACGGAACATTTTGGTGTTTCAATCATTGATTCGAAAGCAGAAATACTTCCTCAACGGATGTATTGCAATATCGGTTGGTCTCTTCAACGGACGTTAAAATATGGTGATACCTTGTATACGGAATTCAAAGTTTGTTCAGATAAGAATACTCCGGTAAAGTTTAAATGGATCTTGCCTTTATTTGATGATCAAAAGAAAGATGGAGAGCCGTATTCTGATTTTGCGATTAAGAGAGATTATACGGAAGTAACTGATACCTTGACTCTCGTTAGCAAGACTTTTTATCTGTAATTCCAGCATCATGAATCTCCCACCATACGCAACTTTCCCGGAATTGAAATCTGAAAAATTGCTTCTTAGAGAAGCTCGCACTGAAGACATTCCTTCTTTAATGGAAGCACTGACTTATGATGGTAAAGCAGCTCAAACACCAGAGGAAGGAATGCAAATCATCCGAAAGATTCAACGAAACTACCTCGATGGAGAATCTGTGAATTGGGTCATTGAAGTTCCGATAGCTATCGGAATGGAAACAAATCAGTTAATTGGTTTTATAGGTTATTACCGTGGATTTGAAAACGGTATTGGCGAAGTAGGTTTTGTATTGAAAGAAGCGTTTCGGGGTAAAGGATTTATGTCGGAAGCGCTTGCGCTGGCTGTTAATTTTGGAATGAACCACATGCAGCTCAGCCAGGTTAGAGCTTTTACAAAGCACGACAATGAAAAATCAATTGCAGTACTGAAAAGAAACGGATTCATACCTGAAATTGAGGAGGGCGGACAATATTTGAAGTTTATTTATTTGAATAGTTCAATAGTTTCGCCTTGCTGAAAAAGAACCAATTACGTTTTTCTGATTGCAATCTTTTGAAAAAAATACTTTTTCTGCCTCGATTCTCCAATAAATGACTAATTTTGCGCCGGGGTAAGTCTTTTACGACCAGCTCCCTCTTAATCCTCCAGGACGGGAACGTAGCAAAGGTATGAGGTTGTAGCGGTGCGATAAGAGTAGCTTACCCCTCTTTTTTTGTCTAAAAATCAGGTTTTCTTTCCTCTTCCCATTTCTCCTTTCTTTCATTAAAAGCGTGGTTATTCAATTTCTGATTCCATTGGAGCAGGATCTAACCTGACTTCTCTTTTTTGTTTCGGAACTTTTACCTGGAATAAGTGCTCCAACGGAAATAATTGACCTGGAAGATAAATACGCAGTAACTTCCTCAAGGGATTATTATTCAAATCATATTTTAAAGCCCTTTGAGAAATATCTTCTTTTGCAGTAGCATAGGGATACGGGATGTAGCTTATTTTTTCAATGATCAATTGATTTCCTTCAAGATCCTCCAAACAGATTAGAATTGCTTCTTCTTTAATTTCGAAGAAGTTGGTTTTTGAATTATAATCGATCCTCAACTTTTTATAGATAGCATGAATTTCATTGACTGAAAATAAAGTATCAACTTCTGTTTTTACAACATTTATGAGATCTCCATGTTCAGGGTCTCTAATCAGACTATCATCCCCGAACATATTTGTCAGGGAATAATAAGTTGTATCATACACCAGGTTTATTGGTTTTGTTAGAATCTTATTCAGTTTCTTTTTTTGATCAGCGATTGTATGGAGAGAATCAAATAGGAAACGATCAAAGAATGCATATTCATCCCAATAATACTTCCAGGGATCTTTAATCACTAATCTTGATATGCCATTTTCACCGAACCTGAATCTGGTGTTTTCCACATGTTTCAAATATTGTTCCATGTAATTTTTTTCAGTTACCGGATCGACTCTGAAATACGTTGCCAGTTCATTCTTAGTCAATAGATTAGTGGGGAATTCAGCCAGAAGAAAAGAACTCTTTGCAGTTTTTTTATATAACTGAATAGTCTCCGGAATTTGCTCCTTCTCTGAATATGTAAACGAGATTTGATTGTAATCAAAAGAATAATAAACAGTGTCCGGAGCTTTATACTTAAAAGTAATCGTTCCATCGGGTAAAGGAATTTCAACATTTTCTCCTTTTTCATTTTTTAGAGGTTCATTTGATTGGCGCAGAAATGAATTCAATACAATTTTTTCTTTTGGATTAGATCGGTTCCATTCTTGAATTTTAAACTGTTCGTCAGAGCTCAAACCTATAAACGAATGATGTTTAGCTAAATCGGGCAGATTGTAACGTATAAGAGAGATTAAAGAATAGGGATTCTTTGAGTCTGCCAGCGGAACCCCTTTTTGATCGACATAATAGGTTTCAGTTTTTTTTTGAGCTTTAATTTCGGGTGAAAAAAAAGTAATTAGATAAAGAAATAAGAGTGTTTTCATAGTGTTGAGTGTCAACGTTCGTGAAATGTAAACAAATTGTGTGGCTTGAGAAGATTTTAATCTTGGATCACTTTTATTTTTTTTGATTATAAATGCAATGGAACTGTCCGTGCAACACTACTACTATTCCATGGAGAAAATAGCAGACTTTTGATCAAATCTTACAGTTCACGAATTCGAGAATTCTCGAACCTTGTTCAGGCAGTTCGTTAAAACGCGTTCCGATAGCTATCGGAATCTATTACACTTTCATGTTGCATGTAATCTGCAGCGGCTGTAGTAAAATCACCTTAAGAGCACCTTTGTGTAAAACTTCCGCTTCCATCCAATGTTTCTCTTACTAAATGGGTTTAACTTTGCACCTCAAATTGATTAACTATGAAATTTTTCATCGATACAGCAAACCTGAACGACATTCGCGAAGCCTATGATTTAGGGATTTTGGATGGTGTAACAACCAATCCGTCTTTAATGGCCAAAGAAGGAATTACAGGTCAAAACAATATTTTAAAGCACTATGTAGACATCTGCAAAATTGTAGATGGGCCGGTAAGTGCTGAAGTAATCGCAACGGATTTTGAAGGAATGATCCGTGAAGGGGAAGCTTTGGCTGAATTGCATAAAAACATTGTTGTAAAGATTCCGATGATCACAGAAGGAATTAAAGCGATAAAATACTTTTCATCGAAAGGAATTCGAACAAACTGTACGCTGATCTTTAGTGCAGGACAAGCATTGTTGGCTGCAAAAGCCGGTGCAAGCTACGTTTCTCCTTTTGTTGGTCGTTTGGATGATATTTCTACCAATGGTTTGGATCTGATCCAGCAAATCCGCATCATTTATGACAATTACGGATTTGAAACTGAAATCCTTGCAGCTTCCATTCGCCATCCTATGCATATTATTCAATGTGCTGAGATCGGTTCGGATGTTATGACCGGACCTTTGAGTGCTATTCTAGCTTTGGCAAAACATCCGCTGACTGATAACGGATTGGCACAATTCCTGGCAGATCACGCGAAAGGAAACAAATAAATATTATAAACAGTAGGCACGCGACGCATCGCGTGCCTACTGTTTATCCATCAATTTTCTGCCTTTAACCCGAATATCTTCCGGTTAGTCAAATAATTAATAGCCTCTTCCACTATTCTGTTATTTTTGTTGCAATATTCTACTTTATGAAGAAACTTCTTGCAGTCTTTGCATTTTTTTCTTGCTTATTTTCAGCGAATGCGCACGAGTATTATTTTGCTTTTGGTGAAGTGGAATACAATGAGTCGACCAAAAAACTGGAGATTAGTTTGGAGATGAGTGCACATGATGCTGAGTTCGATATGAAGAAAGCAGGCTTTGTCTTTGACAAGCACATCGAAGATCAGTCTAAAAATCCCGAATTCAAAAAGCAGTTGGAAACTTATTTGGTCCGGGGATTTAAAATTACCAACAACGATCTGGCACTTTCATTAACACTCATCGGATATGATGTTTCTTCCAACGGACAGCTTTACGCTTATATGGAAAGTGCCCCGGCAGTATTGGATACCAAATTGACCTTTTGCTTCAATTTACTCATGGAATCCTTTCCGAATCAACAAAACAAGATCACATTTATTCGAAATAAGCAAAAGCAAACAGCCGTGTTTTTGCCCACAAAACCAACAGAAGTCATAACCCTGTAATTATGAAAAAAACGTTATCATTCTTAGTTGTATGTTCAGCTTTAAGCGTTTCTGCACAAACGAAATTTGCGCAACTGGACATCGAACTTCCAACTCCCAATGAATACAGAACGGCTGCCGGCGCCCCCGGTCACAGCTATTATCAGCAAAAAGCAGATTATAAAATGAGTCTGACTTTGGATGATGCCAAACAAACGATTCGTGGAGAAGAAGTGATCACTTATACCAATAATTCCCCGGATGTACTGGAATATTTGTGGCTGCAATTAGATCAAAATATCTTTAAACCGGATTCCGACAGTAAAATGATCGCTGTTGAGAAAATGGAAGATTTCCAATCGATCAAAGATGTAGAACGCAGGTTGATGACCTTTGAAGGCGGCTTCAATATTGAAATGGTGGCAACAGTAAACGGTGAAAAAATGCATTACGCCATCAACAAAACCATGATGCGTATAGATCCGGCTAAACCATTGGGCCCAAAACAAAGTATTTCTTTCAAGATCAAATGGTGGTACAATATCAACGACCGTATGAAATTTGGCGGAAGGTCCGGTTACGAATATTTTGAAAAAGACAATAATTACCTTTATACGATCGCTCAGTTCTTTCCAAGAATGTGTGTTTACAACGATGTGGAAGGCTGGCAGAATAAGCAATTCTTAGGAAAAGGTGAATTCACGCTCCCATTCGGTGACTACGATGTTTCCATTACCGTTCCTTCTGATCACATTGTTGCAGGAACAGGTGAATTGCAAAACGGAGCTTCGGTGATGACGGCTGAGCAAAAACAGCGTATGGACAAAGCGAAAAGTTCCAATACTCCTGTTTTGATCGTGACGCAGGCAGAAGCTGAAAATGCAGAAAAAAATAAAGCGACAACTACTAAAACCTGGAATTTTAAAGCGAAAAATGTCCGCGACTTTGCATTTGCAACTTCCCGCAAGTTCATGTGGGATGCACAAAATACGGTTGTAAAAGGAAAGAATATCCTTTGTATGTCGTTCTACCCGAAAGAAGGAAATCCGCTTTGGGAAAAATATTCCACAAAATTGGTCGCTCACACGATTCAAACTTATTCGAAATACACGATCGATTATACTTACCCGGTTGCTATTTCTGTTCACTCCAATCAGATTGGAATGGAATACCCAATGATCTGCTTCAACGGCGGGAGGCCGAATGAAGACGGAACTTACTCGGAGCAGACGAAATACGGAATGTGGGGAGTAATTATCCACGAAGTGGGACACAATTTTTTCCCGATGATCATCAATTCCGATGAACGTCAGTGGTCGTGGATGGATGAAGGACTGAATACTTTCGTTCAATACCTGACAGAACAGGAATGGGAACGCGGTTATCCTTCCCGGAGAGGTCCTGCGGCAATGATCACGGATTACATGCGCGGAGACCAAAAATTCATTTCACCGATCATGACGAATTCAGAATCTATCTGGCAATTCGGGAACAATGCTTACGGAAAACCGGCTACAGCGTTGAATATCCTGCGTGAAACGGTGATGGGAAGAGAATTGTTCGACTTCGCTTTCAAAACCTATTGTGAGCGTTGGAAATTCAAACACCCTACTCCTGCAGATTTCTTCCGTACCATGGAAGACGCATCCGGAGTGGATTTGGATTGGTTCTGGAGAGGCTGGTTCTACAGCACAGAATACGTGGATATTTCATTGGATTACGTGAAGCAGTTTGAATTAAACTCCAATAATCCGGAACTGGAGAAAGCTGAAAATAAGAAAGCTGACGATGCGAAACCACAATTCATTGGCGACATCCGCAACAAAGAATCGATCAAACAAACCGTGAATGAAAAAGACCCGGCAATCGATGATTTCTACGCAAAACGGGATATTTACAAGGTAGATCGTTTAGATAAGAAGGAATACGACGAATTCCAGGCGAAATTGACTCCGGAGCAAAAGAAATTATTGGATGCAAAGAAACAGTTCTACGAATTGTCTTTCACCAATAAAGGAGGTTTGGTAACGCCTTTGATCATCCTGGCAACCTTTGAGGATGGTTCTACAAAAGAAGTTCGAATTCCGGCGGAAATTTGGAGAATGGACGATGCAACCGTTACGAAAGTCCTGATTTTCGACAAACCGGTAGCTTCCTTCCAATTGGATCCGTTCCTGGAAACAGCAGATTGTGATGTGAATAACAACTCCTTTCCTCCTGCTTCCAAACCAACACGTTTCCAGTTGTTCCAGCAAAAACAAGGAAACGAAAACCCGATGCAGCGTCAGAAACGTTTGGAAAGCGGACAATAATCGAGCATGAAGAAGAGCTTTTTAATGATTACATTACTTGCCGTTGTACCGGTTTTCGGACAATCGATTCCGCATGTAAAAATTAAGACGATTGAATCCAGAATGACAGATCTGAAATCTTCTTTGTTCCTGGTCGATTCGCTTTACCAGGATTATTTGAATGGAGGGTGGAGCACTATTCAGGATGAATCAAGGACAGATGTGTTTAGAGACGGAAGTTCATGGCTTTATAACAAGTATCTGGATATTCGAGACAAGTATCCCGGCAAATGTAATGAGTGCAAGATAAAAGAAGATGAATTAAGGCAATTGATGGATAGAGAAGTCCGCGATGCAGCAGAAGCTGCATACCGAAATCTCATCAAAAAAGCAGACGAGTATTTTACGCAAAGGAATTTTTTAAAGGCAAAAGAATTGTATCAACGTGCTGTGGATTTCAGGCCGAGTGATCCATATCCGAAGGATAGATTGAAGGAGGTGGAAGCTATTCTCGCAGAACAGGAGCAAAACGCTAAAGAGTAGATTTAACGATTAAACCTTTTGAACACTTGAACCTTTTCAACATTTCAACTGCTGTAAGCTCCTGGCCCAAAGGCGAAGAAACATTTTCGTCAACTACCGGGACTTCGGATATTCCCTACCCGGTCCTGATTTTGATGGTAGCAGTATTGATTGGGATGCTGGTTGTTTGGTGGAAGTCTAAACGAAATAAGCACTAAATGAAAACAATCTTCGCAATCATTGGAAGCGCCAGTGAAAATTCCACGAATCGGCGCTTAGTTGAGTTTCTTGCTGAATCTTCCAAAAACGAATTCAACTGGATTATTTTTAATGAGCTGAAATCCCTTCCGCATTTCGATCCGGAATTATCAGTAAACAATACTCCCGAAGAAATTAGCGCTTTTAGAAAGCAAGTTGAACAGGCAGACGCAATTTTGATCTGCACCCCCGAATATGTATTCAGCATTCCTTCCGGTTTGAAGAATGCGCTGGAATGGTGTGTTTCTACGACGGTTTTCTCCGATAAGCCAACTGGATTGATTACCGCTTCTGCACAGGGAGAAAAAGGACACGAAGAACTGCAGTTAATTCTAAAAACAGTGATGGCTAAGTTTGAAGCTGAAACAACGCTGCTCGTTTCCGGGATAAAAGGAAAAATCGATCAGAAAGGAAATGTAACAGACTCAGCGACAATCAAAAAATTGGATTTTTTCCTGGAAGCATTTATAAATCTAACACTAATCGGCTAGAATCCGGGGATTTTTCACTCCAACTTTTAACAATGTAAATTTCTGATTACGATAGTGTTGCGTTTCAGGGAATCTCTTCTTGCAGGGACTTTCAGTGTCTTTCGGGAAGGAAATGAAAAATAATTTCAAAAACCGCTTCCTATTATCCAAAAACCGATCCAATTTTTTCTGAGCAGTGATTCACGGATGGGAAAATAACGTGCATTAAAAATTTTCGGTACTAAAGTTCCGTGAAAATTAAATCAGACCGATTTACTACTCAAAAGGTTAAAACATTCTTATTCCTGTCTTTATCACTTAAAAATCAGTTGCTTGTAATTTTACTTCGGTTTCGAAACCATTATTCACTTTAACAATTACAATTATGAAGAAAAGAAACACAGTAGTAAGATCACTATTCATGACAAGTGTACTGGCACTTACAGGATTTGTCGCTAACGGACAATTATTGGAAACAATGGGTACAACCGCTCTTGGTTCGGGTGCTCAAACAATCAGCGCTAGAGAAACAGCGGGAAGTTTTGATTTGACAGTACTTACTTACACGGGTACTGCAGACATGAGAACAACCACTCCATCTACCGGTTATGCAGGAGCATCCGGAGGTTATAACACGTTGATCCAGGCTCAGGAAACATTTGAAATGCAGGGAGTAAATGCTGCAGGTTGCCGCAGTAAAGATTCCATCTTTTTTGGGATCAACAAAAACACAAATGCTTCTACAGGAATCGATTTTCTGGTATTGGAATACAGTATTGATAACGGAGCTACCTGGGCAGGAATCACTTTCCCGGCTTTGCCAACAGGAACAGGAACCTCAAAATGGTACAAAGTGGGTGCAGCATTGCCGGCAGCAACTTATGTAGCAAATTTACGAGTTCGTTTCAGAAGTACATTGGCTGGTACTTCATCTTCAAATCCTCAGTTCAGAATTGATGACGTAGCATTTACTTGTGGGTCAACAACTTCTTGCGGAGATCCTAATGTATCGATCAATACAAATGGAGCAACTGTGATTTGTGCAGGAGCGACCATGCCGCAATTGACTTCTACAACAGGGATCATCGATCCGTTTTACCAATGGTACAATCAGGATGGTGTCATTGCAGGAGCTGATTTGGATGTATTCACACCATCAACTTCAGGTACTTACCATGTAGTTGTAAGCAGTGAAGCAGGTTGCGAAGTAATTTCTGAAGAAGTGTATGTTCTGGTTTACCCGGAAGTTGAGTATTGCCCGATCGAAATCGTGGAAGGTTGTGCAACTGAAATCGTTTCTGCATGTGTCAGCGTAAAAGCACCTGAATTGATTTTCTCTCAATATGTGGAAGGAAGTGGATTCAACAAATACCTGGAAATCTATAACGGAACTTGTTCTGATATAAATCTTACGGGATACCAGGTGCGTGCTTACCACAACGGAGCGCCGATGGCAGGAACGCCTACGTTCACAATCGCACTTTCAGGAACAATCACAGCTGGAGGAACAATCGTAATTGCTCATCCGTCTGCTACTGCATGGAGCGGAACACCGAACATCTTCTCTGCAAATTTACAGTTCAACGGTGACGATGCATTAGTATTGTACAATTCAAACTCATCAACTGTAGCTGATATCTTTGGTTCGGCAGGAAATGATCCGGGATCTGCATGGAGAGACGGTGATACAACAAGTGCTACTTACGGGTGGTCAACTGAAGGTAAAACATTGGTGCGTAAAGCATGTGTTTATGCGGGTATCTCAGTAAATCCGGGATTGCCGGGAATCGAAGGTTTCCCTACGCTATTCACTGAGTGGGATACACTTTCTGAAGATGACGTTACTGGTTTGGGAATCCACACATTCGGGCCTTCTGCATACAATTTCACAACTGCATCCGGTGATGCAAGCGTTATTGGAGTTACCGGAAACTGTGCGGATATCGAAGTTGGATCTGTCAATTCGGTGATCAATGTTGCAGGAACATTCTGCCTGTTCAACAACTGTAATGTAGCTCCGGGACAAATCAATGTAAATGTGCTTAACTGCAGAGCGGGTGCTATTAAAACAAAATCTACTGCTCCAACAGCAGAATTATTCCCTAACCCTACTACAGGTTCTGTAATGATCAACTTCAATACAAATTCTGATGAAGAAATTTCCATCGTATTGTTTGATCTTTCAGGAAAAGAGCAAATGACTATCCAGAACGGATTGTTGTCAAAAGGTACTCACAGAATGCAGGCTGATTTGTCAACGCTTGCTCCGGGAACTTACCTGATCAAAATTACTTCTGCTACTGAAAACCAAACACTTCGTGTAGTTAAAGCAGAAAAATAAGAATTTCATATTCTTACTGAAAAGAGTCTTCTGCTTCGGCAGAGGGCTCTTTTAATCATTTATAATCTTCAACATGAAAAGAAAATTAATCTTTGTTTTAGCAGGCATTTTTTGCATCGGAATGAATCCTGCAACTGCGCAAACACCATTTAATCCAACTACTTATTCGGGATGGCTTAGCACTCCGAATAATCAGTTTGCAAACCTTCCGGCAGGTTCCGGAGTTACTTTCAACCAACCTGCAAGAGGATCCGGGAACCAGTTTTCCACTTCCCCGGACGGGCTTAATTCGGGCCAGTGGCAGAATGTTTCTTCAGCTGATGCAATCGCTGCAAACCGTTATTTTGTTTTTTCAATTGCTGCAAATTCAAGTACTTCTTTCCAGGTCGACAGCCTTTTGTTAATCCTTTCAAGAACAAGTGCCGGACCTGATTCGTGCATGCTTCAATATAAATCTCCCGCTACCGGATACACATTTGTACCTGTGGCTCCAAATACATATACGATCTTAAATCCTGCTACCGATCCTACTACCTCGATTATGATCGTTCCTCCTGCCTCCATGCTGGTTTCACCATCCGACAGTATTGTATTCCGACTGGTGGCGTGGCATGCAAGCAGTTCATTAGGTAAGATGAGAATCGTCAATAACACAGCTGTTTACGGCCAGTCAATTCCTTTGAATACCATTGAAGCCCCTATTCTACAAACAACTAATGCACTTTGCGTTTCAGCGCTAAAAGGTGATAGTGTCCAGGTTACATTTAATGCTGCCGGAACATTTAACACCGGAAACAGCTATTCGCTTGAATTGTCAGATTCTTCGGGATCGTTTTCTACTCCTGTAATTATCGGTTCGCTTACCAGCCAGTTGAATAGCGGAAATATTCCCGGATTTATTCCAGCCGGAACAGTGAATGCCCAATATCGTTTACGAATCAGCTCAAGTAATCCGGCGGTTGTTGGGCTGGATACAACGAGTCTGCTTATTAATCCGGGAATTGTATTAGGTGCTTCGGTCCTTCAACCCAACTGCCCGGAAGAAAACGCTTCAATTAACCTGGCACTTTCAGGAGGAACAGGAATCTTTCAATACTCTTGGTCAAGCGGGCAAACGACAGAAGATATAACAAATGTGGAAGCTGGAAATGTGGATATTTTGGTAACAGATGAAGTTGGATGTTCCACAGATTCTTCTTTCCAGGTTTTTGCTGTTCCTGCTTTCATTATTTCTGCCAATATTACCAATGCGCTTTGTGCATCATGCTTCGGAGCAATTGATTTGGCGGTAAACGGGGCAACTGCACCTTATTCCTATCAATGGACAAATAATGCTGTTTCAAGCGATATTATCGGGATCCCGGGTACTTATTGCGTGACTGTTTTAGATGTGAATAATTGCAGCGCCGATAGCTGTTTTATCATTTCTACGACCGCAGGAATAGAAACGCAGGATTTGTTTGTAGAGAATGTATTCCCAAATCCTGCTTCAGAATCAGTTCAAATTGATTTCTCTAGTGAGCTGAATGGAATTTCTAAGAATCTTTCCATAACGGATTTGAGCGGAAAAATAGTTTACAACAGGTCACTTTCGGGAGAGATAAATGAGGTCGGAATTCCTGTGTCAAACTGGTCAAACGGCACTTATACTTATCGAATCACAGTAGAAAACCAAATTCCCCGCTCCGGAAGGATTGTTGTTTCTCACTAATTATAAACAATTTTAGTTACTGTTCTGGGCGGTCTGCGTAAGTGGATCGCCCTATTTATTTTTATTAAAATGCGTTAATTTCATCCTGAATTCCATTCTATTTGCCTGAATATAAATATATTCGTCCAATGAAACCTTTTTACCTGGTCGTAACTTTTTTATTGATGAGCCTGTTTTCTTTCGGGAGAGACATTATTTACCTGCAGACTGGAACCCAGGCAAAAAGTGAGCGCGAAGCCATCGTTATTTTGGCCGGATTGGGTTCTAAGGTTCACAACGAACGAAAAATTGCACAGCATTTCAAAAACAAAGGATACGACATTTATCAGCCCTCCTACATTTACCGGAAAGGAATTGATAAAGGAGTGGATAAATTGACCCGTTTTTCCGAAAAACACGATCTGAAGTCCTACAAAAAAGTACATTTCTTCTGCTACATCATCGGAAGCTGGACGTTCAACCGCTGGTATCCAACGTGTGGCTTAAACAACATTGAAACAATTATTTACGATAGAAGTCCTTTGCAGGAACGGGCTCCGTATTCTTTGATGAAAGACAGCAAGTTTATTGCTCATTTGGTGATTGGGAAAGTGAATGATGAACTGGCTTCAACTCCTTATCCTCCATTGACGAATTTCAAAGGAAAAATTGGTTTGTTGATTGAAACCGTTCCAACAAAGCTGATTCAAAGACACCGCAAAACCGCCGCATCTTTAGGGCCTGTTAACTGGGCAGTTGAAGCACTTCGTCAATCACACAGCGATTATTGTTATGTTCCTGTGAACCACGATGAAATGTATACGGATATTGAAAAAACAAGCCCGGAAATACTGAATTTTATTAAAACCGGGAATTTTGGAGGAAAGGCAAACCGCATTGCTCCAACGATTGATCCGCTGCTAATCAAATAGCTTATGATATCGATCTACAACATAAAACCTAAGTTTCAACAACTCTTGCGGCCTGTGCTCGTAAAACTGCATGGAATGGGAATTACGGCGAATGGAATTACTTGGTCGGCCATTGTTCTTTCTTTTGCAATGGGCGGATTATTCTGTTGGAAACCAAGCGGATTGATGTTGATCGTTTTACCCATTTCGTTATTAGTTCGAATGGCTTTGAACGCACTCGACGGAATGATGGCTCGCGCCTATAACATGCAAAGTAAAAAAGGCGAATTGCTCAACGAATTGGGAGATGTTTCGGCTGATATTGCTATGTTCTTGCCATTGGTATTGCTCCCAGGTCTGCATCCGCTCGTTCTATTTGGGTTCGTGATTCTCGGAGTGGTGAATGAATTTACGGGTGTTTTGGCAAAAGCAATCAACGGCGAACGACGTTATGACGGCCCGATGGGGAAAAGTGATCGCGCACTTTTGGTAGGACTAACTTTGCTTCTGCTCTATTTCTTTCCTGAACTAAAAGTCGCTCTGAATTATATTTTTGGTACCGGCAGTTTGTTGCTGGTTATCAGTACAGCGGTTCGTATTAAAAAGACACTTCCATGATTTTAAAATTTGACTTAAAGGCCTTTGTAGAGAACAAAGAAACATTGATCGTAATCGGTTTGATCTTCGGGATCCTGGTCTTTGCTACCCTTCTTTTCTGGATTATGGGTTTGGTAAGGCCCAATGCGAATCTTGCGGAGTTGAAAATGCGCACGAAATCCTGGTGGATGATGGCGACGATCTTTGTAGTGGCGGCTGTTCTTGATCCGATTATTTCCTTTGTGGCAATTGGTGCACTTTCATTCATGGCACTTCGGGAAATTGCATCTATTAGTAAGAATGTTCGTGAAGAAGATCGAAAAATACTGATTTGGTGTTATTTGGCAATTCCTGTCCAATATTTATTTGCATACTACAAGCATTACGGTTTATTCCTCACCTTTATCCCGATTTTTATGCACTTGTGGATCCCGTTCATGCTCGTTTTGCGCGGTGTTACGGAAAATATCGGTCGTTCGATGTCGGTATTGCCAACACAGTTGATGCTGACGGTTTTCGGAGTAAGTCACCTGGCCTTTTTGTTGAGTTTACCGGAATTACAAGGCTTCAAAGCCGGCGGACGCGGATTGTTGTTATTTGTAGTTTTTATAACCGAAATGAATGACGTTTTCCAGTTTACCTGGGGAAAGATGTTTGGCCGCTACAAGATCATTCCGAAAATCAGCCCGAACAAAACCTGGGAAGGATTTATCGGCGGAATTATTACCACAACTGTTGTCGGTTATTTCCTGCGTTTTTTGACACCGTTTTCAGGAATGGAAGCAATTATTATTTGTTTGTCCGTAGCAATTACCGGGTTTATCGGTGATGTGGTTGTTTCAGCGATTAAGCGGGATGTTGGCATGAAAGATACCGGCAATACTATTCCCGGCCACGGCGGGATCTTAGATCGAATTGACTCCCTGGCGCTTACTGCTCCGGTGTTTTTCCACATTGTCTATAATTTGTATTACCTCCAGTGAAAAAAGCGACCTTATTCATCATTTATTCCGTGATCATGCGTACGGCACTCAAGCTTTTCTCGGGTACCAAACTGATCCATAAGGAGAACCTGATCTACAGAGGGCCTTGTGTTATTGTGGGAAATCACAATTCACATTTGGATACTATTTCAATCATGGCCCATTTACCGCTGAGACAATTGGCAAAAACTCACCCGATTGCTGCAGGAGATTATTTCGGAAAATCACCATTTAAAGCCGCATTGACCCGTTTCTTTGTGAATGCAGTTCTTATTCCGCGTTCCCGACCAAAAGAAGGCGAAACCGGCCCTGATCCGATTCTCATGATGGTGGAAGTACTTCAGAAAGGAGATTCACTGCTTTTATTCCCGGAAGGCTCACGCGGAGAACCGGAAAAATTCCAGAAATTCAAACGAGGTGTCGGCTTGGTATTAGAGCAGTGTCCGGATATTCCATTCATTCCCATTTACATGAAAGGCCTGGGAAAAATCCTTCCAAAAGGAGATCCTATCCCGGTTCCTTTCGACAGCTACATGCGCATTGGAACGCCAATCTTCCCAAAAGGAAGAACCGCGGAAGAGATCGTGAATGAAGTAGAACAGCAGATTTACCTGTTGAAAGCGGAATTTGATTAGACGCAATACTACAAACTTTTTCACCACAGATTCGCAGATTTTTTTGCGAGCCTACCGGACTCGCTTGAATATCTATGATGGCGGCCGGTGCGCCTATGCTGAAGCTTGTGCCATCGCTAAAGCATATTGGCGCCATCCAATCAGCATTACTATTGCTATCTGTGCATCAGTGGGAAAACTAATCGTTCTTAAGGACTTTGTGTAGTTTTATTTTACAGTTGACTGAGCGGAGTCGAAGTCAACTTTTTCAGCTTAATCAAGGTGATCTCCGGGTAAATCCCTACTCTTCCCGGGAAGCCTAAATAACCGAAGCCACGGTTCACATAAAGGAATTGCTTCCCAATGTTGTATAATCCTGCCCACTTTTTGTAACGGAAAGAAACCGGGCTCCATTTGATCCCGAAACGCTCAATTCCGAATTGCATCCCATGTGTGTGACCGGATAAAGTCAAATCGATATCTGTTTTTTGAGCTACCTGCGCATCAAAATGGCTCGGATCATGGGAAAGTAATAGTTTGAACGAATCAGCAGGGACTTTTTTCAATGTTTCTTCCAATCTTCCACTCTGCCTAAAGCGGCCCGTTCCCCAGTTTTCTACTCCCAGCAGCCAGAATCCGGGTTCCAGTTCTACGGCATCATTGAGCAATGGAGTAAATCCGATTTGCATGTGAATGGCGATCAGTTTTGTTAAGTTGGCCATTTTGGTTTCTTCCTTTTCCCAGGGAACGTAATCTCCATAATCGTGATTTCCAAGAATACTATATTTCCCTTTTTTAGCCTGTATCTTTGAGAAAATTGGTTCCCAGCCCAGCATTTCTTCGGCAATATTGTTCACCAAATCTCCTGTAAAGAATACAAAATCGGCTTCCAGCTTATTGATTTGCTGAATGGCTTTTTCCACTTTATCGTATTTATTGAAGAAGCTTCCAACGTGAACATCACTGATCTGCACAATGCGCAATCCATCCGAATTTTCAGGGAGATTCTCAAAAGGTAATTCAATGGTATGTGTTTTCCAGTTCCATCTTCCCCAGATAATCCCAACCATAATAGCGATGAACATGGCAATTGCAATTCCGAAACCAATGTACTCAATAAAGGCAATTCCGGTAATGAGGTAAACAATCCCGAATAGAAAAAATCCCAGGGCCGGAACTCCGCTTGCGATCATGACTCCAAATGCATTGAACCCTTTCCGGTAATCTGTTGTGTGTCGATTTCTGATGGCACGCATCATTACTATCATGCTTCCGAAGAATAAGGTTAATTGAATGGTTCCCAGGACAATTGAAAAAGGATTTTGAAATTCGAAAATAGCGTATGAAAGTGTAGCCTGGGCAATAAAAATGAGTAAAAGAATAATTCCAAACATGTGGATGATTTTAAAGAATAGGCAAAATTAGACACCCATAATTGACTTTTTAGATAATCTTAGTTAAAATCGGTGAAATAATCGGTGAAATATTTGATCAACATAGAGTTGTTAAAAATTAATACACTTAATGAATCATTTTTTTGGCTACTTTGGTTAAAAAAAAATCGCTATGAGTAGAAATTTGTACATCGTCCCGCATGATTTAACTGAGGTTGGAAATACTGCTTTGGATTATGCCTTATTCCTGGGAACGCACGTTAGGACAGATATCATGCTGTTGCATTTGGTAGATAACAAATCTAAAATTGCAGCAATTGAAGCGAAATTGTGGGAGATTATAAAATCCAAAACAGTTCCGACAAATGTGGAGATGTTTGTGCTTGTTACCGTGGGCGATATTTTTAGTGACATCAACAAAATTGCAAACAGAGAACACGCTCAGTTGATCCTGATGGGAACTCATGGAGCGAAAGGATTCCAGAAATTAACTGGAAGCTTCGCCATGAAAGTGATTACCAGCTGCGATGTTCCGTTTATCATAGTACAAAAAGAAACCAAGCACGTAGAGATAAAAAACATTGTTGTTCCTATCGATTTAACGAAGGAAAGTCTTCAGATCGTAAGTCCTGCGGGAGATTTAGCACGTATTTTTGATGCAACTGTTCACGTGATCGGGGAAAAACATACGGATGAAGGATTGTCTCAACAAACTAAAAACCGTGTCTTGCTTATCCGCAACAAATACGACGAAAAAGGAGCGAAATGTGAAGTGAACCTGCTTCCTTCAAGCGGTGGTTATTCCAAAAAAGTAATGGCATACGTGAAGGAAAGGAACATCGAACTGATTGCACTGGCTTATCACTCTGAAAGTTTACTACCTCAATTCGATAACTTTGCTCAATCTCTGATTACCAATGAATTAAAGTTGCCTTGTATGATTATTGCGGCGAAACAGTCGGGCAATTTGTATTTCTAGAAAGCTGTCGGTTTTAACAATTATGATTTCAAGAAAAACACAAATTTCTTCGTTATATAACTAAAACATGAAATCATTATATCATGATATCCGGATATCACGCTTTGTACGTTTTTGGAATGTGTTGTAATGAAGGACATTGTTAGTTAAGGCTGTATCCGTATTCTACTTTTGAAATCAATTCCATCAGTGAATTCAGAAGCTACTACGAAATTTGTATTGTTTTTGACAGGAATAACTTCTGTAAATCAGACCTTATTCAATCAACAAGTGCATCCAACCAATTAAGGACATTCATTGAAGCACATTTTCCTGTGTGTGAGCTTAATTAGAAGTAAAATCAGTTTGTGACCAGGCTTTTCTCTTTTAAATTTTCACATTTTCAATTTTCAATTCTCAAATAACTACCTTTGCATTGTGGAATTAGGAGTTTATAACGAATTGCGCCTCGACCGTTTTACGAGTCCGGGAGCTTACCTGGAAGATGAAGAAGGAAATGATGTTTTGTTGCCAACGAAATACGTAGATCCGTCTTTCCAGATTGATGATATGATAAAAGTGTTTTTGTACAAGGATTCTGAAGGAAGAATTATTGCCACAACACTTACCCCGAAAGTCCTTGTGAATCAATTCGCCTTCCTGAAAATTGTAGAAGTAAATCAATACGGCGCTTTTGCAGAATGGGGAGTTGAAAAACACTTGTTGATTCCATTCAGAGAACAGCCAAAAGACCTGGAAGAAGGAAAGCATTACTTTATCTACATGTACATTGACGAGGCTACTGAGCGACTTGTTGGTACATCCCGCATCGGCATGTACATGGATACGGTGCAGAATGATGAGTTGCAGGCAGATGACGAAGTGGACCTAATGGTTTGGGAATTTACAGATCTTGGTTTAAAGGTCATTGTTAATAACCGCTTCCACGGATTGATCTTCAAAAATGAATTGCACCGCAGAGTGCGCATGGGTGAAACCTTAAAAGGATATGTGAAAACGGTCAGACATGACGGGAGGTTAGATATCGTTTTGGAGAAAGCGGGTTACGAAAAAATCGATACACACGCTCAAAAATTACTGGACATGCTTGAAAATAACGGTGGATTCCTGGATTTGACAGATAAATCCGATCCGGAAGAAATTCAATACCGAACCGGCTGGTCAAAGAAAGTCTTCAAGCAAGTTATTGGAAACCTTTACAAACAAAGATTGATTAGCTTGCACGAAAACGGAATCACCCTCATAGAGAATTAAAAATTCAAAATGCAAAAGTCGATTGGTGTTAAATCGATTAAGCTTTTAAATAATAAGTTTTGCATTTTGAATTCATCATTTTGAATTAGATTGAAAAGAGCTCTTTGAACTTAATCGCCTGTCGTCTTGAAATCTCAATTTTCTCGCCTTCACGGATTTCTTCTCCGGTAGCAGTTTTGATGATCAAAGGTTTTAATTCAACCTGCAAACCGCCGTTAAACCAGTTTTCTACCTTGTGAATCCAGTTCAGGTTAATAATGTATTTTCTGTTAGCCCTAAAGAAATGCTGTGGTTCCAAACGTTCTTCCAGGCTGTTTAACGATCGCAAAATGAGTGGCCTGCTTTTTTCAAAGTAAACTTTTACGTAGTTTCCGTCACTTTCAAACATGCGAACTTTTTCCAGTGAAATGTAGAAACACTTCTCCCCGTCTTTGATGAAAATAGAATCGGAAATCGTTAGTGGACGGGAGGAACGATCAATTTTTGGGGCTTTTGCTGTAGATTGAAAATCCGCCTCCGAATTATTCAGTAATTTCTTCACCGTTTCATCCAAACGAGCCGGATCGACCGGTTTCAATACATAATCCAATGCGTTTACCTCAAATGCTTTTAAAGCAAAATCATCAAATGCAGTAACAAAAACAACTTGCGGGATGTCGTCAAGTTTCTTCAACATGTCAAAACCGGTCATTCCCGGCATTTGAATGTCCAGGAAGATCAGGTCCGGTTTTAAAGCTTTGATCTTCTCAATTCCTTCTTCCGGATTCTTTGCTTCGTCAATGATCTCAATTTCGTGATAATCCTTCAAGAGTTTCTTTAACTCTTCGCGTGCAAGTCTCTCATCATCAATGATAATAGTTCTCATAATTCTTTAATTTCAATGATTGCAATAACAGTATTTGGGGTGCTCTGTTTTAATTCAAAATTTGCTTTTCCTTTGTATTGTAACTCCAGTCTCCGAAGTGTATTGGAGATCCCGATTCCCATCGAATCTTTTCGTGTTGAACGCAGGTTTCCGTTGTTCTCTACTTCCAGGATTATGGAGTCGCCCAGCTTTTTTGTCCGGATCCAAACAGTTCCACCTTCAATTAATTGCGAAATACCATGCTTTAATGCGTTTTCAACCAATGTTTGTAGGATAAACGGTGGAATCAGGATGTGCATGATGCGTGAATCCAATTGATGAACGATTTCTAAACGTTCTTCGAAGCGTACCTTCTCCAGGTCCAGGTAATCCTGGACAATGGACAATTCTTCTTCTAAAGGGACCAGTTGTTCACTTCCTATAATCAATGATTTTCGCAGTAGATTAGATAGTTTTGTGATGTTTTCCTGGGCACGGTAAGGTTCAATATCAATCAATGCGCGGATGGAATTCAGGGAATTAAACAGGAAGTGCGGATTGAGTTGTGAGCGGAGATTTTTTAATTCAATCTCATTATGACTGGCGGTGAGCTGCAGATTACTTACCTCCTGCTCTCGTGATCGCTGGAAAAAATGAAACGTAAAGTAGACACTATTCCACAATACAAAGAAAATCAGTGTCGCCGCAACATTCAGTGTAAATTCAACAATGGAAAAACTGAAAGGAGTTCCGGAAACAAAATGGGAAACAAGCTCATTTAAAAGGGCCATGATTGCTGCAAAAAAAATCGAAGTGATCAGGATCCGAGGAATCAAATTCGACAAACGCATATTCAGCCAGCCCATCGCGATAAAGAAATAGCGCATTAGATGGGTTAACACAATTCCGAATGTGAAGAAAAAACCTGTGGAAATGAAGACCGTGTTCAGATCGATCTTTTTATTCGAAAAAACAGATGCCGAGAGAATAAGTAGTGAAAGAAGTGCCCATCCACCTACTTGTGCAAACCAATACGTCCTTCTCGCTTTAAACATAAATCAAAGTTAAACGAAATCTGAAGCGAAATGCATGTGATTCAAATAAACGGTATTTAAAGCGGTTAACTGGATGTATTTCGTGAAGACAGACTATTTCGGTCTGAAAATTGTAAATTCGTTTTCCATGAACCGAATCTTGTTCTTATTTGTTTTCTGGCCTTCTGTTATGGTCTTCAGCCAAAATCGCTGGAAACCCGGTGCAGGAGTAAAAGCAAGTATCCTGGTGAGCTTTGGTTCGCATCAAAATTCCCTCGGATTTAAACTCGATTCCTATTTGGGAAATGATTTCGCGCAGCTGAATGCAGGGATTACGACGCGTTATTTCCTTACAAACCTGGGCAATCGTTCTAATTTTGGAGAACTCAGATTCAGTGCCGGTGGTGTTATCATGTTCGGAAAAGGGAAAAACCCCGTCAACATGGATTGGGATGGCGCTCTGCATCAATCCAACTCCGAATATTCGATCGGTTATGCGCATTATTGGTACCTCGACAGGTTGGGGTCTTCTCAGCGTTCCGGGGCATGGAACATCGGAATTCAGCGAATTGATATCCTGTTGGAAAACGATGTGTTTGGCGGACAGGCCAAAGACCGATTCCGTACCGGAAGTTTGGTTGTTTCATACCGTGATAGTCTGTACAAAGCAAGTGTCGGACTTACCATCTGGACCGGTGAAACGGGTGAAACAGTTTGGGACAGAAATCCAATTCCGGGTGCACCGAATGGATATAGAGATCTTACCTCCAAACCTTTCGGAAAACTGAATCACGGAATTCTTTATGGAGAAATGAAGCATCGTTTTACGGGAGTTCAAACTGCCGGAGCCCGACTTGGCTGGGATAGTGAACAAATCAGGCATATTTTTCAAAACAAGATCAGCCACGATTTAGTCCTTTTCCCGAAGAAAATGATTCGTAAAACCCCGCATTACCCGCGTTTGGATGAATCCGGAGCAAGTGTTTTTACCCGAAAAGAAGCTCGAAAACCGAAGTTCTATTTCCAAACGTTTTTAAATGATGGATTGCCTTATTAAATTTTGTAGGGACGCGGCGCATCGCGTCCCTACGTATTTATAGGTGCGATTTGTAATTAGGAGGTACATTTCACCGATGTTTTCGATACTTCCAAATAAATAAATCTGCCCTTCGCCTTTATTTCTCAAAAACCATTCAAAACATGCTCGACTATTCATTTATTTGATGTAATTTTGCGCCCCGTAGTTACAATTTTTATATATGTCCAATTCAACAAAATACGTATTTGTAACCGGGGGGGTAACATCATCCTTGGGTAAAGGAATTATCTCAGCTTCTTTGGCGAAATTGCTTCAGGCACGCGGTTACTCTACGACAATCCAAAAATTAGATCCTTACATCAATATTGATCCGGGAACATTGAATCCTTATGAGCATGGTGAATGTTTTGTAACGGACGACGGTGCGGAAACAGATTTGGATTTGGGACATTATGAGCGTTTTTTGAACGTTCCTACTTCACAGGCAAACAACGTAACTACCGGAAGGATCTACCAAAATGTCATTGAAAAAGAGCGTAAAGGAGAATACTTAGGAAAGACCGTTCAGATCATTCCTCATATCACAGACGAAATTAAGGAACGTATTCAGCTTCTCGGTAAAACCGGAAAGTTCGATATTATCATTACTGAAATCGGTGGAACAGTTGGTGATATTGAATCACTTCCGTTCGTTGAGGCAGTTCGTCAGATGATGTGGGAATTCGAGAGCGATTGTTTGGTGGTTCACTTAACATTGATCCCATATTTATCCGCTGCAGGTGAATTGAAAACAAAACCAACACAACACTCCGTAAAGCAGTTGCTTGAATTGGGTGTTCAACCGGATATTTTATGTTGTAGAACAGAGCACGAACTGGATCTGACAATCCGCAAGAAGATTGCTAAATTCTGTAACGTGAGTATGAATGCAGTAATTGAATCTCGTGATGCAGAATCGATTTACGATGTTCCTTTACTCATGCAGGCTGAAGAATTAGATAAAGTAGCTTTGGAAAAGTTGGGTTTACCATCTAAAAACTCTCCGGATTTGGGTAAATGGAAAGAGTTCCTGACGCGCTTGAAGAATCCGGTTAAAGAAGTAAATATCGGATTGGTTGGTAAATATGTAGAATTGAAAGATTCCTATAAATCCATTTCAGAAGCATTTATTCACGGAGGTGTTGCAAATGAAGCACGTGTGAATGTGAAATGGATCCACTCAGAATCATTGACGAAACAGAACATCGCATCCGAATTGGATGGTTTAGATGGAATTTTGGTTGCCCCGGGATTTGGATCTCGCGGAATCAGCGGAAAGATTGAAGCCGTTCGTTATGCACGTGAGAACAAAGTTCCATTCTTTGGGATTTGTTTGGGAATGCAGTGTGCGGTAATCGAATTTGCACGTCACGTCCTGAAATACGAAGACGCACACACAACTGAGATTGCTGAGGATTCAAAATATCCGGTAATCTCCATGATGGCTGAACAAAAAAGTATTTCAAACATGGGTGGAACCATGCGTTTGGGATCTTATAAATGTCAGTTGAGACCAGATACACAGGTTGCTTCTGCGTACAATACCGAATCAATTGAAGAAAGACACCGTCATCGTTATGAATTCAATAACGAATATTTGGAAGCTTTTGAAAAAGCAGGAATGATCGCTACTGGAAAAAATCCGGAAACAGGATTGGTAGAAGTAGTTGAAATCCCTGATCATCCTTGGTTCGTTGGTGCACAATATCACCCGGAATACAAGAGTACTGTGGATAATCCACATCCTTTATTTGTTGCTTTTGTGAAGGCGGCAATTGATAATCAAAAAAAATAATAACAAACACGAATGGATAGGAATACAGTTATTGGTCTTACGCTTATTGGTGCCTTATTGGTGGTGTTCACTTTTATGAGCCAGCCAAGTGAAAAGGAACTGAAAGACAAGCAGAAAGAACAAAAAGAATTAGCAGAACAGGAAAAGAAAGATGCCGATTCGATTGCAAAAGCAAAAAAGGACAAAACAGTTCATGTAGCTAAGAAAGATAAGGACGGAAACCCGATCAAAGACACTGCGGTTGTTGCACAGTCAAAAGCACCTTCGAATGTCATTGCAAAAGGAGAAATTATTCGCCTGGAGTCAAAAAACCTGATAGTTGATCTTTCTACAAAAGGTGGAATTGTTTCTGCAGTTCAATTGAAGGAATATGAATCGTACGTAAACTTCGCAAAGAACGACGGAAAGATTACTCCGCTTTATTTGTTTAAGGATGGAGATCAGACGAATCAATTGCTTTTCAGTGTTGCAGGAAAAAAATACGCAACCGGAAACAAAGCATTTGAAGTTGTTTCAAAAACGAAGAACAAGGTTGTTTTCAAACATGATGTTGCAGACGGATCTATCATTTATACCTACAATTTAAAAGGTGGTTATGATTTGGGTTACACCATCGAAATGAAAGATCTGAATGGTAAAGTATTGCCGAATTCAGTAATGCTGGACTGGCAGATGGAAATGCTTCGATCAGAGCGTTTGCTTTCTGAACAGCGTAAAGTTTCTACTATCTGTTACGAATCTGCTGACGGAAAATTAGACTGGAACAGCGAGGTTGCTGAAAGCTATAAAACTGCTGAAACAGATATGAAGTGGGTGGCTTATAAACAAAGTTACTTCTCCTCTATTTTGGATGCGGACAATGGGTTCAAGGTAAAAGGAACGAAATTCACTGCTACCAACTACAAAGAAGGTTCAAAACAATTCTTCACGCACATTCGCAAGTACCGTTCCCGTTTGAATTTGGGAATGCAGTCTGTGAAAGACGGCAAGGCAAGTTTCTCCTGGTATTTCGGACCGAATGATTACCACACACTTGAAGCTTACGATAGAGATTACGACGATATCTTAAATCTTGGATGGGGAGTTTTCCGTTGGATCAACTTGTATGCGGTTCAGCCGGTCTTTACATTCTTCCTGAACCTGGGAGTGAATGCCGGACTTGCGATCTTGTTATTGACAATCATCCTGAAATTGGTATTGATGCCTGTTCAGTGGAAAATGTTCGTTTCTTCCGCAAAAATGAAGATCCTGAAGCCACAAATCGATGAGATCAATGCGAAATATCCGACGAAGGAAGATGCGATGAAAAAGCAAATGGATATGATGGCGCTTTATCGAGCCTCCGGGGCTTCCCCGCTGGCAGGTTGTGTTCCGATGTTATTCCAGATGCCGATCCTTTTGGCGGTATTCCGTTTCTTCCCGGCTACATTTGATTTGAGACAACGCGGATTCCTTTGGGCAGAAGATTTGTCTTCATTCGATTCAATCTTGGATTTCGGAACCTACATTCCGTTATATGGTAATCACGTTTCATTGTTTACTTTATTGATGGCTGTAACAACATTGGCGTATACACATTTGAATTCGTCAAACATGACACAGCAGCAGCAACCGGGAATGCCGAACATGAAGATCATTATGTACATGTTCCCGATTATGATGATTTTCTTCTTTAATAATTACTCTTCAGGTTTGAGTTACTATTACTTTATCTCAACATTGATGACCATTATTCTTATGTTCGTGATCAAGCGTTTCTTCGTGGATGAAGAAAAACTGAAAGCGAAAATGGCAGCGGCTCAGGTTAATTCTGCTAAAAAGGGAGCTACTGCAGCTCCTAAGAAGAAATCCGGCTTTATGCAGCGTCTCGAAGATGCTCAGAAAGCTCAGCTGGAACAAGCGAAAAACAGAAAGAAAAAGTAAGTGAAATCAAAATAGAAAAAGGCGAGATAAATTATCTCGCCTTTTTAATTAATTGTCCCTTCGACTCCGCTCAGGGACCTTGATCTATAAACTATTACTCAATTGAAAAGGTGACTGGGCGTAGTCGAAGTCATCGTCCTCCTCTTCCACCGCCTGGTCTTGGCTGTGGGGCCGGTTGAGGTGTTGATCTCATTGGCTGAGTTTGTCTTTGCTGCGGAGCCTGTCTCACTGGCTGCTGCTGTCTTTGAGGTTGCGGATTCACTTGTCGCGGACTTCTTTCCACAGGTCTTGGTTCTGCCTGAGGTCTTGGTTGCGGAGCTGTTGAAGGATTCGGATTTCTTCTCGCTGGTTCAACCGTCCGTGTATTTCCGTTATTGTTTCTCTCCATACCACCATTGTTCACATTCCCTCTATTGTTAGAGTTAATTGGTCTTGGTGCCGATTCATCCCGATTTATAGTGCGGGGTTCTGCATTCGTCGCAGGACGAACAGATTTATTTTCTGTACCGATAGTTCTGCCATTTACAGATTCTGATTTCCCGGTTTCCGTTCTTCCTTTGGAGCCGGCAGCAGATTGATTATACGATGATCTTCCTTTGTAAGCTGCTTGTTGCGGTTCATAACGTTTACGTACGGTATTACTGTTTGAATGATTCGACGCATAAATGGCGCGTGCATGAGGCACATGGTAATAAGGCGTGTAATGACACCAATCGTTATAATAATACATGCGCTGGTAATAAACATGATAGTAAACCGGTCGCCATGGATTCCACCAGGATGGATAATAATCCCAATAATACGGGGAATACCAAGGATCATAGAAAGGATCGTACACATATTGAACACATGGCCAATAATAGACATTTACAAACATTACTACCGTTGGTGAAGACAATGTTGCCGGCCCGCTTGACTTTTTGATCTCCTTTTCGTCAATTGGTTCCATGATTGTTTCTTCCCCATAGATTGTTTCGTTCCCGATTATTTGAAGCTGTGCTTCTTTGTCGGACCGTTTTTCAATGGCAATGGCTGCAATATCCTGGTTTTCTTTTTTGTTGATCGGAACCTGGAGCAGAATAGCGTGGCTCTCACCATCTTTTTTATCAACTACACGGATGTAATCGATCTTGTTATCTCCGTCCAGATCGAGATTATTGACTTTGTTGGATTCTGTGTTCAGCTTCTTTTCAAAGTCTTCCAGGTTTTTGGATTCTTTGAAAAGGTTCAGTGCTCCTGCTAAATTGAAATTATCGCCGGGCATACCGGTACTGTCACTTTCCTGAGCGAATGTGTTGAATGATAACCCGGTTACCATGATCAACCCCAAATAAACTAATCGTTTCATATCAAGTGTTTTTACTTACTTGATAAGATAACAAAATCGATACCAGAGTTTACCGCGTTAACTATTATTGTGAGCGGAGTTGAAGTCTATTTATTTCTTCTCTCTCAACTTAATGAAGTCCTGAATCTTACTATTTTCGATTAAGACTGCCAGATTATATTGGCTCAGTTTCCATTCCTTCCCGACCTTAATAAAAACACCGCTTCCTCTGCAGTCTTTCATCCAGGTGCTGATCTTTTCATCAAACCAGGCTGTTTTGCCGTCTTTGGAAATTTCAATATGGCGCTCAATTTTCCGGAAGTCCCACCCTTTTCCCTGGTCGAAATAAGGTTTGCAAAATCCTCCGAATTCTTCCTTGTTCCATCTTTCGGTTGGATCTGTTCCCATAAAAATGAAATTCTCTGCCATCAATGCAAAGTAATTGGTGTAATTTGCTTCGGCAGCAGCTTTGTGCCAACTGTCAATCAGCTGATCGATCTTTTCGGTTTCCGTTGGTTTTGGATCTGTAAATCCTGTTGTAAAACAGAATCCCATCAAAAGGATTGATAAAAGTTTAATTGTTTTCATAAGTGATAAAAAAAGCCGCCCAAACAAAGGTTCAGACGGCATTACTATAAGATCGTAATTTAAAATTACTTTTTAACTTTTGCCTGGCACATTTTAACCGCAGCAGAGATATCAATCACTCCTCCTGTTGAAGAAAGTGTACTGAAGTCTACAGAAGTACCTGTTCCCGGAGCAGGAATCATCGTTCCTTTGTATTTTTTGGCAGAAGCAAGCATGATGTCTTTAATTTCCTTCATGGTTAATGATGGGAAATAAGATTTCAACAAAGCTGCAACCCCTGTAACCATTGGAGCAGCCATGGAAGTTCCCTGTTGGATTTTATAATCACTTTGCGGAACAGTGCTGTAAATTTCAGCTCCCGGAGCGAAGATATTTACCTGGCGGGTACTGTAATTTGAGAACTCAGCAGCCAATTTTTTCTTGTCTCTGGTAGATGCTCCAACACATACGTACATATCCAACGGTTTTGACTGGAATGAATATTCATTTGTCGGGAAATTCGGGTTCTCATCTAAATTCACTCCGTCGTTTCCTGCCGCATGAATCAACAAAACTCCTTTGGAATCAGCATATGCTAATGCTTCATAAACTTCTTTCTGGTGTTTTGAGTAAGCTTTACCAAATGACATGTTGATAACAGAAGCTCCGTTGTCTACTGCATAGCGAATTGCCAATGCAACATCTTTATCCTGCTCATCTCCATTTGGAACTGCACGCAAAGACATCAAACGAATATTGTCAGCAACACCGTCACCACCCAATTCGTTATGTCTTGTGGCACCGATAATTCCGCCAACATGTGTACCGTGTGAAGCTTCAGGTCCTTCTACATCATTATTTCCGTAATGAACATCATTGAAATCATCCGGGTTATCACCAATAAATTGACGATCGTTGTATTCCAGGTTTAATTGGTAGTTTGCACTTCCGTTAAAATGATCTATCGCTTCCTGCAGTGCGTCTTCAGTCAATTGACCGCTTGCAATGTATTTACCAAGTTGTTTTAATTGAAGGTCTTTTTGAGATTCCGGTTTCCATGCGTCCACATCTGCTTCAGTGAAGTTTGCCCCTAATTTCTCTATCAACTGTGCTTTCATTGCCGGGAACATTTGCTGCAACTGGGTATATTGCTCCAATGCACCCAAATTTTCCTTGCGTTCAGCATCGATATCCTTTAAAAGCTGTTTGTACTTTGTGTAATCAGACTTTTCTGCTTCAGTGATGTCCGATTCTGCTTTATCTTTAAATTTCGCATGTAGTTCAGCACAAATACGCGTTTTCTCCAAACGTGCAAAATCCTGGTTCTCTCCATTCGGGTTCCCAAGAAAGTTCCAACCGTGAACATCGTCAATGTACCCGTTTTTATCATCGTCAATTCCATTGTTAGGAATTTCATCTTCATTTGTCCAGATCTTTCCCTGTAAGTCTTTGTGTTCAATATCTATCCCTGAATCAATGACAGCAACAACAACGGTTGTAGATTTCATTTTATTCAAAGTAGAATAAGCTTTTTCAGTATTCATCCCTGGGGTTGGGCCATTGTACCAGTTTTTTACTTCTTCGGTTTTCTGACCATAAATAAAGTTCATTACACCTACAGAAAACAGGGCCAATGACAATGTGAGGATTCTTTTCTTCATGACTAATAATTCTTTTTTTGACAGGAATACAATTCCTTTTAAACAAATATCTTAATTTGCAGAAAGATATTGCGAGTATTCTATATTAAAGGTTTAAAAAAATGTTCATAGGAAAACTACTACAACAAGCGGTGAAAATAAATAAAATATTATTCATAGCCGGATTAATTTTGATTAATTCAGCACAAGCTTTTGCACAGACAGACAATTTTCGATTTAAAAAGTTGTTGGAAGAACAACCTGCTGTTCCTGTGGCTTTTGCTGTTACGAACTCCGGGAATCTAGATGCTTTAATGGCTGTTAAAGAGATCTCAGTGAAACAGGTAACACGCGAATGGATCTACATTCAGGCAAAACCCAGCTGGATCAAAGAAGCAATGGATTCTAAACTGATTAAGTCTTTCTACCTGGAGTTTTCCATACCTAAAGCTCTGAATGATTCTACGCTTGTGAAGCATTTTGTAAAGCCCATTCACCAGGGATCGGGTGGTTTGCAAACTCCTTTTAAAGGAAAAGATGTGATTGTTGCATTTGTTGACCAGGGATTGGATTACAATCATCCTGATTTCAAAGATGCAAACGGAAATACGCGCGTACTTTATTATTGGGACCATACGCTTCCGAATGCAGCAAATACTCCGCAGCCTTATAATTATGGTCAATTATGGACATCTGCAGAAATCCAGGCCGGAACCTGTGGAAGTATGGAAGAATCTTCTGCTCATGGAACATCTGTGGCGGGAGCAGCAGTCTCAAATGGGTTGGCTAACGGAAAAGAAACCGGGATGGCGCCTGAAGCAAGAATTATCATTATCGAAACGAATTTCAATTTACCAAACTGGACAATGACAGTAGCAGATGCCTGTGATTTTGTTTTCAATAAAGCAGATGAATTGGGACTTCCTGCGGTTGTGAATTTATCGGTTGGGAGTTATTTGGGAAGCCACGACGGAAGAGATCCTGCCGGAGTTTTGATGGATAACTTACTGGATGAAAAAGACGGACGAATTATTGTTTGTGCAGCTGGTAATTCAGGTGCCTGGGGCAAATACCACGTACACGACGATGTGAATTCAACAGACACTTCCTTTGTTTGGCTGAAACCAAATCCTTCCAGTCAGTTGGGAGCGAATACCGTTTATTTAGATTTATGGACAGACATTTCGGATGCGGGCTGGAATTATGGGTTAGCTGCAAACCTTCCGGGTGGAAGTTTCCAGGAGCGCGCTCAAACAATTTATCGGATGGCAAACACCGGAGTTGGGACTGTTATCAAGGATACTCTTTGGAACGGGCCGAACCGAATTGCTACCATGGAGATCTACCCCGAAATCGTTGGTCCGAACCTGCATATAGAATTTTACCTCAATCACGTAGATTCGACATCCTATTTATACGCTCTTAAAACGACCGGAACAGGAAATTACGATGCATGGAGCGGCGCAACATTGTCTTTGAATGATTTTGCAACAACGGGCCTTCCCTCTTCCATAACTTATCCGGATATTCAATATTATAATATGGCTGATACACTGCAAACGATTGTTTCTTCCTGGAACTGTTCTCCAAAAGTGGTGACTGTTGGAAATCTTCGCAATAGATTCGGACATTTAGACAAGGACGGGAATTATTACCAGCCTGCACCTTCCTATACTGCTGCTGTGGGACAATTGTCTCCAAATTCTTCAAAAGGGCCAACAAGAATGGGGATAAACAAACCGGATATTTCGGCATCAGGAGACGTTTCTTTAAGTGCGGGTCCGTTTTGGTTGTTGAACGATCCCGGCTTCAATGCTGCTATGTCGAGTGATGGTTTGCATGTTCGTAATGGCGGAACTTCAATGGCTTCACCGGTTGTTGCAGGAATTGCGGCGCTTTACCTGGAGAAATGTTCCAAAGGAAATTATCAAAGCTTTTTAGATGCGCTTCATTCCACAGCGTTCACCGATGGATTTACCGGAACAATTCCGAACAATGCTTACGGATATGGCAAAGTTCATGGCTTGAACCTGATGCTGCAGTCAAACTTCACCAATACAATTACGGCAGATTTATTCTTCTGTCCGGGAGACAGCGCTATTTCAACCGCTTCATTACCTGGTTATTCCATTGAATGGATGAACGGAGATACGACTTTGAATTCGGCATTAACTGCTTCGGGAGATGTTTATTTTATGGCATATGATCAAAATGGATGTGTTTCCTATTCGGATACAATAACAGTTACTGCTTTCTCAGCCCCGCCCGCTCCTATTATTTTTGTGAACGGAACACTGCTTTCAACGGATCCATATCCTAGTTTGCAGTGGTATGAAAACGGAGTTGCGATTCCGGGAGCTACAGGAACAACTTATACCATTACAATGCCTTCCTCTTCTTTCTTTACTGTTGCAAGAACAAGTACGGACGGATGTGAAGTTTTTTCACAACCTTACAATCCTTCGTTAGGAATTGATGAATTGGAACATGAAATTCATGTTTATCCGAATCCAACACTTGGCAACTTGAACATTGATGCTTCAATCCCGCTATCTGATATTCAAGTGGTTGATGTACAGGGAAGAACCGTAAAAACGATTGCTGACGGAAAGCACGAATTTTCCATTTCAGAACTGGGAAATGGCACCTATTATTTAATTATTCACACAGATGTTCAATACTTTCAGGTGAAAATTGTGAAGAATTAAAAAGAAGCCGTATTTTTGGCGCATATAAATTAATCGAATGGATTTAACAGGTATCATTGCTATTTCAGGAAAACCGGGTCTTTATAAAGTATTGGCTCAGGGTAAAAACAACATCATTGTAGAATCGTTGGAAGATAAAAAACGCGTTCCTGCGTATGCTTCAGACAGAATTTCTGCTCTGGATGACATTTCTATCTATACCTACGACGATGACAAACCGTTAAGAGAGATCTTTACTTCGATTTTTGAAAAAGAAAAAGGAAAAGAGACTATTTCTCATAAAGAAGATCAGAATAAGTTGAAAGCGTATTTGATCGAGGTCCTTCCGAATTTTGACCAGGAGCGTGTTTACGGTTCTGATATCAAGAAAATCTTCCAGTGGTATAACTTGCTTCATAAAGCCGGAGCATTGATCCCTGAAGTGAAGGAAGAAAAAGAGAAGAAAGCTGCTAAAGCAGATTCAGCTGAAGGAAAGGAAAAGAAACCAGCTGCAAAAACAACTGCTAAGAAATCAGCTGAGGAAGGTGAAAAAGAACCTGCTAAAAAAGCTCCTGCAAAGAAAACGGCTGCTACAGCAACTAAATCCGCAACGGCAGCGAAGGCTCCTGCGGCAAAAGCGCCAGCTAAGGCAAATGCCAAAGCAACAAGTGCTAAAAAAGTGGCTGCACCTAAAACAGGTTCGTCAAGAGGAAAGTAAGAGAAAGCATGCTTTTGATACTGACAAGCGTTGCGCCTTCGCTGAAGCTACTGCGTAAGCGTCAGTGCAGTCAAAAAGTAAAATATTTCATAAAAATTGGGGACGTTCGCATTGGTGGATGTCCCTTTTTTTATTTTTGTATCTATGAGAAAATTTGTTTCACCCGACTTCACTTGTGAAAGTTGGAAATCCGTTGAGTCTTATCTTTCAGATCTTCAAAACCGGGATATTTCTTCGAAAGAATCCTTTAAACAATGGTTGTCAGATAAAAGTGAACTGGAAGCTGTATTGGAAGAAAATATGGCCTGGCGTTATATTAAAATGACCATCAATACGCTGGATGAAAAATTGACAGAGTCTTATCAATTCTTTGTAACGGAAATTCAGCCAAACCTCGCTCCTTTCGAAGATTCATTGAATCAAAAAATGATGGCGTCTCCTTATGTGAAGGAATTATCTGAAGATAAAGCGTATGCAATCTATTTCAGAGGAGCTCAATCCGCCCTGGAATTATTCCGCGAAGAAAATATCCCGCTGGAAACAGAATTGAGTACTTTGAGTCAGCAATTCGGTGCAATATCCGGAAAACAGATGATTACTTATCAGGGAAAGGAATGGACAATGCCGCAAGCAGCAAATTTCCTGAAAGATCCGAATGAAACCGTTCGCAAAGAGGTATATGAACTGATTACTGCTCGCAGATTGCAGGATCGCGACGCATTGGATGACTTGTTCAATCAGTTGATCCAATTGAGAAATCAAGTTGCAAAGAATGCAGATTGCGCGGATTATCGCGAATACAAATTCAAAGCACTTGGTCGATTTGATTATACCGTAGAAGATTGTTTGGCATTCCACGATGCAATCGAAAAACTCATCGTTCCGATTGTGAAACAACTGGGCTTGAAAAAGCTGGAAAAATTAGGCAAATCCAAATTGAAGCCCTGGGATACGGAAGCAGATCCTGATGGATTGGCTCCGTTAAAACCATTTGAGAACGGTGCGGAATTATTGGATAAATCGATTGCTGTTTTCCAAAAGTTGGATCCTTATTTCGGCGACTGCCTGAAAACAATGAAAAGCGGTGGATTCCTGGATTTGGATTCAAAAGCCGGAAAAGCTCCAGGAGGATACAACTACCCGCTTTACGAATCAGGAATTCCTTTTATTTTCATGAATGCAGCCGGAGCTCAAAGGGACTTGACAACCATGGTTCATGAAGGCGGACATGCCGTTCATTCCTTCTTAAGCCGTGATTTGGAATTGACGGGATTTAAATCCCTGCCTTCAGAAGTAGCAGAACTGGCTTCCATGTCGATGGAATTATTGACGATGGAGCTTTGGAATGAGTTTTACAGCAATGGTACTGATTTGAAACGTGCTAAGTTGGAACAATTGGAGTCAGTGGTAAAAGTATTGCCGTGGATAGCTCAAATTGACGCATTCCAGCATTGGATTTATACCCATCCAACTCATTCAACAGCAGAAAGAACGCAGGAATGGTTGAGACTGAGCAAGCGTTTTGGAACAGGATTGGTGGATTATGACGGATATGAAGCTGTACTGGAAAGCTCCTGGCAGAAACAACTGCACTTATTCGAGGTTCCGTTCTATTACATTGAATACGGAATCGCACAATTAGGTGCCTTGGGAGTTTGGAGCAATTACAAAAAGGACCCTTCAAAAGCATTGACGGATTACAAAAATGCGCTTGCCTTGGGTTACACGAAATCCATTCCGGAAATATATGAAACAGCCGGATTAAAATTCGATTTCTCTCAATCCGCATTGGAAGAGATCAGTAAGAATTTGACGAATTCGATTAATGAATTGAGTTAAAATTACAAAAGCCCTTTCAATTTGAAAGGGCTTTTTATAACAGCACATATTTTGTGACCAATTATTCAATTTTCAAATGATTTAAGGAAACTCTTGTTTTAGCGGGGTATTTTAAAGGCTTTTCAAGCCAGTATGAATCAAATACGTACCCTTTTTGAGGTTGGATTATAGGTGAAAATGAAATGATCTTTACGTCATGAAATGGATAACACCCTTTGAAATTTGAATCAACCATTATTTCAAAATCAAAACCACTTATTTTTCGAATATGAATAGTAGAATCGCCACCTTCAACAAAAACATTAGAATGCTTTAAAATATGAATCATTTCACCTTGTCCATAAACTGAAAAAGACACCCACTTATTTCTCGAGAAGTTGTTATAGAAAGCTTTAGAGTGGAATTTAAATTTTACTCCTGCTTGACCTCTCATTTTTTCAGTGAATCTTAAGGTATCAAGAACAATTGGTTTACTATCAATCTTTTTACTGTTTCCTTCACCTGAACAATTGGAAAAAACAAAAGCAAGAGGAATCAGAAGTAACGAATTAAGGGAGAAACAATCTAAGGATTTCATTTTAAATCATGCTCCAATTACCCTTCTCAAATCACTGATTTGTGATTCCCACAAACGGACAATTTCGTCTTTTTCAGTTCTTTCGGCAAAATCAGAAACGGTTAAAATAACAACTTTCGTCATCGGATCAATCGTGTATTTCATTTCGAAGAATGTTTCCAGTTCATCCTCTTCGTCATTCAGCCATTGCCATTTAATGTATTCTCCGGCTTTTTTAGAGATTAATCTTGCTTGTTCTTCACTTCCATCCCAATGAAAGGTGTACATATCATCTTTTACAATAACATCATCGGCAAACCATTCGCTTAATCCATCAGGCGTGGACAGCAATTTATCCAATACCCGTGGAGAGGTTCTCAATACATATTCTAATTCGAATTGTTCCTTATTTGTCATAGTAGTTTAATAATGTTAACTTCGCGCCGAAAAATCATTTTCGAAATATACACATTTCTTTCATGGCGTTAGTACATTCATTTGAAAAAAACGGAAACAAGCTCTTCAAGTATAGAGGACAAATTCCGGTTATTTTGTTCGTTTTGGCAGTTCCTGTAATCTACTTTACAGATGTTCAATGCATTATGGACGATTCACGCTGGTATTATCTTTGTACCGGGGCAGCAATTGCTATGTCAATCTTAGGGCAGGTAATCCGCGCTATTGCTATTGGAACGAGTAACAAGAACACTTCCGGAAGAAACACCCAGGAACAGGTTGCTGAGGCTTTGAATACAAAGGGAATTTACTCCACGGTTCGTCACCCGCTTTATTTGGGGAACTATTTCATGTGGATCGGAATTGTTTGCTTCACATTCAATGTTTACTACATCATCATTGTAAGCTTGTTGTTTTGGATCTATTATGAAAGAATCATGTTTGCAGAAGAGCGTTTCTTAGAGCGTAAGTTCGGAGAAAGCTATGTAAACTGGTCGAATTCGGTTCCTGCATTCTGGCCGAGCATGAAGAATTATATCAAAGGAAATATTCCTTTCTCAATGAAAACGATTCTGCGTCGTGAGTACTCCGGGATTACAGCAACTGTATTAGGCTTCGTTTTCGTAGCCGGAATTCGCGAATATTTTATGACGTGGAAGCTTGAAAACTGGCTTTGTTACGTTTATTGGATCGCAGGGGCTTTATTGTTCAGCTTGATTTTCAAGTTACTAAAGCATCAAACAAAAGTTTTATTTGAAGAAGACCGTTCATAGTCTTGCACAGAATAAAAATGTAACTATCTTTGCACCGCCTTTCAAGGATTTGCAAGGAATATGGCGAGATAGCTCAGTTGGTTAGAGCGCAGGATTCATAACCCTGAGGTCCGGAGTTCAACTCTCCGTCTCGCTACAAAAGCCCAGTTTTACTGGGCTTTTTTTATTGTGTGAATTCTGGGTGCTGGAGTTCATCCCGATAGCTATCGGGACTTCGTCTCGCTACAAAAGCCCAGTAAAACTGGGCTTTTGTATTGTGTGAATTTTTGGGTGCTGGAGTTCATCCCGATAGCTATCGGGACTTCGTCTCGCTACAAAAGCC
>CAMLFH010000017.1 GCA_946479285.1 uncultured Flavobacteriales bacterium | reverse complement strand
GCAACGTGATCTGTGGACAGGTGACGGGCGATACAGCTAAGCAGATGTCCGAGCGGTTTGGGAAGATCATGCAGGACAGGGTCAGCTATTCGATCAACAGTAGCGATACCTCCATCAGCAGGTCGAGCCAGCTTGATTCCGCAGTTCCTCCCTCGACCATCTCTTCGCTCAGCTCTGGAGAATTTGTAGGTATGGTGGCCGATAACCCCGACTGCAAGATTGACCTCAAGGCATTCCATTGCCAGATCATCAACGACCACCAGGCGTTAAGTGACGAGGAGCGCGCATACGAGCCGATCCCAGAGGTGCGCAAGGTGGATTCGGTCATGGTGCAGCGCAACTATATGCAGATCAAACAGGATGTGCAGGACATCGTGCACTCGGAAATGGAACGGTTGCTGAACGATCCTGGCCTGCAGCATTTGGTCATCAAAAAATAGATTTATTAAAAATGAAAGGAGAAAATATGGACAACAGGTTCAATGAAGTGATACTGCTGATCAGGCAGTCACGTTCAAGGGCGATCAGTGCGGTAAACGCAGAGCTGATCGATCTATACTGGAACATCGGAAAGTACATTTCCGACAAAGTGGCAAGTGCGGAATGGGGCCAGGCGGTGGTTGTTGAACTTTCAGTTCATATCCAGCGATCCGAACCCTCGCTGAAGGGATTTTCCGACAAGAACCTATGGAGGATGAAGCAGTTCTTTGAGGCCTACGGCACATCACCAAAACTCTCGGCACTGCTGAGGGAAATCAGCTGGACAAACAATATGACCATACTAAGCAGAGCGAAGACACCAGACGAGCGGGAGTTCTATATGCGGCTTTGCATACGCGAACGCTATAGTTCCCGTGAACTCGAACGCCAGATAAACAGTTCACTGTTTGAGCGCACGAGGCTTGCCGGGGCAAAACTCTCGGCACTGCCGAGAGAAATGGAAGGAGATATTAGTGCTGCCTTTCGCGACAGCTATATCTTCGAATTCCTGAACCTTCCAGAACCTCATAGCGAAAACGATCTTCAACAGAGCCTCATCAGGCAGATGAAAAGCTTTATCGTGGAACTTGGCAAGGATTTCCTTTTCATCGACCAGGAGTACAAGCTACAGGTCGGAGGATCGGATTTTTATGTCGATCTGCTTTTCTACCACAGGGGGCTGCAATGCCTGGTAGCTTTTGAACTCAAAGCGGACAAGTTCAGACCAGAGCATCTTGGACAGCTGAATTTTTATCTCGAGGCTTTGGACAGGGACGTGAAAAAACCGAATGAAAATCCATCCATCGGCATACTGCTTTGCAAGTCCCGCGACCAGGAGGTCGTGGAATACGCGATGAGCCGTAGCCTGTCTCCGACAATGGTTGCAGAGTACCGGACACAGTTGCCCGATAAGAAACTGCTAAAGAAAAAACTACATGAAATCATTGGCGGTTCTACCTAGATACCTGCAAAGTACTTTCGTCGCGCAGCGTCGGAAGTATTCCCAAAGTGACGTTTCCACCAGCTGTCGTCAGTGATCAGGGGCTTTGGCTTATTAGCTGGATTCCATCCATTGGTGATACTTTCACGGAAGGAAAAGTGCTTAAAAAGTCGCCAGTATTCTCCAAGGTAGATATCGGCCACCCTCTTATTTCCTTTTACGATCAACATGTTTTCGTCATTTCCTGTGGTGGATGCTTCACTGAAATTGGCCGATCCCGCTATGACGACGGGCGAGTCGCCCAGCGGATCGATAAGCGCAAATTTATTATGTACATAGTTAACGTTTCCGTTCAGTTCGGTAAGTTTTTCAAGTACCCAGCCGTCAAGCTGATTTGTGACGATCTTGTTTCCTACTGCAAAGATATTCTCGGGCATATTTCTCAGTTTTTGCATCTTTTCAATCTCGTCCTGTTTCTTTTTGATCTCTTCATCAGTGTCATCGGCCATATTCCTGATAAACTTCTCCAATAGTGCAATCCGTAACGGTGCCTGACTATTCATATAGACCTCTTTAAAATCGTCGCCCATCCCAAAAGCGAATGTCATGAAAAGCGCTTCCTTTGATGCCTTTGCCATGGCTGCATATTTTTTAAGCACAGTTTTCTCCTTTCTTGGGGAGAAGATAACGGCAGTGCCGTCTTGGATTTCCTCTGGAAGGTCTGGACTGATCGTCAGGTTTTGTGACCTTATGTCGTCAAGGTCGGGGTCCTTGTTCAACTCCTCCCAATATGCTTTGTATTTTTTTGCAACTTCAGAATTCTCTACCACGTGGGCTACGTTGGAATGTCCGAAGATACCGCCATCCTTAAAATTCGTACCCCCTGTCCAGACGGTTATGGGAACTCCATCCTCTAATTTGACCATGAATTTATTATGAGAAATCCTGTACGCTGTCTTTCGCCGTTCGTTACAAAAAGGCTTGATCCCGGGAGCACCGTCCACGGTTTTCCTGTTGTTTTCGGTTACCTTTTCATCGCGTGCGTCATAGACGATTCTCACATCCAAGCCGTCGGCTATTTTCTTTTCGAGAATTTTTAGGAACGGCAGATATTGGAACTCATAGGCCGCGATCCTTAATGCATGTCTGCCGGGCACGCAACTCTCCACAAAATTGCACATCGCTTCATAAAGTCCACGCGATAGCCATTCAAATGCCTTACCATTAATCACTTCCCCAGGTTTCTTGTCACCGAAAAGACGAACATATTCCTGAGATGCGGCAGTGCCGCGGTTGAAATAAATATCATGATCGCCATTTTCTGGAGATTCTGTTTCAACGTCCAAAGTCACAGAGCTGATCGGGTTCAGGTTTTTTGGCGAGCCTTTCAGTGCTGTGATAACATAAGTGTATTTGTGTCCGGGAACGGCATCGTAATCCCCCCATTGGAAGCCCTGCACGGGGTGGAACTCTGTTGAGTACAGAGATCCTGCCGCATACCCGGGATCTGTCTCGCTGAAAGCCTTCATTCCCTTCAGAAACCCAGCGGTCTTTGCAGTATGATCGGTACGATGTATGGAAAATCCCTTTAGGCCATTGCAGTCATTTTCATCAAGGTGGATACCCAAGAGAACAACGTATGTACCTGAAATGGCTTGGACCTTCAAGCCGTTGTTTGTTTTAGAGAAGCGCATGAGTGTAGATTTTTAAGTCAGCAATAGTGTTAAGGCACTAATCTAATATATAATTATCAATCCGTCAGCATGTTATGGTGTTTTTTTCTAAAAGCCAATCCTGGTATATGCTTCACTTTACCGATACATTCTAAGTTGCTATTCAAAATTTTAGAATTATGCTCGCCGTTATTTGTTTCCAGAAATCCTAGATACTGATTCTTAAACATCAGCCATATCCAATGGGCTGTTCACCGCTTCCCCATTTTATCCAAAGGCTCGTATGCACATGTCCGATTTCAAGAGCAAAGGTATGACCGTGTTCTTCTGCCTTCCCAAGGTCAAGCGAGTTTGTCAAAAAATCTCCACGCCTGCGGGTAGTATTTTTCGCCAAAACCTTGTGCCTGCCGAACACTGACCTTTCATGCTCGTGAAACGAAACATAGCATACTCCGGCTCTTTGGACGAATAAAAAAAAATGTCAGTCATGAACAGCAACAACATTGGAAACGGCAAAAAGGTGAAACGGAACAGCACCTCCACTCATTGCCGAATAAATAGCAAAATCTGTTTCGGGAACTTAAATCAAAAGTCATGGAAATCGTAGGAAGGATCACACAGGATGCGCAGGTGCGCGAGGTAAAAAACGGGAACAAGGTAGTCAGTTTTTCAATTGCCCTAAACGACAGCTACCGCAACAAACAAGGGGAACGGGTACAGTTGACCAGTTATGTCGACTGCTCCTATTGGAACAGAACAGGCATCGCCGACCACTTGACAAAAGGTCTGTTGGTGGAAGTTTCGGGAAGGATCAGCCCCCGTGCTTGGATCGGGAGCGACGGCAAACCGCATGGAGGGCTAGATTTCAATGCGCAGACGATCAAGTTTTTGGGGGGCTCGGCAAAGAGCCAAGAGCAGGTAGCGAAAAAGAAACCTGCCAAGAAATCGGAACGCAAAGCGGACAGCAATACGGCAGAGGACGACGATCTGCCATTTTAATCAGAACAATTATTAATCATAAATATCAAAGTCATGGGACACAATTTGAATAAGAACGAAAAAACAGGAAGATACAGTTTCTTCAGCGTTAGGGAAAAAGCTTGGCATGGGCTTGGGCAGATCGTACAGGATTATCCGACGAGCGCGGAGGCAATAAAATTTGCAGGACTGGACTATGAAGTCATCAAACAGCCATTGTTCACGCATGGCAGGGATTTGACCGTAGGACAGCAGGGCGAGATCGTCGAGGGTGCTATGGTTCCAGTTCCTGACCAGTTCGCCACGATGCGATTCGACAACAATGCAGTTTTTGGGGTAGTCGGCAAAGATTATCAGATCGTGCAGAACAGGGAGGCGTTTGCGTTCTTCGATGCCATCGTAGGCGGTGGGGACGGTATCATGTACGAGACCGCAGGCGCTTTGGGAAATGGTGAGCGTATCTTCATTACGGCGAAACTGCCAGGGTATATCCGTATCGGCAACACTGACGATGTTACCGAAAAGTACATCTTCCTGACCACTTCGCACGATGGTAGTGGAAGCATTACCGCGGCTTTCACGCCCATCCGCATCGTATGTCAGAACACCCTTAACGCATCCCTTCGCAATATGTCCAATGTGGTGCGCATACGTCACACCTCGGGAGTGAAACAGCGCTTGGAGGATGCCCACAAGGTAATGGGGCTTGCCAATGAAATGAGCGTACAGCTAGAGGACATTTTCAATAACTGGTCAAAGGTGCGTGTGAGCGACACGGAAGTAAAAAAGCTGATCCAGTTGGCGTTATGCCCCAATAAGGAGACTTTCGAAATGATCAAGAAGGGACAGGAGGAAGATTTCTCTGCCGTATTCCGCAATTCCATTGAGGATGCGTTCGCCTACGCAATGATTTCGGACACCCAACAGATGGACAGTACAAAGGGTACGCTGTTCGGGGCATACAATGCCGTTACGGGCTACTATCAGAATGTCAAGAAGTTCGGGGACGATGAAGCGAAACTGCAGTCCATCATCATGGGCGGTACGGGACAGCAAAGGGCGCAAAAGGCGTTCGACCTATGCAGGGACTTCGCAAAAGAAGGTGCAGATATATTCACTTGGAACTGACAGCATATTGCAGGGGCGACTGTACAAACGGTCGCCCTTTGGAGAAATCAAAAACTAGATATATGAATATCAGCGATTTGAACGGTTTCGCGATCGAGGTCACCGACCTCGATGAAGCCATCGGTCAGGCAGAAATGTTCAGGCATTTCCGCCACAGCCCGCCCGCCCCCACCGACGGGGAACTAAGGCGGTATTGGGAAGACCTCCATAACAAACTGGTCGAAATTCGGAAACAGCATAAAATCAATGAAGATGAACGAGAATGAAAAAGGTTATACCGATTGGCTTTACAACAGGTATGTCGATGCGGTGAGGATGAACGACCACATGAGGGCAACCATCTATTTGGATCTGCTCGAAAAGTGTATAGGTATGTTCAACTCGAGGAAGTTCAGCAGGCTGAGACGGTTGGCAAGGGAACTACTGAAAGAAATCTACAGGGCACAGCGTAGCGGAACGCTTGCCAAGCTTTTGCTACGGGGAGAGGAAGGAGCGCGAGAATTCGAAAGGAAGATGTTCGACTATGAACAGCAGTTGCGCGACCTGCATTTTTCCGAGGACAAGATCAAGGAAATGGTAATCGATAAAAGGATAAACTACGGCCAAGAGGTTTAAAATCTACAGGTAAGACCACCAGTTATTAATTTAAAATTCAATATTATGGATACAATGGAAAAGGACAGGGAGATCGTTGATGTCGAACTGTCACAGATAGTATTTAGCAACTTTAATCCGCGGACATCATTCCCCGAAGAAGAAATGAGGGAATTTTCGCTTGGAATTTCGGAAAAAGGGGTATTACAGGCGATACTGCTCAGACCAAAGGGCAAAAAGTATGAGATCGTTTTCGGGGAACGGCGCGTCAGGGCGTCGCGCCTTGTCGGAAGAAAGACCATCCCTGCCGAGATCAGGGTACTCTCAGACGAGGAGGCACTGGAATTGGCGGTGATCGAAAATCTGCAACGTAGCGAAGTGCCACCGATGGAGGAAGCCCTCGCATACAGGAAACTCGCGGAGCTAAAAAACTTTGATGTAGCCACACTTTGTGCAAAGTTTGCCAAGTCCGAAAAATACATACGCGGACGGTTGGCGCTGAACGATCTTGTATCAGACTTTAGGGAACTGCTGTCTGTCGAAGTGATCAACGTGGCAATGGCGATGGAACTCAGCAAGTTCTCCGCTGAAATCCAACAGGAAATCTACAGCGAGCACTTTGCAAAAGAAGAAGGGCATTACAATTCATGGCGCACTTATGGGGTAAAACAGCTTGCAAAAGCGATCTCCCGTAAGTACACGAGCGACCTGAAACAGTTTGGGTTTGACAAGAAGGATTGTCAGAACTGCCCTTTCAACAGCAGTCTGTTCTCTTTGTTCGGCGAGGACTTGGAACAGGGCAATTGTAGCAGGAGAAGTTGTTTGGACGACAAGAATACGCAGTATATGTTCTCCTTAGCCAAACAGCTCATCGATGAAGACCCGAGGCGGATATTGTGCTTTACCTATAACGCAAACGAAACTGTTAATGAAATGCTCAACGAAGCAGGATATTTGGTGACCGAAAAGGGCGATTTCCGTAGCTATCCGAGATCACCTAAAGCACCAGTAATTGTACAGGGCGATGACAGCGGTTCGGGGGATGCGGAAATGGAGGAATATCAGGAGGGACTGCAATCCCATCAGGATAGAATGGCTGAATTCATGGAACTTTTGGAACAGGGAAAGATTGTGGAATGTGTCGAAATTGGGTTTTCGCAGATCAGTTTGGGCTATGTCCATCAAAGCAGGAATACAAAGTCGAACGATCCGCAGGCGGAAGTGGAAAGGCTGAAATACAAGGATAAGCGCAACAAGGAGATCGCCAGGGAAAAGATCGTAGCGGACACCAAAGGTTTAGTTCACAAAGCCATCTACAAAGATGGCTTTAGCGACTTAGAAGAACAGGCGATCTATTACCTGATGCTCTCTTCGCTCAAAAAGGATCACTTTTTTGAATTTGGTGTCAAGCAGGCATATTATCTGGACGAAAAGGATCGGCTCAAAATAAGCGGTAAACTGACCGAGGAAAAAAAGACGCTTATCCGCCGTGATTTCCTAGCAAGTTACCTCACCGAACAGACGGGCACGGGACTGGAACTGTTGCTGAAATTTGCGCGTCAGCACATGCCTGATGAACTCGCTGAGATCGAGAAGGGTCACAACGAGTTCTACGACAAAAGACACAAAAGGCTCGAGGAACGTATCAAGGCGCTAGAGGGCTTAAAACCTAAGAAATGAGAAAGAGCCGTGCACCATGCACGGCTCTTCTTTTGATCAGTGCCGACCCCGGCGACAGCGGGGAATAACCGTTTCCGGGCGGCAAAAAGCCATTCCAAACTCCGTTGGAATGGCTTTTTGCATTCTATAGAATGTGATGTCCATCGGTGCCGGGACTGCGCCCCTGGCAACCGAGCTCCATCACGGGATTTTTAGTGTCATTTCGGATGCATGTTGTTAGGTGTCAAGGCTCTCGGATCTTTTTGAAGGCAGGGGGTAACAATTCCAGCCCCTGCTTGATATACACCTGACAGAATATTGTTTCACTTAAATCTTTAGAATTATGAAAAGAAATCTTTTGATCGTTGCGACAGTCTCCATAGTGGCAGTTTTGTTCTCAAATACAGCCCGGTCGCAGGAAGGGAGCTCCCTTAGAATAGGGTTTTATGGAAGTACCAGTAATCCTTCCGGAGAGTATAAGGACGGAATTGCCAGGGCAAGGAAGGGCTTTGGCTATGGGCTTTCCGCGGACTATTTCTTTACGGGCAGTAGGCTGGGAATAGGTATAGATGCTCGGTTCACCAAACACCCGCACCAGATGGCAGATACTATCTTCGAACGCAGTGGAATGGCTACCCGAACCGTTGCAAATACCTACAGTTCGCCATTGAATTTTAGGCATCTTGGCATTACATTGGGTCCGGTCTACCATTTCGGAGAAGGCAAGCTCGGGATCGAACTCTACGCCAAGGGCGGAATGCTCTTCCAGCAGTTTCCCACCTATGTGAGAAGGGAGGTGATCGTTATCAACGACATCTTTGGCAATGCGCCCCCAGTTACCGTTGTCAATGAACAGCCTTCTGCCCGTGATGCTCGTGCAAATACATTGACAGCATTGATGGGCGCACGGGTGAGCTTCGAGGTTTTCCCAAGGTTGGAACTGTTCGTTCTCGCGGACTACCAGACCACTTTTGGAAAAAATGGTCGTTTTGCCGAACGTGACCAGGCAGGACAGGCGATAAAAAGCGCCGGAACGAGGATGATGGGGCTTGGCAGTGGGATCAGGCTGAACTTCGGGGATGCACGCGATCCGGGTTCGCTGAGCAGGAACTATTGACCATCGGCTGATTGATTTATCGAGCGCACGGATTGCCGTGCGCTTTTTCTATATTTTATTCAACGGAATTTGCAGATAATGCTTTCTACCAATCTGATTTCTTCCTCTGGAACTCTCTGTAGGTCGGCATTGACCAGCAGATCAATGCTGATGTGATAATAACAGGCGAGCCTTTTTAGGATGTCTATCGGCGGTTCAGCTACCTCTTGTTCGTATGCGGAATATCTTCCTCTGCTAACAACAATTCTTTCGCCCAACTCCCTTTGGGACAGCTTATTGACGTGCCTTAAATATCGAAGGTTATCTGAAAGGATTGACATTTTGCTAAAATTCTTAGCAACAAATGTAAAGATATTAATCAAAAACCAACATACCTTTGTTGAAAACAATAACATTAAATCTTGCGAGTGATGGGAAGAGCTGTGGTACACCTCGATCTGGACACGTTCTTTGTGTCCTGCGAAAGACTGAACAATTCTAAATTTGACAAACTGCCCCTGATCGTGGGCGGGGGGAACCGCGGGGTGGTCGCCTCCTGTTCCTACGAGGCAAGGAAGTTCGGTGTACGTTCTGCAATGCCAATGAAAATGGCATTGCGGTTATGCCCGCAGGCTACCGTGGTCAAGGGAGATATGGAGCTCTATTCCAAGAAATCACATGAGGTTACGCAGATACTGACTGAAAGGGTGCCAATATTGGAAAAAGCAAGCATCGATGAATTCTATATGGATCTGACGGGTATGGACAGGTATTTCGGGTCATACAAATGGATTACAGAAATCGCTGCATATACTGCGAAGGAGACCGGACTTCCCTTGAGCTTTGCGTTATCGGTAAACAAGACGGTTTCCAAGATTGCCACCAGTGAGGGCAAGCCATGGGGCAAGCTCCAGGTACCCGAGGAAATGGTGAGGCCGTTCCTCGATCCGCTATCGATACGAAAAATTCCGATGGTCGGCGAGAGTACCTATAACATACTCTCCAGGATCGGGGTTCGGCAGATCCGCACATTGTCGGAAATGCCTATGGAAGTGCTGATGAACCTTCTTGGAAAGAACGGATCTGACCTTTGGAAAAAGGCGAATGGCATTGATAATGCCCCAGTTTTCCCCTTCCATGAACGCAAATCGCTTTCCACCGAGCAAACTTTCCATCAGGACACTATGGATCTTCCCAAGCTGAAGGGACTTATGATAGGGATGGTCGAAAAGCTCTGCTATCAGCTCAGATCGGAACAACTACTGACCTCTTGTGTAACCGTAAAGATCAGGTACACGAATTTCGATACGGAGACCAAGCAGCTCAAGATTTCCTATACCTCTGCCGACCATGTGATCGGAAAAGTGGTAGAGGAACTTTTCCGCCGCCTTTACCAGCGGAGGATGAGGCTCCGCCTGATCGGCATTACCTTCAGTGGACTCGTTCACGGTAGTTACCAGATCAACTGTTTCGAAGATACACAGGAGCTGATGAACCTCTACCAGGCGATGGACCAGATGAAACGGCGCTACGGACCAGATGCGATACGGCGATGCGCCGGACTGTCGCTCAAATATCCCCAAAAGTAGATTGGTATGCTGCTCAACTGTCATACCTACCATAGTCTCCGATACGGTACCCTATCGCTGGAACAGCTCATTGGCTCAGCGGTTGCCTCGGGGCATCGAACATTGGTGCTGACCGATGTCAATACGGTAACCGGTATCTATGATTTTACCAAGACGTGTTCAAAGAGCGGTATCAGACCGATCGTGGGGATCGATTTCAGGTCGGAGGGCGTACAGTATTTCATCGGTATCGCCAGATCGGCCAGTGGAATTGCAGAAATGAACGCTTTTCTGACAGACCTAAACCTTGGAAAAAAGCCCATGCCCGATCAGGCTCCGCATTTCAGGGATGTGGTGGTAGTTTATCCGATGAAGAGGTTTTATGGTACTCTTAGGGAGAACGAGTATATCGGCATACGTGGCGATGAGGTGAACCTGCTCTACCAGCAGAAATGGAAAGGCTATCTGACCAAGATGGTTGTGCTACATCCGGTTACCATTGGAAGCAAGAAAGAGCACAACCTGCACAGGGTGCTCAGGGCGATAGACGGCAATACATTGTTGTCCAAATTGAACACCGATGACTACTGTAGCGAGGGCGACAAGATGCTCTCTGTACGGGAACTTCGTGCTATGTTCGAACAGTATCCGGAAATCGTGGACAATACAGAAAAACTTGTCGCCGGATGCAGCTTTGAGTTCGATTTTTCTGTTCCAAGGAACAAGAAATGCTTTACGGAAAATACCGAGAGCGACCTTGAACTATTGACCAGGCTTGCCTTTCAGGGGATGGCAAAGCGATATAGTGATAATCCCGAAGCGGAGAAAAGGATCAGAAAAGAGCTGAAGGTCATACACGAACTGGGCTTTTCTGGATATTTTCTCATCACATGGGATATCGTACGCTACAGCAATAGTTTGGGCCTGATGCATGTTGGCAGGGGAAGCGGTGCGAACAGTATTGTCAGCTACTGCATCGGAATAACCGATGTCTGCCCCATTGACCTTGATCTTTATTTTGAACGCTTCCTCAACCAAAACAGGAAAAGCCCGCCCGATTTTGATATAGATTGGAGCTGGCAGGACAGGGACACCATTCTTCGCTATATCTTCGAGAAATATGGGGCTGACCATGTCGCCTTCTGCGGAACGAATGTTGAATTTAAATATCGTTCCATTTTCCGGGAAGTGGGAAAGGCGTTTGGGCTTGCCAAGGAGGAACTGGACCATCTGGCAAAGAACCCGATGGCAAAACATGAGTCCAACAACGTGATAAAATATGTTCAGGAATATGGGATGATGCTGGAAAAATATCCGAACCAGCGTTCTATGCATTCCTGTGGCATCCTTATCTCCGAAGAGCCGATCACCAACTTCACCGCCTTGGAACTCCCGCCCAAAGGCTTTCCGATTGTTCAGTTCGATATGCACGTAGCAGAGGACATCGGGTTTGAAAAGTTCGATATCCTGAGCCAAAGGGGTCTTGGAACGATCAACGACACGGTAACACTTGTCAAGCAGAACCGCGGAATCGACATCGATATCCGGGACACAAGACCTTTGAAAAATGATCTGTTGTGCAACAAGTACCTTGCCGAAGGAAAAACGATAGGCTGTTTCTACATCGAAAGTCCTGCCATGAGGGGACTTTTGCGCAGGCTTAAATGCGACAACTACCGGACACTTGTTGCTGCATCCTCCATTATCAGGCCGGGCGTTGCCCAATCGGGAATGATGCGGGAATACGTGTGGAGGCACAACAATCCCGGACAGTTCGAATACCTGCACGAAATACTGCAGGCCCAGCTTGGCGAAACTTATGGGATAATGGTCTACCAGGAAGACGTGATCAAGATCGCGATACATTACGGTGGTCTTGATCCTGCCGATGGAGACATACTCCGCAGGGCGATGAGCGGAAAGGGAAGGTCGCTTGCTGCCCTGCAAAAAGTAAAGGACAATTTTTTTGGATCTTGCAGGAAGCTTGGAAGACCAGAGGAGGTCAGCCAAGAGATATACCGTCAGATCGAAAGTTTTGCCGGGTATTCCTTCTGCAAGGCACATTCCGCTTCCTATGCCGAGGAGAGTTACCAGAGCCTTTCGCTAAAGGTCCATTTTCCCGTGGAATTCATGGTATCGGCGATCAATAACGGGGGAGGATTCTATCGTACGGAGGTATATGTGCACGAGGCGAGAATGTCGGGAGCGAACGTGTACAACCCATGCGTAAACCTTAGCCGATTTGAAACGACCGTTTTTGGATCAGATGTCTTTCTTGGCTTTATGCATCTCCAGGGACTTCCAGTTGCCGTTGCCCAGCTGATCGTTTCCGAACGCGAACAAAATGGTACGTTCGCCTGCCTGGAAGACTTTATCCGGCGCGTTCCCATCGGGATAGAAACTGTACAGATCCTAGTCTTCATTGGTGCATTCAGGTTTACGGGAAAGGAAAAGAGCGAACTCCTTGTCAGCGCAAGGATGATACTGGTAAACTACCGGGATGAAAACAGGATGGCAACGCTGTTCGAGCAGCCTGTGAAGGAATATAAGCTGCCCGTGCTCAAACGCTCTGTCATCGAAGATGCCTTTGACGAGATCGAACTTTTAGGCTTTACGGTTTCCTGTACTCCATTTGATCTTTTAGAAATTGCCTACAGGGGTGACGTGATGGCGCGGGAACTTGAAAAACACCACAAAAATCAGGTCAGGATGCTTGCCTATCTGGTTTCGCGCAAGCATGTTCCGACCAAAAAAGGGGAAATGTTTTTCGGTACCTGGATAGACTTTGAGGGAAATTTCTTTGATACCGCCCACTTTCCGGACAGCCTTGCGCAGTATCCTTTTAAGGGCGGGGGCTGTTATCTGCTTCGGGGAACCGTCGAGGTTGACTTCCATTTTCCGACCATAACGATCCACAAAATGGCAAAGATGCCGATGGTTGCAGATCCACGCTATGCCTATGACGACGAGAAAAAATTCGAGGCACATTCCAGGATCAAGGAGGATGTTAGCATGACCCACAGGGCACCATATCCGCAGGAACATGAGATAGGATTGCCGAGAAGAAGTTTATCGAACACTTAGGCCCAAACATTTCTTTTTATATTCTAACAAGCTAATAAAGTTTCCTTCTTCCAGTACTAACCAAAATATCCATCCGCTTATACTAACACCCCTTATTGCGCGCGCAGCCCCACTAGGATATGGATAGTTTTTCGTTATGCCATTTTTTTCAATGGTTATTGATCCGTCGTCATTTAGGATACCTGTAATCTTGTTATCAGAAGAAGCATATATAATAGTGCCCGGTTTTAACAAACCTGCATCTATTACCATTTTTAAAGTCACATCTTGATGTTCTAAATACTTCACTTTTGTTTTTAATTCTAAAATAAGTTATTAAATTTTAATCTTTTTTTGCTAATTATTTTAGCATTCGCTATGTTTGCCTTATCTATTTAACATTTTTGGAAGAAGATCTAAAAATTAATTGACTAAGATAGACACTTTAAATTCGCGGTGAATGGATATCTATTCGATTTTTCACATTTACTTTTAAAAGATGATAAAATGCACTAATTTATGGTAATTTTGGAGGCCGTTAATAAAAAAATTAATTACTAATTTTTGATCGTAAAAAGCATAAAAAAGGATGAAGTACCGTGGTGGTGAAATATTTCAAGGAGATTGTTTAGAGATCATGAAAAAAATTGACAGCGCGTCTGTTGATATGATCTTGTGCGATTTACCATATGGTACTACCCAGAATAAATGGGATAGTGTAATCCCGTTAGAGGAACTTTGGAAAGAGTATCGGAGAATAATTAAACCAAAAGGGGTAATCGCACTTTCATCACAAGGTATTTTTACGGCAAAGCTTATCATGAGTAATGAGAGTTGGTTTAAGTATAAGTTTGTATGGATTAAAAGCAAACCCACTAATTTTTTAAATGCTCGTCGCCAACCATTACGTCAACATGAAGATATCTGTATTTTTTATGGTAGCCAACCTAATTACTATCCGGTTATGTCTCCTGGAGAACCTTATGATAAAGGTGTAAGGAAAGCCCAGTTCACAGGTAGTTACGGAGACTTTAAACCAGTTCAGGTAAAAAGTGATGGAGAACGTTTTCCAACCGATACATTATACTGTAAAACTGCAGAAAGTGAAACTGGCGGACGGGTTTGGCATCCTACGCAAAAACCAGTAGCCCTAGGAAGGTACTTGATTCGCATGTTTACAAAGGAGGGGGATATAGTATTGGACAACGCTTTCGGAAGCGGTAGCTTTTTGGTCGCTGCTGCATTGGAGCAACGTCGATTCATTGGGATCGAAAAGAATGAAGAAGTTCATTTATTCAAAGAAAATAAAATTGATTATATCACGGTCGCAAAAGAAAGACTAGCTGAAGTAGAGTTAGCTTTCAAAGCTAAACAACAGCCACCGCCAATTTTCTCTTCCTTGCATCCATCTTCTGGATCAATGAACCTAAATAAGAAAGGCATGGTTGATGTCAATGCTATAATAAATACCGAACCTAATATTGCAATATGAAGACCACAACCACTACCTATAATGAGAGGTCTTGGGCAATTGACCTGATCGGTCACCTTAAATATCTTGCTACTTCTAATAACAGATCAATCAAAGATGCTGGAGGCGAACAAACAATTAGAACCGATGGTGGCAGCTTGTTTCCTGATGTGCTTCTTTTCGGAGACAGGGAAACAGCAAGAATTCTCCAAGGTTGGGAATTAAAGATGCCCGATACGAGTATTTTTGATGTGGAGTTTAGAAAGAATGCGGAAATAAAGGCAAATGCACTTGGCTTGGATAGTTTCATTCTCTGGAATGTTTCTCAAGCACATTTGTTTGTTCGCGATAACAAAACCAAATTTTTTTCTCTATCCAAGACTTGGGACTCCCTCGCCGATATTACTGACAGAGGATCTGTGCGGTCTTCGAGAATACGTTGGCAGGCTTTGGCTACCGAGATATTTAATCATTTAAATGACCTTTTCGATAGTGGTATTATTGAAGGCCGTCCATTTGTGGATGCTTACCAGAGTGGTGGAGTGACTTCCCTGATATTAGAGAATTCTGTTGAGGTCAGGGATTCTATTGTCAATATTGCACGCCGCAATAATGTTTTCCGAGCTGAGATAACTTTGTGGTGGGATAGGTATCGAGCTGAATATGGAGATGGTGAAATGGAGTACGTCCTCGCGCAGGCAGTTATCTCAAATTGGATAGGGAAAATTTTGTTCGGTCATATTCTTAGAGAGAAGGACATCCGGGCTCAAAGGATTCTTAATATTGATAGTGCAACAACACCAGAGCAGGCACTTGAACTGTTTAGACAACTTTCTGAAGACTGTAATTTTTGGACAATCTTTTCCGAGAGTATTGCATTAAAAGCAATTACACAAAGGGCTTGGAACCAGTTGAAGGAATTTAGTAGATTACTGTCAGATCTTCGATTGGGATCAGTAGACCAAGCTCAATTATCGGGAATTTTAGAGGCTACTGTTGCTGTGGCTATACGTAAATTAAGAGGACAGTACCCAACACCCATTTCTCTAGCTAGGCTACTGGTACAGATTTGTGTGCGGAACATTGTGGATGATCGCATATTAGATCCATGCTGTGGGAGTGGCACAATTGCAAGGGCAGCCTTAGAGCAGAAGATTTTGGAAGCGGTTAATCCTGAAGAGGCAGCGCAGCAAGTTTATGCGAGTGACCAAGATCCACAGGCTATCCAGATTGCGACGTTCGCATTAGCCAAGCCAACGCTGATGCATAAGCCTATAAAAATATTTCAGTACGATGCTTTTGGCCTACAGAGCACTCAAAAAGTGGATTTTCGCGATCCGTCTACGGGAACAAAGTTTACAGAGGAGCTAGGCCAGTTCGAGACTATAGTAAGTAATCTTCCTTTTGTGGGCCAAGCTGGGAGAAAGCAATACGGGAACGCATTGAATGCCGTTGTTTCAAGGATGGGGATGGGTAAGTTTACCAAACGCGCAGATGTAGCTGCTTACTTGCCGTTTTCATTACATCCGTTGTTGTCAGAAAATGGACGTTTGGGCATTATAATTACAAATGCTTGGCTTGGAACTGATTGGGGCGACGACTTCTATAGCGAGCTAGGAAATTTTTATGATCTTAAATGTGTAATAACTTCAGGGGCAGGCAGGTGGTTTCACAATAGCAGTGTTGTAACAAATTTGCTTGTTTTGGACAAAAAAGCTGATCCAAATTGTGAAAGTGGGAATGTAAAATTTATAACCCTGACACGTCCCTTAGAGGCTATTGATGATGATTCTTCAGTTAAGTTATTGGCTGCACAGATTGAACTCGGCCAAACGCAGAACGATTCTCTTATGGTTAGAAGTATTAGTCCTAGCCAACTTCTAAAATTTCGTTCGCTAGGTTTAGGCGGAAATGCGCAATTTGTTAACTGTGACTGGATACTGGACCTTCCATTGGTTAAAATAACCGACATCTTCGAAGTCAGAAGAGGAGAGCGCAGGGGAATGAACGAGTTTTTTTATCCCAAACCAGGGCACAATATCGAGCAAGATTACATAAGACCATTGGCAAAAAGTCCGAATGACTTCAAAATGTTGACAATGCAACCAACCAAGGAAGCTTTTTGCTGTTCTCTTACAGAAGAAGAACTTGAAGAGCTTGGACATCTGGGTGCACTTTCTTGGATTCGGAAATTTAAAACGGATGAAAACATCTCGAAATTGGGATCTTCCAACAAATTATGGTACCAAATGGATGTTACAGACCTTTCGGATCTGGTTATGTTTATTAATTTTGGAGACCGGTTATTCAGTGGGCGGGTTGATCCACCTGCATTTTCAGATCAGCGGCTTGTTCCTTTAAAACCAAAAAGTGAGGTTGACCTTGATCTGTATCACGCAATATTGAATTCGACAATCGCAATGTTCATCATGGAAGGCATGGGATTTGGTCGGGGACAAGGCGCACTTGATCTAAGTAAGGATCGAATCGAGAATTATATGCATGTGCTTGACGTTTCGGTTCTTAATAGTGATTCGATTGCAGAAATTAAAGATGCATTCCGTCCTCTTATGCAACGAAAAATTTTGTCTGTTGCAGATGAGCTGGAACAAAATGATAGGAAGACTTTTGACGATGTGGTAATTTCTTCCTTCAATTTGGGGGTTACCCGAGATGCGATTTATGATTCTCTTTTGGCACTGATTGAAATTCGTTTGACTGCAATCCATTAATCATCTGACTGTTATGCTCTGGGCACCTTAAAACCCCACTCTATCAATTTTAGACGCGCTTTACGTGGAATATCAAATCCACCGTGTTTCCATTCTCCGTCAAGATTTAACGCGGACTTTCCCTGATCATTAAAATGCATCTGGATCTGCTCACCATGCAATGTTTGATCGTTTTCTATTACTGTGGGTATATCAAGTCTTTCAAATATTTTATGATCTTGCTTCTTTTCAATTATTTTCTTCAATGAACCTGCGGAAATAGTTAACCGTGCTTTATAGTGTTTCTTAAAATATTCCGACTCCTTATCGATGCCCCGGTAGAACTCGTAGATGTTTTCTTGGTGCAATGTCTTCCAGCTCTGCTCATCATGTACGTACCTTGGTTGGTCTTTTGGCGCTAGACCATACCAGGAATTGTTTCGCTGTGGAAACTCAGCATGCAAATCATTTAACGACCTGGCATTGCCCGGCGTTGGATTTCCATTGATAAGCCTTGCGAGAAATACCTGATATTCCCTATTTAGCCAAGGACAAATATTGTAAATTTCTGCAAATGTCCTATTTGTCAGTTCGTATAAATGTCCCCAACTTAGAGCAATATTTAATAGTTCCGGAGATGAATACATTATGTCGCCACCATCTCGAGCGAACTTTTGTGCAATGATCAAATCCTCAATTAGATGTGACCGATCAATGGAAAGATCTTCCCAAAGGAAGCAGCTTGTATCGCTTATCAGATTAGCATTCATCAACCAAGTTTTTTTCTCTTTTCCATAATCATATTTGCAATGTCTTGCTGTTCCTGATCAAAGAAGCCGGAAGGATAGTCGCTAAGATCCCCCAGATTCGAGATGTTAATCTCGTCAATATGTATTCCCTCCTGCTCTTTTTTTGAAACAAAATTCACGATAACATTTTGAGAAGGAATAATTTCTCGCAATGTACTCAAACGGATACCATTGATAACATGATCGCTGTGTGTTTCTATAATAATACGCAGTCCGCAGTCCGCCATTTGGGCCAAAAATAGTCCTATCCGTGATTGCCCGAATGGGTGGAGATGAGCCTCGGGATTTTCGATTATTACAACAGTATCTTCCTTTGCGATCAAACAATTGACGATTATAGGTAATACGTAAGAAATACCGAAACCTACGTTTGTTGGTAAACTCTCTGCGAAAGTCCCTTCAATTACGCGACTTCGTCCCATTGCTGTTGCAGAATTGAACTTTGATCCTGGAATAATATATTCCAGCCATTCTCTTACTACGTCGAATAACAGGCCAAAACTTTCCCTATTGATGGTTCGAGGCGCCATTATTTCAATGTTTTCTCCACTCAAGATCTGAAAAGTGTGCTCGCCCTTATAACCAACATGCTGATAGGGTAAAACTTCATATTCGTATTTTAATCTAGGCCCAATCCTTTCAGCGCATAGGTAATAGAAACATTCGTGCATTAAGCCTGTTGGTGGGTCACCAAGAATCTCAAAATCTTCCGTAACCAGTTCATAATTAGTTTGCGTTGCCCTGTCTCCCACGTATAAGACATCTGCATATTTTACACCTCCTACTTCTTCAAGCGCCAAGCGCATTGTTGAATCAGATACCCTTTTACTTCTTCTGATTACCTCAAAAGTGTTTCCCAATTCCATGTTATATGGACCATTTAGTGGGATCTTGATTTTATCCGCATTTTGCAAAAACAATCGGTCCTGTTCTATTGTAACTCGCAACAATAACAGTGCTTGAATAATTGTGGATTTGCCTGCCGAATTTATGCCTGCTAGTACCGTAAGATTTTTAAGCGTTATAACCTCTCCATCAAATGACTTAAAATCGGAGATTGTTAACTGAAGGTCATTCATGACTTTTGAAATAAGATTTTAACAGTAAATCAAATTCGTTAAATACAAAATCGACCTTATAACGGTCAGTTGTACCAGTGGTAAGTGCATTAAACAAATCAATATTTTCAGATAACTCTCTCGCTAAGAAGTCAGTCATATATTGATAGCTTTCGATATAACCTGGCTCATAATGGGAAAGTATGCTAGTCCACGCCATAAACATAGCCTTATTTAAGAATTGCTTCCTTGCAAAAGGCTCGAGATGTTCAGGCAGGACTTTTCTGAATGCATAATCACCGAAAAGATGATATGAATTTGTAAGGCTAACATAATATTTTGCTTCAACTTCCAACAACTTCTGGTCAGACACATCATTCAACCTATCCAAAACCTCGTCCAAGAACCCATTCATTTCGCCAGAATATAGTTCTCTATAAAAATAAAATCCGCAAAAACGAAGAGCTAATTCTTGAGCATCCATTCTGGTATCATTTACGCTAAAAGCCGTGGCCAACTTAAATCGCTGGTCACTTGCCATTCGTTTCAGCAGAGCTCTAATTTTTTCCGTAGCAAAGCAGTTTCGGATTTCTTGCCTATTGAGGGGCCTGCCGCCAGTATTGATCCGATAAAAAATATCGTATTTCACCCTCAGTGGTGAAGACGCCTCAATAATATTGACATTAAGCTGTGTGCCTTCTATACGACTATCATATGGCTCTTCTAAAGCCTGTTCGGGCTTAATTCTCTTTTCAGGGTCCGGGGAAAAATACTTTCCTTCAAGATGATGTAGATATTGTAGTTTTTTCAGTTTAAACTGATTGTTCAAAAATTGACTAATTACCGTAAGTCGCTGCAAACCATCGATAACCTGTTGTCGTCCTTTTTTATCCTCTGCAAAATAAAATGCTGGCAAAGGTATTTTCAACAGCATCGATTCTATCAGCAATGATTTTTGCGCATCACTCCAGACAAAGTTTCTTTGAAAATCTGTATTAAGGTCGATTCTCCCCTTCGTGATATCCATATTGACTTGAAATGCTGAGTAAACCGCTGGTCGAACTCTTATGTCTTCAGGATCATATGGTTTAAGGATATTATTGCTTTCTTGTTCCTCTCTATCAAATCCCATTTGCTGGGTTTCATGAAATTCACGAAATTCATTTAACAATCGTTCAAGAATTATACCAGGCTCCGTATCTATATCTTCATGGACCTGAAGATCTGTAATTATACCATCGTCATAATTAAATCTTATTGTAGCAACATTCGCGGGATCGTCAGCTAAAAAACAGACCCACTTGCTTTCCGTTTCGCCAAAAACTTCAAAGTCTCTTTCTGTTTCAAAAATTGTAGCGCTTATTTTCATGGTTTATTAAGTTAAGAGCCTACTATATATCCTCCTAATATTCAAATATAAATCTTTTGTTGTAATGTTCTCGTGAAGGTGTATTAATTCGTAGCGTTCAATTCCTAAAAGGTATGTTTAAATAGATCCTCCTTCGCATCGGGTAGCATTTAACAGTAGGTGTAATTTCGTTTATTCCTTTCTTTTTGCTATCTTTGATATATCATTTTGCTAGCAGTCAGTTAGTTGTGCATTATCATAACAAGCTCCGACTCATCCTATAGCAAATCTTTACGGCCTTAATTTGTTGAAATTCAACAAAGATTCAATTAAGGAGCAAAACGGCACAATACGGTATTTAATTAAGGTAATTGCTATTAGCAAGTTAAGCGCTTGTAAATCAATTATCGAAATGGTTGACTCAGTCCGGTAAGAAAGCCGTACTGCAAATCAAAGTGTACAAAGATGGAACAAACAAGAGTTGGTATTTGGATCAGAGTATCCACGGATTTTCAGGTTAAGGAAGAAAGTCCAGAACACCATGAGCAGCGTGCAAGGTATTATATTAAGTCAAAGGATTGGGAAGTTGTCGAGGTTTATAGGCTTGATGCCATTTCTGGAAAAACAGTAATGGAACACCCAGAAACACAACGGATGCTCAATGATATTAGGCGTGGACATATTTCGGGTATCGTATTCTCCAAATTGGCGCGTCTTGCAAGAAATACAAAGGAGTTATTGGAATTTGCGGAGATATTTCAAAAAGAAGGGGCGCATCTTATTTCACTAGCTGAACAAATTGATACAAGCACGCCTGCAGGCAGACTGTTCTTTACCATTATCTCAGCGATGGCCCAATGGGAGCGCGAAGAGATATCTAGCCGTGTTGCAGCATCTGTACCAATTCGTGCGGAAATGGGCAAGCCATTGGGAGGTCAGGCAAGTTTTGGCTATAAGTGGGAAAACAAGCAATTAATTATTGATGAGGAAGAAGCACCTGTGCGCAAACTGATATACGAAGTCTTCAACGAATGTCGACGAAAGAAGACCACGGCAGACAGATTGAATGACCTTGGTTATCGCACAAGAAACGGCTCCAAATTTTCTGATACGACTATAGATCGTTTACTGCGAGATACGACGGCAAAAGGAATCCGCATTGCAAATTATACCAAAAGCAGTGGTGAAGGAAAGCAATGGAAGATGAAACCAGAGGAAGAATGGGTTCACTTATCTTGCCCCAGCATTATCGATGAACTACTGTGGCAGGAATGTAATGCTATCTTGGACGAGCAGAAAAAAAGGAGATCTGTTAAAGGAAGAACATCTCAATATTTGCTTTCTGGTATTGTAAAATGTTCCTGCGGAACCCCAATGTACGTTCCTGGTGAGAAGTCAAGACGTTACAAATGTAGTAAATGCCATAACTCAATAAATCAACAGGCCTTATATACAGTATTTCAGGATAACCTAAGTAACTATATTTCAGGAATTAAACCAGAAATATTCTTAGAAGAAATGCATCAGGAATTGGCGAAACGTGAAGAGTTGCTAAATACGGTTCGGAAGCAACGTGAGGCTTTGAGAAAGAAGATGGATGAACTTGTGGATTTGAGACTTTCTGTCGGTTTGAATAAAGATCATTTTACTGAACGCTACAAACCCTTGGACGAGCAGGTGTCTCAACTTGATGTAAGTATTCCAGAACTGGAAGGCGAAATAGATTTTATGCGTATTCAGATGAACTCGAGTGACTATGTGGTCAATGGAGTAAAATCGCTGTATACGGAATGGAACGATTTGGAATTTGCTCAGAAGAGGGCTATTGCGGAGACAGTTACGGAGCGCATTACTGTTGGTCAGGATACGATTGATGTTGCGCTAGCCTATCTTCCGGGATCTTTGCAAACAAGTCAACGCAACTTCAAGGATTCATCGCTGCCACAAGCATAAATCCGGCAGGATAATCAACGGAGAAACGCGCTCGTGATACCGTCACAGTGCGATCTTCCAAAGGTTGCCGCATGACTTCCAGAACTTGCCGTTTGTATTCCGGAAGTTCATCCAGGAACAGAACACCATTGTGTGCAAGGGAAATTTCTCCCGGTTGGGGGTAAGATCCGCCGCCAACCAACGCCACATCAGAAATGGTGTGATGAGGTTTTCGGAATGGCCGCTGGGTAATCAGTCCGTTGTTTTTTCCAATCTTTCCTGCTACAGAATGAATTTTAGTGGTTTCCAAAGATTCATCAATGCTCATCGGTGGAAGAATCGTAGGAAGTCTTTTTGCAAGCATCGATTTCCCGGCTCCGGGCGGCCCGATCAAAATTACGTTATGTCCGCCGGCTGCCGCAATTTCAAAAGCACGCTTGATAGCGCTCTGACCTTTGACATCTTCGAAATCTACTTCGTTTTCATGGAGCTGACGGTGGAATTCCTCCTCAATATCGAATTTCGCCGGAATAAATGGTCGGTTATCATTTAAGAAATCGATGACTTCCTGCATATTTTCCATGCCATAAACGTCTATCCCTTCTACAATTGCAGCTTCGGATTCGTTTTGTTTGGGAAGCAGAATACCTTTGAATCCGTCTTTTTTGGCCTGCATCACGATGGGTAAAACTCCTTTTATAACTTGCAGCGTTCCATCGAGGGATAATTCTCCCAACAAGATATAATCTTCCAGTTTGGTATAAGAAATTTGCTCGGAAGCTGCTAAAATGCCAATTCCGATTGCCAGATCAAACATAGATCCTTCTTTTCGAATATCCGCCGGAGCCATGTTTACTGTAATTTCTTTTCCCGGATAATTTAGGTTGTTGTTCTTTAATGCAGCTTTGATCCTTTGATGACTTTCCTGAACCGCCTTATCCGGCAAGCCGACGAGCATAAAATTGACTCCGTTAGCGATGTTAACCTCAATAGTGATAGTGGTTGCGTCGATCCCGAAAACCGCACTTCCAAATGTTTTTACCAGCATAACTTGTTTCGTTTTTACTTTAAGTTATGCAGAAAGTTGATTTGAAACAAGTAAAAAAGATTATTTTTTAATCCTTTTTAGACGATAAAATAAGATTTTTTATTTGATGCAGCTAACAAATAGATCCAAGCCATAATCGGGATTCTCGTTTACATGGAAATGCTTCCAGCTAATATCCCTGAATTTTCCATGTGAACACATTAATTTTTTCCTGTTCAGGCGATTGAGCAGCTCATAAGGAATGCGCAAAAGCATAGCAGGCAGTTTATACTGCAATTTGAAGACGTCGAAACGCATAATACTTTTAACGGATTTTTGGTTTTCGAAATGGTATTTCCAAACGAGTTCGTTTCCTTCAACACCTTTCATATCGACTTTACAAAAGAACATTTTCAATAATACGGTGAGTCCGATGGCATCGTATTCACGAATATGCCAGGGGTTTCGTGAAATGGAAAATCTGCGGTTAATGGTACTCAGATGAAGTTTGCCGCCAGGCTTCAGAACCCTGTGTATTTCCTTCAGGAATAATTCATCGTTTTCAATGTGCTCAATTACTTGAAAAGCAATGATGTGATCAAAAGAGTTACTTGCGAAGATACTTAAGTTCGGAAGTGTCAGTTGCTGGAAATTGCAAAGAGGATAATTTGATTGCAGTTCGTTTATCAGTGATTTGTTTTTATCTACGCCTGTGTAACGGATCTGATCCAGTTGAAAACATTCAATTCCGCGCCCCCAGCCGCAGCCAAGCTCCATCACGTCCCCGGCCAATTGAGGGGCAATTTGAATGTAAGGGAACAACAAACGTTCATGAAGCGGTTTGTCCGATATGATATGCTCACTCGTAATTTCTGTTTTAAAGTAATTCATAACGCCAGATTTATAAGAGATGTTTGTATTAATTTTTTTAAGTTTCTCAAACTAATTGATTGGTAAACGGAGATTGTTTTCACGAAATTCGCAGACAATTGAAGTCTATTCTGTCCAATAAATTCATTGTGACAGGTAAAAAATAAGTCATCTGATTTTCGTTGTTTCCTTCTGATTTAAAGCTTAAATCCAACCCCGAAATGAATGCCCCAAGAAGCATACTGCCTTCGTATGAGGTTGTTGGATATTGCAGGATTAATCATGGATTTGAAGTAAGGGTTTATAAAAACATGCCATCGGTTGAAATTCCTCCGAACTTCCAGTTGAATGAGATAAGAAATATTGAATTTAACTGCCCGGTATTCCAGGACACCATTGAAGTTTTCATTTGGGAAGCGTCCTTTGTTCCGGGAAGTTCCGAAGTTGAATTGCGCGCCGATCCGTGGAATGACTTCATACTTTCCAAGACCGAACCGATATCCGAAGTGGAGCGGGATAGAAATCCATGAATAGGTGTTTTTAAAGGATGTTCTTTCACTGGTCGAATCCTGGAATTGATAGGAGTGATGAATCGTTGTATCATGTATTTGAGGAACCCAGTTGCCCAGGGTATCAAGAACGAGAATCGTATCGATAATATGTTCTGATACGGTGGAATCCTTCCAATGGTATTTCTGGATATCCGCTGAAGTTTTTTCCCCGGTTTGCGAATAAGAAAATCCTAAACCGAAAGTGAACTTTTTATAAGATAGATTTCCATTCACTCCAAATGAAGCAGCCAGAATGGAAACTTGATTTTCGTCTAGCTTCTCGAGATATGTTTTGTTGACAGGGGAATCCTTAACAAAGTTTGCTCCCAGTCCCCCAAAAAGTTGAATTTCCTTTTCCCAGTTGGCATTAGGTACGTTTTCTATTTTATCGTTTGGAATAGCTGAAACGACGGGTTGATCAGCTGTGTTGTCCACAAAAATCACAGAAAGAACAGTGTCTTTTTTTTTCTCTGATACCACCATGGAATCGGGTTCCTCAGAATATGGGACTTCCACTTCTTTAATAGGGTTGGTGGTACTTTCGAAGAATGTATTCCCGATTTTTTCATGTTCTTCACCATTTTGAATATCAGCGTACCGGACACTTTTTTTATGTTTGGCAGGTTTCTTTTGATTGGCTTTGTGAGCTGGCAGTGTTAGGTAACTTTGTTTTTTTGTTCCGGTTAAACTAACAATTTGATTAATTAGTACTTGCTTATCCGGATTAGTAGTCTGAAAGAGATTTGTGTGAAGAATAGTTTTTTCATAGTTTATTTCCAAACTAAGAAGCGGATAAGATTCTTTTCGGATGTATGTGGATCCTGGCAATTGCGGGGAATTAGATCCTTGAAAAGAATAAGGTTGTATACTAAGAAAGACGGTAAAGAGTAAACAGATTCCTCCTAATAGTGCTGCCAACCACCAAAAGAAAGGGTTTTTCTTTTTTTCTTCCGCATCAAGTCGTATGTTCAGATCTTCAATGAACGATTCAGGAACATCAAATGCTCTTTGGTTCATTACTTCACTGAACAGTTTGTCGATATGTACTTTATCTTTTTTCACAACTTCAATCCTGTTTGGTTCGTACTAATTTGAGTTCTCAACCTTTTTCGTGCTTCTTTCAGATGCCATTTAACCGTTTCATAGGAGATCTGCAGTTCTTCCATGATCTCTTTTGTAGAATAATCATCAACAGCATATAAGTTAAAAACCATTTTGGTAGCCGGAGGCAGGGTGTCTAAAGCTTTTTGCAGGCCTTCTGCTTCAAATGTGCCGTCAATTTCCGTTTCATCGGTTAATGAATCATTCTGGTAATTATTTGTGTACTGGAATAGCTCTTTATGCCGTTTGTTTTTTCTGAAGTCATCAATTATTTCCCGTTTAACAATTTGTTTCGCCCAGGAAAAATAAGCTGTGCCAGGATGGAACTGATCGATAGCGGAAATGATTTTCATAAAAGCATTGTTGACTATTTGCATTTGGCTTTCCTGGTCGTTAGTATACCGTACAGCATTTCCCATTAACACCTGGAAAGTGTGATGGTATAAATCTAGGATGACTTTTCGGTCCCCTTTCTTTATTGCGGCAATGGTATCAGCGTTTAATTCGAACAAGGTTTAATGGAGATTTAAACAGTTAAGAATGAATAATTATTTAACAATAAAACTAGTTAGCTAATGAAATTTTCACGAAAGGTTGGAATTGATTCCCGGAACAAGAAGAAAGTGTGTTCATGCTTTTCATTTTAGCCTTTTTCAACAGAAACGAGATAAGGAACGATGCAGGGGGGGAAGACTGATGTTTTTTAAAATTCAAAATGTGAGATTAACAATAGGCTTGCTTTTATTTGTTTATCTGTAACAAAGAGCCGTTAAGACTGTTTATTAATCTTATTTTTGTTTTGCTTAATACTGAACCCGTTACATGACACGAATATTTGGTCTTATCTGCTTTATTGTGCTTTCATCGAATTTGTTCGGGCAATCGCAATGGATCCGGTTTTCTGTTTTGGGAAAAGACATTCCCTGTGAAGATGTACCGAAACAGCTTATCATTTCAACAAAGATCGCAGGAAAAGACAGCGTTTTACTAAAGAAATCATTCAAAGATTGTCAACAGCTGATTGAAATTCCAAAAATGGGAGGAGTTTATGTCTTTACCATCAAAACACAATTGTATCAGCCAATTTTACTAAGTTTCGAAATCAAAACGGACTCTCCTGATACAATCCAACTTGGAGAATTGGCTTTGAAGGAAGCCGTTTCACAATTGGATGAGGTTACAATCACTGGAATTCAACGAAAATTTATTGAGATCGATGCGGATAAGACCACGTTAACGGTAAAAGACAACCCGGTTTTATCAATCAGCAGTATTTACGACGCTATTCTAAAAGTTCCGGGAATTATGCCTTATCCGGGGGGCGGATTTGCAGTGGGCGGACAAATGGCTACGGTTTATTTTGAAAATGTTCCGAGTAGTTTGTCTACAGATGATTTGATGAACTTATTGAAGAGTTTACCGGCAAGTTCGGTTGAAACGATTGAAATTATTTCGAATCCGGGAGCTTCTTTTGATGCGAATGTCAGTGGAGCAGTCATCAATATTAACAGCATCGGTAAACCAACTAAATGGCTTTCAGGAACGGTGACACTGAATTACGGTTTGAACCAGAACCAGAAAATTTCACCTTCGTTGGTGTTGAGCGGCCGACAGTCGAAATGGAGCTGGCAGATGCAGGCAGGATATTCAAATAACGAACGTTCAAGCAGAGATACATCGGCACGAGTCTTTAATTCTTTCAGCCCGGAAATTGGTTTAAATTCTGACCGACAGGAACAAACCCGGAACAATTATTATTATTTTAAACCCTCGGTGACGCTGAATTTCTCCAGGCGTTCCAGTTTGATCCTCAATTACAATGGATCTTTCGGAGATAATAAGATCAAAGGAAGTTCTGAGACGGAAAGTCCGGGAATAGTTCCTTCAATTGCTTTACGTACGGATTATAGTTCCCGAAATTATGGAATGGGAAATGATGGAATGATCAAATTCAGACAGGAATTCGATACTTTAAAACGCATGTTGAATGTTACGGCATTTTATTCCAATTATCAGAACAGGTCGAAACGAAGCAATTCTCAACACGTATTGGCGACGGACGATTATAGTATCCTGGATTATTACATGAACATCAATCGGTTTTATTTGCGAGCGGATGCAGAAATTCCTTTTGAGAAAATTAAATTTTACCTGAATACCGGTGTTAAATACAGTTTAATGCATGTTGACAATATCGGTTCCTACAATTTCAATAATGCCGCTTCGGATATTTTTGATAACCGCATCTATTCATCAGAAATTGATTTTGATTACACGGAAGACAACCTGGCGGGGTACATTGATTTGAAAAAGAAGCTGGGCAAGAAAGTTACCATCGGGGCAGGTTTGCGTGCTGAGAACTTTAGCTTGAGACGTTCTTCTAACGTAACCAGCACGGCAAGAAACAATTATTTCAATTTCTTTCCGTCATTTAATGCTATTTACCGCATGAATTCTTTGGTGAATGTAGTCGGTACTTATTCCAGGAAGATTGGGATTCCCAATTTTTCGCAGTATGATCCGAATAATTCCGGGTATTATGATGCATTCAGTTCTTCGAGTGGAAACACGCAGTTGAGACCCAATTTTTACGACAATGCTCAGTTCAAGATCACTTTCTTCGATTATGCGCAGCTTTCCGTCAATTTTACTCATTCTCAATTCCTGAATTTGAACGAAGTGGTTGCTGGACCAAATTCGTTACAGACAGTGAATACGTTCCGTACTTACAAGAATGTGAATGCGATCAACTATTTCATGGCACTTCCGGTTCCCTTTGTATTGTTTACAAAAGGGTTGAAATTTATGGACGAGCCGGTTGACGTGGACAAGATGTCGTTTTTGTATATCTACAGTTCATTCACAAAGACTACCATCCCGGATTATAATTATGTAAACGGAAATAAAGGAATGTGGACCCTGGGAGTGTATTCACAGTTTATTTTACCGTGGAAGATCCGCCTGAATTTTGACTATTACATCACCGGAAAAGGAAATTACCAGGTTTACGAATTCGTAAGAAATCGTTCGGCATTTGATGCGACACTCAGCAGGGAGTTCTACGACAAGAAACTCAAAACTTCTATCGCGTTTGAGGATATTTTTAATACGGATCAAACCACTGGCAGGGTTTCATTTCCAAATATTCAGATGACCAACTATTCAAAGCAGGATACGCGGATCATCTGGTTCAAAATCGCTTATTCTTTCGGGAAAGTGGAGAAGAATGATTCCGAAGGCCTGAATTTACCGAACGTCGGCGGGGAGTAAAATTTACCCGAAATTATTAGGCTATCCGCAAATAGAAAATCCCGCTCTGCAAAACAAAACGGGACTTCTGAAAATATTCTTTTTATTATAAAGCAGCCAAAGCGCTTTCGTAGTTCGGTTCATTCTTGATTTCAGGAACCAATTCCGTGTAAACCACGTTGTGATTCTCATCCAAAACTACAACTGATCTTGCGTGTAATCCCTGCAATGGGCCATCCAATAATTCCAATCCGTAGTTTTTTCCGAAAGCTCCGTCTCTAAAATCAGAAAGGGTTACTACGTTTTCAATTCCTTCTGCCCCGCAAAAACGTTTTTGAGCGAAAGGAAGATCGCGTGAAATACATAGAACTGTGGTGTTTTCCAATCCGGAAGCCCTTTTATTGAACTCACGAACAGAAGTGGCACAAGTTCCCGTATCCAGACTCGGGAAGATATTTAAAATCAGTTTTTTTCCTTTGTAGTTATCCAGTGAAATTGTTCCCAAATCCCCGTTTACCAATGAGAAATCTGCTGCATGAGAGCCTTTTGCCGGTAATTCACCGCTGGTGTGAAGCGGATTTCCTCCTAAAGTTACGTTTGCCATTTTTTGATCTATTTGTTTGTCTAAAGTTAGAAGTAAATATTGTTTTAGGAATTAATCCCGGTCAAATAAATGACCGTGAATCAATTTTCTACAACTAGTTTATGAATAGCGAAATTTCCATTTTTATCAATGGATTTAATAAAATAAACTCCTGATGACAAGCTGTTTAAAGGTAATTGTATTTCAGTCACTCCGTCCACTTGTTTTTCCACAATAATTTTGCCCGACAGGTCTTTTAATTGGATAGAAGTCAATGGATTGTGAAATTGGATAGTCACGATTTCTTTTCCCGGATTTGGATAGATGGTGATCCAGTCTTCACCGGAAACATTTTGCGAACCAATACCTGTAGTACAGTTGCCAGGCCCCGGTTGACATGCCGCTAAATTTGCCAGTTGATAGTCTTTAAAGAAATTCCAGATTGCTGATGCGGTATTAAAGCCATTTACTGCCGGCCAGCCATGTCCGCCTCCTACAATTCGAATGATTGAAACTTCTTTGCCGATGGTGCAAAAGGGAATTTTTTGAACTCCTGCAACAATGGTGGATATGGCTGATGCAGTATATGTATTCTCTCCACAAGCACTTGCCGGCTCACTAAAAAAAGACAAGGGCCATTCGCTCCAGGCTGTTGGAGTAAAATCAGGATCCGGATATGCTACCGTGCCATCAGCATCTCCGTGAATGTGCCAAACAGGAATTGGTACAAATGAATTTTGTGCGTAAGTGGTCAAATAGGTGTTGTCCCCATACATATTGCCTGCAACTGGTGCTATTGCAGCAATTTTACCAGCTAATTCTACGGCTAACCGATAGGAAAAAAAAGCTCCTCCGGAATGTCCGGTTGCGTATACCTGCTTCTGATTAATCCCATAATTCGTACATAGATAATCAATCAACTGAAAAACAAAAGCAACATCTTGTGGTTCTCCTGCTTCGTTCCCGTCTACAGGTTTATTCCATATCCCGTTTCCTAAATCGCTGGTTGACTGAGCATAAACGACTAAAAAATCATTATTGTCTGCAGCAGCGTCAAATCCTGAGTAACTTTTAATACCTGCGGCAGTTCCTCCATCTCCATGAAACACTAAAACCGCTGGTAAATTAGCAGCTACGCATGTGCCTGGCGAGTGAATGATAAACGTTCGGGTAACGCCGTTTACCTGGATACTTCCATTAATATCAAGTGCTTTCAAATTATTTACAAATGAAATACACAAAGTAATCGCTAATAGTAAAGATCTTTTTGTCATTGTGAAAAGAGTTAATGGTTTATAAAAATAAAAAAGCACCAAAAATGAGGTGTGTATGCGTATAGTGCCGGATTATTTTTGACCGATGAACCGAACAGTCGTGATTATTCACCAAACATTATCGGTCTATTTTACTCTAAGATAGTGTTTTTTGGAAGTTTCAGACTAATTTTTTTACCGCTTTTGTCATTTCACGTTTTCCCGGAGGCCCTGGAAGCGCAGTTACTTCAAAACCGACAGATTTCAAATCGCGTTTTACCTGTCCTTTGGCGCAATAGGTCACCAAAACTCCGCCCGGACTCAGCCAATCGTAGATTTTTTGGAATATTTCGGGGCTCCACAATTCGGGTTGAACCCTGGGACCGAATGCGTCGTAATAACACAGGTCGATCGATTCTTTTCCCAATTCCAGGTCCTGGATTTGTTTTTCTACTTTTTCAAGTACGAAATGCTCCGAAATTTCCCGTGCCACATTCCAATCCACCCGGTGCATTTTTTTAAATACTTCCACGGCATCTTCATCAGTGGTAAAGGAAGTGTAATTCATTCCTTCAATTTCTTCTGATGTAGGTGGAAAAGCTTCCAGCCCGATGTAATGAATGTATTGATTGCGTTTTTCGGAAGCGAAATAGGTGAGAAGTGCATTTAAGCCGGTACCGAAACCCATTTCAAGAATCGTCAGGTAATCTCCCGACTTGGGGTTCAATCCATGTTTGATGAAAACATGCTGTGCTTCCTGCAAAGCGCCATGACTGGAATGATAATGCTCGTTCCATTCCGGAATATAGATTGTTGTAGAACCATCTGCAGTTTTTACCAATTCGCGTTTCATCCTGTAAAGCTAGCTAATTATGAATGATCAATGATTAATTATCAAGTAGAGAATTCAATCTTGATAATTGAGACATTCATATTTGGATAATTAAACAGGTACATTTTACCTAAAATTAAATTTCAGATTTTTGTCAACGAAAAGGAATCCTTAATTTTGCCGCATGAGTGAAAAACAGACCAAAGGCTTAATTTTTATTTTAATAACCATTTGTATCGATTCTATCGGATTGGGAATTATCATTCCTTCTCTTCCAAGTTTGATTGCAGATGCAACCCATTTGTCGATCAATGAATCGTCCAAATATTCGGGAGTTGTCCTGGCAACTTATGCCTTGATGCAGTTCGTATTTTCTCCGTTGATCGGGAATTTGAGCGACCGTTATGGGCGCAGACCAATTATCTTAATGTCGCTTCTTGGTTTGGGGCTGGATTATGTATTTATGTATTTCGCACCTAGTTTGGCGTGGTTGATTGTCGGTAGAGCGGTGTCGGGAATGTTTGGGGCCAGTTTTACAACGGCGGCGGCTTACATTGCAGACATTTCAACAGATAAGAATCGTGCACAGAACTTCGGATTGATCGGAGCAGCTTTTGGAGTTGGATTTATCATCGGCCCTGCAATTGGTGCGGCAGCTTCTGAATTTGGATTACGTGTTCCGTTCCTGGTAGCGGCATTTTTGTCCTTAGCTAATTTTATCTACGGATTAATATTCCTGAAAGAATCTTTGCCTGCTTCTGACCGCAGAAAATTCGATTTGAAACGTGCCAATCCGATTGGTGCAATTGTACAGATTGTACGTTTTCCAAAATACCGCGGTTTATTCGTCGTTACCTTCATCGTATTGCTTTCAAACATGGCTATTCATTCTGTGTGGAATTATTATACGATTGCCCGTTTTGGCTGGGAAACCAAAGATGTTGGGATTTCATTGGCTGTAGTTGGGGTTTGTTTTGGATTGGTTCAGGGGTTAATGGCCGGACCAATTGTGAAGAAACTGGGCGAAAAAGGTGCAGCAACGCTTGGATTGATTATCCTGAGTGTGGTTACATTGGGGATCGGACTGATTCCTTATGGCTGGCTGATGTATGTGATTATTTTGCCTTATGCATTTTCAGGAATAGTAGATCCGAGTATTCGATCTCTTGTTTCAAGTGAGGTGAAAAGTAACGAGCAGGGCGAATTGCAGGGGATTTTTACTTCACTGATGAGTTTGGCAGAGATCATCGGGCCGATCTTCATGATGTGGATTTTCTACAAATCCGTACCATTGGCTGAGAAGAATTCTATTTTCTACGGAACTCCTTTCTTCGTTGCCGGCGGATTGGCAATTATTGCATTGATCCTCCTGCGTTACGTATTCAAAAAAATTGCCTTCAAAGCACATTCAGAAACTCTTTTAGATGAAGGTTTGGAAGACGATTTGGACGATGAACTTGCAGCAAACCAAAAAGGCCCCGTTAGCTAGATAACGGGGACTTCCTCTTTAATTTACTCAGCTATAAAGCTGGTTTTTCTTCATTCCGGATAAAAGCATCTGGATTTGCTGGTCGCGCTGTTAGTTTTGCTTTGTCAAATGCTGAAGCATCTTAACTTATGTTACCTAACCGTACTCTATATCTCCATATTAAAACTAGAAACGGACCAACTGAAGAAATATCTCGAGTTATTTTTTACCGAAAATTGCGAAAAGATCGATAATGCTTGTCTGATGTGTGAACCATTGAATCATATCCTTTGTAGTTAATTGTTTCACCAAAAATCATTGTTTTTAGTTGGTTTTATATTGTCTGTTTTTACCCGAATTTGTAAACGGTTAGGAATCAATGACAAGTGGTCATATAAACTGACTGCGATTTAATGATTGATATATCAATCGTATACCTTTGTTAAGTTATCTGTTGAGTATGAATAAGATGTTGCACCCGGAAGATTGTAAGGCAATTGAAAAATTAATTGCTTACATGAATGAAAACCCACATGAAAACTTTGATGTAGCGAAACACGCACGAATGATTGGCTTTTCAGTTTCAAAATTGAATAAGAGTTTTAAAGCACATATGGGAATAGGGCCGGCCAGTTATTTTAGGAATCTTAAAATGGAGAAAGCCAAAGAGTTGCATGCGAAAGATATTTATACCTGGACGGAGATCAGTTCGATCTTCGGATATGCAGATCTGGCATCATTTAGCAAGGCTTTTAAAAGAATTCACGGATTTTGTCCACGGAATGCAACTTACAGTGAGTAATTGACGTTATTACTATAACCTCAATTTATCTTATGTACTACAACAATATATTACAAGTGGAAAAACTAGATTCGATTATTTTTTATAAGATCGACAGGGCCATTCGCACCTATCGCCAGTTTGCGCAAGCTCGTTTGAGATCTCTGGGACATCAAATTACTATTGACCAATGGTTGGTGATTCGCTGTTTGATTGAAAACCCGGGAATTCAGCAAAACGAAATTTCAGAATTGGTATTTAAAGATGCTGCCTCTGTAAATCGAATGATTAACTTATTGGTAGATGCAAAATACCTGAAACGCAAGATCAACAAGTCTGATCGCCGGAAAATGGACATTTTGGTGACACCGAAAGCATTAGAGGCAATGGAAGCAATGGATGAAGTGATTCCGGATAACCGCGCCACTGCTCTAAACGGTCTGACTGTGGAAGAAATGGAAATCACTACCAGGGTGATGACACAAATAGCCAGTAACTGTAAGAAATAAAAAAATCCCCGATCCGGAAAGATCGGGGATTTTTTTATGCAAAACTTTCAGCAGCTTATTCCAAAACAAGTACCAGTTTGTTAAAGTCTGCGGCGCCATTGATTATCTTTTCATACTGTTCATACTCTGCAACCGTATAATTCACCTTGTTGTAGAATTCATTGATAGTAACTACCAATTGATTTCCTGTTAATTCATACGAAGAAACGAAACCGGATTGCAATGCTTTCTCATCATTGGATACAATATTGAAATTCAGTATCTCCGGATTTTTTACTTTAATTCCCTCCGGAATGTTGACCACTATCTTTCTAACGTACTGACGTGTGAACTGTGTAGAAACCGGCAGTTTACGAGCTTCCTTGTTGTACATTTCAGCTTGCGGCCCGATAAGCATTCCCACTTTCAACAATGTTTTTGTTCCCGCTTTCTCGATGAAATTGGTTCCCGAAATTTTTCCCTTTGCAACAAATGTTTCCTGACCTGCAACTTTGCTGTTGTCATTTTGGAAAGTAACATCTGTCAATTTGGAATCTTTATCCATGTACAACAAAACATCTTCTTTCAATTCTGTTTTCTTCGCATCATCCTGAACGAAATCCAAAATGAACTGGGGGTACATGGCTTTGTAGCCGGATAATTTACGCTCCACTTCGATGGTTGGTTCGCTTAAATCGGCATTGAATGTTACAACCGTATTGATTTCATCAATGGACTCGGCACTTTTAGTTCCGGCAATGTATTTCACTTTACCAACCCCGAAAGCCTGATCCCCAACAACACGCTCTTCCACAAACAAACCGTTGTTGTTCATGTATTCAAAAGGAGTGAAGCCAATGCGCGAAAATATCCCCGGTGACCAATATTTTTGAATGTCGCTGATGTAAATCATCGTCTCATCCAGGAAATTGTAAGCTTCGTAATCTGTCAGGAACGGATTTTCATCCCGGTCAGATGTCAAAACCACTTCAAACTTCACATTCATGGCTTTCAGACAGGCAATCATCAATTTGATCATTCCTGTTTCGTTAGTGATCTTCTTGTTTAGAATGTTGTCCAGGCTGCTGATTCCTTCAAAATACTCTTCCGTGAGCCCGATTTCTGTTTTGAGCTTGTATTCCAATTCACGAAGCTGGGATTCTTTGTCTCCTTTTCCAAGGTCAGCAATCAGTGCCGCAATTTTCTTCACAGACTTTTTCGAAACAGTTTCATACATGTTTGCATGCACATTTTTGGAAACATCCAGGTAAGTGTAGAAATTGGACTTTCCGTTGGAAGTGTTCTTTTGAAGCTTGTAATAACACTTCATCAGGTTTGCATTGTAAGCACTGGATTCTTCATCCTTCATTCCTTCAATGTTCGAAGCTTCTATAAAACATCTGTTGATATCTGTGTTCACGGAATCTTTTTTGAACTCCGGCATTCCGTTGATGGAATGGAACTTGAACTCCAGGTGTTTGGGGCAAATGATTTCGTAAGTCACTTTCTTCTTGTCGATCCCGGACTGCAAATAGATAGACGATCCTGTTAAGACCGGTTCTTCACTGATGTAATGCAGGTATTCGATGTAACTTCCTTTTTCCAGTCCTTCCAACGCAAAATACTGGTATTCCACATTCCCGTTTTCGTCTTTCGACTCCTGGATATCTGATTCTTTCAGGTTGATGATCTTTCCGTCTGGTTTGATTACGCGCGCTTTTTGCTTCAATACAGTGGATCCCTGTTTGTTGGAAATGTAAACCTTATTGCTGTTCTCAATTCCATTGTCTGTATTGATCAATTTGATGCTGTGAACCAGGACCATTTGATAAAATCCGTTGTTGTATTCCGCGAATTCAATACTTCTTTTCTCAAAAAGCATGATTTCATCTTCCAGGCGGTCTTTTTCTGTTACCTCCATTTTTTCAGGAGTACTTTTCCAGTCGTAATCCATGTACATCGGTGACTGGGCAATAGAGCTGCAGCTTACTGTAAGTGCGATTATTGCAAGGATAAGGTGTTTCATATTACTTTTTACGTTTAAGTTCAAGGGTTTCGGAGATCGCTTTTTTCTTTTGAGCTACAAATTTATTCCATTCTGCAAACTGGCTTGGCTGCAGGATTAAGAATTTCAAAGCAATATCCAGCCTCATGGTGATTTTGGACCCGCTTTGTTCGTATTTCACATCAAAGTCTACGATTTCGGAATGAAAAGAAACCGCAGAGGGAATGTGGCTTACTACATACCCTGAAGGAATTTCCAATTCGACGATATACCTGTCATTGGATTGGTGATCCAGTTCAAAAGGAGCAATGCGCGTTTCCTTTAATTCATTCTGGTAGGTGATTTCCTTATTCAGGATCATGTTGATGTAAATAGCATCGTCCAGGTTGGTACAATAGTTCTTGCAGGTCCAGTCGAAGTTCATGACTCCAACGCTATCCCGGGTCAGCATATACTGCATATTTCCGCTGGTAACATTGAAGGAATTATTTCCGCGTTGGTTGATGTTGGTCAAAAACCGGTTATGGTCTTTCGGGAGCACGTCTTTCGCATAATTTCCGATCAAAGTATGATAATAACCGTCAATTTTGGCGTAGGAAGTTCCTACCAGGTCCTTTCCTTCGATTTTAATGCTGGAATAGTCATAAACTGTTGAGTACTTATCATCTCTTACCGGTATGGTGATCAATTCATATTCCGTGGGACTGATGTGCAAAAGCGCTTCTTTTCCCTGGATAAAACCGGTAGATGCTTTCATGGTCTGGAAAGAGTTGGTAGCATCGAGGAAGTAATACTTTCCGTTTTCCTTGTAAGTGGTGATCATGTGATTGTCACACATTCCGCTGGGGAACTCACTGTATTTGAAAGGAAGATCACGGGATCCGACCCAGGTTAAATAAGCCGGAATATTTACCGCTTTCAGCATGGAGTAAATCAGGGACGCCATGTCTTTACAATCACCATAGCGTTTATCAACGATCAAATTCGGCTGACGTGGAACGAATCCACCCATTCCTTCTTCAAATGCGATGTATTTTACGTGATCCTGGACCCAATAATAAATAGCCTGTACTTTGTCAAGTGTTGTAGGAAGGTTGCGTGTAATCGAATCTGCTATGCGTGTGATTTCAGGACTTGGTTTTTCATTTTCAACTTCAGTCACGTTTGGAGCATAGCTGGTGTGAAGATCACGTAAAGTTCCACCCACATTCATTCGCTGACCTTTGTAATTGTAATGGTCTATCTGAGCAATGATCTGAGGCGCATAATAACGAAGATTAGGTGCGTTTTCTTCCTGCTTGATTAAGTAGGCCTGTTCACAGCTGTAAGTCGTTGTCCGGATGTTTTTAAGGATCGTTTCTTCTCTTTTCAGGTTGACCTTATCCATATTGAATTCTTTCAGCAACAGATGGATGGAAGTGTCGGAAACGATTTTGAGCGTAGGATTCTCCGTCGGGGTATAATCACAGAAGATAAAACCGAACGGGAAATCATTATCCGTCATCGTTACATCATAGGAAATATGCCGGAGAGCTCCTTCGATTAATCCCGGAAATACAATGATCGTTTCTTTTCCGTCATCATGGAAAACTCCGCCACCAGCTTCTGCATCTCTGGTAAAAGCACTGTTTGCAGCCACTTTTTTTGACTTGGTTTCGAAAGGGATCAGCGAATAGGCTTCAATATTGGATACTTCTTCAAAAGACGTAAAATCAATAATGTATTCGGAAAGCATGTTTGCGCCGTTTTTGCCAATGATCAGATCTTCGTATTCGAAATGATAAACCACCGTTGGTTTTCCTTTTACGTACTTAATCGTTACGGTTCTTACATTCCTGGTTTGAACGATGTGATTTCCGGCGTACTTCGCTTTGTAAGAAGCCAGGATTTCATTCGTCTGAGCCTTCGAACCAATGGAAAAACAAACGAAACTCAGTAAAAGAATGAACCGCTTAGAATTTTTGGACCTTGATTGCAATATCTCCATAATAGGTTGTAATTCGGATTAATTTTCCTGCTGCATTGTATTCTTTCACATCTCCATTCAGTTCTCCGAAGCGGTAGTTTGCTTCGTAGATGAGAATACCGGCATCGTTGTATTTCAAATATTTCCCATGCAATTCCCCTTTCAGGTAACTTACATCTTTGATTTTCTTGCCTTGCTCGTTATATTCCAACGATTTTCCGTTTTCTTCTCCATGCTCGTAGCTTTCATCTTCCCACAATTTTCCGTTCTCATGATAAGTCATGTAATGTCCTTCGATCAGTCCGTTTTTTCTGGAATGCTCCATGGATTTCTTGCCGGTTTTGTAATAACTCACTACTTTCATTTCGTTACCATCCAATTCTACCGGTTTCACCATTTTACCTTCTGCATTCATATAGGAGTATGAAATGAAGATTCCGTCGTCGTAATTGCGTACCATCATTAAAGAACCATTGATGTCGAAATACTTCACTTCTCCATGTCTCTTATTGTCCAGGTTTTCTCCCGAAACAACGATTTTACCATTTTCGCTGTAATGCGTGAATTTACCCTGGCGGTCTCCGTTTACATAAGTGATCTCAGATTCAATTGACCCGTTTTCATGGTAATTCTTATCAACTCCGTCCATGTTTGCATTCACGTATTTCGATTCACGGGATAACTTACCGTCCTTGTAGTACCATTTCCAGGTACCGTCACGTTCACCGTTTTTATAGTTTCCTTCACAGGTTAATACGTTGCCGATGGTGAACCATTTAAAGGGTCCGTCTGCTATACCGTTTTTGTAATTACCGTTAAAAATCACGTAGGAATTGGTAGGGTCTTTCAGTTGGATTTCACCATTGTATTCTCCCATTTGGCTCAAAATGTGATCGGTAGTATCGAATTCCGTATGAGAAATGATCAATCCGTCGTCGTATTCATCAATTCGGTCTGATTTTCCGTTTACGTCGTATGAAAGCTGATAACCTTGTTTTTTTCCCTGAACATAAAAGTTTTTGTAGCTGAAACTACCATCCGAGTAGTAGCCGATCCATTGGCTGTCATAATCTCCATCTGAATAATATCCTTCAGACTCCAAATCACCAAAAATATTGAATACCTGGAACAAACCGTCTCTTTTTCCGTCTTTCACAACGCTGAAACTTTCCAATTGTCCGTTTGAAAAGAATTCTTTCAATGTATCGGTTAATCTTCCATCCTTGTATTTTTCAATGGTAGTGAGATTCCCGTATTTATCGAAGTATTTCCATTCTCCAACGCGCTCATCATCTACAATTTGCCCAACGATGGCTTTTTTTCCACTTGGGTAACTGCGGATGTAGTCAATTTTCTTTCCTTTTTTCTCCGCAATGATTTTTGAGGTCCCGGCTTTATCAAAATAGGTGATGGATTTCAATTCTCCCTTGGAAAATTCTATTTCTTCGTATTTCTTTCCATCCAGGTCATACATAATATTGATACCGTTTTGTTTTCCGGATTCGTCCAGTACCATGGATGCAGAGATTGTTCCATTGGAGAAAAATTCCTCGAATTTACCATTCTCATTTCCGTTTTTGTAAGATCCTTTTTTCTCTACTTTTCCATCGTAAAAATAAGTGGTGTATTCCCCGTCGTATTTCCCGTTTACATAGTTGTATTGAGAAGCAAGCTGGCCGTTTGTATGGTATCTTTTACGAATTCCCTGGATGTTATCATTTACCAGTTTGAATTCATCTTCTTTTGAACCGTTTGAATTATAAGCAATGTAGTTTCCGTCTGCAACTCCCATTTTGTAATTCATCTCCAACTCCAATTGGCCGTTTGAGTAATACGTTTTGTAAAAGCCGTTTTTCTTAGCGTCTTTGATCAAATACTGTTCCTTGATGGTTCCATTTCGGTAATAGTAAGTAACGGTATCCTGCTCCAGGTTGTTGACCATGCGGTATTTCACATATAATTCACCGCTGGAATAATAAGAATACTGCATTTTGTCATTGGGGTCGGAAGAAAACCCAACACGTCTGGTAATTTTTCCGTCAAAATCGTTGTAAATTTCCCAGGTACCAATCTCTTTTTGATCTTCACCAAATTGTGCACGCATTTTCAGCTGGCCGTTTCTGTGGTAAACCAGGTAATTTCCAATGATTTGTTTTTTATCGTTTTGAAGTCCGATTCCTTCCAAATGCGAGGATTTGTAATCCACATTCACCCACTGTTTTTTTCCTTCAAATTCCATGAATTGGTTAGAAGTAGCTTCTTTATAAGCCGTTTTCGACCATTCGTAGAATGCTTTGAGGGTAGACATCTTTGACTTGATTTTGGATTGAACTTCCTCATTTTGGATGGAAGTCAGTGGAATCATACAGAATTGATCAATCATTTTCTCTTTCCAGATCTTTTCAAAAAACGGCATGTAGTGCTGATTCCAGAAATCCATATTTGACTTGTCGTAACTGTTGTTCTTCAGGAACAAATGCAGCTGCTTGGCATAAGCAGTAGGAAGCGTAAATTTTGTTTTGTAGTTATCCTGAAGTGCGATCTTGTTTTCGAAAAGCAGGTTGTAATCTTCGTAATTATCCGGGCCTAATAGCTCTTTGATGTTCTTTGGCTCTTTTTCAAAAGATCCGTTAGCTATACGCTCCAAAATTCCGGTAACTTCACCTGCCCTGGAATCGTCGGGAGACAACCAAAGAAAAGTAAGTAATGACATCATGGCCTGATTGTACAATCCTTCGTGCGCAGCCAATATTCCAAGGCCCAAATGGCTGTTGGCATGGTAAACATTCCCCTGGACAGCCTGCTTGTAATCGCTGATTGCTTCTTTGTATTTGTTTTGATTGGCGTAAGCAATTCCCCGGTTATAGAGCAAATTATGCTGATAAGGATGTAGTTTCAAACCTTCCGTATAAACACGGATTGCTTCTTCCGGTTTTTTGTTCATGTCGTAACAGTTCCCCAAAGTCAGATAAACCGTGTGTTTAAAGTTGAAACGGATTTTATACGCTAACAATTCGTTTAGAATCTGGGCAGCCTGGTGGTAGTTTTCGAGCTGCATCTGGCTTAAAGCTATCTCATATTGAGCAAGCGCATAAGCGGTATCATTGATATTGACTTTTTCGTACTCTTCGATAGCCTGAGCGTATTTTTTGTCATCGTGTAATTTAATACCGCGATCAATAACATCTCTGGAGACAACCCTGGAAACGTTTTTTTGTGCAAAAAGGGTAAGGGGAAAAAGGAGAGTTAAGATTAATAGTTTTCTCATGATAAATTAAAGTTTAGGCCTATTTAGGTAAGCGTTGCAAATTTAATTTTTTCTGAGGAATTTTAAGGCTCTTTTGCCTGGAAATTTATTCCTTACTGCTGAGGCTGAATGGAATCTGTGGAATAATAAGGGAAATGCCGGATCCCTGAATTGGGTGCCCGGAAATTAAATACCTGAATAGTTAGTGGAATCGGATGCTCTTAACGAATATTCAGGTCCTGATTTGCTGCAATTACTGTTTGATGAATTTGAGTGATTTACAGACTTTTCCGTTCATCGTTCCGCTTAAGAAATAAACTCCGTTTTGTAGTTGGTCAATGGAAATTTGTGGCTGCCAGTTTTCAGCAGGTTCCATTGTTTTTTTTAATACAAGTGTTCCTTTCAGATCTGTTATGGAAATAGTCACTATCCCACAATCTTCGCAGCCCACATGGATCAGATCAGCGGCCGGATTTGGGAACAGGACAAAATCACAATTATACGAACCAACCGGTTTTTTGATGGAAGGAACGTATGAAACCCATGGGCGGGCTTGTTTGATCACCAGTCGGTTTGTACTATCAATCTTGTATTCAATATCCATGGCGAAAGTAGGGTTGTTCTCCGCATGGTACAAAACCGCAAACCGGTCGTGGATCACAGATAAATACTGACGAAGTAAATCCAATTGTGCATCAGTCATGAGTAATGAATCTACATGCAGCAAACTCGAGTACTGAATGACGGAATAATTGTCGTTTCCGTTGGGATAGCGTTTCACCAATAATTCTTCCGGGTAAGTATTTCCGGGATTAGTAATGAGTTCTTCACCCAATTGGGAATTCAGGTAGAAAGTACTGTCCGTATTGTAAACAGGATCGGCACTAACTCCAACACCATTCACTGCCTCATCGTCGAAATTCGGATGACACAGTACGCCCATAGATGCAAAGAAGTGATTGACCCGGTAAAATTCCCGTTCTTCGAAAGCGCGTAAATTCCACAAACTGGCAAATACTTCTTTCACCGTTTTGGAAATGTGTCCTTCGTTCAGGTGATGCGTTTTCGAATCATATAAACCGGCACCACTGAATCCGGGTAAATCTTCATTATTCGTACTGGATCTGCAGCGAACTGAGGTTCCGGAGGGGAAAGAACTATGCATTAGGGAAAGGCTGTCCATCATCCAGTTTGGCATGGCTGCATCTTCAATATCATCGCGGAGTTCTTCCAGGCGCACATCACGCACGGCCCTGTCTGCAATGAATGCCGGATCCTGGAGCATCAATTCGATCTCTTCAAAGAAATGATTGTACTTCATGAATTCGTGGTAGAAATAGAAGGGAATTCCAAATCCGTCAGGAACGGCGCCTTCCGCGAAACCAAAGGTGCGCATAGTTGCAACATTGGCAGCTTTGGCACCAAACCCGTCATACATATCAAAATCTATCTGATCCAATGGACGAATGGATTTATACGTTAAATTGAGCGGCGGATATAGTGGACTTGTTGGACGTTTACTCTCAAACCAGGCATTTACTTCTTCGATGGTTGCTTCCCTGATCTCAAAAGAACTTTGACTGGTTTTATAATAGATGTAATGACCAAGTAAATCGGAAATCGTGTCATTCAGTAAAGGATCGCGGACAAATGCATTGGGCACATTGTCGTGAATGGCTCTCAAATTCACATGAGAAAGCGGCGTTTGGATTACTGAAGTCATAATTCCGGCTACGCGTGGTAAAGAATTCGGCAATGCTTCATACAAAACGATATCCCGTGAATCCGGAACTTCTCCCGGAGCCATCAGTCGGAAGAAACCATAACCTTCAGCCAGGTTCAATCCCCAGTAGTTAATTCCCGCATACACATCCGATTCGAACAAAACCGGGACGCGTGAATTTTGATAAAACGCAAGATTGTCCTGGTAATCCTGCTCATTGTTTTCAGTAATGAAGTACGACAGATTATTGCTTAAATAAGGCATGTTTGCAGCAAGAAGTTCCTGGGTGAGTTGAACAACCTCAAAAGGCTGAGCTTCGTTATTGCTGAAATTAAAGCCGTAAGTCCCTAAAGTCCCGTTGGCAGAAAGTATGTGCGGATTGTAGATTAACTGCCCTTTTATTATAGTGGGGGACAGGTGGTTGACTCCCAGGTAAGTCCCAAAATCGGCATGAAGGTCGTAAGTATTGCTGTTGATGAAATAAATCTTTGGCTGAGTAGTGAAAAAATCCAGGATGATGAACTTAGTATATTCCACGTCATTCAGGTATTCCACCCACGGAGTTCCATTGTCTTCGGTAGAAACCGTTTGAAAAGCAGCAAGTGTATTCAATGTCACCAAAGCATGTTCAGCAGGAAGAGTAGGAGCGGCATTTAAAGGTCCGTTCAAAGGCATTCCGTTGAATTCATTCAGGTCATTCGTTCCATCACCATCCGAATCATGCGGAGCGTTGAGATCATATTCCAAAACGCGGTAATGATTTAGCGGATAAGCCCTCAGAGGTTCGGTAATCGTTGTGGTTCCTGCCTGTCCCAAAGTCAGGGAAGTACTCAGCTCAAAAGCAGAATCAGGATGATGTCGTACTTCAAGGACGTAATATTTACCGGTATTTGAATTGACTTCCAGTCGAACCTGTCCTTTCACGTCCACAGCATAGTTTTGAATAGGAACCTCCTGTGCATGGAGCAGTTGAACGGATAACAGTAGAAATAAGAAGATCGAAAAAGGCTTCATTCGCGCGATTAAAAAGGTTCTCTGGTTGGAAGGAACGCAATTAAGACGTATTTATTGGGTATTAAGTTGGAACAAGGTACGAAATCCAAAGCAGATTTTCAATTGCTTTGGATTAAACAGAATGAGAAGAATTCCTTATTTGCCTTTTAAACTGATAATACTGCGAAAGCTGTTGAAGTTTAAATCAATCCAAATCTATTTTCTCAGAAACCCAATCAATCGCTGTGTCCAATTCTGCATGATCGAACGCTTTGAAAGTTCCCGGCATCAAGGCACTGAATACTTTGGTAAAGTTTTGTACGCCTTCGCTGTCAGTAATAATTGCCGCCCGGTTCCATTTGGTCAAATTTTGGATTCCTAAAACCGCATCCTTCATCCAGGCACCAAAAGTGAAATTTTTTACGGAAGTATCTAATACCAGCATGTAGTTTAAAACATTTGTCGCTTCAACCAACTTTTTGACTTCCGGGATGACTACGTTTTCAAAATCTGCCTGGGTTACTTCACCTGTTGCTCTAAAGCCGGCGATATTTGCCGGTAAATCTGTTATTTTCGTTATCATATTCTTTTTTCTTTCAAGTTAAGAAAATGAAACGGATGAGGATTTGAGATTTAAGGTTTGTTGGGAATAAGTTGTCACGAGCCAGAGAAACTTTAATTATTGCTTAGAAGTGGGATTACCACTCATTCTGTTTCTCATCTTCGCTCTGAATACTCCCGTTGACCAGAGAGCCCACAGGATCAACACAGGCTGGAAGAATAACCGGATTAATCTTTTCAGGTCGGTATCTAATCCAAACCCGTCTATTCCATTGGTGTATTGAGAGATATTTCCCGGGAAAACAAGTACATAGAAAATGGCTAAGGTTATACCGACTTTTACCTTGTGTTTTGTCCAAAAGATCATTGCTAATCCCAACATAATTTCTACAATTCCTGAAGAGATAACTACAAAATCCATGAAACCAGGATTTTCCGGAAGCCAGCGCGGAACCTGTGCCTGGAATTCTGTGCGCTGAAAGGTTAAATGACCAATACCTGCCAATAACATGAATGTTCCCAGCAGGATCCGCATGATGTTTTGAAAAAGGGATGTTTTCATGTGTGATCGTTTTTAAGGTAAAATGGCTTGTTCCGGTAATTAAGGTACATTTTTTTTCGGAGAGATGTGTTTAGTTTTTACAAATTTGGAAAAATATCTGGAATACTGTTAAAACTCCAATGCAATGCGGATTTAGGGAAATAAAAAGAGCATTACTTTCGTAATACTCTTCGTTTTTACCAGGGACTTATTTCTGTTCCGTCTTCCACGTCATTACTAAAGAATTTTCCCGTTGGAGCATCGTCTTGCGTTAATGTATGCTTAACGATGAAAGCTGCTGCACTTTCTACGGTTCCCGGTCCTTGGTGATGATTAAAGTCGGTGGCAGTATAACCAGGATCAATTGCATTTATTTTAAAAGATGAGTCTCTTAATTCATAAGCCAAAAGGATCGTGTAAGCATTGACCAAAGCTTTTGAAGGCACATAACTTCCCAGTTTAACGTGATAAAATTTCCAGTTCGGATCGCTGTGTAAATTCAGTGAACCGAGGCCAGAGGTAATATTACTGATCCTTGGATTTTCTGACTTCTTGAGTAATTCCAGGAAAGCTTGCGTTGTTCTGATAATTCCGTAGTAATTGGTGTCAAATACCTCCTGAATATCCTCAATAGATGTATTGAGCACGCTTTCAGGAAATCCTTTACTAATTCCGGCGTTGTTAATAAGAATATCTAATTTGCCTTGTTCGTTTTCAATAATAGTTCGCGCTTCTAAAATGGTTTCGGGCTTAGTAACATCAATTTGTATGGCCCGTATATTCTGATAACCATCTTTATTCAACTGGATTACTGTTTCCTGTCCTTTTTTTAGATCCCGGCTGCCCAAATAAACAAATAAACCTTTTTGGGAGAGTTGTTTTGCTGATTCCAGGCCAATGCTTCTGTTTGCTCCTGTGATTAATACTGATTTCATCTTTCTAAGTTTTAATTAACGATACAAAGGTGTATGGTTTAAAAATGAAATCATTTGCCATTTGGCAAAAAGCGCTAGCGGATATTTTTTCTGATCCTGCTTAATGAGGATTGTGTTATTCCAAGGTAGGAAGCCAGGTAAGAAAGAGGGATACGGTTTGCGACGTTGGGATATTTTTCCAGGAATGTTAAGTAATTTGCGGTAGCGTCCTGTGCAACTATTGAACTGATTCGAGAAACTTTTTGGAGCAATGCTTTTGAAATAATCTTATGTGTGATAGAATCCCAGCCAACAATGGTGTTTTGTAATTCCTGCCAGTTCTTTTTTGAGAAAACAACAATTTTACAATCAGTAATTGCTTGTACATAGGCGATGGAAGGAATTTCATGGTCAAAGCTCTCTAAATCTACAACGATATTATTCTCTTCTATGAAATATTTGGTAATTTCTTCGTATTTATTATTGAAATAAGAAACACGGAGAATACCTTCTATGATAAAACCGAATCTGTTGGAAATTTTACCTGCTTCTAAATAGTATTCGTCTTTCCGAAGATTTAACACAGTTGCGTTTTCCAATATCAGATCCATTTGCTGCTGATTTAAATTGCCAAACCTCAGTATGTAATCTGTGAACTCTTTCATACGTGCAAATTAGGAAAAATAGGAATGGATGGATTTACCATTTGGCAAAATTTGCCGGGCTTGTCGTGGCTATATATCCCGATTTTTAATCGGTTAAATAATTTTTGTCAGCCAGCCATTTGAAAAGTTTTTCTTTTTCATTTGGTGAATCATACAAAATATTGAATGTTTTATTGTCGTTGAGAGTCTTGACATTCCATTCCTGAGGGTTTGCAACCGGAGCGGATGCTTCTGCAACTTTTTCACCTCCTTCGGAATAAATCGTAACCACAACTGATTTTTGTGAATAAGAAGAGGATGTCGTGTCTTGCTTGAATTTTCCAATAGTAACTCCATCCCGAATGATTTGATTTCCTGTTAGTGTGACAGGAGACTTTGATTTTGGAGCAATCGCCGGCGGAGTAGCAGTATTGTCTCCCGGTACTCCGTTATTATTAATATTCACCACTACCGCCGGTGACTTGTCAGGTTCGGAACGATGCCTGGAATTAGAAGGAAATGAACCATTATTAAGCTGAATGAATCTTTTTTCAGATTCCGGGTCAATAGTGTTTCCTTTTACTAAATTATTTTCCACTATTAATTTTGCAAAACCATTCCCATTATAATATTTTAAATCCGCTTTACTGCCAGTTGCTATAAAGTTAACTTCATAATATAATTCGTCCCCCGCGCCAAACCGAAAGCCGCTTCCTGTCCAGGTGCGCAAGGTAGATTTAAAATACAGAAGTTCTGTTCCCGATAGACTGCTAACTGCAAAATCACTCCTCATCGGACCTGCGTTTTTCTTTTTCATTATCGCATAAGGTTTGCCATCAATTTTTACCGTGTCCTCATCATAGATTACTTTTTGAGCAAAAGAATAATTTGTGTGAAGGAATAATGAGATGACTGCGCAAAGAATGCCGATTGATTTTTTCATGGATATGCGGTTTTTAGTGTTTTCTTATTGGCGAATATACTCAAGATTTCTTAAGCATGGATTCAAAAGACTTGAATGACTGAGCGTAAGCTTGTTCTTGTGGAGGAATAAATATGTAGGTAATCGTTCTTCAATATTATGAGTACATCCGGTATAAGTTGTTCCATCGGAGCATTTGAGGAGATAAACGTATTGCATTTGAATAGTGTTTTGATATGTTCTCTATTTAAGATAGTAAAAAATATCACTTGAAATAAGCAGTTGAAAAAGTCTTACTTCGCTTTTTCTAAATAGAATTGTAGATAATGATAGTGGGCTGAGCCCACCGGAGCCCATTGAGAAAATATTTTGCGAAAGGGGGTATAAAAAAAAAGCCCTACTTCGTTCTTGCAGAACTTCGTAGGGCAAAGGTGGGGAATGACGGATTCGAACCGCCGACATCCTGCTTGTAAGGCAGGCGCTCTGAACCAACTGAGCTAATCCCCCATAATTTATTTTCGTTTTGTGAACTACCGTTGTAACTCAAACGCGAGTGCAAATATAAGGCATTATTTCTTTTCTGCAAGCCCTTTTTCAAAAAAAACTTCAAAAAAATCATGGACTAAAAAGAAGGATCCGAAAATCAAAATCGTATCGGCTTTGTTTGCAGATTCTTGCGCTTTTGACAATGCTTTTACCGGATCATTAAAAAATTGTTTTTTTTCCAGTTGAGATCCCACTTTTTCCTGTAAATCGGTGATCTGAATACTTCTTGGATTGGTGAAGCTTGTAAAATAATAATGTGCATCTTTCGGAAACTCATTCAAAATCGCTTCCAGGTCTTTGTCTGAACTGGTGCCATAAATGCAATGAAGTGTTCCGTGCGTGAGTTTTTTTACCGAATTGAACAAGGCATGAATGCCTTCCGCGTTGTGTGCACAGTCTACAATTGTCAAAGGTTCCTGGGCGATTATTTCCATACGGCCGAAGAAACCGGTATTGTGCTTTAGGTTTTTAATCCCGTTTTCGCGTGTTTCTTTGTTCACATTGAATCCACCTGCTTCCAGGTAATCGCAAACTACTGAAACGATCGTGTAATTGCCAACCTGGTAGCCGATGATTCCTTTTGGAAATGATTCCAACTTTTCCGGGATGATGATCTCTGAATCCAACGCTTTGGAAGCGCTTTCAAAAACAGGGAAAGTTTCCGGATCGACTTCGCCTAACACCACTGGAATGTTTCGTTTGATAATCCCGGCTTTCTCAAAGGCAATCTTTGCCCGCGTGTCGCCAAGTATGTTGACATGGTCCAGACCGATATTTGTAATTACCGAAATAAGCGGCTGAATGATATTCGTTGCATCGAGCCTTCCGCCCAATCCTACTTCTGCAATAACGATGGAGCATTTGTTTTGTTGAAAGAAGGCAAGTGCCATCATCCAGGTGATCTCAAAGAACGAAGGTTCAATGTTCCAGGAATGATTTCGCACTTTTTCGCAAAAATCAATCACAAATTGTTCATCGACCGGTTTGCCGTTGATGCGGATTCGTTCTGTAAAATCAAAGAGGTGAGGGGAGGTGAATAAACCTGCTTTTTCACCGCTTTCCGTCAGGATGGAAGCCAGCATGTTGGATACGGAACCTTTTCCGTTTGTACCGCCAACATGAATGAATCGCAATTCTTTCTCGGGATTATTAAAAAAAGCACTGAGTTCTTCAATATTCTTCAATCCGGGATTGTAGGCTTGTGCACCTAAGTTATGATAAGCGGGAAATTGTTGAAACAACCAATCGATGGTTTCAGGATAGTTCATGGAATTATTGTTGCGGTTTGAAAGAGTAGGTGATAGTCCCTTCTTCGATCGGTTTGTCGGAATATTCGAACCGTGATTTTTTAGCATAGCTGATAGCCTGCTCTACACAGCATGGATTTGCATCTGCCGGAGCCAGTGATTGTGCCCAATACACATCGCCGTTAGAGTTGACTTTCACTTTTACAACAATTGTTGCCGTAACAGATCTTCCGCACATGTAACCAGGTATTTTGATGTAATCATCGTTGTTTTGCAATGGTTTTCGTCCGTTTACATTCCATTCGGCCATATTCTTTCCTTGTTTACCAGCGTTACTGCCGATATTTCCTCCCTGTCCGCCTTCCTGTTTTTGCTGCTGTCTTTTCTTTTCTTCGCGTTCCTTTTTACGCTTTTCCATTTCTTTCTGGATCTTTTCGCGCTCAGCAGCTCCGCCTGTCATTTCGAACTGTAGTTTTTCGAAGTCCTGAATGGATTCTTCCGGGGATCTTGGTTTTGTTTTTTCGGGTTTTGGCTGCGGCTGTTCCTGTGGAGCAGACTTATCTGTTTGTGGATTATCTTCTGGTTTTTCGCCGCCATCCTGTGCCTGCGGAAGCCCGTCTCCATTTTCTCCCTGGTAATTGAATTGCGAAGGCGGAGTTTCTACCACGTTTTCATCATTCAATGTGAATTGAGTGGTATCCGAAACATCACTGAAAGTCATTGCATTCAGGCCCTCGTAATTATTGATGATCGTTTTGGTATAAACGGCTGCAACCCCCAATAGAACCGTTGCTAATAGCACATACATAAGAACTACCGGTTGACGGTTCCTGATGCGATACGCTCCGTAACGTTTATTTCGTTTTTCGAAAATAACTTTGAAGTTCTTCGCATGAAACTCCTCCCACTCACTATTATCCACGTATTGGTAGAGCGAAAAAAGAATAATAAGTATAAACAGAATATATACAAATACCATAAACCCTCTTTGTAAACCAGTTTAAATCTACACCTAAAAAATGAAGAAAATCTTTTTTTAAACGACTTTAACGAAAACTAGTTTGCACTAATTCGAATGACAGAAGCCACTTTCTGATTTTTTGTAACATTAGCCTTGTTGAATTTCCCGGTATTCTTAACTACGTTAATTACCTGGTTGATCAATGTCATATCGTTTGTATTGGAACCATTCTTCACAAAGGTTGGTTTTCCAATGATGTTTCCATCCGGATCAACCAAAATAGACAAGACAATTACACAGCTTTCGTCTGATTGAATACTGTTTGTGTTAGGCTTTTCTACCCAACGACGTTCCGGGTTTCCGCCACTTCCGGCCCCGTTACCAGGTCCTGAACCGTCTCCGTCATCATTTCCGATTCCATGACCATTCCCGCTTCCATTTCCACCACCGCTTCCGCCGGTACCAAAGGGATTGTTGCTGACGTTTTGTCCGGTTGGAGGATTGTTATTTGGAGTATTTGTATTAGTAATATTGGAATTTCCGGAACTGTGATGTGTGGTACTGCTGTGTTGGGTGAGTACTTGTTCCATTTGGGGTGGAGTTTTTGTCGCTTGTTCCACCTTAGCAGGAGTTCCGGAACCACCACCACCTGTACCAACAGGCAATTCCTCTAATTCCACATCGAGCAGCTGCATTTCCATGTCCTTGTACAATAACTGCTCCGGAAGCGGAGGAGTGGGAATGCGGTACCCTAAAAAATGGAGAATAGCCAAAAGTAATACCAATGCAGATACAGCGATGATTCCCGCTACCTTTCGATCTTTGACTTCTTCGGCCTTTACTGTTTCAAAAGCAAATTCTTCCATATTCTGTTCATTTATTGTGTCGGAATAGCGAGTAATTTTAATTAATCACTGAGCCGGTATTGTAATTTACGACTCAAATCCCAAAAAGTTCAATTTCGAAGGATTTTTTAGCAAAATTAGCTCGCTGTAATACGAATAACTACTGCCACTTTCGTGTTCTTTGTCGTGTTCACTTTGTTAAAGCGGGCTTGTTCTTTTACCACCTGAATGGTCTGGTTTATTAAATTCATATCATTGGTCGTTGAACCGCTTTTTACAAAGGTAGGTGTTGCGATAATATTCCCGTTCGGATCGATTAGAACGGACAGGACGATCTTGCAGTTTTCGTCGGATTGAATGTTTGTTGTATTGGGTTTTTCAACCAGGTAGCGCGACACCGTTTCAGGAGATTTGTCAGGTTCTGTCTGATCATCTTTCCAACCGGGATTGTTCCCAACGTTTCCGCTATATTTTTCTCCGTTAATCCCTCCCTTTCCAAATGGATTATCGCTGACATGTTTTGCGGCAGAAGTCTGATCGTTTGGATCCGTTGTATTTGTTATAGTTGAATTTCCCGACTTTTCGTGTGCGTCGCTGTTCTGTGATGTAAGAACCTGCTGCATTTGTGCAGGAGATGTTTTTGCCTTGGCCGCTTTGGCAGGACTTCCTGCTCCGCCTGCGTTTGTCCCCGGGTCTAATAACTGAGCATCCAAAGCAACATATTCCTCATTCTCCTGAGCTAATTGTTTATCCGTATTTGGGTTGGAAATGCTGTATCCAATAAATGAAAGAACGGAGAGCAATACGACGCAAGCGGAAATAGTAATGATCCGAGCCATTTTGCGGTCATTCTTACGGTCTCTTTTTTCTGTTTCCACGCTGTATTCCATAGCTCCTGATTTAGAAGAATTATCCGGCTTTGGTAGCAATTACGAACTTGATCCTGTTTTTCAAACCAAGTTGCAATAGGTCGATCAATTCCTGGACGTCCAGATCATGCGCCGGTCGAAGAACTACGGTGTTTTCTCCTCCGAATTCTTTGACCCTCTGTAATAAAGTCGCCTCCAAATTCTCTGCGCTTACCTCGTCTTTATCGATGTAATATTTCTTATCACTTGTAACTGTAAGAGTCAAAAGTTGCTTGGGAGTTTGATCCGTATTGTTCGCATCCGGAAGCGGCACCTGGATCACGTTCGGATTTGCCAATGTAGAAATAATCAAAAAGAACAAAAGCAGGAAGAACATGATGTCGCTCATGGAAGAGGATTCTACTCCCGCATGAAAGCGTTTTTTACGTTTTATTGCCATTTTCCTGGACGTTGAATGATATTAATAAATCCTAAGTTGGTAGACTGGATTTTAAGCGTGTAGTTATCGATCATTGCATTCAAAATATGATAAGCAGAATAAGCGATAATACCTACCGTCAATCCGGCACCGGAACTGATCATCTTTTCGTATAAACCCCCGGAGATATTTCCGATACTTACGTTTTCAGAGATAGAGATGTTGTAGAAAATTTTGATTACCCCGGCAATCGTACCGATAAATCCGAAAGTTGGTGCGATACCTGCAATCAATCCCAATACACCCATTCCTTTTTCCATTTTACCGATTTCAATATTGGCAACCTTCTCCATGTTGGATTCGATTTCAGAAACCGGTCTTCCGATCGTTTGAATTCCTTCGGCAACTACGGACCCGAATGCGCTTTGATCCCGTTGTACGGTATTCAATGCATCCTGGATATTTCCTTTTTCAAGGTTCATGCGAATGTCATTCAATAAATTGGAATTGTAAACAGACATGCGTTTGATGTAGCGATAGCGCTCAATGATCACGTACAATGTATAGAACAATAAAATAATAATAGGGATGATAAAAACCCCGCCCTTCATTACGAAATCCAATGCAGTGATCTTTTCTCCTGCTTTTGCTGCCTTTTCTCCAGCTGCCGGCGTGCTGTCCTGAACAATTTGCGCCAAACTCAACAAGGGAGTTGCTAAAAATAAGATTGTAAATATTGCTGCTTTTCTCATCTGGTTTATAAATCAATACATGAATCAATTTCCAAAAATACGCCCCATTAACAGATGAATCTCCCTTATGTTGAAGAGATATTCACAGCATTTTGTTTATAGGATTTGGATTTTTGCGATTCGCGTGTGTATTTGAAATAAGTTTGATCAGCAGATTTGGTTACAAATTGGGTGGGGGATTTACCCTTGAATTTTGGGATGACTAGAATTCGAGAATTCTAGAGTTCTAGTTTTAACGAACTGCGGACCCCGTATTTCTTTTTTTGCGATCCCGAAAACTGATCCGCAACCAAATGAATCCAATGATTCCTGCTGCCAGGGAAGAAATGAGGATGGCAAACTTGGAATTCAGGATGATTTCCGTGTCAGAGAAGGCCAGGATAGTGACAAAGATTGACATGGTAAAACCAATTCCACCAAGAATTCCAACGCCGAATAATTGATTCCAGCCGATTCCTTTGGGTTTCTCAGCTAATTTTAATCGAATGGATAGCCAGGTGAAGAGAAAAATGCCGATAGGTTTTCCGATAACCAGTCCCAAAATGATTCCGAGACTTACAGGTTCTGCTAAGGCCGTGTACCAGTTTTCTCCGATAGGAATAGCTGTATTTGCCAGGGCGAAAAGAGGAAGAATGATATAGGGAACAGGGTAGTGTAGTTTTTGCTGCAATTTGTTGGCGGGCGATTTACCTCTCGTGTTGCTGAAGGCAGGAATGGTGAAAGCAAGCAGAACTCCTGAAATGGTTGCGTGAATTCCGGAATGTAGCATGAAGTACCACATTCCAAGTCCGAGCGGAATGTAGATCCAAAGCGAACGGACTTTGAGTTTGTTTAGAACCAGCAAAGAGATAAAGATCCCTATTGCGATTCCAAAATTCAGCCAGAAGATAGTTTTCGTGTAGAAAATACCGATTACTGCAATTGCCCCTAAATCGTCTATTACTGCCAGTGCTGTGAGGAAAACTTTAATCGACAAAGGAACTTTGTTTCCAAGGAGTGAAAGTGCCCCCAAAGCAAAAGCGATATCTGTTGCCATAGGAATTCCGAATCCCGAAACACTGGATTTTCCCAGGTTCAACCAAATGAAAATTCCGGCAGGGACCAACATACCGCCAAGTGCACTGAAAATGGGAAGTGTGGCTTTTTTCAGGGAAGAAAGTTCTCCTGCCAAAAACTCGTGCTTCAGTTCCAATCCTACCAGCAGGAAGAAAACCGCCATCAAACCATCGTTTATCCAATGCTCGATTTTCATGCCGGCCACAGGAAGCTCCCAAAACTCCATATAGGAATGCTGAATTGGGGAATTGGCCAAAACCAAAGACAGAATGGTAAATGCAATGAGCGTTAAACCACTTGATTTCTCGCTTTCAAAAAACTGCTTAAATAAACCGCTGGTTGATTTACGTTTTGCCATTATAGATCGTTCAAAAGGTTTAAACGTTCAAAAAGTTCAAGGGGTAAACTCTTTTGATTTTTTTGAACAGTTGAACACTCAATTGGTTTATACCAACTGATTCAGAGCTATTTCGAAGGCTGATTTTGCAATTCCGGTTTTGGAACTGTTTTTAGCATGCGCTTTTTTCAATGCGTCTCCGATGATCTTGCTCGTATCTTCAAAAATTCCCTGGTCTGTCAATTCTTTCAGGTCATTGCTCATCAAATAAGCAAAAACTCGTGCCATTCCACAATTTGAAATGAAATCAGGGATTACAGAAATGTGATTATCTGCATAATCAGCAATTGGTCCGAAGAAAATCTCTTTATCTGCAAATGGAACATTCGCTCCGGCAGCAATAACCTGCACTCCGGATTTGATCATGCGCTCTACCTGCTCCTGAGTGATCAAACGTGATGCAGCACAAGGGATAAATACATCTGCGGGAATATCCCAGATTTTTGCATTGATCTCATCAAATGATTTCAAATCCGGATGAATGATCTCATTTCCGTTTTTTGTCAGGAATAAGTCCTTGATCTCTTCTAAGGAAAATCCGTTTTCGTTGATTAATCCACCTACGCGATCAATGATCCCAACAATTTTTGCTCCGGATTGCGCCAGGTAATACGCTCCTGCTGAAGCTACATTTCCCCAACCTTGAACGATGACTTTCTTTCCTTTCAAATCACCGCCCCAAATATCATAATAATGTGCCACTGACTGTGCAACACCGTATCCGGTGATCATATCAGCAACTACATATTTCTTCTCTACACTCGGACTGTATTGCTTGTCTTCGATCACTTTCAATACACCTTGTCTCAATTGACCGATGCGATTGATCTTCTGAGCTTCACGCGGCTGGAAATGTCCGTTAAAGACACCTTCCTGCGGATGCCAGATCCCACAATCTTCTGTAATCGGAATAACTTCGTGAATTTCGTCAACATTCAAATCACCACCTGTGCCGTAATAATGCTTCAAAAGCGGAGTTACAGCAGCATACCAACGTCTAAGAACTCCTTCTTTACGCGGATCTTTCGGGTCAAAATTAATTCCGGATTTCGCTCCGCCGATCGGAGGCCCTGCAACAGTGAATTTTACTTCCATTGTTTTTGCAAGACTTTCTACTTCACGTTTGTCCAAACCGATTCGCATTCGGGTACCACCTCCGGCAGCTCCACCTCGCAAAGAATTGATAACTACCCATCCTTCTGCTTCAGTTTCAGCATCTTTCCACTCGAAAACGATTTCCGGGCGCTTATTTTCAAACTTGTGAAGTAAATCTTTCATGTTAATTTGTTCGTTGACTGATTCAAATATTGAGACGCAAAAGTAGGCATTATTGCGCTTTCGGCATGAGAAATGGCTGAATTCTCCGCTAATTTTTGGACGATCCTCCTTGTTAGGGCAAATGATGAACTCCGCCGATGACATTTTTGGAAGCACCGGTAACACTTGAAAGACAATTGGGTTCGTTGTTCAAATTTAGCGCGCCTAACAGTCCGAAAATCAGAGCTTCCTTATAATCAATGAGTTCACTATCAACGGAAATGATTTCTCCCGTGTAATAGCGTTTGAAGCGCTCAATTAGAAAGGTGTTTTTCGCTCCGCCTCCCGTAATCATGACCCGTTTCAAATCCTTTTTGGTACAAATCTCGCCCAGTTGAATGGCAATGTGTTCGACCACTGTTGCCAGGTTGTTTTCGATGTCCTTGTCAAATTTGAGTAGGGGATAAAAGTATTGTTCCAGCCATTCGGTCCCCAATGATTTCGGCCCCTCTTCCTGGTAATAATCCAAACTATTCAATAAATCGAGTAGGAAGTAATTCAATTCGCCTTCACGAGCCAGGTTTCCGTTTTTGTCGTAGTCCAGGTGTTTCGCACGAGCCAATTTGTTCATGGGAAGATTCGCCGGGCAAATGTCGTATGCCCGAACCAGGCCTTTTTCTTCGAAACTGATATTGGCAAAACCACCGATATTGATAAACCCGTCCGCTTTCGACCCAAACAGGTATTGATCGCCAATTGGAACCAAAGGAGCTCCTTGTCCGTGATATAAGACATCTTTCGTTCGGAAATCGCCGATTGTTTTAATCCCTGTTTGTACCGCAATGACAGCTGGATTTCCAATTTGTGTGGTGAACCCTCGGGATGGTTGATGAAAAATCGTTTGCCCATGAGAAGCAATGGAATCCACCTCTTCCCGTGAAATGGATTTGTCTTCGATGAACTGATTGATCGACAAGGAGAAAAACACTCCCAAGTCATGGTCTAAAGTTGCTAATTGAGAACCCGACAATTTGCTCGCTTCATGTAAGCTGGAAAGCAGGATTTCAGGGAATTGGAAGGTGTGGGACGCATGAATGGTAAACTCCCAGTTCTTCTCAGAAATCTTCGTGTATGTCGCATAAGTTACATCGACTCCATCAAGTGAAGTACCTGACATTAAGCCGATTATTTTGAATGAATTCATAAAAGACGAAAATTAAGTTTTTATAGGTACATTTGTCTCCTGAAACAAATATAAAATAAACTGCGATACAGATGAATTTCGAATTGACAGAAGAACAAAAAGCAGTGAAAGAAGCTGCACGTGATTTCGCTCAAAACGTATTAAAACCTGGAGTTATAGATCGGGATAGAGATCAAAAATTTCCTGTTGAAGAAATGAAGCAATTAGGTGAACTTGGGTTCTTAGGAATGATGGTTGATCCGAAATATGGAGGTGGAGGTATGGACACAATGTCCTACGTACTTGCAATGGAAGAGATTTCCAAAGTGGATGCTTCGTCTTCAGTTTGTATGTCAGTAAACAATTCCCTGGTTTGTTGGGGATTGGAGAAGTTTGGTAACGAAGAGCAAAAAATGAAATTCCTTGTTCCTCTTGCTAAAGGAGAGAAAATCGGTGCTTTTTGTTTGTCTGAGCCTGAAGCTGGATCTGATGCTACATCTCAACGTACAACAGCTATCGATATGGGTGATTATTACCTGGTAAACGGAACGAAGAACTGGATTACAAACGGTTCAACGGCTTCTACTTACATCGTAATTGCTCAAACAAATGCTGAGCTTGGTCACAGAGGGATTAATGCTTTGATCATTGAAAGAGGAATGGAAGGCTTCATCGTTGGAGCGAAAGAAGATAAATTAGGAATTCGCGGAAGTGATACTCATACATTGATGTTCCAGGATGTGAAAGTTCCGAAAGCTAACCGTATTGGTGAAGATGGATTTGGTTTCAAATTCGCCATGAAAACACTTTCCGGAGGACGAATCGGGATTGCTGCTCAGGCATTGGGTATCGCTGCAGGAGGTTTTGAATTGGCAACAGCTTATTCGAAAGAGCGCAAGGCATTTGGAAAAGAAATTTACAAGCACCAGGCAATTGCATTTAAGATCGCAGACATGGCTACACAAATTGAAGCTGCTCGTTTGTTGGTTTACCGTGCTGCAGCTGATAAGGACGCTGGTAGAAACTTTGATCAGTCTTCTGCAATGGCGAAGTTGTATGCTTCAAAAGTAGCAATGGAACAAACAGTTGAAGCTGTTCAGATCCACGGAGGTTACGGATACGTAAAAGAGTACCATGTTGAGCGTTTGATGCGTGATGCTAAGATCACTCAGATCTACGAAGGAACTTCTGAAGTACAAAAGATCGTTATTTCAAGAAATATATTGGCTGATTAATCAGCGTGAGAAAACAAAAACGGGATGAATATTCATCCCGTTTTTTTATGCCTTTTTATTGGGTGATCAGTAAGAGCGGTTTTTGGGTTGGACGTAATATTGCGTTTTTACGTCCAATCGCATTTTTTTACAAATACGGGATCACCTTTTCCAACGAAATCCCCCGCGACCCTTTCAATAAGATCAACAATTCTGCCGGTGGATTATTAGAAAAATGTTCAATCAACGGGTCAGTCGACTTCAAAAAGATCGCATTGGGATGCATTCCTTTAAACTTTAGAAACTCTTCTCCGATAAAGAATCCGCTCAAGCGCAGATCAATTGTTTGCTGTACTACTTCTTCGTGGACCATTGCTGCATCATCACCCATTTCGCGCATATCGCCCAGGATGAAAATCTTCGCGTGATTATCAATTTTTGCGAAGCTGGATAAGGCAGAGCGCATACTTGTTGGATTTGCATTGTAACAATCCACAATCAGCGTGTTTTTATCTGTTTTGGTGACCTGTGAACGATTATTCGTTGGTTCATAACCGGAAATAGCTTTGTTGCAATTGTCCGGGCTGATTTCGAAGAATCTCCCGATTCGGATTGCAGCCAGGAAGTTGATGAAATTGTATTCTCCAACCAGGTTTGTTTGAATCGCCGGACTCGAATAATTCGGTTCAAACCATTCCATCTCCACCAAAGGAGTTAATCTTAGCAAAGAGCCGCCTAATTCAGTATCATCGTTGTAAAAATGATTGTGAGTAGAAGAGGGGAGTTTGTTGATAATGGTTTCATCTTGTTTATTGGCAAAGATGTGTCCTTTCTCCTTTGCTAAGAAATCAAACAATTCTGTTTTCGTTTTAATCACTCCTTCCAGCGATTTGAAACCTTCTAAATGTGCTCTGCCGATGTTTGTAATGATCCCATGAGTTGGAAGTGCAATTTCGACCAGCTCTTTAATGTCGCCGGGTTTATTTGCGCCCATTTCGATCACTGCAATTTCGTGCATTTCATTCAACTGCAAAAGTGTTAGCGGTACGCCAATGTGATTGTTGAAATTCCCTTGCGTGAAATGAACCTGGTATTGGGTTGCAAGTACGGTTGAGATCAATTCTTTGGAAGTTGTTTTTCCGTTGCTGCCGGTGATCCCTAAAACAGGGATTTGAAATTGATTTCTGTGATGTCTTGCCAGGTTCTGAAGAGCAAGAAGTACATCATCTACCAGTACGGTTTTTCCTTCAATATGATATTCCGGATTGTCGATTACTGATGCAATAGCTCCGAGCTTTAATGCTTCTTCGGCAAAGGTGTTTCCGTCGAAGTTGGCTCCTTTCAGGCAGAAGAACAGTGATCCTTCCCGGATTTTACGCGTATCGGTTTCAACTCCGGTACTTGACTTGAATAGTTTGTAAAGTGCTTCCATTTTTTACCATAAAAAAAACCCTGACATCCATCAGTAGACGGAGTCAGGGTTTTTAAAAATCAATAACTATTATTTTTTCTTTTGTTTCTTTTTACCGTAGTTATGTCCAACCGGGCTTCCTACACGATCCATCGCACAGCGGAATCCGATAGTACAAGTTGACTGTGCTTCGTCAAGGTATCTTCTTGAACCTGCATTCAACCAATAAGCACGGTCTTTCCATGAACCACCTTTGTAAACTCTGGATTTGTCAGAGATCAAAGTTGTTGGCCAGGAAGTTCTGTCTTCCGGTTTGATTGGTGTACCGTTCAAATCGTAAGTTTCGTATTCGTTTTGGTACATGATCAAATGTGGATCACGAGTTGCTTCGTTGATACCGTTTTTGCGATCATCGTTATCGTAATAAATAGAGCTTTCGATATCTCCATCTAAATAATCGATGTAATCATCTTTGCGGTAATTCAAGCGGCCAATGTTCTCCTCTTCGGTTACATTACGGTATTTCAATTTACCCGGGGTACCGATGATGAATTGATTGAATCCTTCACGCAGCATTGGAATGATTTCGAATGAATACTCTTCATCTCTACCATTTCTTGTTCTTTCAACAAAAAGTCCTTCGAAAATCTCATCCTGAACAATCGAAGATGCTTCGATATCGTATTTGTCGTTCTTATCAAGAATTGCTCGGTCTAATATGGCATTAATTTCTGCAATTAAAGCTAATTCAATAGAGTCTTTTTTCTTTCCGTGAGAAACATAGTATGCGTCCGGTGCAGCTCCTCTTTTGAAACGGTGCTCTGCTTGGTTATGCATTTGAATTCCTCCTGGAATAACTGAGTCATTCGGATTGTGGTTCGCTGCAGATACACGTTGGTAACGTACGCGCTCGAAAGCATTCAGGTATTCTTTCATACCGTGAACATCGTACATAACCTGCTGATCTTTTTGCTCAACAATTCCGTCGTTATTCAAAACCTTTGTTTGGAATACGTTTCCACGGAAAGGACGGAACTCATCGAAATCTTCAGAAGACAAAGGACGGTAAACATCCATTACCCACTCAGAAACGTTACCCGCCATGTGGTATAATCCGTAATCATTTGGCCAGAAAGACTCAACAGGAGCAGTTACGTCAGCACCATCGTTCAAACGACCTGCAACCCCCATGTAATCCCCTTTACCTCTTACGAAGTTAGCACGGATTGCACCTGTAAATTCTTTATTGTCCTGGCGAACGAAGTGACCATTCCAGGGATATTGACGACGCTCTGTGATTACCTCAGTACCTTCAGAAAGGTTCCCGATCAATCCAAGCGATGCATACTCCCATTCAGCTTCAGTTGGGAGACGGTATCTCGGAAGAAGAATTCCATCTTCCATACGAACGATACGCTCACCTAATTTTTTACCATCTCTGTGAGAAGGATCTGTATCTCTTAATTTTCTTCCACCCAATTCTTCATCCTGCTCAAATTGACCAACGATGTAAGCATCTGTGTTGAAAGTTTCTGCATCCGCTGCATCGATGTCCCATCCAAGAACACCTTCACGAATCAAAATGTATTCGTTAACACGGTCAGTACGCCATTTACAGAAATCTGTTGCCTGCAACCAGGATACACCAACAACCGGGTAATCTCTGTAAGCAGGGTGACGTAAATAGTAATCTACATACTTATCCATGAACGCTAAAGGACTTCTCCAAGCAAGCGTATCTGGTAAAGCATTACGATAAACCATGTTATACTTCTCGTAAGATCTTTTGATCCAGTACAAGTACTCTAACCAATGGAAGTTCGTAACCTCTGTTTGATCCATGTAAAAGGATGAAACAGTTACACGAGCAGGACGATTGTTATAATCGAACATAACATCTTGTTCGACCATACCCATAGTAAATGTACCACCTTCAACAAGAATTAGTCCGGGACCAGTTTCCTGATCTACAAACGGAACTTTTTGAAAGCCTCCATGCTGTACATTGTTGTAATCCCATCCTGTTGATGAGGAGGAATCTCGACTACACGAAGCTATTGCAACACCTGCAACCGCTAAGATAAATAAACGCAACATTTTCATATGCTTGGTTTGTTTTTTCATTTTTTGGGACACCAAAGTTAAGTTTATAAACGGATTATCAACAAAAGGTTACAAAAAATATTTTATTTAGAAGGACGGACATGAAATTGTCTTAAATGTCGAGCCTTTTGGTTTACACTTTGTAAAGATTCCTAATGAAACTTCGTGTGATCCACCCGAAACACCATTATTCAATCTGGAAACAGTAACGTCATAACTATATCCGATTCGGAAAGAAGGCGTCGTAACTCCAATTGTAAGGATAAACGCATCTCTGTTTCTGAACCATGCTCCTGCATTGAAAGCACCGTATTTAATATACGTACCAATGTTGATTTCCTGGAAACCTTGTTGGTATTGATATACGATGTTCGGCATGATAGAAGTTGTATTGTTGTATTTTGATTTTCCTCCTAAAGGAATTTCAGCACCCATGTGTCCGGTGAATCGCATAGGCATCGGTGAATTACCAATAATTACGGATTCGTTCGGCATGTTTAAGTGATGCACTGCTCCTCCAAAGAAGAAGTGTTTTGAATATCCGACAAATCCGGCAGAAGCATCAAAGAACCCTTTTGAACCACCTCTTCGTAAATCACCTGTCTGGTAGATAAAACCTCTTCTTGGATCAATCATATCTCCAAAAGTCAATTTATCCCAATCCAGGAATTTTTGGTACCAGGCTGCGCGCACTCCGAAAAGCATCGCGAATTTTCTATTTACTTTTAAGTGGTAAGAGTAAATAAGGCCTAACATAGATGTGTTAATAGTACCCTGACCTTGCATGTCATGAGTAGCTAAAATTCCGATCCCTCCTGATATGTTTTTGAAATGTTGATCGTAAGATGCACTATAGGTAACATAGTTTCCAGAAAGGCTAGGCCACTCGTTCCGATAATTCATCGAAAAACGAGCACATCCATGAGATCCGGCAAAAGCAGGGTTCAGGTACAGGGGGTTTGCGTAAAACTGCGTAAAAGTTGGGTCTTGCGCATATAATTGACACGAGCCAAAAAGGCATCCAACAAACGCTAATAGTTTAATATTTCTCATTCGGTTAAGAATATTTTCAAGCTAATATGTAGCATTGGTTTGCCAATGTTACGAAAAAAAAATACAATGGTTACAACTAAATCGCCGAAACACAAAAATAAAAAAAGAATTCATACGTTTGATTGAACATTCATCAAGTTTTCGAATTTTGTGCTATGAAAAACGACAAAACACAAGCAAGTTACATTTTTAACAACCTTTACAAACTTATCCTTTTACTTTTAATAACTCATTCGGCTGTGGCTCAGGATGTTTCTGTTGAAATTCAATGGGAACAGCCCCGACAATTGACACTGAATGGTGTTCTAACGGTGGTTCCTGTTATTGCGGGAGGTGATTTCGACGGACAAAGACCCATTCATTCATTTCAGCAGAAATCAAAAGCAGGTAATTATCAGGTAACTGTTCTGGATATTCAGACCCAGCAAGTGGAGTCTTATGAGACCAATTACCTGAATTCCATCAAAGAGCAAATCCCAACAGTTGCAGATATTCAGGCCAAAGTAACCAAGTCACGAAATGAAAGTTTCCTTGTCTCAAAATGTATGCCTTACATAAAAATGGGTGCCGGATATCAGAAAGTGGTGTCCTATAAATTAAGATTGACTGCTTCCGGAGCTGTTAGTTCTTCGAATTATTTGAAATATGCATCGAATTCGGTGCTTAACAGCGGTTCGTGGTACAAAATTTCAGTTCCGAATGACGGAATTTTTCAATTGAACAGAGCGTTTTTCAAAGATGTAATGAAACTGGATGTGGATAATATCGATCCGAAAACAATCAATTTATATGGAAATGCAGATGGAATTCTTTCGGAATTGAATAATGCTGTCTTTACGGATGATTTGAAGAAAAATGCCATTCAGTTCGTGGGAAATACCGATACTGCTTTCACGGAAGATGAGTATTTCTTGTTTTTTGGAGCTGGCCCCAATAGATGGAATCGGACTTCAGGAACTAATTACAACAGAAGTCAGCATATTTACAGCGCGGTGAATACCTATTTTATTCACATCGATGCAGCAGATTTGCCGCTTCGTATTCAAAACCTGCCCGAATCACCTTTGCCATCCAACCAAACAGTCAATTCTTATACTTTTTATGATATACACGAAAATGAATCTGTGAACCTTGTTTCCGGTGGGCAGCGCTGGTATGGTGAATCTTTTGATGTAAACCTGAATCAGACATTCAAATTCAATATCCCGAATGTGGATCCGGGAACACCGCTCCAGGTGGAATATGCAGTGGCAAATAATGGAAGCGGAGCCTCGGGTGTAAATAGCTTCCAGGTGAATTACAATGGAACCCAGGTTAATAACCTGGATTTGTCAGGTGTTGGAGGAGATTATATCCGGGATACCGAAAGTTTTACCGTCAATCCAACTTCTTCGCCGGTTGATCTGGTTTATAACTTTACGCGCTCAAATGCTTCGGTCAGGGCTTACCTGGACTTTATTGAAGTAGTGGGAAGAAGAGGATTGACATTCTTTGGAAATTCCATGTTGTTTCGCGACCTGAATTCTGTTGCTGCAGGAAATGTGAGCCAGTTTAATGTGTCAGGAATGAGTGCGACTCATCGCGTATGGGATGTTACATCAAAGACAAATCCTCAGCTTATTCAGGGTACACTTGCCGGAACTACTTTTTCATTCAGACAATCAACGGATACATTGAGAGAGTTTTTTGTATTCAATGAAACCTACGAACAGCCCAAGTTTGTGAAAAATGTGGAAAACCAGGATTTACATGCTTTGGGCCAGTTTGATTATGTCATTGTGAGTCCGAAGCAGTTCATGAACCAGGCACTTCGTTTGGGAAATTTGCACCAGGCGAATGGATTGTCGACAATTGTGGTAGATGTGGAGCAGGTTTACAACGAATTTTCTTCAGGAAACCAGGATGCTACGGCAATCAGACGATTTGTGAAAATGTTTTACGATCGCGCGGGCGGGAATCCTGCTTTGCAGCCAAAGTACCTGTGCTTGTTCGGTGATGCAACGTACGATCCTAAAGGCCGTGTGCCGGGAAATAATTACATGATCCCGACTTATGAATATATGAATTCTGAGAATCACGTTTTTGCTTTGGTGACAGACGATTATTTCGGTTTCATGGACAATAATGAGTCCATTGGAGATAATGACTTAATGGATCTTGGTGTAGGTCGTTTGCTGGTGTCAAATGCAACACATGCACAGACGCAGGTAGATAAGGTTGAACACTACATGAAAAACGGAATCAATTCGCCAATCATTTCGGATGATCCGAACAGTTGTTGTATTGGAGAATCAGCAAACATGTTTGGCGACTGGAGACAGGTGTATACGAATATTACGGATGATCAGAATAGTGGAAAATTTATTATTGATGATGCCGAACCTGCGTTTGAACAGGTGCAGGGTGATGCCAATGAGATGAATTGCGAAAAAATCTATTCGGATGCTTATACGCAGGTTTCAACTACCGGCGGACACCGCTACCCGGAAGTGTTGAGTGCAATTACGGACCGTGTTGAACGTGGAAGTTTGATCACGAATTACATCGGCCACGGAGGTGAAGTGGGTGCGGCAGAAGAACGATTTATCACCATTCCTCAGGCAAATGCCTGGACAAACCTCAACAGAATGGGATTGTTTGTGACATCGACTTGTGAATTTACGAAGTTTGACGACCCTTCCAGGGAATCTATCGGGGAATTGATTTCCCTGAACCCGAAAGGAGGATCCATTGCCCTGATGACAACCACCCGTTCGGTTTATATTTCAATCAATACGCTGGTGGTTGCAAGTTTCTTTTCTCACGTGATTGAAAGGGATGCAAATTTCGATCCGCTGACATTCGGTGAAATTATGCGCCGTACCAAAAACTCTTCCGGAAATTCTTCCAATAGAAGATGTTTCAACTTAATTGGTGATCCTGCTTTAAAAATCTGTCTGCCAAAATGGAGAATTGTTACCGATTCGATTAATCATGTATCCATTTCAAATGGAGCTGATACTGTTCGTGCCCTTACAAAAATGCATGTGGTAGGACATTTGGAAGATTACAGCGGAAACAAATTAACTACCTTCAATGGTATTCTTTCGCCAACGATCTTCGATAAGCCAAAAATCGTATCTACTTTGGCGAATGATCCTGTGGCTACTAATCCAACAGATTTCTCACCGATTATAAAGTTTACTACTCAAAAGAATGCTTTATACAAAGGACGCGCAACAGTTGCTAACGGAGATTTTAAATTCGAATTTATCGTTCCCAAAGACATCGATTTCAATTATGGAAGAGGGAAAATCAGTTATTACGCAGATAACAAGATCGTTGATGCAGATGGTTGGGATACCACTTTCATTGTCGGTGGAATCAACCCGAATCCGCCGGTAGATAATGTGGGTCCGGAACTGAAGATCTATTTGAATGACGATTCGTTTGTGAACGGAAGTATTGCCAGTGCTAATCCTTTGCTGGTCGTAGAAGCTTATGATGAGTTCGGGATCAATACGGTTGGAAACGGGATTGGGCACGATATCACCGCTGTTTTGGATGGAAATACCGGAAGTCCGATTGTGTTGAATGAATATTACAAATCCAACCTGGATAGTTACCAAAACGGGAAACTGCAATACACACTTCGAAGCTTGGCTGTAGGTTCGCACACCTTAGATGTAAAAGTTTGGGATGTCAATAACAATTCAAGCACCATTCGTTTGGAATTCACTGTAACAGAAGACCAGGATGTGCAGCTGGATCACGTATTGAACTATCCGAATCCGTTTACAACAAATACCATGTTTATGTACGAGCACAATCAATCCTGTGCTTCCCTGGAAACCCAAATCAATATTTATACGGTTTCAGGTCGACTGGTTAAGACCATCAATCAACTAGTACCAACCAACGGATTTCGCGTAGAAGGAATTACCTGGGACGGGAAAGATGATTTTGGAGATCAATTGGCTAAAGGAGTTTACGTTTATCAACTAAAAGTTACGATGCCTGATGGGAAGAAGGCTCAAAAAATGGAAAAATTGGTTCTTTTAAGATAGTTGCACAATAAAAGTCCTAGTTTTGCGTATTTTTGTCACATATAAAACTGAAATAGATACATGTTGTCTCATAAATTACTGATTTTTACGCTTTTTGTTAGTTCTTTTTCATTCTCCCAGGCGAATGGAGGTAAGATTGACCAAAACGATATTCAATTAAATACGATCACCACAGCATTGCCTTTTTTAGGTATTAACCCGGATTCAAGATCCGGAGCAATGGGCGATGCAGGGACAGCTTTAAGTCCGAATTCCTCTTCCACTATGTGGAATACAGCGATGCTTAATTTCGCTGAGTCGAAATCAGAAATAGGTGTGAGTTATACACCCTGGTTGAGACAATTGACAAATGATATGCACCTTTCTTACCTTTCCGGTTTTACTAGAGTTGGTGAAAGACATGTTGTTGGTGGTGCTTTGCGTTATTTCTCTTTGGGAGAGATCACTTTTACAGACCAGGGAGGGAATTACATCCGGGAGTTTAAACCGAATGAATTTGAATTGACTTTGTCTTATGCATTTAAACTGGCAGAAAGACACAGTATCGGGATCAACGGAAAGTTTGCTTATTCCAACTTAACAGGTGGTTTGGTAACTGCCGGAACTGAAACAAAAGCAGCGATTGCAGGTATTGCAGACATCTCGTACGCTCACAGAAATGAAGATATCAACTGGTTTGGTGTTAACGGAGTTTATTCATTAGGAGTTGTTATTGCGAATGTGGGTAACAAAGTGGCATATTCTGCCAATGCGCGAAGAGATTTCCTGCCAACTTCATTAAGAATTGGAAACGCTTATACCGCTAAGATCGATAAGTACAACAGTTTAACCGTGAGTGTGGATGTTTCCAAGTTATTGGTCCCAACTCCGGCTATTTATGCGAAAGTAGACGGTGAAACAACCTTGATTTCAGGAAAAAGCAACGATGTAGGTGTAATTGCGGGGATGATTCAGTCATTCTACGATGCTCCGGGAAGAATTATTAAAGACGATGACGGAAATCCGGTCGCTAATGAAGACGGAAGTTTCCAGGTGAAAAAAGGATCCAAGTTCGGAGAGGAAATGCGTGAGATCATGATCGGTTCCGGATTGGAATACTGGTATAATGATATTTTCTCTGTACGCGGAGGTTATTTCTACGAGAATATCTCTAAAGGAGGGCGTCAGTTCTTTACAATGGGTGTTGGATTCAAATACAACATCTTCTCTTTTGACTTTTCTTATTTAGCAGCAATGAAGCGAAATAACCCATTGGCAAATACGATGCGTTTTACACTTCGTTTTACTTTGGGTGAAAAAGCAGATAAAGGAGAAACTAAGCCTGAATAATGGACATTCGAATTGGTTTCGGAGTAGATGTTCATCGTTTGGAAGAAGGACGAGAATTTTGGTTGGGAGGGTTAAAGCTCCCTTCTTCATTTGGTGCCATTGGTCATTCAGATGCCGACGTGCTGATCCATGCCATTTGCGATGCCTTATTGGGTGCTTTGAACCTGCGTGACATCGGTTTTCATTTCTCAGATACCGATCCGCAGTACAAAGGAATCGATTCCAAAATTTTACTGAAGAATGTCATGGCTTTGATCAAAGAGAAACAATTCTCCGTAGTCAATATCGATGCCACGGTCATTTTAGAAAATCCAAAGGTCAATCCGCACATTCCCGAGATGCAAACCATTTTAGCCGAAATCCTGGAAGTGGAAACTGATCGTGTTTCGATTAAAGCAACAACCCACGAAAAAGTAGATTCTTTTGGTGCCGGTGAAGCGGTGAAAGCTTATGCGGTTTGTTTGGTAGGGAAACAATAGTTCAAATGTTCAAATGTTCAAATGTTCAAAATTTCGTTTAAACACTTTTCAATTTTTCATTCTCCATTTTCAATTCATTGAACCCTTTGAACAGGTTTAACCTTTTGAACCTTCTAACACCATATCATACCGGTGCATTCCTTCTCCGTAAGAGTTTTCAGTGATTTTTACCGTTTTGAATCCATACTTTTCAAAAAACGTATACGAAAACTGGGTAGTATCCAGGATTACTTGTTTGTTTGGAAAGTGAAGGGGAATTTCAGCTAAGCGAAATTGCAGGAGCTGTTCACCAAATCCTTTTTTGTGGGATGCACGATCAACCATTCCCCAAACGAATGTAATGCAAGCGGTTCCATCAATCCCTTCCTTTTCGCCAAATCCGCCGCAGCCAATGAGTTTATTTTCCAATTCCATCACATAGTAAATTGGATTGTCCAAAGCCTCCGGATCGCCCAGTTTCGTTAAAAAGCTATCAAATTCATTAACTTCTTCCAACGTAAAATACTTCGGGACATTGGTTTTGAAGATTTCCATGCAGATTAAGTGATCTGCAGCTTTGTATTTTCGAATGTTTGCTATTTCTTGATGCATCAATGAATATTCAGGTAGATAAAGATAATGCTTTCCTGTTCATAATTTCAAAACACAAGTAAGCGCCACCTTCGGCAGACTTTGTATATTTGTTCTCCATAAGAATTCAGATATGAAAGTAAACCCAGCATACAACACGAAAGAAAGCTTACTTGAATTGTACAACAAACCTTTGTTGGAATTGGTTTTCGAAGCAGCTACGATTCACCGTCAGTTTCACAACCCGAGAGAAGTTCAGATGTCTTCTTTGTTGAGCATCAAAACAGGTGGCTGCCCGGAAGATTGTGGATATTGTCCGCAGGCAGCACGTTATCATACGGATGTAGAAGCACATAAATTGATGTCGGTTGAATCAGTGATTGAGCAGGCGAAAAATGCACAGGTGAACGGTTCTTCCCGTTTGTGTATGGGAGCAGCGTGGAGAGAAGTGCGTGACAATAAGGATTTCGACAATGTGATCGAAATGGTGGCAGCAGTAAACGATCTTGGAATGGAAGTTTGTGCGACGCTTGGAATGATGAACCAGGATCAGGCACACCGTTTGAAAAATGCAGGTTTGTTTGCTTACAACCACAACCTGGATTCTTCGAAAGAATTTTACGGAGATGTTATTTCTACCCGCGAATACGAAGATCGTTTGAACACTATTGACAATGCGAAAAAAGCAGGTTTGACGGTTTGTTCCGGGGGAATTATCGGGATGGGAGAAGCAATCGAAGACCGTGTAGGTTTATTGATGAGCTATATGGAAATGGAAAATCCACCGGAATCTATTCCGATTAACGCATTGGTTGCAGTGGATGGAACGCCGTTGGAAGATCAAAAACCGATCGAACAATGGGAAATGATCCGAATGGTCGCAACTACGCGTATCGCTTTCCCGGAAGCAGTTGTGCGTTTGTCGGCAGGTAGAACAAAAATGACGATGGAAGGCCAGGCTTTGTGTTTCATGGCAGGAGCAGGATCTATTTTCGCAGGAGATAAATTATTGACGACTCCAAATCCGGAGTTCAACGAGGATAAAGAAATGTTTGCCATTTTGGGACTGATCCCGAAAGAAGCATTTGCAGATGGTGAGCAGCCGGTTTCAAAACCGGATCCAATCATCGTGGCTAGAAAAGAAAAAGAAGCGCAGCGAGCAAAAGAACTGGCTGAAGCCAAAATTGCATCCCAGGGATTTGTTCCGCGAAAAGTGACTGTTTCTTAAAACCGCGGTTTGAAGTTTCAACGCAATTTACAAGATAGAATAGAGAAGGGGAGTTTACGCTCCCTTTTGTCGTTTGATCACCACATTGATTTCTGGTCCAATGATTATTTGGGGCTTGCAAAAATTCCTCAGTCGATTGAAATTACCGGAAGTACCGGTTCCCGTTTGATTTCCGGGAATTCGAAAGTGGTAGAAGAAGTGGAAAAGCAAGTTGCAGGTCATTTTCAATCGGAAACGGCTTTAATCTTCAATTCGGGTTACGATGCAAATCTTGGTTTGTTCTCATCCATTCCGCAAAAAGGAGATACGATCATTTACGATGAATTGGTACACGCTTCCGTTCGGGATGGAATTCGTTTGAGTTTTGCCTCTTCCTTTTCATTCAGGCACAACGATGTGGAAGACCTGGGAAAGAAACTTCAAAAAGCACATCGCATGTCGCCAATAGCTTCAGCGACGGCACAAGGAACCATTTTCGTTGCTGTGGAATCGCTCTACAGCATGGACGGAGATCTTGCACCTCTTGTTGAAATAAATGAACTGTGTAAAGAATTTGGCGCCTTACTGATCGTCGATGAAGCGCATTCCGGCGGAGTTTTTGGCGAAAATGGAAAAGGTCTTTGCGACCTGGCAGGAATCAGTGATTCTGTTTTCATTCGTTTATTCACATTTGGGAAAGCGTATGGCGCACACGGAGCGGCTGTTTGCTGTTCCGATGAGGTACGGCAATACCTGGTCAATTTTGCCCGCTCTTTTATTTATACAACCGCACTTCCGGAAGCAATGTACGGGCATCTGCTAAATCAAATCGAACAAAGTAAACCGGAAATTTTGCGGGAACAATTGCAGGCAAATATTGCCCATTTTTCGAAAAAAGTTCGGTCTGCTTTAAGTTCAGTAAATTCCCCGATCCAGGTCATTGAATTCTCCAACCTGGAATCCTGTATATCAAAAGCAAAGCTTCTGCAGGAATCCGGTTTTGCTGTGAAAGCCATTTTACCACCAACCGTTCCGGCGGGTTCGCAACGACTGCGGATTTGTATCCATGCGTTCAATACCCGGGAAGAAATTGATCGGTTGGTCTCTTTCTTGAAGAACTGATTGGTAATTTTTCTTTTAGAAGGGGTTACAATATGTCCTTATGTTTTTGATATCCCGTTTTTTTCTTTAAAATTGTATATGAAAAATATATCCGCCTTTATCATTTTAACCTTGGTTTTAGTATCCTGTAAAAAAGCAGAACCAAGTATTCCATCGACTCCTTCAGATTACGTTTATGTATCTACAGCCGGTTCTTATTGGGTTTACGATTGTTATAACGTTAATGCATCAGGAAATGAATCAATCATGTACTCGAATGATACGATTCGTTTGGAAGGTGATTCGACCATCAATGGAAAAACTTATCACTGGTATGTTGGTACGGAGATGGGATCTGCTCCTATTCAGCATTTTGAAAGGGATTCCTCTGGTTACATCGTTAATCAGTTAGGAGAAATACTCTATTCTTATGTAAACAACACTACAATGTTGACCGCAACGCATTTCTATGGACCGTACAAAGAAGTAAGTTACGTTGGGCCACAGGAATGGGTTTCTACCTTATTGGGAACGAAAATGGCTAGGAAAAGTTATATGGAAGGAAGTTATTTGAACGGAAATCCGATTAATGTGTGTGGAGATAGCAGTGTTAGGTTTAACAGTCACTTTGTTTCAGGAATCGGGCTGGTTCAAAAGGAAAGAGAGCAATATATGCTTCACTTTATTCATTGCAGTAAAAAGCGAATTAAGCTCAAGGCTTATTACATTGCTCCATAAAGTTCGTTAGAAGATACAACTACCAACTCTATAAATAATAATGCAATAGGCGCAGGGAGAAGTATTTCCTCTGCGCCTTAGCGGTAAAAATCATTTTCTTTCCATTTTTTTGAAATAAAATTTGTTTACTTAACAGTGTTAATTTATATTTGTACCATTCAATATCAAAATGGGAATTAACGAACGTAAGGAACGGGAAAAAGAAGTGTTGCAAAAAAGCATCCTCACAGCTGCTCGTGAGGTCTTTTTGGAAAAAGGCTTTGATCAGACCTCTATTCGTTCAATTGCTCAAAAAATTGAATATAGTCCCACTACAATCTATTTGTATTACAAGGATAAAGATGCGATTCTATTTGCACTTCATTCTGAAGGGTTTCAATTACTGGGGAGCAAAATGGAGGTGCTCAACCTGGTGGAAAATCCCTTGGAGCGTATCAAAGCAATGGGTCGCGTGTATATCAAATTTGCTATGGAATATCCGGATTATTACGATTTGATGTTCGTGCAGAAATCACCCATGAATAAGCTGGATGAAGATCACGAAGTTTGGCAGGAAGGAATGAGCACTTTTGAGGGATTGAAATATTCCGTGCAGCAATGTATGGATCAGGGATATCTTCCTTTTAGTGATGTGGAAGCCGGATCTTATTTGTTGTGGGCAACATTGCATGGAATGTGTAATTTATATGACCGCGGCCGCTGCAAAGTATTGGACGAAGAAAAGAGCGAGCAAATCGTAGATTTAAGTTTTGCTGAGTTCTTAAAAATGCTCGACGCCTTCGGTCGCTAATTTTTTTAATAGTTACTTAACACTGTTTAGTAAAATAACAACGATTACTATGAAACAAAAAATTATTTTTCTGCTTGCCATTGCCTCAAGTGTATGCAGTCAGTCGTTTTCCTGGTCGCAGGGAGCATTGGATGGATATATCCGGCAGGGACTCGACTCGAACCTGGTGCTAAAACAACGTTCTATTCAATTAGAAAAAGCACTTCTGACATTAAGTACGGCAAAAAGCAATTTTCTTCCCTCCGTAAATTTCAACGCTTCCTATACCACAGCTGAAGGCGGCCGTTATTCGGAACTTCCTGTTGGTGATATGCTGAACCCGGTTTATGCGACTTTGAACCAAATGACCGGCAGCAATGCTTTTCCGCAAATTGAAAACCAACAGATCAATTTCCTGCCAACGAATTATTACGATACCTACATCCGTACTTCCATGCCTTTGCTGAACATGGATATTATTGCAAACAAGCGCATTCAACAGCAAAAAGTGCAATTAAGCAGTCTGGATATGCAGGTTTATGCCCGTGAATTGGTCAAGAATATCAAAGTCGCTTATTACAATGTGATCATGGCTTCGAAATCTGTTTCAGTCTATGAAAGCAACAAAAAAGTATTGGAGCAAAATGTCGCTTTGAACGAAGCTTTGATCCGGCAGGGAAAAGGCCTGAAGGTTACTTTAGTGAAAGCACAAACTGAATTGATGAAGATGAATACTTCTATTTCAACCGCTAAAAATCAATGGAAGAATGCACAAGCCTATTTTAATTTCCTGATCAACAAACCCCTGGATTCGGAAATTGTTTTAGAAGAAATTGCAGGATTAAATGCGCAATTGGAAGCAAAAGAAAAACGGGAAGAACTTCAGTTAATCGATCAATCGATCACTGTTCAGGAGTCTGTTCTGAAGATGAACAAGAACTTTTGGGTTCCAAAAATCAATGCCTTTTTGGATTTGGGCTCCCAGGGAACGAATTGGGAAGTGAGTAGAAAATCGGCCTATTACATGTTCGGCGTTTCAGCTTCTATTCCAATTTACAATGGTTCACGCAATCAACAACAGATCAAACAAACGAAATACGAATTGGAAAATGCCCGCCTGCAGCTTGATCAGGTGGAGCAGCAGTTGGAATTACAACGCACACAAGCATTGCGGAACGTATTAAACGCACAGGAAAATTGGGAAACGGCTAAAATTCAATTAGAAGCTTCCAAAGAATACTTTGCACTTGTTTCCGGTGCAAACCGAGAAGGATTAACCAGTCAGCTGGAGTTTCTTGATGCCTCCAATCAAGTGACCAACGCTGAACTTTTCGTTCTTATCCAATATCAAAATTACTTGAGTTCACTGGCTGAACTTGAGCGGGCAGCAGCAACATATCCATTGAAATTCAATTAATAAACTATTCGATTATGAAAAACATCCTCATTCCGGCAATCTTTCTTTCACTCATACTTGCTTCTTGCGGTTCGAAAGAAAAACCGACCAATGAAATCCCGAAAGCAGAACTGATTCCTGTAAAACTGGAAGCTATCCAGGCTATGAATTCCAACGAAGAAATTCATGTTTCCGGGCAGTTCACCACAGACGATGAAACCTATTTGTCCTTCCTTTCGGGTGGAATTATCCAAAAATTGTTTGTGAAAGAAGGAGATAAAGTGCGCAAAGGACAATTGCTTGCTACATTAGATCTTACTTTGGTAAAAGCAACTGTAAGTCAGGCAAAGCTAGGCCTGGAAAAATCCAGACGCGACCTGGAACGGGCTAAAAACCTGCAGAAAGAAGGTTTTGCAACGTTAGAACAAATGCAAAATGCGCAAACCGCTTTCGAGGTAGCTCAGGAACAGCTGCAATCAGCGATGTTTAACCTGAAATATGCAGAAATCAGAGCCGTTTCCAATGGATTTATCCTGAAAAAAATGGCTAACCAGGGACAATTAGTGAGCAGCGGAACTCCTGTTTTTCAAACCAACGGAGCCGGATCAAGTTCTTTTAAGTTAAAAGTAGGAGTGAGCGACCGTCAGTGGAGCCAGATCAAAATAGGTGATGAAGCTACCATCCAGGCAGATGTTTTCAGGAATAGAACGCTGCATGCAAAAGTATCCCGTAAGTCAGAAAGTATTGATCCTTTTAGCGGAACATTTACAGTTGAATTGGAAATCCAGGGAAAATTGCCGGAAGGCCTGGCGAGCGGCGTTTTCGGAAAAGCAACCATCAAACTTTCCGAAACTTCCGAGAACTGGAAAATTCCTTACGAAGCTTTGCTGGACGGAAATGCGGACGAAGGTTTCGTATTCATCTCCAATGACCGCAAAACAGTGAAGAAAGTTCCGGTAAAGATTGAGAATCTGAACCAGAATGTGGTGGAAATCTCCGAAGGTTTGGACGGATACAAATATGTAATTGTTTCCGGCGGACCCTACCTGAATGAAAATTCGACGATCTCGTCTAAATAAAAGAAAGCACTGCTTTCGATAATAAAAAGACAAATGAAAATAGCAACATACGCAGTACGCAATTACCAATTCACTTTGGTGTTGTTTGTCATGGCGATCGCTTTAGGGGTGAATACGCTTTTGACCATGCCTCGAAGCGAGGACCCTGCTACCAATTCACCCATGTTCCCCGTGATCGTTGTGTATCCCGGAACAAGTCCTTCGGATATGGAAGAATTGGTGGTGAAACCTTTGGAAAAACAGATTTACAGCCTGGAAAACATCAAACGGATCAAAACACAGATCAAAGATGGTGTGGCGATCATGCAGGTCGAATACAAATATGAATCCGACGTGAACGAGAAGTTCCAGGAACTGACGCGAGAGGTGAACGGAATGCGTTCCGAACTTCCGGATGAGATCCTGAGCATAGAAGTGAAGAAACTCGTTGCTTCCGATGTAAATGTTATTCAAACGGCCTTAATCAGCGAAAATGCTTCCCGGAAATCTTTGAAACGAACAGCGGAAGATCTGCAGGAAGAACTGGAAAAACTTCCGGAACTAAAGAATGTAAAGATTCACGGCTTGTCGGACGAACAGGTTCGCATTGACCTGAGAACCGATAAACTGGCACAGCTGCATCTGCCGCTGAATGCGGTGGTGGGAACTTTACAAAGCGAGATAGCTAATATTCCCGGCGGAAGTATTGATGTGGGAACAAAATCACTGAACGTAAAAACAAGCGGGAATTATGTTTCCCTGGAAGAGATTGCCAATACGATCATTTATGCTTCCGAAGGAAAGACGATTCCTCTGAAAGATGTAGCAGATGTTTATCATGATTTCTCAGAAACCAAGCACATCACACGCTTGAACGGCCACCGCTGTGTGTTTGTAACGGCTGCGCAAAAAGAAGGATTCAATATTTCCGAAACACAGAAGAAGTACCAAAAAGTGCTGGATGAGTTTGATACGCACATGCCATCAAACATCGATATGGTGACTCATTTTGACCAGGGAGATAATGTGAACGACCGTTTGGGCGGTTTGGGAATTGACTTTCTCATAGCGATCCTTTTGGTGGCAATTACTTTGCTTCCTTTGGGCGGAAGAGCGTCTTTGGTAGTAATGATCTCGATCCCGCTTTCCCTGGCAATCGGTTTGGTATTGCTGAACGTCATGGGATACAACATCAATCAGTTGAGTATCGTTGGATTAGTTGTAGCTCTTGGTCTCCTGGTCGACGACAGTATCGTGGTTGTTGAAAACATCGAACGCTGGCTTCGTGAAGGTCATTCCCGCATGGATGCAACATTGATGGCAACAAAGCAAATCGGACTTTCGGTAGTTGGTTGTACCGTCACATTGGTCATTGCCTTTTTACCATTGGTCTTTCTGCCGGAAGTAGCCGGAGATTTCATCCGCAGTCTTCCAATGGCTGTTATCGCAAGCGTTTTGGCTTCCATGCTGGTTTCGCTCACCATTATTCCGTTCCTTTCCAGTCGTTTGTTGAAACAACATCAAGGGCAGCACGACGGGAATATTTTCCTCAGAGCGCTTCAAAAAGCAATTTCCGGAACTTATTCGGTGTTATTGGATAAAGCATTGAAACGTCCGGTGATCACTTTGATGATTGCTTTGGGAATCTTCGTTGGTTCACTGATGCTGTTCCCGGTAATCGGATTCAGTTTATTCCCTGCCTCTGAGAAACCGCAATTCATGGTGAATGTTTCTGCGCCTTTGCAGACAAATCTCAATCGCACAAATGAGATCACGGAATATGTAGAGAAGGAATTGAGCAAGATTCCGGAAGTGGAATATTATGCTGCAAATGTTGGGAAAGGAAATCCTCCGGTTTATTACAACGTGGTTCAGGAAAACGAACGCAGCGATTTTGCACAGGTATTTGTTCAGTTGAAAAAACATACCGGAGTTGATAAGAAACAAGAAGTAGCCGATCGTCTGATAGCGATTTTCAATCAATATCCCGGAGCAAAGATCGAAGTGAAGAATTTCGAGCAGGGCCCGCCTATGGTTGCACCGGTTGAAGTGCGTCTTTCCGGGGATAACCTGGATACTTTGCGCAAATTGAGCCAGGAAATAGAAAAATTACTGAAGGAAACTCCCGGAACGATGTATGTAAATAACCCGGTGAGTAACCTGAAATCCGATTTCAAATTGGTGATCTCGAAGGAAAAAGCCCGCGCTTTGGGAGTAAATACAGTGGATATCGACAGAACGGTCCGGCTGGCAATTGCCGGAGTGGACCTGGGAACTTTTTCAGATAAGAACAACGACGAGTTTTCCATGCTTTTGACCACGCACAAAGGCGAACGTGCTACGCTGGATGTCTTCAATCAACTGTACATCAATAATCAGCAGGGGCAGGCGATTTTGCTTTCCCAGATTGCTAGTCTGGAACTGGAAAGTTCTCCATTGTTCATCAATCACCTCAATAAGGTCCGTACGGTTTCAGTAAGTGCTTTTGCTCAAAAAGGAGTTCTGGCGGATAACCTGATCAATGAAGTGATTGCGAAAATGGAGAAGAAAAAACTTCCCAGAGGTTATGCCTATGCGATGGGTGGTGAGTTTGAATCACGGAATGAATCCTTCGGTGGATTCAATACCATCATCACAATTACTGTTTTCTTATTCGTTGCAGTTTTGATCCTGTTGTTCAAAACATTCAAAAGTACGCTGATCGTATTATCCGTTATTCCACTTGGAATTGTGGGAGCGGTGATTGCACTTTGGATGACCGGTAATTCGCTTTCCTTCGTTGCGGTGATCGGGTTGATTGCCCTGGCCGGAATTGAAGTCAAGAACTCGATCTTACTGGTGGATTTCACGAATCATTTGCGGGAAGAGGGAAGAAGTCTCGACGAAGCCATTCGCGAAGCCGGAGAAGTCCGTTTCTTACCTATCGTATTGACATCACTTACAGCTATCGGAGGTTTGATTCCGATTGCAATTTCTACCAACCCGTTAATTTCTCCTTTGGCGATCGTATTGATCGGTGGATTGATCAGTTCAACTTTGCTTTCTCGTGTGGTTACGCCGATCATCTACCGATTGATCCCGCCCAAGATAGAGGTGAAGCAGAAAGAAGAGATCTAACTAATAAAAAAAGCAGGCACGCGATTAATCATGTGCCTGCTTTTTTGCAAATACAGCAAATGGCTTATTGCCACCCAAATAGTCTTGCGTAACTTCGTTCAAATCAAATCCATGAAAACGAGCTGCTACTGTATAATTTTACTTTTCTTCTCATTTACCGGCTTTTGCCAGGACTTAAAACCAGCAGTCGTAAAGGATGAAGGAGATACGCTCAAACAGATTTTTTCAAAAGGAAAAGTGGGATTGGTTCACCAGAACGGAAGACAGATCCTGGAATCGAAGTACACCGGTGTGAAAGTAGAAGAATTTGGGATTCGTTTATACGACGGAGACCTGCAGGGATATTTACCAAACGGATCAAGCAAGATCATTCCGGCGAATTACAAAGAGATCACGCAGGTGGAAGCTTATTTCGAAGCAAGCACCGAAAATGGAACAGTAGATCTGTATCATGGAAGTGAGCTAATTGCAAGTGACCTCGACACGGGGCCGGGAGAATCAGGTGTTCTTCCCGGGGGAATCCTGATCATCCGAAAAGAGGAAAAAGCAGGGATCATAGATCAAAAAGGAAACGTAATCATTCCCCTGGAATACAGTGGTATTGAAGCAGTTTCTTCTTTTCAGTATTCTTTGGATAATAACACGGTAATAGATTACATCCTGGTACTGGATAAAAGTGACTACTTCTACAGCCCGGAATCAGAAGGCTTTTTGCTTTATGGTGAACCTGTTCTATACCTGGCTAAAGCAGACGGGACACGAATCACGGATTCCATTTTTACAGAATTTTCATACAATATCGAACTGGATGAGTTTTCACTCAGATGCAATAATAAACTGGCTTTTATGAAACCCGGTTTCCGGATTGATTATTCGCCTTACGAATCGATCACCGGGTTTATGGAATGGAAAATTTGTTCGACAGGTGAGAAAAGCATTGTTTTCGATCGGTTTGATCATGCAATCGATACTTTTCAAAGTGTCATTATCCCGACCAGAAATGTGTTCTACCAGGAGAATGAAGAGAGTGTTGAAATGGCGTCTTACAGCGAAACGATCTTCGAGGAGTTTGTCTACGTGACCAGGAATAACGGCGATACTTCACAAATGGCTATTTACGACCTTAGAAATCGGCAATTGGTTTCCAATTGGGAGCAGGGACTTACTTTCATCAGGAAGGGGAAAAGTGCTTCCGGCACAGCAGTCTGGATTTACATGAATGAATGGGGGAAAGTGGCGTACCGGATTTCAACTGCCGAAAAAAGTTCTGCTTGTGAATACCAGGATATTTATCCGGTTAACAATCAGTTTTATGCGCTTCGAAAAGTGGGAGAGCCATTCCATAGCTTGTGTGAACTGGTAGGGGATTCTGTTTTTGTGGAAAGAGCCGAGATTGATAAAGCCTTCGGAAGCTTCAATTATACGGGAATAAACACCCCAAGTGTGAATGAAACCGATGCGGATCTGTCGTCTGGATTTGTGGATGAATGGGGAAATTACTATTCCTATTCCATGGATACTGCGTCGAAAACCGAGTTAATTCTGCTGGTTCCTTTCACCGTATTTAAAAATGCCTATGGAAAATTGGGCTTTATTTCCTGGGATGGAAAAGTGCGAGACCTGAATGCGGACACGCTTTTTCAAAACAGCATGCACACTACATTGATCGAATACCAATCGGGAGGTCTTTGGGGAGCAGCTGAAGTCGTGTGGGGTGATGTCTCTAAGCCGGATCGGCAAGCACCGGGATATTTCAAGCTCCTGGAGGATATCGCTTTAATTTACCGGTTGAGTGAAGATGAGCAGCGTTATGTGGATTCCAGGGGACGTGTTTTTTATTCCACCAATATCGAACGCATGGTTTCTAAGCAGGGAAAATGGAAAGGTGCAAAAGTGTATTCCGAGTTCGAAGATAAAATGGATACCGCTATTCCTTTTGCTTACCGCGAAATCGTTCCAGCCTGGAATGCGAAGGATTACCTGGTTCAAAACAAGGCCGGGAAATGGGGAGTTCTTTCTGCGTTTAATGATACGGTGTTTCCGTTCGCGTATGATCTGTTGACGTTTGATCTGGGAAAACCGGATGCCATGCACGAAGTATTCCCCTACACGGAATACGATGAGGTGTGCTATACTACCAGCGGGAATTTCCATGGAATCCTGAGCCTGAACCTGCGAAAAGAAATTCCACCGGTATACGATTGGGTGCAATTCATTTCAGAGAACGCATTTATCGTTAATAAGGGCGGGAAATACGGGGTTTATGATTACAATCTTAATCAAAAGATCAAGCCGGTTTTTGATGAGCTGATGATTGCATCTTCGCTGTCGGGTGTTTTTATGCTTCGGGTGAAAAAGAACGACAAATGGTATACTGCCGAGTTTTTTGAGGGAAAGGTCCCGGACCAGCAAACCATCCTGCAGGCGCTTCCCTGCGATTTTGTAGTAGATGAATTTGGCTTTATTCAAAAAGAGAACGGATATGAGGTAGTGAACCTGATGGATGGTTCGCAAATACAGAAAGAAGGGGAATTCACGGATTACCTGGTTGAAAAACCACTCCTTGTGAAAGACGGGAAACTCTATATCCTGGATTCAAAGGGAAAACTGCTTTATCCGGATGCGCTGACCAATGTTGTTTTCCAGGAAGACGGTACTATTCTGAGCACTTTCAAGGGAATCACCTATAAGTATTCTCTTTCCAAAAAGAGTAGAACTGTTTTTACTAAATAACCGGGTTTTTCACTGGTTCGTTAAATGTTCATATGAAGCCTAAGCGAAAAAATATGGACCGGGCCTTTGCGGTCTCTGTTGTATCCCGGGTTAGCTAAAAACTGGTAGGCGCCGCTTAAAAATAAGTTGTCTTTAATCAAAGCTGCCGAATAATAGAGTTCTGCCAAATGTTCCCAGGCGTAATTCAAGTCGCCGTCTCCAAGGATAAATCCTAAACCGCCGGCTTTAAGATAATCACGGTGAGGTTTGGAGAGTCCCGATGTCACATAAG
>CAMLFH010000016.1 GCA_946479285.1 uncultured Flavobacteriales bacterium | reverse complement strand
GAAGTCAAAGTAACGGAACCTCCCGCACAAAAAGTAGTCGGCCCGCCAGCTGTAATGGTTGGCACCGCAGGAAGCGGATTGACGATAACCGTTGTGGCAGCAGATACTGACGTACACGATCCGTTCGAGACCGTTACAGTATATGAACCACTTACGCTAACTGTAATCGATTGTGTTGTAGCTCCGTTTGACCAGGTATTTCCGGTTGCAGATGACGAAGTTAAAGTAACGGAACCGCCGGTACAAAAAGTGGTTGGTCCGCCAGCTGTGATAGTTGGCACAGCCGGAAGCGGATTTACAGTCACGGTTGTTGCTGACGATGTGGAAGAACAAGCTCCATTTGAAACAGTTACCGTGTAAGAACCACTTGTGGTTACAGTAATTGATTGCGTAGCAGCACCGTTTGACCAGGTATTTCCCGTTGCTGACGAAGAGGTTAAAGTAACAGAACCACCAGCACAAAAAGTAGTCGGCCCGCCAGCTGTAATAGTTGGCACAGCAGGAAGTGGATTTACTGTAACTGTAACCGGATTCGACATGATAGAGCATGGACCGTTCGAAACAGTTACTACGTAAGAACCCGCAGTTGAAACAGTAATCGATTGTGTTGTAGCTCCGTTTGACCAGGTATTTCCGGTTGCAGATGACGAAGTTAAAGTAACGGAACCGCCGGTACAAAAAGTGGTTGGTCCGCCAGCTGTGATAGTTGGCACAGCCGGAAGCGGATTTACAGTCACGGTTGTTGCTGACGATGTGGAAGAACAAGCTCCGTTTGAAACTGTAACTGTATAAGAACCGCTTGTTGTAACGGTAATCGACTGAGTTGTTTCGGCAGTTGACCAGGTGTTCCCGGTTGCCGATGAGGAAGTAAGCGTAACTGCATTTCCAGCACAAAATGTAGTTGGACCACCTGCTGTAATTGTTGGCACTGGCGGCAGTGGATTAACCGTAACAGTAATGGAAGTTGATGCAGAAGTACAGCCGCTTGCCGAAACCGTTAAGGAAAAAGTCCCACTATTAGAAATACCAAGTGATTGCGTTGTTGCTCCATTGGACCAAAGATTTCCGGTTGTGGATGAGGATGTCAAAGTAACCGAACCGCCTGAGCAAAATGTAACAGGCCCGCTAGGTGTTATTGTTGGTGCAGCAGGGGTAGGATTTACAGTAACTACCATTGCTGCAGAGGTAGCTGAACAAGATCCGCTTAAAACTGTTACGGTATAAGATCCGGAAGCAGTAACGGTAATAGATTGAGTGGTTGCTCCGGTTGACCAGGTATTTCCTGTTGCAGATGAGGAAGTTAAAGTAACAGAACCACCCGCACAAAAAGTGGTCGGGCCACCAGCCGTAATAGTTGGCGGTGTTCCCGCGGTAACTGTAACCGTTCTGCTGTTTGTTACCTGGTTACCACAAGCATCAGTTACAATGGAATAAAGTGTCACTGTTCCGGAGGTTGGGAAAGCGATACCTGTACTCGCTCCTGTTCCTACACTTGGTGTGCCTGTGGGACTAAAACTCCAATTGTAAGTATAAGCAGGAACACCTCCTGTTCCGGAAGTAGATGCTGTAATTGAACCACCCTGGCAAACAGTTGTTGCAGAAAGCGTGATGGGGTTTGCAGGAGTTGTATATTCCAGCGTTTTTCCGACCACATTCATCACCCATGGAGAAGCTGCTCCGATACATGTATTTGAACAGCCTGTTGCACCCCAGCAGGAACGATAGAATTTCAATACAAATGTTACATTCTGAGGAGCACAGGTTGGTGCAGGTAAACAAGATGCAATATCTGTAAATATTGTTTGATTGGTTGCAGCACATGTTCCACCGCCAATACCATTGCAAAACCAATAAAATCCTGTTGCAGAAGGACTGTTACAAGCTCCTAACCCAATTCTGGTCGCACCATCCTGAAGCCAGCAAGTAGACCCGTTCGCTGAATAAGTAAAGGAGAAATTGACATCTGTGATTGTTGCATTGGCCGGTGTTGAAACTGCCAGGTTATAATCACACGAATTGGTGAAATTGCAACTGTTATTATACCTGGAACCTGTGATAGAAGCCTGGGCCAAAGTGGCTGTTCCGGTCACCAGAGGATCAACGACAAGCTGATAAGAGCTAATATTCGCATTGATCCAATCATATTCCACAATCAAATCAATCTTGTTTGAATGAATTTCGTATTCTCCCGAGCGAGCAAGGTTTTTAGGTCCGTCTTTTGCAAATAATTTTGCTTCGTCCATTCTTGCCAATTCTGATGACCCTGACATGATTTTCAAATTTCCAATCCCCCGGGAATATTCTCCATCAGCAAATTGTGCGTGGATATCAGAAACCCCATCCAATTCTTCCCGAAAAATCAAGTTATCAAAAGTACCGAGGTCATTCCTCTTAATGATGAAACTGGTTTTAATGGCTCCTCTGAGAACAACCATTTCCGCATCAATTCCAGGAAACACATTGTGAATGAGTGCTCCATCAGAACCAACGGTGTAATCCGACCAATCCGGAGTGAATTGGCTGATCTCCACTCCATTTTGAATAATAATTAATTTCCAATTATTAAAACGAAGTGTTCCGTTGGCTGTCTTCAATTCGGTTCGCGCACTGGAAAAATCAATAGCTGCCTGGTCCAATAAATACCCGGATTCATACCTGCTGGCAGAAACCGAATGCAATTCGTGCTCAATAGTAATCCATTCTCCATTTACCAATTGATGAAGATCTCCCAATGCTTTTTGGGTATAGAATTTCGAATTTTCGAATGTATTTACAAAGTAACGTTCATCAATGGTGCGTTTTTCCAGAATTTCCACGCAGCTATCACATGGAGCATTATCGGGGAGTTTTCCAAATTCGGGATGTGAGTAGTATTTGGGATTGTTTAATTTTTTCCAGCTTTCCAAATTCTTCGTTTGGGAAACCCGAAAAGTTGTCAGATTTTTTGTTCCTGGGCTCATGCCATTCTGAGCAAGCTTGTCCTGCCCAAATAAAGAATTAATTCCCATTAAAAAAATGAAAAGGAAAAGCAATCGGTTTCCGGAGTAGTTTATTGTCGGCATGGGCCTGAATTATTTAACGCTATATGCAAATAGACGTAAATAATATCACATGGTGGCGTTGGTTTTTGTTTTTTTTAATCTGCAATTAATATATCGCTAAATTCAGGAAAACTACAACGTTATAGTTGGATTATTTGATTCAAATACCTCTTGCCTTCTTAATATTGTCATACGCTTCCTGGATACGCTGGAATTTCTCCTTTGCACCTTTCTGATATTCTTCTCCCAAAGAAGCTACTTTATCGGGGTGATAGCGCACTGCCATCTGGCGATAAGCTTTCTTCACTTCTTCATCGGAAGCTGATTCTTCAATGCCCAGAATTTCGTAATCCGCATTCAGGTTTTGTTTGAACATTCCCTTCACCGATCTAAAATCCATTGGCGGAACCTGCAGCAGGTTTGCAATGTATTGCAGCGTTTTGATTTCCTGGTCTGAAACCTGCCCGTCGGATTGTGCGATCCCGAATAAATAATGGAGTAATTGAATTCGTATCTCTACCTGGGCACGCATGCGGATATCCGAGCAAATCTGATCGATAGGAATGGACGGAGCATCCAAAAAATGCTTCAGTGTCTGCAGATGCGAAGTATTGAATTGATTTCCGAACTGCTGAGCAAGGAAGGCTTTCACGAAATCCAATTCCGATTTCAGCACCTTTCCGTCGCTTTTCATCATATAAGCAGAAAGTGCCAAAAGCTGTGTCGGGAAATCATAACGCTGCGTTTGCGTTTGCTGGGTATAGTATTCGAAAATATCCTGGAATGACTTACGGGAACCTCCCGCCCCGCCCTGTGCTTGGGGATTCTTTCTCCTGCGAACTGCCTGATCGACAATTCCACCGATAAAAAACCCAATGATTGCAGGAATGAACCGGCCTCCTGAAACAGCAAATGCTACAATTGCAAAAATGATACTATACACGCTCCAAAAATAAAATCCCCGCCTTAAACCAGGTGATCAGGGCGGGGATTATTTGTTATACAAATGAGATACTTCTCTCAATAAATTTATTCAATTCTTCTCCTTTCAGCATTCCCTGTGCGAGAAGGGCAAGATCTGTCAGTTGTTTTACTTTGGTTGTTTTTTCCGAATCGTCAGACAGATTCAAAAGTGCCTCCACTTTTTGGTGATTGGCATTTATTACCAGGTTGTATGTTTCAGGGAAAGCTCCGAAGAAACCACCGCCGCCGTTTCGCTGCTGTTCCATCATTCTTCGGATAAACTCCGGTTGTGTTACAATGATCGGCGCATCTGATTCACTCATGGACTTGAATTCCACTTTGAATTTCTGACTATCCACAGCAGATTCGAACAAAGGCTTCAAACTCGTTTGCTGCTCCTCACTCAATTTAGCAGGCAATTCGCCTTCTTTTTGGATCAATTGATCCAAAGCATCCGCATCGACACGTGCAAAACTGAAATTCTCAAATGTCTGCTCAATTAATGAAATCCAATGCGAAGCTAACGGTCCGTCGATAACTGCAACCTGGAAACTGCGGTCTTTTGCCTGTTTCACGAAGGAAAAATGCTCATCCACACTGTGGGTGTACAATGCAATGACCTTTCCGTCTTTATTCGTTTGAAGCGGTGCGATCTGCTCTTTGAATTCTTCGATGGTGAAATACTTTCCATCCGCATTTTTGATCAGGGCAAAGCTTTTTGCTTTTTCTGCAAATTTCTCATCAGAAAGCATTCCGTACTCCACAAAAATCTTCAAATCGTCCCATTTCGCTTCAAAATCAGCACGGTCTTTTTTGAACATTTCTGCCAGTTTATCTGCTACTTTTTTCGTGATGTGTGCAGAGATTTTCTTCACATTTCCATCACTCTGTAAGTAAGAACGGGAAACATTCAAAGGAATATCCGGAGAATCGATCACTCCGTGAAGCAAGGTCAGGAACTCGGGAACAATTTCCGCCACCGAATCGGTGATAAATACCTGGTTGGAGTACAAATTGATCTTATTTCGCTGCACTTCCACGTTTTCTTTGATCTTCGGGAAGTAAAGGATTCCTGTCAGGTTGAACGGATAATCTACGTTCAAATGAATGTGGAACAAAGGATCTTCAAAAGACATTGGGTACAATTCTCGGTAGAAAGAGTTGTAATCTTCGTCTTTCAAATCCACCGGCGCTGAAGTCCATGCCGGTTTCGGATTATTCACCTGATTCGGAATGTCTAAAGAAACGCGTTTTACCTTTCCGTCTTCGTCTTTTTCACCTTCCGGAGAATCGATATATTCTACTTTCGTTCCGAAGAAAACCGGGATTGGCAGGAATTTACAGTATTTATCCAAAATTCCCTGAATGCGCGCTTTTTCTAAAAATTCGATGGATTCTTCATTGATGAACAATACGATATCCGTTCCGCGCGACTCTTTTTCAATTTCTGTCAGTGTATATTCAGGCGAACCGTTACTTTCCCATTGAACTGCCTGCGAACCTTCGTGGCGAGACAATGTGCGGATCTGCACTTTTTCTGCCACCATGAATGCCGAATAGAATCCTAAACCAAAGTGACCGATAATGCTTTCAGCACCTTCTTTTCCTTCGTATTGTTTTACAAACTCTTCCGCACCGGAAAAAGCAATCTGGTTGATGTATTTATCGATCTCATCGGCTGTCATACCAATTCCGTTGTCACGAATTGTGAGCGTTTTCGCATCTTTATCCAAAAGCACTTCTACTTTCAAATCACCCAGTTCTCCTTTATACTCACCGGTTGAAGCAAGTACCTTCAATTTCTGACTTGCATCTACTGCATTGGAAACCAACTCACGTAAGAAAATCTCATGGTCGGAATACAAGAATTTTTTAATAATTGGAAAGATATTTTCCGTTGAAACGTGTATTTGTCCTGTTTTCATACTTATTTGAAATTTGAGGAAGTATTGTCAAGGTTTGTGCCAAGGAGTGATCTATGACAAAGTGGCAGGAAATCAGGTTTAAATATAGTTCAAATCTTCTTCGCTCTGTGCCTTCGCTGAAGCTTGTGCCATCGCTAAAGCTAATGGCGACACGCGATCAGCATAAGCGTTGTGAGCTTCGAAGGTTCAAAGGGTTTAATCGGTTCAATTTGAACATTTGAATCAGCCTCGGCTGAAACATTTGAACATTTGAACTAATCGATCTTCACTGTGATAAATAACACATCATCGATTTGTTCTGCATCGCCTTTCCAGGAGAAGAATGTTTTCTCTATTAATTTGTTTCTGTGATCAGCTGGAAGATCGGTCATCTGTTCGCACATTTTCTTGACTCTTTTTGTAGAGAATTTCTTCGGAATTGCTTCCCCGAACTGATCACCGTAACCATCCGAGAACATGATCAGTAAGTCGCCTTTTTTGGTAGTGATTTCCTGGTTCACAAAGTTCTTATCCATATAATCATAGGATCCGCCAATCGAGAACGACAAGCCGCGGTAAGTTTCCAATTTACCATCAGAAACATGGAAAAGCGGTCTTCCGGCAGAAGAGAACAGGACCTGGCTGCTCTTTTTATCGAAACGACAAAGAATCATATCCATTCCGTCGCGTGAATTTGGATTGAGATCCTGCTTCAGTGTCTTGATGATCATTTTATGCAGCTGGAAAAGAATTTCAGCCGGAGTTTCCAATTTGTAAATACTCACAATCTCATTGAGCAGCGTAGAACCGATCAACGACATGAACGCTCCCGGAATTCCGTGCCCGGTACAATCTACCATTGCATAATAGAGGTAGTTTTCGTTCTCTACGAACCAGTAAAAATCGCCACTCACAATATCTCTTGGCTGATAGAAGATCGTAGAGTCCGGGAAGTTGTTTTTGATAATTTGTTCGTCCGGAAGAATGGCTTTCTGAATCCTCAAAGCATAATTGATACTGTCTGTAATGTTCTTGTTCTTGTCCTCCAATTCATCTTTGATCTGTTCAATCACATTCTTTTCTTCCTGCAATTCTTTGGTTTTGAGGTCGACAATCTTTTCCAGCTTCAGTTTTGCCTCGCTTAGAGCATTGATCCTTGCACGCATTACTAACCAAACGGCAAGAAATAAGCAGACTGCAAGCAGTAAATAGAACCACCATTGCTTCCAATACGGAGAACGAATCTCGAAGGTGATTCGAACAGGAGTTTTTGTCCAGGTTCCCTGCGGATTGCTGGCAAGCAATTCAAACGTATAGGTTCCATCGTCCAGTTTTGGGAAATCCACGAAATCGTTTGAAGTACTTCTCCAGGTGTCGTCCAAACCAATCAAACGGTATTTGTACTCCACACTTTTCTGGTCTGAAAAGGCAATTCCTTTGTAGCGGACAGTCACATTATACCGCTTATACTTCAAAGAAACCGGTTCATTTCCAAAGAATGATTTTCCGTCAAATGTGATGTCACAAATGGAAGTAAGAGCCAACTGACCCGAACCGTTTACCGGATTCGAATAAACAATCAAACCAGCGGTTGTTCCAAAGAATAAGGTGTTATTCTCCCGGTAGAAACTATTGACATTGTTTTCACGGAATTTCAGGTTTCCTCTTCCTTTATCAACTATTGCTGCTTTAAAGGTGGAAGTATTCAGTTTCGACATTCCGTCTTTGTGAGTTAACCAAACGGTTTCCGAGCCATCAAATAAAATTCCGTAGATATAATTCGATTTCAGGTTATCGGCAATCGTGAAATTCCGGAACTTCCCGTCTTTGAATCGGAAAACTCCATCTCCTTCGGACGCAATCCAAATGGCACCGGAACGATCTTCCGCATAACTGACAATTTTGTAATTTTTCAGGCCTTCAATATCCTTGAACGGGTTAACTTTCCCGTTTTTGTAATAGTAAGGCGGCGTTCCCGGAGATCCGATCCAAAGTCGGTTCTGGCTATCCACAAAAAGATCACGCACATTGTTATGCATCAAACCTTCCAGGGTTGTCAACCATTTCGTTTCGTTGGTTTTGGTATTAAAGATGTAAAGTCCGTCTGTAGTTCCAATGTAAACAACACCGTATGCCGTTTGATCGATGGAATTGATACAATTCAATCTTAAACCCTTTTCTTTGGAAAAATGCCGGAATTTCCGGGTGGAAAGATCGTAAGTAAAAGTTCCATTATTCTTGGTCCCGATCCACAAAACTCCATTGTAGCCTTTACGCAGACAAGTTACCTCATCGTTGATGAAACCATTGGATTTATTAAAAACGGTAATGGTATTATCTACTAAATTATAGCTGCACAATCCTTTTTCACTTCCCAGCCACACTACATTGTTCTCAACAGTGGTAACTGCGCGGATATTGGTATTGTTCAATCCGTTCTTTTCATTGTAATAAACGAAAGGCTGAATGGTTTTGAGGTAAAGTCCGCCACCAAAAGTACCGAACCACATATTTCCCTCATTATCTTCAAAAATCTGCTGGATGTTAACATTATCGATTCCATTTGCAGCGTCAATTTTTTTGATGAAAGACGAATTCTTATCGGAACCGGTAAACGAAACCCTTCTGATTCCCTCGCCCAGGAAACCAAGCCACAGGTTATTTTCCCGGTCGCAGATCATGGTAGTCATTTTACATTCCGTGACTCCCAATTTCTCCAACCCGATAAACGAAACGATTTTATAAGCCCTACCTTTCCGGATAATTCCATATACTCCCTCACCTTCAACTGCTACCCAGAACAAGTTTCTGAGCTTGTTTCCTCTCACAATGCGTGAAACGGTTTTGTATTTCAATTCCTCCGGACTTTCCAGCTCACGGGGATTCTTCGGATCATCGTAATTCATTACGACCAATCCGTCGTTTGTTGCAATCAGGTAATCATTTGCATGATCGTATTCTACCTGGTTGATTCCGTTTGCCAAGGGATTGGGATAAGGAATGAGCTGGTTTTTCTTATCGAGTTTAAATAAACCTTTTCCTTGCGTATAAACAATGACATCTTTCTTTTTATCCAGCAAAAAACCATTGATCTTTACATTCTCCAGTTCTTCTTTCTTAATCTTTTTGAAGCGATTGTTCTCGTAAATAGTAATCCCTCCCTGGAAATGGCCAATGATCGTTTTTTGATCAAAAGTGATGTGAGCTGTGACAAAATCCTCTGTTAATCCATTCTTGACTCTGAATGTTTTGAACTTATCTCCATCAAACACATTAAACCCATCTCCGGTACCGATCAGTAATAAGCCGTTTTCATTTTGAGTGATACTGTACACATAATTTTGGGCCAGGCCGTTGTCATCCGTGTACGATTTGATATTGTACAACTGTGAGTTGGAAGATTGGCTGATCCCAAAAACGAGTAATAGAAGAAGGCTTATTCTCTGTAGCATATCAATCTGCTTTTACACCAATTTTGGATTTATACTTAGGAACTCCGCCAATGGGCGATGTATAGAAGGGCATACTTTCCCCGTACTGGTTCGTTATGTTGATGACAATGTTGTTGTTTTTCGAATCCCCTTGTTTCACAAACTGAATGTCGAGTGAAGTGTTCTTTTCATCTTCCGTCACCGTAAATTCGTGTTCTTTCCATTGATTATCTCCGGAAGATTTGGAAACAGATCCTTTTTTGGAAACAGAAACCAGGCGCACAATCCCGTCGTTGTCATAGTCAAACACACTGATCTTCACTTTAACAACTGTCTTACTGATAAAAGGATACAAATGAGAAACAACCGTTTTCTTCTCCGACATGCGTACGCAGTACTCATAAGTAAAAGCATTTCCGCCTTCAACCGCATTATTACTGGTTGCGGAAGTTGAAAGAAACAGTTTATACAAATTTCCCGACTGACCGGTAACTCCATCTACCACTAATTTGAATACATTTCCACCCAATTCCGGGATTAATTCGCCACTGGAAGGATTGAACGGTCCGAAAGTCAGCCAGTCGTTGTCGAGTTTATCGCTTGCTCCTACTGTTTTGGAAAACAACTCAGTACCACTTTTGTATTCTCCGGTTGGATCGAGTTTTCTTGCATCTTTATTCGAATGCGCTCCTTTTCCACCCAGTACGGTGAACTTGGTTTTGGTTTCTTCCGATCCATATAGTTCGTCGTTTTTACCACCGCAATCCGCATCAAAAACACGAATATAAACCGGATTCTTTTGAGAAGTTGGGATTACAAAAAAGATAACCTGTGAAAAATCATCGTCCCCATGCGATTTATCAGCTTTCTTTCCAAAAGTAACCAGGTAGGTAAAGTTCTCTTCTGTAGAAGGAACCTGCTGGGCAAACAACAAATTGCTCAACATTACCAGGGAAAGGATCATTCCGATTCTAATTCTTTTCATACACTATGATTAAAGATTTTCGGCGCTGCGCGTCTGATAAAGGTTCCATGTTCTCGGGAACGCGTTTTCCGTAATACTCCAATTCAATCTGTTCGATTGGGAAACCGTTCTTAAGAAATTCATCCTGTACTGCAAGCGATCGTTTTTTAGATAATTTTAAATTATACTCACTTTTCCCCTTTACATCTGTAAAAGAGCTTATCAAAATCTTCCTCGTAGCAGCAGCTTGGTGGTCAAGAGCTATCTTCCTGATTTGCTGTTTATTGTTTTGCGTTAAAGCATACACATCAAAATCATAAAAGATTTCAAAACTAGTGATTATTTGTTCTTTACGGATTCGATTGTCGAGAATTTTTTCTATTTCTAGGATGGTTGTCTGCGCCAATTTCTCACTTTGGACCAACTTGCCATCTTTCCATTCCGTAACCTGTGAATTCGAGAATCCCATTTCCTGTGCCGCCCGATAATCTGCCAAAAGAGCATTTTTCTGATCGCTGATTCCCATCGAATACAAATAGAGACTATCACCTACGGGTTGAACCTGGAGCGAATCCTTGTTGTTGATCGAACCAATATTCAAAAGGGTATCGCTTACTCCTAAAAACAAAGTGTATTGATAATCGACAGCCGGCACCGAAAAATCAGACGCATTTAATTCCGAGAAAGGCATAAAAAGCGGTGGGACCGGTGCTCCGTTCTTTACGGTAATTTCTTTGGTGACACACCATTGCTTTTCTCCGCTTCCATCATTTGCCAGAGCAATAACTCCCATCGTCAATTGATGTGTTCCTTCTTTTTCAAAGATCAAAGTAATTTTATTGGTGTCGGAAACCCGGATATTTCCCTGGTCCAAATGCCAGAAAACACGCTGAATCTCATATCCTTCTACAGAAGAGTATTCGGCGTTATATAAGGCAGAAGAAAATGGCGGAATGGTATCCTGACCTTCAACGTGTAATCTTTTGGTGCGCTCAATGGCAAACGGATAAGTGGTTTGATTGAAAAATACCTGGCTGGTCGTACGGTCTACAATGTTTAATTCAATAAGATATTCTCCGTAATCGGCAAAACAATGTCTGGCTTCTTTTCCTTTCGCAGTGCTTCCGTCTCCAAAACTCCACACATATTCCAATGCCAATTCTTCGTCCAGTTCATCCGCTTCCTCTTCAAAGAAGGTAAAGCAAAACGGATCCTTCACGTAGGGTTCACACTTTTTGAAATCGGGAAATAGTTCGCGGTAGAAATAAATATCATCGCTTCCATCTCTGTTGGAAGAAAAATATCCTTTTTTAGCATCTACCATCACCAAACCAAAATCGTCTTTTTCAGTATTGAAGGGCAAACCCATTCGCAGCAACTGATTAGCTGCAAATTGATACAAATCCAGTTTTCCGGCGCCCAACTCCCGATCACTTGAAAAGGTCAAAGTTGTTCCGTAAAGAGCTGGAAAAAGATCGTTTTTAGCAGAATTCACTGCCCTTCCTAAATTGACAGGCTCAGACCAGTTGTTATTTTGTAGAACTGCATAATACAAATCAAATCCTCCAAAACCACCCGGACGATCGGAAGCAAAATACAAAGTATCGGCCCCTGAAGTCAAATACGGATGCGTGTAGTTGTCTTTTTTATCGCAGAAAGCCAACTTACTTCTTTTCGACCATTTTCCTTTGTTCGCCTGCGATTGGTAAATCTGAAGCGTGCTTTTTTGCTTAGCTGTAAACAGGAGAAAAGAGCTGTTTTCATTGGACGAAAAGAACAGCTGATCGCCCGCTTTGTTCATCCAGGCCGGACCGCTGTTATAACATCGGTTCAAACGATTATCGATCAGTTTCGGTTCGGAAAATGTCGTATCATTTACCTGGCTTGCAACATAAATACTTGTAAGCTCATTTACGGAATCCATTGAAGAGAAATAAAGCCCTAAACGATCCCGGTTATCGGAAGTGAAAAGCAGTTTCCCGTTTTGGAATACGGGTGCATATTCGTTCCGATCAGAATTGATGTCGATTTTTGTCAGGCTGAAGTTCCCAACACTATTTTGGGCTAGTGAATTCAAACCAAGCATCAAAAAGATACTACTACAAATAACGCGGACTCTGAACATTGGTCTTATAATCAAATGTGTAGTGAATCATTACTTCATGCGTGTTTCGCCAAAGCTGCCCTTGTGAGCCTAAATTCCGTTCGTATAAATAGGCAATTCCCAACTGTCGATTCAGATGAAGCTGCGCGTAAATATTTCCGGTCTTAGTGCTTTTTGCTCCTAACCCAACGGAAAATAATTGCTTGTAATAAAGCGTCAGGTTTCCTTCATATGAAAGTGGTGAACGGAGAACGTACTTTAAAAGAACCGTTGGTTTAAGTTTGAATTGCTGGTTGATAGTGATCAAATAGGCTGCATATCCGTTGAAAGCCTGGAGTTGATTTTTCTCTTTGATGCGAACGATATTCGGAAGACTCACTCCTACTAATAACGATTTACATTTCAGCATGGTCCCTAAACTCACATCCGGCAAAATACTTCTGCGGGATTGATTCAGAAAAGTAATATCGTCCGCATCAACAAGGTTCAACGCATTGTAATCCACAGATTCATTCCGGATACCGGCGGCTGCACCGAATGATAAAATGCTGTTTTTAATTCGAATCCGGTAGGCATAAACGGCATTGATCCGAAGGTTGCTCTGAATTCCGAATTTATCATTGATGAGCGTCAGGCCCAATCCCATTTTTTTTGACCTCGTGATCAAATGCCCGCTGAATGAAAAAGTCTTCGGTGCTCCTTTGATTCCTTTCCACTGATCGCGGTAGTTTACATTTAAGGTAAGAGCTTCTTTATTACCTGCATAGGCAGGATTGATCGTGAGCGCATCATACATATACATGCTCTGGAAATCGTTGTGCTGCGCCAACAATCCACCACAAAAAAAGAGACTTACAATTAAGAGCAGCTTCATTTTCGTTTCACAATTACAAATCCACTGAATTCACTTTTATCGTTCAGGATCAACTGGTAGTAATACGTATCGTTGGTAAGTTCCTGCCCGCTTTTATTCTTTCCGCTCCAATCATTCAGATAATTGGTGCTTTCGTATACAATTTCGCCCCAGCGGTTGCTGATAATCATCCGGGCCGGACCGTAACTTTCAATTCCTTTGATCTCAAAAAAATCGTTTCTATGGTCCCCATCCGGTGAAAAAGCATTCGGGATATTAAGGTCCATGTATGTAATTACCAAAGTATCCGTTCCACTTTCACAGCCTTCATTCGACATGTTCCAGGTCAGGACCGAGTTCCCTTTTTGCAGACCGCTGATCAAGGATTTTGGATTATTTTGATCCGCAATATTTGCACTTCCTTCAATGACATTCCACTCACCCGTTCCATTCGCATCGGGAATAGCATTCAAAAGCGTTTCGTCCTTATAAATCGTTTGGTCTTCTCCTGCATTCGGAGCTTTTGGCAAGGTAATTTTGTAAATCGCTTTTGTACAAACAGCCTGGTTTCCTGCCGCATCTATTGCTTCGTATTGCAACAAAGTATATCCTTCCGGGAAAGAGCTTCCACTCGTTAAGTTCGTTCCATCTGTCTGACTCAATCCGGCAAGCGTGCAATTATCTACTGCAGTTGGAAGCTGGAAGTTCACTATGGTTTCACAGGACTTGATCGTATCGTTACAATTCAAAATAACCGGTTCTTCAGAATCAAGCACCGTAACTGTTTGTGTTGCTAAAGCCGAATTTCCCGAATTATCCGTAACGGTCCAGGTAACAGTTGTATTTCCCAGTGGGAAAGAAGCAGGTGCATCGTTTGTCACCGAAGCAACTCCGCAATTATCTAAAGTTACCGGCGTTCCCATATTGACTCCAGTGGCTGTACATCCGGAATTTGTTGAAGTATTTACACTTGCCGGAGCAGTAATTGTGGGATCCTGATTATCCGTAACTGTTACTAGTTGATTAGCTGTTGCTGCGTTCCCGGAATTATCTGTGACCGTCCAAATAACGGTTGTGGTCCCTAAAGGAAAAGAGGCCGGTGCGTTATTTGTCACCGAAGCAACTCCACAGTTATCGGAAGTAGCCGGTGTTCCAATATTCACTAATGTATCACAGTTCATTACCGGAAAAACAGAAATATCAGATGGAGCTGTAATCGTTGGATTTTCGTCATCTGTAATCGTAACCGTTTGATTGGCAGCTGCAGTATTTCCCGAATTATCTGTCACCATCCAAATAACCGTTGTGGTTCCCAATGGAAAAGAAGCTGGTGCATCATTTGAAACAGAAACTACCGTACAATTATCTGAACTCACCGGAGTTCCCAAATTAATTCCAGTTGCTGAACACACTGAATTTGCTGAAGAAGTAATATCTGCCGGAGCAGTTACTGCCGGATTTTGGTTATCCGCAACTGTTACAAGTTGATTGGCCGTTGCTGTGTTCCCCGAATTATCCGTGACTGTCCAAATAACCGTTGTAGTTCCCAAAGGGAAAGAAGCAGGCGCATTATTCATCACCGAAGCAATTCCACAATTATCAGACGTTACCGGAGTTCCCAAATTCAATGTTGTATCACAATTTGATACAGGGAAAACAGAAATAGCTGCCGGTGCTGAAATTGTTGGGTCCTGGTTATCTGTTACTGTTACTGTCTGATTGGCTGTTGCAGTATTTCCTGCATTGTCTGTCACTGTCCAAACAACGATCGTTACTCCCGAAGGAAAAACTACAGGCGCATTATTGGTAACAGAAGTAACTCCGCAATTATCAGATGTTCCGGGCATTCCAAGATTTGAGATTGCTGTATCACATGCTGTAACGGGAAAAACAGAAATACCTGCCGGCGCAGTAATCACCGGATTTTCGTTATCGGTAACCGTTACTACCTGGTTTGCTGAAGCTGTGTTTCCTGAATTATCCGTAATTGTCCAGGTAACGGTTGTTATTCCCAAAGGAAAAGAAGCAGGCGCATCATTTGTCACAGAAGAAATGGTGCAGTTATCATCTGTTAGCGGTGTTCCCAAATTCACTCCAACAGCTGTGCAGCCAGCGTTTGTTGATGCAGAAATAGTTGCGGGAGCAGTTATAGTTGGAGCCTGATTGTCTGTAACTGTTATCGTCTGATTTGCCGTAGCCGAATTCCCAAAAGGGTCTGTAACTGTCCAAACAACTGTTGTGGTCCCTAAAGAAAAAGAAGCAGGAGCATTATTTGTGATGGAAGCTACTCCGCAATTGTCGGAAGTTAGCGGAGTTCCAAGGCTTAATGTTGTATCACAATTTATCACCGGGAAAACAGAAATATTCGCAGGCGCTGTAATCGTTGGATCCTGGTTATCCGTTACCGTTACCAGTTGATTTGCAGTTTTGGTATTTCCCGCATTATCTGTAACCGTCCAAACAACCGTTGTAGCTCCCGGAGAAAACAAGGCAGGTGCGTTATTCGTTACAGAAGCAACTCCACAATTATCTGAAGTTACGGGCGTTCCCAAATTAATTCCGCTTGTATCACAATTCGTAACAGGGAAAACAGAAACATTAGCGGGAGCTGTAATTGTGGGATTTTCAGTATCCGAAATCGTAACTAATTGTGTTACTGCGACTGTATTTCCGGAATTATCAACCACAGTCCAGGTAACGATTGTTGTTCCCAATGGATAAATTGAAGGAGCATTATTTGTTAGCGAAGCAATTCCGCAATCGTCCGTTACTGTTGGCGATCCCAGATTTACTCCTGTAGCCGTACAACCTAAATTCGTTGAAGCATTCACTGCTGCAGGAGCAACTAACACCGGATTATTCTGATTGGTTGTAAAAACCAAAGAGCTTGTATCCTCCGTAAAGGCATTTCCTGCAATGAGATTTGCGTTGTATGCTTTCAATGTGTAGGTTCCATCAACAGTGACTTTGTAACGGATTGTCAGCTGTACAGTGGTATTCGGCGCCAATTGCCCGATTGTCCAATTATTTGTTCCCACGGAATACGTTCCCTGGCCAGCAGTATTTGACACGTATGTCAATCCGGCAGGAAGCGGAGCCGTTTTTACTAAAATATTGTGAGCAGTTCCAGGTCCGGCATTGGTAAATGAAATTGTATACAGTAAGGTATCATTCAGGCATGGCGCTGCATTATTGATCCCTAAACTGACTTTGGCTTCGCCCGCAAACACAAATTCACAGCTTGTCGGTCTGGTAGAAGGAACAAAAATGGCGTTGTAAAAAATGCGTAAACCATTGTTCCAGGTCACATCGCTTGCCCGGGCATAATCCAGTCCAAGCAATCCGAGATCCAATAAATCAAATGTTCCTTTCAGGTAATCATGTCCGCCCAAATAGGTTGCATTTCCACCAAGCACCGCACTGCCCACCTTACGTGTAGACATCACCACATCACCATCTGTTATTCCTGAAGCCGGAGTTGGAGACTTCTTTATCAGGAATTGGGTCAATGGCTGGTAAGCCCCGCTGTTGTTTTTGTAATTGACTACAGTGCCCGTAGGAGCATTCGTCAAAGTACCTTCAAATTGCATCAAAGGATTATCCGTACCTGAATAAATATTGGTGTTTGTCTGGTTGAAAGAGCTGTTTTCATATTCAATACCGTTGGTGGTATGATAGTGTTCGATATCTTCATAAGCACTGATTCCTGTACATTGTGCGAAAAAATTTCCTCCCGAATTCAAAAAAGAAGTAATCACATTGGTTACAGCGTTCTGCCCATTTGTCCAATGCGGTTCACAACCAAAGGTATAACAGCTTGCTGCATTTGCATTTTGCGCCGGAATGGAATCAAAATGAGCGGGAGAAGAAAAACCGGCAAGCCGAAGCGCTTTGGTATGAATCAATTGGCTGTTTCCATTGGTAAACACAGCAATTTTCGGCTTGAACATCAATTGGTATCTGACTGGCGCAATAAATGTTGCCTGAGCTGTGTAAACCGCCACATTATTTCCGTATGCAGTAATAATGGGCATAGCAGTGCTTGCCCACAAACTATCAATAACGAACGGTCCTGATTTAAAATCTGTCAGAGCAGCAGCAGTTACAGAAGGAGAAACTCTTCCGGCAAGCAACGAAAAATCGACCTCATCTTTTACTTTCGCATCTTTGATGATCCAATGAACGGGAATATGATTTTGGAGCAGTGCATTTACCAATCCGTATGCTTTAACATTGAATGCTATTTGGGATGTGATCAAATTTTGTTTGGAATTATCCATAGGGATAATAAGCGATCCCGTTTTGAAAGTGGTAAGAGTAGACTGACCGAACGAATTCAGACAAATTATAACTAACAGAAATACTATTCTAATGCTAAGTCTCATTCAATCAGATATACATACTGTTTAAAACCCGATTTGGATTTCAATGGTTATAACTAATTTGCAACTACCGGAAACTGAAGCATTGAAATTCTTTCAGAATCACAGCAGAGCAGTTTATTGGTTTGCTAAAATGATGTTTGTTTAAGCCCTGCAAATTTAAGTTAAACAAGGATGTGAAGTGTGAAACGGAGATTAAATTTTAAGAATAAATTAAAAAAATAGTTCCTTTTTTTGAAATGCTTCACAAGGAGTTAAAAAAAATGAGAATAATCAAACACTACGGTTTTATTTTGAAAAATCGCACAAGTATATCTTAATCAACTACTTAATTTGTTTTAAGGGAATACAAATGATGTTATCGTGACTGGGAAGATCCTGCACATTCCTGATTTCTGTCAGCTTTCCTCTTCGCTCTTTAGTCCCTTTGTGCTTGTAAAAAGTATACCTTCCGATTGTTTGCACCAATTCCATGATCTCCCTTGGGGTGGGACCAACTTCCTTTTCTCTCTTTTCAGAAACTTCAATAATAAAAACAGGTAATTGTTTGCTGAACCAATTCATTCCCCCACGTATCACCTGTGGTTCAAATCCTTCCACATCAATTTTCACTAAATCAATGCTGGTAATTTCATCAAACAAATCATCCAGGCGTTCCATTTTCACCTCTACCCCGATTTGGTTTTCCTCTTGAGAAATCATAGACGCTCCACCACGGTTAACTTCCCAATTCTCGAACAGTAAAGCAGTTCCCTGCGTATCAGAAAGTGCTACAGGAAGCAGTTCGATGTTTTTACAGTTATTCAGGTCAATATTACTTTGTAAAATCGGGACTGTTCCCGGATTTGCTTCTACTGCGTAAACAATTCCTTTTTGGCCAACAGCCCTGGAGGCAATGACTGACATCAATCCGATATTTGCGCCAACGTCCAGGAATGAAGATCCGGGTTTCAAATACTCTTCCAGGAATTGAATGGTTCCTTTCTCGTAGGTTCCTGTTTCAAAAAGGGAGAGTTCTACTCCTTTGTCCAAAGATGGATCAATTATCATTTTGACACCATGAATGGTTTTCAGGATGTGTTTTCCGGCAGATTTCGGATCAGGCAACAGGATTTTGGGCAAGGAAACAGAAAGTCTTCTAATTCCTTTGACGTCCCAATCGCGGAGTGCGGAAATGAGTTTATGACGGAACGAAAAGGATCTTTCGGGAATGGACATGAATACGAAGTTATCACTTATTGTTGGATTATCAGCCGACATAAAACATGATATCATGTTATCATCAAATCATTATATCATGTTGTAAGGAAAACATTATATCATGATATCAGGTTATCATTATTTCATGATATAATTTTTTTCCGATCTACTTGTTTCAAATGATCTTTTCCACTAACTTATATAAGAAACAGTTATTTATGGGACGATCTAAGCATCTGCAATACACCAAAGAAGAATTAAACGGAGCAAGAATCGGAAGAGCAATTGCTGCTTCTGCAAGAATTGTAATTCTTCATGAAATCAAAAAGTATCAAATTGTCACAAACGGGTATATTTCCGAACGAGTAAAACTTAGCGGAAACGCGGTATCACAGCACATCCAAATTTTGAGAGAAACCGGATTTATTGAAAGTACATACCTTTACGATGAGGAAGGTTTTCGTGGTTATATATTCACCAAACAAGGTGAAATTGATTTTAATAATCTCCAAGGGATCATATAAAAAAACGCCAACCTGAAACAGATTGGCGTTTACATTATTTTATAACTAATCAAGCGTAAAGCTCTTCCTGCAAAGAAGCAATTTTTGCATCAGCAAGATAATCATCGTAAGGCATCATTTTGTCGATGAAGCCATTCGGAGTTAATTCAATAATCCTGTTTGCAACAGTAGAAACCAACTCGTGGTCATGAGATGTAAACAACATGGTTCCTTCAAATGCCGACATTCCGTTGTTCAATGCTGTAATTGATTCAAGGTCCAGGTGATTCGTAGGCTCGTCCATCATCAGGAAATTTGCTTTTGCAAGCATCATTCTCGACAACATACAACGTACTTTCTCACCTCCTGAAAGAACTGTAGCACTTTTCAATGCCTCTTCACCGGAGAACAACATTCTGCCAAGGAATCCGCGGATACTAACTTCTTCTCTTTCTTCATCTGTTTGTGCGTACTGACGCAGCCAGTCGATCAAAGACAATTTACTATCAAAAAACGACGTGTTGTCATTTGGCAAGTACGCTGTTGTAATGGTTGTACCGTATGTAAACTCGCCCTTGTCTGCCTGCATTTTTCCGTTCAAAACCTCGAAGAATTGAGTTACTGCAATCGAGTTTTTAGAAACAATCGCTACTTTATCTCCTTTATTCAATGTGAAAGACAGGTCTTTGAACAGGTATTCTCCTTCGTGCATTTTCGTCAATCCGCTTACGGTCAAAATCTGATTTCCTGCATCGCGTTCCTGGTGGAATGTAATTCCCGGATAACGGCGGGAAGAAGGCTGGATTTCTTCCAGATCCAATTTATCGATCAATTTACGACGACTGGTAGCTTGTTTGGATTTAGAAGCATTTGCAGAGAAACGGGAAATAAAGTCCTGAAGCTCTTTCTTTTTATCTTCTGCTTTTTTGTTTTTATCTGCACGCTGACGAGCTGCTAACTGGGACGACTGATACCAGAATGTATAGTTACCTGTAAATACATTGATTTTACTGAAATCGATATCGCAAATGTGGGTACAAACCGTATCTAAGAAGTGACGGTCATGCGATACAACAATTACGGTGTTCTTAAAGTCCAATAAAAAGTCTTCCAGCCAACCGATTGTTTTCAAATCCAGGTCATTGGTAGGCTCATCGAGTACCAAAACATCCGGGTTTCCGAAAAGGGCTTGTGCCAACAAAATACGTACTTTGTATTCAGAAGGAACATCTTCCATCTTCATGTAATGCTTGCTCTCATCGATTCCTAAGTTGCTCAACAAAGTTGCTGCATCTGTTTCTGCGTTCCACCCTTCCAAATCAGCAAATTCACCTTCCAGTTCGGAAGCGCGCATTCCGTCTGCATCTGAAAAATCAGGCTTTGCATACAACGCATCCTTTTCAGTCATGATCTCAAACAAACGTTTGTGACCCATGATAACTGTTTGCAATACTTCAAACTGGTCAAACTCAAAGTGGTTCTGACTCAATACGGCCATCCGTTTTCCTGGCTCCAATTCTACACGTCCTGAAGTAGGATCCTGGTCACCTGTTAAGATCTTTAAGAATGTAGATTTGCCGGCACCATTAGCACCAATAACTCCGTAACAGTTACCTGAACCAAATTTGAGATTTACATCATCAAAAAGGATACGTTTACCGAATTGGAGTGAAAGATTGTTTACTGAAATCATGAGAAATACTTGGAATTTTGGTGCAAAGATAGCACATATTCCTCCGTTATAAAAAAGAAAACAGTAAAATCACTGCTAAATAATTATAAATCACAGATTTAAATATCAACTAAAAACCGAAGTAGCCACGCGAAGTATCGCGTGGCTACCCCCAGTTTTTTTTATTGATCCACTCTTAATAAACAACTATTCTGTGAGTAGATTTAGCTGTTCCCTGAACCGCATTCAGGATGTAGCATCCTTTGGCAACGTTCATCGGAATGTTTATTGTTTGAACTCCGGAAGAAGCAGGAACGGCTGTTGTGGAAATAATTGCACCTTTCAAGTCCATGACTACTAATTGCATTCCACTGTCCGTATCAGCCACTTCAACAGACAGATCGGAACCTGTAGCAACCGGATTAGGAGCGATTGAAACTGCAGATACCATTCCATTGTCATCAATTCCTAATGTTCCTGAGATATTGAAGTTGTCAAAGTAGAAGTTGGATGAGAAATCAGAAGCAATAAATTCGAATTTGAATTTTGTCTTATTATCTGCTGCTGTCGGCGTGTAATTGAAGCTGGCTGTTTTCCAGTCCTGGTTAGTGGTTGGAACATAATCGGTATTTCCAACATAACCACCTGTCAAAAGCACGGTGCCTGTAAGCATTTCTCTTTGCACCCAGGTTTTTCCGCAATCTCTGGAAGAATAAACTATCAATTTTTCTGTAATATCAGCAGCTCCTGTTGCTCTTGTGCCGTAAGCATAATCAAAAGAAATAGTGACGTTAGTTGTGCTTCTCAAATCGATAGCCGGCGAGATCAAATAATCTTTGGAATTTGCCAAACGGTCGTTGTAATACCAATCTTCCGTAAACATTTGTGCTCCCGAAACATTTTTGTAGTTATTCAGCTTGAAACACGCTGTATTTCCTTTTCCACCGGAAGTAACCCGGTTGAACGAAGCGTAATTATCCTCCGGATTATGCGTAATCCAGAAGTTTGCGTTCTGATTAAAATCTTCCATTTTCGGACCGGTGTACTCAGCCCAGTTCCCCTGAACGTAAATCATGTTATTGATCGTCTTAGTATCAGACCCTACATTATTTGCAACTGTTAAGGTAACATTGTACCAACCCGGTGCAGCATAAGTAACGATCGGATGCTGGTTTACGGAAGTTGCCGGACTTGCACCCGGGAAGCTCCATGACCAGGAAGTAACGCCTGCTTTCCAGGAAGCATCTCTGAATTCGACCGGATCATTCACACAAGCAGTCATTACGTTTGCGTTTGGACCGATATTACCGCTTCCGCCATTTGCATCCACATAGAAATCTGCCACAGGAATACATGTTACAGGTGTTAAAGTAGTGGTTCCGGTTTCCTGCAAATTATCCGTTGTATAGAGGTTATTTCGACCACTGGTTTGCTGATCCAACACGTTATTCATAAAGTTTGACTGACCGTTGGTAAACATCACCGAACAATAAGCATAATCCATATAGTTCTGGGTATTATCAATCACATCAAAAGGCCAGTAATTTCCCGGAGTAGTTGGTTCCGTACAAGTATTTGCAGTTAAATCACAATTTGCCAATCCCCTGCAGTTTGGCGTATCACCGATCCCGTCATCGAGGCTGCAATTGGATGCCAATTCCGGAGTATTGTTATTTGCCCAGGTATGTGCTAATCCCAAATAGTGCCCTACTTCATGCGTCAATGCTCTGGAACGATAGTCATTCCCCGTACCAATACTTCCGGTAGATTGATGAACCATCACCACACCGTCGCGCCAAAACCCAACGCCGGTAACATCTGTTGGATAGTGCGCAAATCCGGCAACATCCGGATCATCCATCGTACCGATCACCCAAACGTTCAGGTACTTGTCGCGATCCCACTGATTTAACTTGGAATAACTGTCGCCGGCAATTGTTTGGTGATTGTAAATGTGTTCGATCCCGTTTGTACAGTTTCCATAAGGATCTAATGTTGCCAAACGGAATTCGAGGTGAGTATTTCCGATAATCGTATCAAAAGGTGAAACCACAATGATCGTATCCTGGTTCTTTTTCCCGAAATCCTCGTTTAAAATCCGAACGGCATCCTGTACCTGTTGATCGGAGATATTTTCTTCTCCATATTCATGAACAACATGGAATACAATGGGGATAACGCGGATGGTTTCCGATTTCCCGTTCACTAATCGGTTCTCCGTATAGCGATTGAGCAGTTTCTCATAATCCACCTGGATCTGCGGATTTTCTGCAATGAGTTTTTGGCGTTGTTTCTCAAGTCCACAACCCGGTTGTGCTCCCTGTGCAAATGAATTCCCGCTTGAAATCATTCCGATGCAGGAAATTACACCTAAAAGTAAATTTTTGCGCATGTTTAATAGTTTAACAGATTGAACATCATTTATTTATGATATGAATCTTTCAAATTCGAGGGCCCATTCGCATTTTTAAAAATCACATGAAACAAATGTATAAGAAGTAATTATCCGTTTTTTAAATTGCTCATTTGTTTACTTAAATGTCATTTAGGAGATTTAAAAGTCCTTTTATCGACACTAAACGGTAGCCAATTTGTGTTAATTACTAATTATTAAGGTGGTAATTATGAGGTAAATAAAAAGAAAAGCCCCGATCCATGAATTGGAGCGGGGCTTTTAAAGCTATATTATCCGGTTTACTTATTCATCCACTTCAGGCTTCGGCTGTAAAGCAAAATAAACACTCCTGAAACAATCAAATCGAAGATTACAGATACCATTGGAACCATCTCAGACGGAACGATCAGGAATTTTCCACCAATACTCAAAAGGTTGTAAATGATGTACAAATGAAATCCCAGCTTTCTCCCTTTCAACATAAAGAGTACACCAAAAAAACCTGTGATCATGGTCAAAGTTTTTACACCTAAAACCGACCAATAACGGTATTGCTGATACCTGGCTAACTCTGCACCCTGTTCTAACATTTCTGCAATGACAACCATTTGCTTGTCGCGCATCTCACTGCTCATTTGAATGATTTGATTATAAGCTGATTCAATTTTCTCAGGACTTGGTTGTCCGCCAATCAAAGTAAATAAAACTTCCAACAGACCGAATCCAACGACTATAAAACTTAAAACGCAAAGCACTGTTAACAAAACCGGTCTTTTTTGGTCTTGCTCCGGCTGCTTGTCCATTTCTGAAAAGTACTCACTCATATTCCTGCTTTTACAAATTCCTTACTATTCTGCATTAACGGATGCATGTAACCGTCCTCTTTCACAAAAGGAACTTTGGTTCTAAAGTTAGCAAATATCTCTTCCTGGCGCTTTCCGGATTTTGCCGGTCGGCGGAATTCCAATGACTGACAAGCATGCAGGATCTCAATTCCCTGGATGGAATAGCAATTATCTATCACACGGAACAATTTCGTAGCAGCATTTGCTCCCATGGAAACATGATCTTCCTGCCCGTTGCTGGAATCAATGGTATCGATACTTGCCGGAGTACACAATTGCTTGTTCTGGCTTACGATAGATGCACAGGTATATTGCGTGATCATGAAACCGGAATTTAAACCTGGCTTTGCCACTAAGAATGCAGGCAGATTGCGTGTTCCTGAAATGGATTTGTAAATTCTGCGTTCGCTGATGCTTCCCATTTCAGCTAATGCAATGGCCAAAAAGTCCATAGCTAATGCAAGTGGCTGCCCATGAAAATTTCCTGCGGAAACCACCATGTCCTCATCCGGGAAAACAGTTGGATTGTCAGTTACTGCATTGATCTCGCGTTCCACAATAGTTGCGCAATGTTCGATGGTATCAAAAGAAGCGCCATGGACCTGAGGAATGCAACGAAATGAATACGGATCCTGCACATGTGCTTTCTCGCGGTTTGCCAATTCGCTGTCTTCCAGTAAACTTCTGAAAATTTCTGCGGTTTTGATCTGGCCAACCTGGTTGCGGATCTCGTTTACCTGAACTCCAAACGGTTCCTTGCGGCCATCGTAACCATCCAAAGAAATGGAAGCTACTTCATTGAACTGTTTCCAAAGTTTTCGTGCGTGGAAAATCGCATAAGAAGCATATCCCGACATAAACTGTGTTCCGTTCAACAAAGCCAAACCTTCTTTTGATCTCAAAGCTATTTCTTTCAGGTCAAAACGGGCATTGATTTCTTTCGAAGTGTATTCTTTTCCTTCGAACATCACGGTCCCTTCGCCTAAAAGCGGCAGTACCAAATGAGCCAAAGGAGCCAAATCGCCGGATGCACCCAAACTTCCCTGCTGAAAAACCACCGGGTGAATGTGATTGTTGTAAAAGAAAACCAAACGCTCTACTGTTTCCAACTGTACTCCGGAAGCTCCATGAGAAAGTCCCATGACTTTCAGGATCAATAATCTTCTAACAATTTCCTCCGGAACGCGCTCCCCCATTCCACAAGCATGGGAAAGGACCAGGTTTCGCTGCAATTGTTCCAAATCTTCCCTGGAGATCGCTGTGTCGCACAAACTCCCGAAACCCGTGTTTACTCCGTAGATCAAACGGTCGCTTTTTGCCACTTTTTCGTCTAAATAGCTTCTACACTTTAAAATTCCTGCTTTCGCATCTTCGCTGATTGAGATTTTAGCGTTCGATGCCACTATTTCGTCGAGTTTCTCCAGAGAAACCCATTCATTATCTATGATAAAATGGTCCATTTTTGTTTAAGCTTTAAAAAATTGAAGCAATTCGCTTTCGGTCATTGCTTTCTGTTCACCGGATTCCATGTTCTTGATCTGAAGTAACCCTTTGTTCAATTCGTCTTCTCCTATCAATGCTACGAATTTCACCTTGCGGTTATCGGCGTATTTGAATTGTTTCTGCATTTTGACAGCGCTTGGATACACTTCGCAATCTACACCGGTTATGCGCAATTTCTTGGTTAATTTCATGCAATAAGCCGCTTCTTTGTCACCGAAATTAGCGAATAACAAAGTCAAACCTGCATTGGTGTCTTCCGGGTAAAGGTTCAATTCATTCAATACATCGTAGATACGATCAGCCCCGAAAGAAATTCCCACTCCCGACAAACCGGAAAGTCCGAATAAACCTGTCAGGTCATCGTAGCGTCCGCCGCCGCAGATGGAACCCATTTTCACATCGTGCACTTTCACTTCGAAAATTGCTCCGGTGTAGTAGTTCAGTCCGCGGGCAAGTGTTACGTCGAAAAGTACTTCTGCGCGTTCCAACCCAAGTTCTTTGGTTTGGTTCAATACAAACTCCAATTCTTCGATTCCTTTTAAGCCGATTTCAGAGTTTGAAAGAAAGGATTTCATCTGATCCAACCGTTCCTCATTGCTTCCGTTCATTTTAAACAAGGGCGAAATGATTTCGATAGCTTTATCAGAAATGTTCTTTTCTTTCAGTTCCTTCACCACTCCTTCTTCACCGATCTTGTCCAGTTTGTCGATTGCAACCGTGATGTCGATTAACTTATCGCTTTCACCGGAAACCTCAGCAATTCCGGAAAGGATCTTGCGGTTGTTGATCATAATGGTGAAGCCGGGAATCTGCAGGTTTGTCAAAACCTGGTCGAAGATCTGCACGAAATCTACTTCATATAACAAAGAATCCGAACCAACGACATCAGCGTCACACTGGTAAAATTCCTGGTAACGGCCGTGCTGCGGACGATCTGCCCGCCAAACAGGCTGGATCTGGTATCTTTTGAATGGAAATGATAATTCATTTTGATGCTGTACCACGAAACGCGCGAAAGGTACGGTTAAGTCGTAGCGAAGTGATTTTTCAGATATCTTTCCTGTAATTCGAGCCAGTGATTTCCGATCTTCCGATGGGAGTTTATCGAAATCGTTCGATGTTAATTCGCTTGTAACGTCTGCTGCTTCTATTTTGGAAAGATAGTTCCCCGAACGAAGAATCTGAAATATCAATTTATCTCCTTCATCACCATATTTCCCCAATAAAGTGCTGGAAAGTTCGAAGGAAGGTGTTTCAATCGGTGCAAACCCGTAGCTTTTAAATACAGATCGGATCGTGTCGAAAATATACGTACGGCGAGCTACCTCATCTGGTAGAAAATCTCTTGTTCCTTTGGGGATTGCCGGTTTTTGAGCCATTGTGAATTTATTTGGCGCAAAGGTAACAGAAATGGTTCATTTCGACTCTGCTCCGTGACCTTTTTATGTAATTGGGATAATTGCTCTGCTCAGCTACCTTTTAAATAATTTGAACGTAAATAGAAAGGTGGCTGAGCATTGCAAAATCAAGGTATCAATTCCTGTAATTCGAATTTCGGAGCACCTTTGATTCCATTCTCATCGTAATAATCAATGAAACGCAGTTTGTAATAACGGCCCAAAACGGTTTTCACTACAAAGGTACGATTGCTGCTTACTACGTAAGTTCCATTGCCGAAATCGTAGGTTTTCCAGTCGTAACCGATGACGTTGATACGGTCTTCAAATGCTGATTCTACGATATCGGAATGTTTTAACTCTGCAAACGGAAGGGTTACTTCCTGCACTTTCACTCCGAACCGATTGGACAAAACTCCAACTACAGAATACGGTGTGTGCTCGTCGAAAACATGGCAGTAAGCTGTAAACTGTAAATCCCAGGTTCCTTTATCCGGTTCAATATCCTGTATAGAACCACTTCCGGTCATAGAGAAATAGGTAAACCCGGCAGTTGTGGATTTCGGGATCGTAACTGTTTGGATCGAAGAACTGTTCAGGTCTGCAAATTGAATCTGGTATTCATTTGTACTTACGGAAACAACTTTCAGCTTCTTCTTGCCTAAACTTCCTCCCAGAAGTGACGTTCCCAAGTCAATGGCATACACTTTTCCCAAACTTTGCCAGTTGCCGATTGCTGTTGAATCGAGGTTCCCGGTATGATAATCCCATTTATAAGTCAAACCTGCATCTGAAGTCAATGCGTTGATATCTGTTTCATTGGAAAGGGCCGCAGCCATGATCCGTGATTCGTTCAGGAGAATGTGAAAACCGTTATCACCTGATTCAAAAGCCAAATCCCACACTTCGCGGTTATTCTGGCGGATGATGGAATTTGTTTCCAGGTCGTAATAAATCTGGTTGGCATAATTCCCGCCCATGACCACCTGAGTAGTTACTGCATCGGTAGTTGGTTTATCCACCGGAATTTCTTTTTTGAAGCACGCGCCTAAAAGTGGAATGAGCGCAATTAAACCTATTTTTTTCATTGCTTCGATTTTATCAGGTAAGTAATATTCAGGTAGACACTTCTTCCCCAGGCAATTGGAGCTGATCCGCTTGTAGAGGTGTGAGCACCACCGCTTGTACCGCTTCCGGCATTGATATTCGTTACATTCAATAAGTTCTTACCACCTAGTGAAACGCCTAAAGTCTTTTTCAAAAACCATTGCTGCACCTGGAGATCCAACAAGCTGTAATCTGAAATGAATGATTGAGTAATCGATGCATCTTCATTTACAAAATACGCCACTACTTTTCCGGTGTATTTATAGAATGCGCTGAACTTGGTTGTTCCGTTCTTCAGTTGGTAAGAAACGTTGGAAACCAATTCCGGGGAATAAGCAAAGCGACCGTCTGAATAGTTAGAAGCTGTTCCAATATAATTGAACCCGGCGCTGACATTCCACTGCTTCTGCCCCACTTTTACAACTGATTGTAATCCTTTTGCATAGAACTGATCGATGTTGAAATAACTGTAGTTCACTCCGTCCGCAGATTGCGACAAACTGATGCGATTGGAAATATCCTGGTAATAACCGGACAATTCAAATCCGACAGTGAATTTCTTCGGCTCCCAGGCGAAATTATACCAACCCTGAACGTGGTTTGCGATTTCAGGTCTCAAATCCGGATTTCCAAAAATTTTGTGGTTGATATCTACGAATTCCATGTATAATTCCTTAATGGACGGAGAACGAAATCCGGAAGCAATACTTCCGCGGAGAATGTGTTTTTTCTTGCCTAACTTCACATTCAAAGCCGGCATGAATGCTTCTTTGTACAAGGTATTATAGGTAAAACGAATTCCCGGTTTTACGTTCAACCAAGTCCACGGAGCCCAGTTAAATGTTCCGAAAAGTGCATAATCGCCAATCTCTTTTCGCTTGTTCTCAATCCGGTTTCCAAATCCGGTTTCGTAATTGATATCGTAACCGGCTTCGTAATTGAACTTTCTGTCGGGGTGATTTCTGGTCAGAGTTACCCGGTTAAAATACAAAATGAAGCGCGAAGTATCCTGCTCAGACATTGCCAGTAATTTGCGATCCAAAGTGGTTAAATCTGTCAGGTAAGAATTCTTGATGCGTTTGTAATTGGAATAATTCAATTGAACATCCAGTTTCAGGTTTGGTTTCAGCCAGCCAATGACTTCCAGTCCGGCATTCTGACGATTGGTCATGTATTCGTCATCAAAAGCTGAAATTTGGTAAGGCGCACGCGGATAACCACGGTTTATAATTTTCTCACGGAACAAATCCACAGATGGAATCAACTCTACTTTCTTAAATTTTAAAGCATATTTCAATCCGCCTAAATACTGCTCTTTCATTTTCCATTGCTGGAATCTTCCGGAATCTGCCAATTCCTTTTTGGGGAATTCAAGGGCCTTGTCTCCGGGTGTCCAACCGTCGAAAAAGTTACGTGCTCCGTAAGCAGAAATCGAATGGTTCTTCATGCGTGAAGTCACTCCGAGGTTCAGATTGTAATTCCCAACCGTTTCGTAAAATGCTCCTAAGTTTATATCGTAGCCTTTGTTTTTCGGCTTTTTCGTAATCAGGTTAATGGTACCTGCCATGGCGTTACTTCCATAATTGGTACTAAGTGGTCCTTCAACAATTTCCACTCGTTCAATGTTGGACAAATTGATCTGGCTCAAATCAACATTTCCATTCTGGCGACCGATAACCGGAACACCATCTATCAGTATTTTCACTCCTTCACCACCAATTCCAAGCATCGACATTCCGGAGCCCAGGATCTGGTCCTGACTAACACGGATATTCAATTCGTTTTGCAACAAGTCGCGCAGGTTCACAGCTCCTTTTGCTTCGATGGTTGCCCGATCGATCAGTTTTACTTTATTGGTAGAACCGGTCAAAGAACCTGCTCCCAACTGCCCGGTAATCACTACCTCGCCAATATCTTTGGAGTTGGTCCTTAACCGAATTTTGTGGCTCTTTCCTTTAGAAATAGTATCTGTTTCCTGGTGAAAACCGTCCGTACTGACTTTTATGATCACTTGCTGTTCGGCAGCATAAATTGTATTCGGAACCAGCAGAATTCCTTGTTCATCTGACTGAACATAGTTTGTTTTTTTCGCATTCAGTGCCTGAATTGCTACTTGTGCAAACGGCACAGCTGTCCCCGCTTCGTCTTTGATATATAAAGTATCCTGAGCAGTTGCAACACCACTCAGAATACTCATTAAAAGAAGCAAATACGCTTTTTGTTTCATGATTTATAATTCAGCGATCAATTTTCTCCACGATTCCAATTCAGGAATTCCAGGTTTGCGAGCTCCGAAAAGTGTACAGATCAACTCTTTTTTCGCGTTGAATAATTCCAAAGAGGTAACGATACCGTCTTCTGTTGGTTTACGAACGATCCAGGATTCAGCAATTGCATCTTCTTTTGCATGCAGGTTGAAATGTGGGTCCAATACATTGATCCACGGGCCATGCTCGACGATGTTTTTCACTTCACCGGTATGAATTTGGATCATTCCGGCATTTCCAACGAATACCATGATTGAAACCTGCTCTTTTGCAGCTGCTTCCAAGGCCCTGCGCAATGCTTTATTGTCGATTTTCTTTGCATGAGTTTCATCCGGAGCCAGACGCAAAGCCTGTGTTCTTGTCAATTTGTGCTTTTTCAGCAAGCCGAAGAATTCATGTGTATCCTTTAGGTTCAACCAAGCTTCCCGGAATGCTTTCACGTCGATTTCGCTATCCGGCAATTCGGCTGATTCCAATGGCAGTATAGCACCGATCTCCAATTCCGAAGACTGGTTCTCGTCTTTGTATTTCGCTACCAAAGCTTCGTACGCTTCCATATTGCTTTTGGATTCCGTGTAGATCTTGTGTGTTGCAACTCCATCTTTTGTAAAGAACTGCAAGCTGCGACGTGCCTGTTTGCCTTCTCCTTCTGTTACTGCGAAAGCGTAAGCCCATACACTTGGAAAAATACGCAGGTCGATGTCTTTTCCTACAAAAAGAGAAGCGTGCGGCGTAGTACTGAAATTCTCATAAATCCCTTTGCGCTCATGCACTACATCGTCATTTCTCGACAAAGCCATTACAAACCCTAATGATTCAATTTCACCCAGGATTGCTACAAATTCAGGACGTAAGCGAACAGCCGTTGTACCTAGTCCTAAAGCAACTAATTCCGCTTCGGAAGCATTTAAACGCTTCGCATAATCTCTGATTCTCAATTTTGGTTCGCTTTCTTTCAATTGGTCGAAAGCTTCTCTTAATGACAAAGTTGTTTCCATTTTTTGTGTATTTAATTTTATTCTATAATCAGTCACTCTGATTTCTACTTCATTTTATTACTATCCACAAGGCTGGATGAATAAGATATGTGTCTATAAAACACTTCTCCGTCCATTGACCGGATCTGTTCTAATTCTATTTGATAGGTTTCGCTCAACAGTTCCTGGCTCATCACCTCTTGAACTGTTCCATCTTTAATTACTTTTCCTTTTTGCATCAGCAGCACGCGGTCGGCATATTGATAACACAAGTTGATATCGTGCATCACCACGATAACACTTCCGCGCTTGTCGTCTACAAATTTGCGTGCGTATTTCAACAATTCAATCTGGTAACGCACATCCAGGTTGTTCAATGGTTCATCCAGGAATAAATATTTTACCGGTTGAATTTCGCCTTCGCTTTCTAACTGCAAAAGCACTCTTCCAAACTGAACACGTTGTTTCTCACCACCGGAAAGAAAATTAAATTCCAAATCCAAAAGCGGCTGCAGATTCAATTCGTTCACAATCTTTTCAACGACTGTTTTATTAAAGAGATTCTTTGTTTCCGGGTACCGGTAGCGTGCCATTTCCAACACTTCCCGAACGGTAAAACTGGAAGCGATCATGCTTTCCTGGTGCATGTATGCGCGGTATTTTGCTAAATTATCAAGCGTCCATTCTTTGAGTTCTTTCCCATAATAGGAAATCCTTCCCGAGCTTGGTCTCAATCCGTTGGAGAGCAGTTTTACGAGAGTGCTTTTCCCGGCACCATTTGGTCCGAGGATCACAATAAACTCTTCCTGGTCGGTTATGAAATTAACCGGATTCAGGATTTGCTTTCCTTTTACACCAAACGCTATGTTCCTTGCTTCTATCAAACCGAGAATTTACGTTTGTGTTTAAAAATAATGGCGATGAAAACCGGAGTTCCCATGAGCGCGGTAATAATCCCGATTGGCACTTCTGTAGGAGGAAGAATCGTTCGGGAGATCATATCTGCAACGGAAAGCAAAATTGCTCCGAAGAAAGCACTGAATGGCAGTAAGGATTTGTGATTCGGCCCGGCTACAATTCGAATAATATGTGGAACTACCAAGCCGATAAACCCAATTACTCCGGCCATGGAAACTGCCGCACCAACCATGCAGGTGGAACAGATTATTACCGCCAACTTAATGGTTTTTACTTTGTAGCCCATGTATTGCGCATTGCTTTCTCCCAAAGACAAAACATTGAGTGCTTTCGCTTTTGAGAAAATGAATCCCATCGGCACCAGGGTGAAAATAACCAGCAGCCAAACAGAATCGTTGTTTGCCGATCCCAAACTTCCTAGTGTCCAGAAAGTCAAATCACGCAATTCATCATCGGTTGCAAAGTAAGTCAGCAAACCTGTTAAGGAAGCGGTCAAAGCATTCAAAGCAATTCCGGCAAGAATTAAGGTTAATGAGTTGATTTCTCCGTTGCTTAAGGACAACCTGTAAACGATAAATGCTACCAGTGATCCTCCCAGGAAGGCTACGATAGAAAGGGAAAGTCCCTCGTTGAAAAAAATCAACCAGGGAACCAATCCGTTGAACAAAATGAATAGTGATGCAAATAGCGAGGCACCCGTTGAGATTCCAATTAAGGCGGAATCGACCAAAGGGTTTCTGAAAATTCCCTGTAATGCTGCACCTGAGACGGCTAGTCCTGCACCTATTAAGCAAGAATAAACGGCTCTTGGAAATCGAATATTGTAAACAACCTGGTATTCGATATCCGTTATTTTTAAGTCGGTTTGAAAGCCGATCTTTTCAATCAAACTGCCAAAGACATGGGAAATTGGGACATTAACGTTTCCTACTGACAGGTTTACCACAAAGCAAACTATCAATAAAACCACTAACGAAAGACCTATTATCCCTTGTCTTGACATATTACTTTTTGTTCCAAAAAGTTCAAGGTTCAAAAGTTCCAAAGTTCAATGTTTGGGACTATCTGAACCCTTTGAACTATTTAACTTTCGCAAATTCTTTATTTAATTCCGTAAGTGCCTTAGCTACTCTTGGACCAAATCCACTAAGCATTTGTCCATCCATCTGTATCAATGCTTTGTTCTTACCCGCGTTTGTTGTGCTCACACCCGGAACATTGAAAATTCCGTCAGGTCCCAAACTTTGAGCTCCTGAAGTAAACATCAAAATCACATCCGGATTTGCAGCAATAACAGACTCGCTTGTCAAAGGTTTGAAATCAACAAATCCTTTTCCTGCATTTTCTCCACCGGCTAAAACAATCATTTTCTCAAGCGGTGTTTTTTCCCCGGCAACCATTAGAGTTCCGGCACCTCTGGCATAAACGAACAATACTTTTGGCTTTTTATCCAGCTTAGCAAGTCCTTTGATATCCGCATCAATCTTTGCAACTACTTTTTCCGCAGCTTCAGATTTGCCCAACCACTTAGCAACCTCTTTTACTAAAGACTTTGCTTCATCTACACTGTTCGGGTGTTTGAAAGTAACCAGTTCGATTTTTGCCTGCTCCAGTTTTGATTTCAAATCCGGTGAAACCTCATCTTCCAATAGTACAACATGGGAAGGATTCAGAGCCAATAAACTCTCAACCGACAATTTACGTACATGACCTAAATTCGTCAATTTCTCAGCTGCAGCAGGATATGTGCTGGTTACGTCAACGCCAATGAGTTCCTTTTGAGAACCCACTGCGTAGATGATTTCTGTTACCGAACCATTTAGAGAAACGATTCGTTTTTCTTCGACCTTTTCTTCTTTCTTCGCCTCTGATTTCGCACCTGAATTACAAGCAGTAGTCAGTGTTAAAAGAGCAAGGAATAAAAAACATGTTTTTTTCATCTTATTGTTTAATCAAAAGATTAGTGTTGTATAACCAAACGTTGAGTTGATGTTGCAGCTCCGTTAGAAACCTGAACCAGGTAAACTCCGTTTGTGAAATCTGCCGTTGAAATGTTCATTGCTTCCAATGCATTGGATGTTGCAGTATTTTCAAATACTACCTGACCTGCCATGTTCAATACCTTCACTGCTGCATTTGATTTAGAATCAATCAGTATAGTTACGCTGTTTACTGCAGGGTTCGGGAAGATTCCGGAAACCAATTGGTTGTTCTCAGCAATGCTCAAGCTCGCTACTTTTTCTTTTTTGAAGTTTGTTTTCCCTAAAGAACTTCCGGTGAAACCTGTCATGATCAATCTCCAGTAATCTCCGTCTTTGTCTTTAACAAAGTAAACCAACGAATCTGCGATTATGTAAGATCCTGAATATGTTTTCCAGTCGTAACCGATTGTATTGATGTCTTCAGAGTAAGCTGCAGTTTCGAAAGACATATCTGTTTCCGGGTTATTTACAGGGTGAACCTCAGCTACCTCTACTCCAACATTGTGTAAAACACCTGTTACCGTATTATATGGATAAGGTAATCCGCTAGCTATGTACTGTGTGAACAGCAAGTCCCAGGAAGCAGATGCAGGCTCTCTATCAATTACAGCACCACCTACTGGCAAGTAAACAAAGTTTTTTGTACTATATGGCGCGATCGCTACTGTTGAAGAACCTGTTCCGCTATGATCTGCATTGGAATACTCAATCGTATAAGACATATCAGAGAATGCCATAGAAACAGTGAATAATTTTACTGAGCCATTGGTATATTTTAACGCAAATACACGTCTTGCTGCGAATCCTGTATGGCCTACACCATCATACAATCCCCATCCGTAATCAGGATGAGCAACACCCGGTACGTTCAATGCACCTTCTCCCCAAGTTACATCTGAGTTATAAAGCGGTGTCCAGGAAGACATCCCAGTCGTATCTGCCGTTGCCAGATCAGTACCGTCAGAACCAGGAACAGCATAAATCATCCCGACTTTGCTATTAAAAAGAATAGAAGAAGCCAAAGGACTTGTAGGGTTAATTGTTGTAGCAAGAGCTAAATCCCAGTTATTTGCCGCCTGAGCCGTTCCCTGCTCGTCGTTCTCTAAGCTGTACCAAATGTTGTTTGCATATCCTGCACCCATAGAAACTGAGTCGTTTACCAGCTGTGCATTAGAAAATCCGGCAAAAGCCAGGAATGATAGAAGTAATCCTTTTTTCATGTGTTCTATTTAATTTAAGTTGTATTTACTTTTAATTGTTACCGATCTAATTTTTAATGATTCTAAATAACATTTGCAAAAGTAGGCTCTAAATGCAGTGGGTGCAATCGCCAAAATGAGCGGAAAAAAATACCCTTTATAGGGTAGTTCTACTTTTTGAATACCTGATTTTCCATTTCAAACAGCAAGAGTTCGGAAAGGGATTTCACCTTTAATTTCTTGAAACAATTCTTGCGGTGGGTTTGCACTGTATGTGGACTTAGTCCTAATTCTCTGCTGATCTCTACGGTCGACTTCCCATTCAGCAAGGATTCAACGATTTCTATTTCACGTCTGGTGAGACTGAATTGCGTAGGTGAAGTAATTTCTTCCTCCTGATTCAGGATCTTATTCCAAACCAATTCGCAATAGTAATTCTGGTTGTGAAGGATCTTCTGGAATGCTTCTTTCAATTCACTGAGTGTACAATTTATATCAATGAAACCTGAAACGCCATAGGAAACCAATTTCGGAAGATTGGATACATCTCCGTTTATGATCAGTACAATTTTCACCAAGCCTGAATCTTCCGGAATTTCTTTTAAATTGTTTTCTATTTCGGGGTAGTTATCGGTGAAATTGTAAACTACTACCTGTTTATTATCCGAAAGGACCTGTTCTACTTTTGGATTCCCGGAATGCCATTCAACCAGTACTTCTCCAAGAATAGTTTGTACTAATTCTTTGAATCCGAGACTGATCAACTGATTGCGGCTATCTAAATACAAGTTCATGCTGTGTAGAATAATTCTAAATAGCAAAATTGCCTCCTTATGACTGATAATGCAATACCATAAAAAGGTTAATTCATTTAGAACGTCTCATAAAATACTGCTCTTATTCTTATCAGATCAAGGTATTTTATATTAACATTTAAGATCTTTATATTTGAACAACAAAACATTCAAATGAAAAAGATTATTCCTTTTGTTAGCGTCTTTATAATCGGGTTATCCTGCACACAAAACGAAATTGATTGCATTAGACCCTATACTCAAAAAGAACTCAGATTCATATCGGATTTTAGCACTAAGGGTTTGAAAGTTGAGTTAGATCGATTTAACTACAGTTATTCAGGGGACAGTATGGATGTTTGTGCCAGGTATTTGACTGACTCGTATGTTATCCGAATTGAAAATGAATCAATGAATGCCATTTTGGATATCGATTCTATGCAGTTGAGGACAAGAGAAGTAGCATCTAAATTTTATCGAGAAATCATTGAAGATTCAATATTAATATACACTTCCGAAGTTGTCGTACATATTTCAACAAAAACTCTTACTAAAAAACTCAATCCTAAAGATGCAAAATCAGCAAGTTATACAAGTTCTTCATACTATGAAGCAACGTTTAGAAAAGAAGATTTAGAAAGCTACTGTGGATTTCAAGTGATTGAACACAATAATAAAACCATCCGGAAAAAAGTAGAAAGAACAGCTCTCTTACCGCTGTTTTCTGAAATCAAAAGTAATTAAAGAAAGAGGAGGAATTTAAAATCCCTCCTCTGAACTTCATTAGCCATTATTCACAATAATACTCATCCCCTTTTCCAGTTGAGTCAGTGTTTTTCACAAATGATTTATCTTTTCCTCTTTTCAAGAAGTTCCAGCCAAATTCCCCGCAAGGGAATTTTATCGTAAAGATTGTCTTTCCTGATGAAACCTTGGTAGAAACCAAGGATCCTTTTTCAAGCTCTTTCAATGCATCAAATGTTCCTTTGTCCCATTTCGTATATGCATGATAATTGTATTCTTCTTGAGCCTGTTTTCTCTTTACTGGATCTTTTATATTTCCAAATTTGAGCATTTGATCTCCATCAACATTTATTTCTCCATAAACGTCAACACCAGGAATCATTCGTTCGTCACCTTCAGAAAAAGGATCAGCTTTAGCTAATTTTTCCCCCAATGAGCAATCTTTAGGACTAATAGCATATAATGTGTAATCCTGATCAACTCCTAGCTGAACTCTTTTAATATCCTTACCCTTATCACAAATTGAAATGTCGCTGGCATCCGCAGCTGAAAGATGAACCACCTTTTCTATTCGTTTTGGATCAACCCCTGCCTCTATCAATCCTTCAATTAATCCTTCGGCATACGCAGCCCCCATACTATGAGTTAAGATTTTAATTGTTTCTTTATCTCCAGCAGTTTTTAAATATTCTTTGATTGTTTCAGCTGTTGCAAGCCCAGCGGCTTTTCCAATTGCCTGTCTTTCCCATGCTTGGGATAATCCATACTCTCCATGAGACCCGTCAAGGAATACATGCTTATCGTCTCCACCAAAATACTCCTGAGCGGCAGATTTAAATTCAGGTGTCCAATAATCTGCTCCAGGCTTAGATGCTTCTTTGCCGGTAGCTACTTTTCCACCTGTAAATCCATTCACAAAAATAATCAGATTTCCATCTGGGTCTTTCGCTGCAATTGGAGTATTCCCCGCATAACAGTATGGAGTCATGGATGGATACATTGATTTTAATGGATCCAAAGATAGCCAACGCCCTAAACGCGGATCATATTGTCTGTCCCCAAAATCATAACTATTCCCAGGACCTTTGGTTTCCGGATCAGATTCTTTTCCAGTATATCCATAACGGTAATCTCCGTAGTTCGTACTTCTTCCAAGGATCTGCATACCGAATGGATAGTAATCGCTCGTCATCTTCAGAGTTGCTTCGTAGATATGGTCTTCAGCCAGTTCTACCTGATCCAGGTAATAAATTGCCGTACTTCCCGTCACCCGCGAAATAGTTACCGTTGTACTGGATCCGGCAGTAAACAAGAAGGTATTCTGCTGGTTGTCTAACAAAGTAGGGGTTCCAGCCATACCCGAAATAGCTACTTTTAAGTCAGAACCAGTTCCTTTCAGTGTTCTTATTCTCACTATATAACGTTTACCGCTATTTGTTGTAAAAGTCTTGCTTACATAATTAGTAGCAGAACTTGGAGTGATCTGCAAAGTATTCGCACCAACCGTATAGGTAACATTGAATCCTCCCCAGCTATTTGTACTGGAAGTGAAGGTGTTTTGTTGGAAACCGCTTCTGTGCATTTTTCGGTCATTTACCACCGCATTCACGTTCCCCAGGTAATTCGCAATTTCATAGCGCATCTCACCGCTATTATGTGTTGTTAAATTACCAGGTGTATAAGCTACTGCTACGTTATTCCATAAAGAAACCGGGTGCTCGATTATTCCAAGGCGGGATGCACCGTAAAGATGCAGTTCGTTCAAATCTGCTTTCTGGATTGTGGTACCAAGTACCAGATCATAAACACCTAGTAATTGCCCACCTGCATCGTAACTATAATAACTGTACTTCCAGGTATTACTTGGCTGTACCACATTGGAAATACGTGGTTTTTCAATCTTCAACACACGCTGACCGAACGGGTTATAGACAAATTCCATCTGCGGTGCATTCGGTTTTATATTATTTCGCTCGATTTTTTGCACTTTCCTATCCCCGGAGCGCCAGGTAATGGTCTGAATCCCTTCAGAAACGTCGGAAGTCAGCTGTCCGATCGCATCGTATCCGTAATTTCCTGTGGACTGTCCATTTTTGATATCATCCAGTACAGAGGTTGTTACCCCATCCGTTACATAATCCAACCGGTTCCACGGTTTTCCTCCGGGACCTGTATTATAGCCATTGTAGGTGAAATTATCCATCGCCAGCTGAGTAGAAGGACCATTTCTCAGTAAGGTCTTCAAGTTCCCGTTCCGGTCATAGGAATAGGTGCTTTTGTACTCCTGTGAAAGTGATCCGGAAGTCCAGTTGTTATTCGCCGCTAAACCTGCCGTGTTGTAATAGGCATCCATACTCAAAAGTCGATTTAACTGATCGTATTTATAGGCACTTCCCATCGTCGGCATTCCCACAATGGAAGAAACCAAACTGCGAATATTCCCATTGTATAACCCCGGAGCGCCTGCTCCGAAACTTCCAATGGAATAATCTGCTTCAAAACCGGTACTCCCCGCAATGGCTTTGTAATCATTGGCAAAATATCCCAGCGTATAAGCCGAAACATCTATAGCATTTTCCAGGTGTTCCTGGTTGTTTGCACTCAAATACCCTAAAGTCCCATCTTTACCGACATCACGTGTGTTGTCAAGAGTAGAGGAATTCATCCCCTTGATCCAGCCATTGATGGTATACACATAATCCATTGACTGTACCTTGTTCTGACCAAGCTCTACTCGGGCAAGCGGGCCGAAATCGTAATAGTAATATTTCGCATGACGGTCACTGTGCACTTTGTCCGTTGAGGAAGAAGCCTCACGCAAACGGTTCAATTTATCGTACTTGTACGTATGCGTGATCTGATCAGCTTTATCTTTCTGGTAAAAAACCTTATTTACGTTCCCGCTCACCAGTTCATATTCGTATTGAGTGGATTTATCGGTTTGTCCCACCACAGCCAGCATAGGTACATCTTGGATCTGTTCTTTTACATTTCCATGAATGTCGTATGAATAATGGATTGCCGTTTCATATCCAGTGAGCCAGTTTGTAGCCCCGGAAACTGTCGGAAAATACAAAACACTGGCTACACGCAAACGCAGATTGTCCTGTGTTCCAGTTGCAAATTTAGCCTGAACAGCAACACTCAATGTTTTGTCGTATCGGGTGGATGTCACTTCTGAACGTGTCCCGGAAGTAACCCATGCTGTGAAGGCAGTTCCATAATCATTCACTTTGAGTTCAGTTGTTTCATTCGGAGGTAAAGCCTTTACTGTTTGTCCCGTTTGAATAAGCCTTCCCTGCGCATCAAAAAGCACATACGAGTATTTGTTTTGAGCAGCCTGTGCCGGATTCTGAGAAGCAACCAAACGGCCATAACGGTCATACCAAAATTTAGATTCTCCAAGCAATGCCGGGTTTGCAGCATTTCGCTGGTCCGGGTTGGTGGTACTTACCAATTGGTCGTAAGAGTTATAATTATAGGTGGTCACATAATCATTCACCGGCTTGGTTGTACCTGCAACAACTGCAGGATAAGTACCCGAACTGTTTACTCCGTTACGAGCGGTATTAATCGCTGTATTATTTGCCGAAGCTAATGTATGTACTCCCTCAGGTGCGACTGTTTTTGCAAGGTTCCCTGCCTGATCGTAATAGAACAGGGTAAACTGATATTGTGTGAATCCTCCCAGCAATGCCTCATGTTCGGTTTGGAACGCTGCCCCACATTTTGTTTTGTAATCTTCTATGAAAGCCAGGCGAGCGCCCACAATCATCTGCTCGTAATCTTCAAACGCCGAACTGATCAAATGATCCAATTCCGGCTGGTAACAATCCACATGCTCTACTGCAAACGGATCGTAACACAAGGTCTCATTATTGGAGCTGCAAATACAATTACGTATGGCCATACAAGAAGAAGTTCCCGTTAAATCTGCATATTTTTTCAGACCGCACTCATAATAAGAAACCGTGCAGGTGAAATCATTGTGCGGGCCACATCCCTCACCTGGAACATCAAAGTCTTCAAAATAAACAATGTCTTCAAAACCAAATGTTGCACCCACAGGCAAAGTAAGCGTAAAATTGCAGGAAGAATAACCCGAACCCGTATAGTTCAAATTCAGCGTGCTTCCTGAAATACTTGAATTCAATATATTTCCTTGTCCGTTAGCTTTCAGTTCCCCTTCTGAATACACAATATTCTGAGTGGTTAAATCCATGTTGGAGACAGCTGTAGTCAACTGGCCTCTCATAGCCAGTACGCTCATTTGCAACATCCATTCGCTCATCAAAGGGTTATCCTTGCAATAAGGATTATCTGATGTAGCATGGCAACGGCTGATAAAATCCATGTAATCAGATGCATTCAGCTTAAATCCATAGGTGCTGTTAAAATAATTTGTTAGTACCACCTGGTAATTTGGGGATTGCTGCAGACCCTGTAAATCAGAAACATCATTCAATCGAACAACCAGTGCCGTTATTCCGGCATCTAACTGGGTGCAATCAACGCAGTTAACATTATTACATGATACATTGGCCGGAATCTTAACACCAGTAGATATTAATGACGCATTGGCATTATTTAGCCAAACTCCATTAACCTTGAACCTCTTACAAGTACATAAAATCTCATCTACATCTTCAAGGAAAATACCTGTCTGTAAATTGATCCATTCTTCCAGGTTATCAATTCCTGCCGGAACGCTTCCGTTCACAAGTGCCTGATCATACCCCTGTTGATGCCCCATGTAAAAATTGCAACCACAAGTATCAACAACAGACAAAATTTCTTCCGAACCACCCGTAGCAATATTTTCATAAGGCCCTGGTTCGGAAATCAATAAATCACTGCATAAAGAGGTCTCAAATCCACTCCCAAGGTGATGCATCAATACATCATTAATTGTCAAAAAAGCAGAACCTGCCGGAGCTGTACTTGACCCCATAGGATGCTCTGTGGTGCAACCCGCCATACACAGCTCAACCAAATCTTCTTTTAATTGAATGACGTTTACACTGTGTCCGGCAAAATTACAACCTGCTAAATCTGCAATCCATTGGTCAGCAAATTCGTCACAAGAGATTTGGCAGTTTTCCTGCACCATATCATTGTATACATCAACCGGGTTCGCCGCATTAATTATCGGAGAATACATCAGTGTATTGACAAAATTCGGGACTTTCCCGGCAAGCAAGGCATTGGCCCCGCTGCAAGTACTCGGATTGACTCCGATACACGCGCTTGCAGGACAATTCGTATGCGCATATGCCTGCTGTGCCAGCATGACGTATTTCGTTTTCAAATCCATGTACAGGTCCCGGAAAGTAAGCCAGATTTTGTCATTTTTACAGGGATCACATTTATCGATACAAGTAAGCGGATTAACATTCGGGCCGCAATCGTTGACTACATACATCACATATTGCCAGATTGAAAGCGTCATATTTGACCCTCCCCATGTTGATCCGTCAATTGTAATGTAATTCTGCATGGCTGCAGCTATCTGGGTTTTATAGGTGGCATTGGCAGGGTTTGAAAAGAAAGGGTCTAAAGCAGCCGTGTGCGTTTCAAGGTCTGTTTGAAAAGTTTTACAAGTAGATCGTGCCGAACCATTCCCGGTCACTTCCACGATCGGTTCAAAGTAATTCCCATCTATTGCTAAATCGTACTCTATAATATCCATCATGGCAGCATCATAGCTTTGGGAAGCACCGTTTGAAAGGCAGTACTGCAAATGACAATACTCCGGATGATAAGGTAAAAACAATTCAGCCCATTCATCCCGGAAGTTGGTGACGAAATAACTCAATCCCTGGGTTGTAACTGTTGAAGTTACGTTAACACCCAGTTCATTCAGGTAGGGAGAAGGTGGATTTTGCCAATCTATCGTTCCTGTATAAGCGTTGGATGAAGCCGGATTCAAAATCGACCATACATCAGGAGCTGTGTAAACTCCGCCCGTAAGTATGTATTTCGCATATTGACCTCCAGGACGTAAATCGGAAAGCATAGCGTCCTTAAAATTGTCACACGGCCCAACCGAATCATTCTCTTCCGGGACCACCGGTTCACAATTTTCAAACGGTTCATTCACATAAGCTGTATTGAAAAAACTGCTCAAGGGCTCAAGACATGTATTATTTTCCAGGTACAGACACCAGTATTCATCGATAGAAGCCTGGTTTACCGTTAGTTTTTTCTTAATTCGGTATGTCTGCTGAGTTAAAGGAAGGGTGATTGACAGATCATCAAATCCACCCCCATTGCACAACAAATCAAACTCACCACCCGGAATTAGTGCTGTATGTTCATACACCACATTGGAACACTCATCTAAAATCTCGATCTCTAAATCATATACACAATCAAAACAGATCCCGGATGGTAAACAAGCACTTTGATATTGACTTGGGGTAAATCCATACTCAAAAGTATAATCCCCGGCACTCGCAATGAATTTGGTGAAATCGACTTGTGCAGAAGGAAGTGTATAATCAGAAGTCTGAGGCCCACCTAGTGATAGAATTTGGTAACTGTCCAAAACAATCACATTGTCATCCAATGGATTCACATTTGCAGGACACTCACCCTCAAGGTACGATGCTATGACTCTACCCGACATGTCCAGATACCGAATAAAAACCTGGCCATTCGGATCAATCGTCGTCACTTTTTGGTAATTGTCTTTATCTCCGACCTCCACACCGAATAATTTATTTAATTCTTCCTGCAAAGGCGACTCATAAACAAATTTGGTTTCTTTCCCGCTTCCCATTCTCACATTTGTTCCTGCTGAGCTAACGCGACTTATCCTTTCTGTTAAATCGTTCAGATACGTAATACGGGAAAAAGGAAACGTTTCCGCATCAGGGGTCATTTTATTGGAGCCATCCTGGTTCGTATTAGAAGTCGAATAATATCTCCCGGACCCACTGGTTGGTGCAAAACCTATAGAAGTAGGTGGACACCCAGTAGCCAAAGCATTGAAATATTTTGATTTATAACTTGGATAAAGCCCCTCATCCGGATCAGTCAGGTTAGCTCTGTTGAAATCTTTAAAGTGCCTTAAATAATCATTTGAAACAGGTGTAGGTAAGGAATTAATAGCCAATCTTCCTAATTCGTCATAATAAAAATTCGATACAACCACCTGGCCATTCTCCTGATTCAATCCTACCTGCTGCCTTCCTTTTCCTATTCCATCACTGAATAAAACTGTTTCCATGCGCTTGCTCCCTTCACTAAAACGAACTTGATGAGACCAATTCATTTGGGCATCATACTCCGTATTTATATCCAGGTAATTGTTAGGGTATGAAGAAATTAACCCTGCAACGGTTCCACTTTCAATCACATTCCAAACCCCGTTATCTCTTTCGGAAAAGTTAGATCCTTTTTTTCCGACAGCACGTATTCGGTACAGGAAGTATCCTTTGTCAAAAATCTTGGGAAGCTTGTAGTAGGTATTCGTAACATCTACACGTGTAGAATTCAGGTAAAAATTATAGTTCAGCTGATTTGCAGGAATATAAACCCCATTGGTCAAGGTGTATTTATTGACATGGACATATTCAAGCTCATAGAATTCTGCACCCGGAACTACATTCCAGGTAATTTGAAGATCATTCGAAGCAACCGTACTAATAGCGGAAGTTATAGCTGTTTGATTATTAAATGCATAATAACGCTCTACATTAATTCCCGTTTCCAGGTAAATATACTCCTTGTTATAGAAACTACTTCCCGACATGGACAATATTTTCACCTTCACAAAGTGTGCATTGGAAAATATGTATGTATTCAAGTCTGAAATCGTCGTATTCCCATTGACATCGTGGATCACCGTAAGGGTTTGAGTGGTACTCCCGGGTGTATACAAACCGCTTGAACTCCAGGTTTGATAATCGATCTGAACCTGAACAGTGGCGGTAAACGAAGCCGTTTGAACGAAGTCAGATCTGACTCCCAAACGTACATAGTTGGATACTTTTTGGTTTGTGAACAATGTATGCCAATTGGCAGTATTAAGCATGTCCCAATAATGAGAATCATACGTACTGTAAGTTCCATTGACAACAAACGAATTCCCTTCCAGGCGGTTCACATAACTCTCCTGCCCGCCGAACACGAAGCTCAGCGAAAAAAAGGCTATTAATAGCATTAATAAACACGTTTTCATATTGATCTGGTTGATTAAGTGTTAGTCGTTAAATTTCAGTTTTCCTCCCTGCTCCGTTTCCGTTATTGTTTTGATACCTTCTTCCGTTTCAACTTTGACACGAACCAATTCCAGGTTCTCGTCGTAATTATAGAAAGTGGTATAATTATACCCATCGTGTGTCGCAAGAGGTAAGAGTGTTACCGGGTCATAAACTACAGTTGTCATGCTTGCCAGGAACGGATGCACCCGGATATCATCAAAGTAAATTGCGGAAGAGCCTGTATTGCTAAGAGAAATCGAAATATCAGAATACCCGGAAGGGATGTTGAATGGAACAGATTCCATCCGTATCCATCCGTCGATTTCCTTAGCTGTAGGCAAAATTGTCACCATGATCGGTGTACCTCCACCTGTAATATTCACAACTATTTGACCTGAAGAGGTACCCTTTTTCAACCATCCGCCAACAATATATTCCTTACCGGGAGTAGGTTTGAATGGAGGGATACAAACACAGCTGTTTACAACAAACACATCATTGACCAATCCATTGGGCTGGGCATTACACGATGGAGAAATCTTTTTAGACAAAACAGCATTTGCCCCACCATTGATCCTTAAGGAGTACAACCCACTGTGTTTTTGTTCAGTACTCTGAATCACATTCGCATTTAATGCAGATAAAAAGCTGAAATGATAATTTGCTACATCAACGACCGGTCCACCTAATTGATAGTAACCATAATCCTCAAAACCATCAAAACCGATATCCTGTTTGTACGCATTAACTGCTGTAGCAACAGGCATTAATTCCAGCTTATTGCTATATCCGAGCATCATTGCAAAGGGAATGTTCAACTGATCAACTCCTTCCTGGGGAACCCCATATTCATTTGTCAATCGGTTTTCGCCCATCCGGCGCCATTTTTGAAGGCTCGCCAATACAGTCCATTTTTTAGTTACCGCATCCAGGGAGTAATACGGAGTGTAATCCGAATAAGCACCATCAAAACGAATTCCATGAGGATGTGAATTGTTGATTCGCTCACTTTGCCATGCCAATCTGGAATCCAAAATTAAATCCCCGATAACACCGAACTTGAACGGATTGATCGTAGAGGAAAGCGCCACCTGGTTATTTAATTCTTTATCTACCGGAGGTGTTCCACATCTTACATTGTGCTTATCTCTATAAGTAATTGCAGAAGCATTTAATATTTCAGAAACCGGGAAAACAAAAGAGGTGGTTGGAATAATAGAAATCGCTTTTTTGGTGACCACATTCTGAATCGTTTCAGATAAGCGGTTAGTTCTGTTTGTTCTGGCCAACCGTATAGTATAAGTTCCGCTCGTTGCAGAAAAAGCTGTTCCTGAAGGAGTAATCAATTTCACTACAGTTTTGCTGGTAGACATTATCACTGCATCCATGGTGATTAACGGAGTTGCTACATTGGCCAGCACTACAGCATCTCCCGGTGCAAACAATTCTTCCAGGTCATTAATTCCAATGGTCGTAAAGGTGTTTGCTGAAAGACTGCCCGTATAACTTGTAATGGTAGTGGCATTGCTTATTTCTCTTAATCCTGAATGATACCAGTGTGATGGATATGAGAACTGGTAAAGACGGTCATTGAACTCGTCCTCAAAACTCGAAGCAATGACTGCTCCCGAATATTTATCATAAATCTGGTTCTCAGCCACATTATGAGAGTTCATATACGTGGTCTCAACACTTTTTACACGCGCGTAATAATTCAAATGTTTTACAAGAGAGTACGAGTAAAATGCCCGGTCGCTGTTGTTCCATGTATAATATGGAGAAAATGAAACAGATGGAGGAATAATCGTAATCCCTACACCCAGACCTCCAATATGGAAACTGGAAAAATTCTCCACTGCCCGTTGCTCCGTATGGATATCATACTCTACTGAAGTTCGGTAGTTCGCTAAATCTCCCTTTCTATCAAGCATCGGGATTGTTTCATACTTCCCATAATAAGTATACTTGGTAGAAGCTTGCAAATATCCGTCGCCATCATACGTGGAGGATTCAATTGGTTTACCATGAAAATCATTGGTGAGAACCAGAAAACCTTCTGTGAATCCAAAAAAATCAAGGCCCTTTGCTCCTAAAAATTTCGTAATACTCTTTTTATTGGTGTATTTGGCGTGATGGCCCTCACCCAATTCGGTTGCATCCTCAAATGTGCTGTACTCATGTTCTTTATAAGTGTGAAATTTAGCAACTGACTTCCCTTTACTGGTTTGTCCGCTAAATGTTACTACTACTTCCGAATAACCCACACTAGCAGTTGGATAAAGTGTCGAAAATATCGGACGGGGATGGAATTTGTTCTCGTCTACAAACTTCTTGCGCTCGTTGACATAAGTATCCCAGTAATAATGGACATTTTCATCCATAATTTTCATTGGCTCAAACGTGGCTACACCATTACTTTTTCCCTGTCTTCTGCTTCCTCCATAAGCATAGTCCCAGGAATAAATACTTTCATACTCCTCCGAAATCGCATTCCAGTTATCGGAATAGGTAATATTGGTTACACAGGCATTTCCGCCCAACTTTCTATCATCCGCTTCATACAGCTTAACCAAAGACTTGGAAGGGTATAGCTTACCTGCATAATTCGCATCCTCAATCATGTACTTATAAATCAATGTACCAAACAAGACCCGTTTATCGATATTGGCATCAATATCCGAATCACACGTAGCACAAGCTCCATAGATCTTATCCGGAAGATTTTGACGGGCATAATCCAATGCAATACGCTGAATGGGATGGATCAAAGTTCCGTGATCTGACCATTTTTTGGCTCTTTTATCATTGGATTCCATCTCTGAAACATCGTATAACTCCAAGACCGCGTAACCATACTGTCTGGTTCCGTCAACACCCGCCGGCATGGCTCCAAATACATTATTCTGATTGTCAAGCGGAACAAACATCGGGATCAGCTCTTCCACTCCCGGTTTAATCAACACTTTCGCTTTGATAAACAATTCTGTTAATTGAGTGCCATTATAAGGATCTTTAAAATATTGGTCACGGATCAGGTCATCTGCATCCGTTTGGGCAAGACCTGAAGCCAAAGGTCGGTCCAGCTTAAAAACAATCACGTTTCTGTATTGAACCATATTTCCGATTAACTTTCTGAATTCATCTGACAGCCCCGAAGCCCCATTCCAGGAACCTGAACCTAATAAGGGATACAATTCTTGTTCGGTCATCATGCCCTCCATTGTAAAATGACGCATGGCACGCTTTTCCTGAACATAGGAATAATGATCACTATCATAAGAAATGGTAAGGCTACCTCCCGTTGGAAGATGTACTTTTTTCAGTTTCCAGGAAGAACCCCGCTCTACAGATTCAACTTCAGGATCACTGTATTTATTATGGGTATAAGGATAAAGATCATTTGGAAGCGCAGCATTATTCAACTGATAACAGCCCCAGCCATCAACGTTCTGGTAACTAAAACTCGGATTGTATTCCGAATAATCAAAATCATAACTGCTCAGGGCTCCTTCCTGGGACTTACCTCCCATTATACGGATTTTTTTTAAGGTCAACTTACCAGATTCCGCTGAGTTTCCACCATACGTTTCCTGGTTGGATGGGTTATTTAAACAAAGAGAGTAATTGTACTCAAACAACACGGTTTGTAAAGCTGTTGCATTATTGCCATTGTTGAGAAAATCATTGCGGTTATATAAGATGATCTTATCCAACTTTTGTAACTTCTTCAATGATGCGTTTGAAGGATTTATTAGCCCGTTCTCATCTGCCTGGTGACCGTCTTTACGATCACTTAAAATAAATACGGCAATTAAGTTTTTTCCTTCAACACTATGTGCGTACCACAATTCCTTTTCTCCGAATGAATAATTACCTACATCATCCAGGTTGGTTCCCAAAAATCCGGGATTGTGATAAGCTATCGGAGTGGAGCCAGCGGATACCGATCCACTCACAGGAATTCGCCATTTATAACTGTCCGTGATCTGCCTGTAATTGATCTTATGATAGCTTCCAACATCATCCAAACTAGGTCCGTCACTGGTTCTGTCAACGTAATCCGGGCCAAGCACCTGGGTCAGCAGGAACGAATGAGCGAATGCAGGCATCGTTGTTTTGTTGTAATAGTTAGACCTCCCACGTGTGTTTCCAGTGGAATTATCAGCAAAAGCCCCACTGGAATTATAACTTACCACATTTCCGGAGGTAGATAATCCGCCGCTTGAGAAAGAAACTTCTGAATAGCTTTTATTATAAGCCGGAACTCCGTAAACATTCTTCACACCAGATTCATCGATGATCTCAACTTCCGAAATATGATTTGCTTTTTTGTAACCTGATATGCGTGGAAGTGAATTATGAGCGATATTAACCGTCGATGGATAGTTCTGAATGGAAGTCACGCTGGAACTTGCAGTGATAGGATTGATTGCCGTAGCTCTTATCGGTTTTTTATTCAAGGAATTCAAAGTATTACTGACTACAGGAGTGCCATTCAGATCGGCCCCAACATTGATCGATTTCCCGGCCTCGGCAACATTAAAAGAGGAAAGACTGTTTCCACCCATATAAGACCAGGCTCCCATTTCAGTTGGAGTGGATTCTCCCAAAGTCTTGAAATAGGTCGTATTGTCAAATGAATTTCCCTGATTTTGAGCGGTAAACTTTAGCAATGCTGCATTAGTCCCGTGATCCCAATCGGTATTATACTCTGTTTCCACCTCCTGCTTACCCAATCCTAAACCAATTTGAATTTTAAGCCCGTTCTTCCACAAGACCCCAATACTCAAATTCACCACATCAGGCGAGAGGACAGTTCCTAAAATATCGGCTAGGATATCGGGTATTTTCTCATAAAACTCAGACAATTCCGCATCCGATAGACTATTGTGTTGTGAAATTACAGCAGGATCAAAATAAGTTCCAAAATCTGTCCGGTTGGCACGGAAAGAGCCCTGTTGAGTTGGAGAGCTGTAATAGAACAAATCAAAGGTTTGAAAAGAACCAGGCAAATGTTTCATCTCTTCGGAATATTCCTGATCATTTGTACGCTGATAATCCATCAATACCATCGAACCGCTTGGAAAACTGTAACGTTTTCCATTATGAAGATAACCCAATGCAGGCTGCTGGTATTCTGTGCCGTTATAATCTACCGAACTTTTATTGTTGTATTTCTGACCTAAATAACCTGCCTGAACAGTTATTCCGGCTGAAACAGCAACAAAAGCATCAAAATTGAATTGAAAACTACTCGACGTATTTCCCATGGATATACCCGGAATAACCGTTTGAGTGCCATAAGGTGCCGATGCTACATGTGAAATGGATGCTGAATGTGAGTTCAGCTTTCCTCCTAAATTAAATCCAGTGGTCCAATCTGTTAATCCCTCTCTGGAATTAGAGTTGATACCGAAACTCATATTTGCTCCAACGTTATTACCCGATTTTGCAAATCCAAAACCGGCTCCATAGCTCGTATTCAATCCGGACCCTCGCTTACTATCCTTAGTATAACCCAATCCGAAATTCAAACCGAACACTCCCCCTTTTTCAGTGGGTGAGCCTTTGATTAATTCCTGGTCCGTACTTAGATCAAAGCGTATTTCCAAACCGAAATCACGGGTGTGACCCAAACCGAGTAAGTTACTTGTATATTTACCTGACAAGTATGTAAGCTGAAGGGAGGGAGTAAACATCACTCCTTTATTATCTGATGTACCAAAAGAATAAGACATGGCTAAATAACCACCGTTCTTATTCCCTTTTAAGTCCTCACTAAGTTGATTTTCTTTTTTACGGATCATATCCGTACCATTGAATTCATCCGGTATTCCGCGCATATCTCTTGATACTGCTCCCAGATTCAAATCCCATCCCAGTCCAACCCACGAAGCTTCTGAATTCATGATTACATTGGACGTATAAGATAAAACCAATGGAAATCCTTCTACATCCATTAATGGAATCGACTGATTGAAATCCCCGCTGAATTTATCAACCATTCCATCTGTAGATCCTAACGAAAATCCGGAAGATTCACTCTGCCCTGGACCACCTAAAGTTTTTTGCAATTTCATGGATTCTGCCTGTTCCGGAATCACTGCAGAAGCAGTTCCTTCATCCGATGGCAGGCTATTCATGGAAACAACTTCCGTTTGTACTTGCTCAGACAAAGGATCTTTCATCCCCGAATAAAGCTTCTCCAAAGCCCCGTATAGGGTCTTTAAAAACTCATTACCAGAAACCCCACGAGACTCTGAATAAGCGTAACCTCTTACTTTTAACTCTGCTGCATAAACAACTGGAGCTGAAATTTGAGAAACAATACCGACAAGGAGTAACATGCTGATATTTCTCAAAACAGATTTTTTGCGATTGATGAACATAGATCAGGCTATTAGTTGTAATATTTAAATTTGATATAGGTTTTTTCACTCTTACTATTCGTAAGTTCAAGAATATAGGTATTCCCGACAACTAAAGCATAGCTGTTCAGGTCTAAAATGTGTTGATTGTAATCAAACTCAAGCAGTTTAGCCGGAAGCAACGCAGGACCGACAATGGAACCGTCGTGATTAATACCGGCCTTAATCTGATTGTTCGATGCATCATAAAGCGTTAACTTCACAAAGCGGCCAGCCTTTTGGTCGTAATCCTCATTCAGCTGGATTTTAAGTTTCCCTTGAATTGTACGGACAAATGACCCATCCAAGACATCACTAAAACGCGAGTAAGAAGTGAAATCACAGGTGTTGTCCAACAAAGTAACCTTGAAGGCAATACTTGGCTTATTAATACCGTCCGAGGATTCATATGAGTGTCTTGTATAGGTACCACCTGAAACAATCGGATTCAGAAAGGTGGCTAAGCTTAAATCCCAACCATGATTCAATAGATTATTCGTCTTCCAGAAATTGAAATAACCACTCACATCAGTAACAAAGTTACCATTACCGGTTGGTATATTCGGAATCGAAATAAATTCGGTGGAACTAACTGCCGGGCGGTTGGAAAATGATATGCCAGTTTCAATCCAGTCTTCTTCAATCAGGGATAACTTTGAATCGTTCGGACGGTGAAGCGGATAGTGACCTGAACCATACATAGTCATATTAGCAACGTTAATTGCCAGTGACGGATCAACCCATAACTTAAAACGAAGGAAACTTGAACGATTAAACCAGGTTCCACTAGTCCACTGTTCCGTGGAATTCAACGTAGTCGAGGCTGAGTTTATCTGTTTCCGATCGTAAAGCCCAAGACCCGATCCTGTGGTGTGATTGTTGATAGAAGCATCATCTACGTAATCAGCGCCTGGATTAAATAAAATATCTACCGTTTCACATTTGCTGCCAATCAAAAAGCCTTGGAACAATGTGTCTCCCGCTGTGGTACCCCAGGATTTTAATCCATACCAACCATAAGGCTGGTTGATCAGATTTAATGACGTGGCACCGGAAATTTGTGCTCCCAGCGAATTATACCACTGATAACTTCTTGTGGGGGAAGAACCATAAAGAATTGTGGGGGAAACCGAACCATTTGAAGATCCGCCTGAAGCGTGAACAACGGCAGCTGCTGATACAATAGCTCTTCGGTAATACTGAACGTATAAGAAAGGCTTGAAATTATTATTCGCTGTAGATTCTTTAGATCTGTATTTGGTAATTAAGCTGGCTACATTCTCGGGATTTCGTCTCATACGCCAACCATAATTAGGTACCCGATCATCAACCATCGCCTGAACATGCTCCTTTAATTCAATCTGCCGATACCATCCCGGGTGATTTGATATGCTTACCGTCGGCAGAACTGGATTATTCTGGATCCCCGAGTTGTGATTCAAAGTGGTTTGGTCCCAGCTGGAGTTGCATGCATCCACATACAATTCAGTAGAATTGACCACGCCCACATTTTCGGTACCATCCTCCGTTAACATAAGCTGACCGGTGACAATTACCGAATTGAGGGGAATCGAACTTAAATCAAATTTGTAAAATGACCGGTAATAATTTAACGATGCATCCACATAAACCGAATTAGTAGGACTTGTATAATAAATACCCGTTGGGGCTCCCGAAAAGGTATAGGAATCTTCTGTAGTCGCAAGAGTCACGGTTGTAACTGACTGGGAATAACAAAAGCTGCAGCTAATAACAATAAATAAAAGCCAAATTCTTTTCATAAGGGTCATTGATTTAGTTGGTTTAAGTTTATTGGAAGGTTTTCTCAACCAGTGGCAGATAACCCATTTTTGTATTCTGTGCTTCCAGGATCACTTTGTAACTTAAATGCGGTTCCAGATAAGGAAAATTAAACACCAGATGCTCGCCGTCCATATAGATGCCGCTCATAATTTCTTCATGGCTCAACCTGGTTATCCCCAAAAGTGTATTGGAAGGGAATTCATAAATCAGAACTTTTAGCTCTCCCAAGGACTCAGGAGAAGAAACAGATACTCTTACCTGGAAGATATTCCCTTCACTGGAAGCTTCGTCCAAACCGACAATAAAAGATGGATTTTGTACAAAAGACATAGAAAAGTCTATGTCACCTGATTGAGAAAAAGTGATGATTGACACCAAAAGCATCAATCCTGTTAGGAGATTTTTCATATTAATGTATTCTTGATTTAGATGTATGAATCTTGCTAGGTATTAAATTCGGGGCAAATGTAATTAACAGTTCTCACATTTTAAATAAGCTTTAGCAAAAAAAACATATGAAACTAGCTAAAAAAATAGTTTATATAAGTATGAATCACAATCAAACACTACAAAAAATGACAACTATTTTTCTCATAGATAGAAACAAAAATTTTGTGATTATTCTAGTACATCAAAATTGGCCAATAATCATTTTGCTAACTTCTTTCAGCTGGAACGTACTGCAACTACTAGTGAATCTTCACTTTACCTTTGCTGAATATATCCCTTCTTCCCCTTCTGAATCCGCAATACCCAATCATAGTAACCTATGAAATGGGAATCAAAGTAGCCTTTGTGTTTATAGAGACTGTAAGGAAAATAGATTCTCTGTGCTTCTGTTAGTCCGGTAACTGAGGCCTGAGGTGCCACGCCATCCTGTAAACACGGAGCATCCTGGTTCACGGTATTCAAATTACTTCCATATTGCCAAACTTGCCGCCATTCTTTCCTGTTAACGGTTCCGGCAGCTGCATTTTCAGGAGCTAAAATGTAGTATCCTCCAAAGTTTATTTTGCCTCGCAATTGTTCAATCATTCCCTGGGCATATGCAAAGCCCATACTGTGAACCACTAAATACAGGGTGTCATTTTTGGAAGAATTGGGTAATTCGTTGAGCATTTGATACAAATTCCGTCCCGCAATTCTCCCGCTATTGGCCCGTATTGCAAATCCTTTTTTATTGGGTTTTGTTGCGAGTAAAGTATAAGTCCGTGCGCGTTTAGAACCGAAAAACTTAGAACCCACGGTACTTGTTCTGTAGCAGATATGCATTTTAGGGTTTCTGCATCTTTTTGGATAAATCCCTGAATTGGCGCTAAAATTCAGCAAACTCCTGTGATTGGAAGTCGAAACGGAATGATGTCCGTCTGCATAATAATACTCCGAAGGATTAATTCTCAATTTGAAAGTATCATCAATTTGCTGCCACGGATGCCAGTAATTGTAGCGATCCTCGGTAAACAAACGGTTGAGTGAATTGGGAAATTCCAGCCCGTTGCTTCGGATATCCTCAAAATTTTCTTCGAACGAACTTCCGAGAGAAGTTGGCCGGTATCCACCCACAAAGATCAACACCCGTTTTGGCGGATCCTGCAGTTTCAACTTGGCAGTAAGATCAACCCCCAAATGATTGTAGACCTGGTCTCGCAGCCATTTTCCTTTCGCTGAATAAATTTTGACAATCATGTAATGACTTTCGGCTTCGATCGGTCCATCCAGCAAAGTTGTTTTCAGGGAATCCGAATTTGCAATCAGGCGCAGTTTCAAAGGAACATTCTTTTTAGAAACATTCATTTTGAAATACAGGACTTTCTTTCGCTCATAAAGGAAATAGTTTTTATTTCGCTTGATGATCACTTCTGACCCGATGTTTTTCTCTTCCAGTTTATCCGGATGCGAATTATCAAACAACAAACCAAGCACTTTTTTCTCACCCATCCCGGAATAGGATTTGATAATTCCATCGGTAACCTCGAACCAGGAATACCCCATATCCACAGCTTTAATGAGGACATAAGAAAGAACAAGCATTCCTGTCCACTGAATGAAACGTGAAATAACAGACACCAACCGCGGTTTCTTCATTTTTGACCGCACCAATACCCGCAATTTCCTAAAACCATAAATCAGTCCGGCCACCGATGCGATTACACTCAGTATGTGAAGCGTGTTAAACGGTTTTGAACGAATCCGAAAGATCGTTTTGTAAAGTAGATTGTCGATCTGAAGGTGGTACGAATACGTATTTTTCTTCATGGGACGCATCACTGAGGCCAGGAAACTATTATTCTTCAGAAGAATCGTTCCGTCTTTTGACTTTTCAAAGAAGTAATAGGCAATCAATCCATTATTGGTGACTACTTCTTCATAATCATCGATAATAGAATAAATACGTGGATTTTTATTGATCCGAAACCATTCTTCATTGTCGAAGTTCCAACTTTCGCGATTTCTTCTTATTTCATCAGCCGCTTCAATATTAGCAAAACCATCCAGGTATTCGGTCCCGATCTCATAAGACAACTCTTTCGAATCAGCTTTCACCACAAATCCCATGGCTTTATTTTTCACCATGTAGCCTTTCAGCTCCCGGTTTACAAAGCCCGGAACTACAAAAAACAGTATGGTGTTGTTTGCTTTCTCCTTGTAAACCTGTTTGTAAGTATCGCGCACGTGTCGCATTTGATCGGTATATTTCCAACGATCAGCTCCCGGATTCTCGAAAATTCCAATATGATCCAATGCATCGTTTTCAAAAACCGGTTCCACCGTTACATCAAAGCGTACGTTCGCCGCTCCAAAGAGACGATTCAGTTCGTTTTCAAGACTATCTCTATTAATCTTTGTTTTCAACAAAGGAACGATTCGGACCTTTTGATCTACAGGTGGCAAAATTGAAATATGAAGCGTTGAAACGATTCCCCCGCGAAACTTCGCAACCAGGTCGTAATCCTTATTGGATGCCGGTAAAAAGATCCGTTGTTTGATCTCACTGATACGCGTACCTGCAATGCGGTCTCCATGGATGAAGAACTCAATAGAATCGATGGAAGGATATTTGAAACGGTTGATTTTAAAATCTACCACATCTGTTTGGGCTTTACCAACAGATTTATAGACCTCCACAAAGTATTCGTCTTTACCGTTCTTCTTTAAGCGTTCGAAAAAGCCAAAGCGTTGATTGTTATTCTTTACAAACCTACCGTATTCGATGGGTAAATGATCCAGCGAATCCCTTCTCCCCTGTGAAAAGCCATTCATTCCCGTTAGAAGGAATAAAACAAGAAGAAACAGACTTTTTTGAAGCATGATTCGTCAAATTGATGTCTTACCAAGCCACCGCAGCACGTTATCGTGCCAGATTGCATCGGACTCTTTTTGATCCAAAATTCCTACTTCTACAGCAAAATCAATCACTCGTCCCGGATATGAATTTGCAACTCCTTCCATTTCTCCCAAAGGATAAGGATCATCCAACCCGGAAACGATCTGGGAAGAACCAACACGTGTTTTCAGCAATTGCAAAGTATACGAATCATGAACCAGCGTATCGAAAAACAAATTTGGGTGCCCCAAACTTGCCCGGGGATCGCGGGTTTCTGTGAACAGATCCGGGCGACCATCAAATCCCTGCAGTCTTCTTCCGTAGTTTGCCTGACCAAGCATACAGCCGTGAGCAAAACACGTGCGGATTTCCGGATATTTATTCACAAAATCCTTTAGTGCATACATGTGCAGGGTATCTGCTGTTTGAGCCATCATCCATACCAAATGAAAACGCCAGTACATATCTTTCAACGCAACCATCTTCTCCCCGTCATACGGATGAATTTCAATGGCCAGTTTGTATTCATTTGCAAGATCGAACAAAGGCAGCGTTGAATCATCAACCACCGAAAGCCATTCATTTTCTTTATTCAAAAAATGTGTAGGCAAACACAACAAATTCATATTCAGATCTTCCACACAGCGGCGAATTTCATTCAGCGCATCTTCCATGTAAAGCGGCTGGACCACAAATCCGCTGGTAAACTTATCCGGACGGCGTTCCTGGACACTTGCATTGAAATCGTTCTGCCAGCGAATTGCATCGAAAGTATCTTGTTTTGCCCAGCCATTGCAGTAGACCTGGGACAGATTCAGCATCACACCATGATCAATAGCGTGCTTTTCCATCCATTCAATCTTCTCTTCAAAAAAGAAGCTTGGATCCGTAATTGGCCGCGCCCAATCATCTTGTCTCATGAATTTTTTATCATCATCTATCCAAAACAATTTCTTTTCCCGCATGAATTTCGGTATTTCCGAAGGTTCGGGTAAAATATGTCCGTGACCGTTGATCTTTAGTTTCTGCATGTTTGATGGAATCTTTATTCAAAAATACGCAATAGCCTGCAGACCTAACAAAAAAATAGGGGCCGAAAATTTTCGACCCCTACATTATTTATCATAAATGGGATTATTTACTAATCACAACCTGGTGGTATTTCGTTCCGAATTCACCCAGGATTTGTAAGGTATAATGTCCGTTTGCATAAGAAGACAAATCAAGAGTCTTCACTGCTTCGAATTGATCAATCTGCATATCAAAAATCAATTTTCCTTGTGCATCGATCATTTTCAGGTTCGAATAAGGTACATCTGATGCGATCTCTATTTGACTTACAGCCGGATTCGGATAGATGGATAGTTTCCATTTATCGGTCTCGCTGACAGACAAACAAGGATCTACAATAATCGTTGATTGAGCAGTTCCCGAACATCCGTTTCCATCCGTGAAGGAATAAGTGATCGGAAAGCTTCCGGCTCCGCTTACCGAAGGATCAAAACTTCCGGAAGTAACACCTGTTCCGGAATAAATACCCCCTGAAGGTGATCCGCCTGAAAGAACGAATACCGGATTATAAGTACAAACCTGACCAAGATCGGCTAATCCAACTGTTGGATTCGGGTTAACCGTAACCGTTACCTGGTCTGTCAATTGACAGCCATTTCCATCTGTTCCGGTTAAAGTATAATTTGCAGTAACTGCAGGAACGAAAGAAACTCCGTCCTGCACTCCGCTGCCCCATCCCAATACTGGTGAACCTGTTGTAACACCTGTTAAAGTAACAGAACCACCTGCACAAACTGCCTGATCATTTCCTGCATTCACACTAAATGGCGCAGCATCTGTAATTGTGATAGGATTGGAAGTAGAAGTACATCCCGCATTCGTAACCTGTACGGTATAAATTCCTGCCGAAGTCACCGAAATAGTTGACGCCGTGGAAGTTGTTGACCACGTATTTCCGGAAGCATAAGAGGAAGTTAAAGTAACTGTTCCTCCGGGGCATAAAATCGAAGAGCTTGGAGTAATTACAGGAGGTGTTGGTGCTCCGGGATCCGTTAAACTTCCCATTATTGTGTTTGAAGCACAACCCGCACCACTTGTTAAAATGATAGTGTAGGATCCTGCGCCCAGGTTTGGAATGGTGGTTGGTAAAGACGCTGCAGAAGCAGATCCTGAAGCTGCACCGGACCACGCAATCGAACCTGAACCGGTTCCGCTCACTGCGATCGAACCAGTAGTTGATCCACACGAAGATGGATTTGTCAGAGTTCCTAATGTGATTGCCGGCGTTGGATTAACCGTAATCACTATTCCTGCACTTGCTGCACTTTGACATCCTGAAGCGTTTGTAACCTGAACGGTATACGTTCCTGATGTGGAAGGAGTGATTGCTTGTGTGGTAGCTCCATTTGACCACAAGTAACTTGTTCCTGCTGTGGAAGTCAGAGTTGTTGGCGTTCCTGAACAGAATGTTGTTGCCCCACCCGGAGTAATCGTTGGAGCAGTTGGTGTTGGATTAACAGTAACGATTGTAGCCGCGCTTGCTGTACTTTGACAACCCGCAGCATTCGACACCTGAACCGTGTAAGTTCCTGCTGCAGTTGCAGTAATAGCTTGCGTTGTTGCTCCATTCGACCATAAGTAAGACGTTCCTGCCGTAGAAGTGAGAGTTACCGAACCTCCGGCACAGAAAGTTGTCGTTCCACCTGCTGTAATGCCAGGCGCTGCAGGTGTTGGATTAACTGTTACCGTGACAGCGTTACTATTCACACTTTGACATCCGGAAGCATTCGATACCTGAACCGTATAAGTTCCTGCAGTTGCAGCAGTGATTGACTGCGTAGTTGCTCCGTTTGACCATAAATAACTCGTTCCTGTTGTAGAAGTCAATGTTACTGAACCACCGGCACAGAATGTTGTTGTTCCGCCGGCGGTTAATGTTGGAGCCGTCGGTGTTGGGTTAACCGTAACAGTAACTGCATTACTATTCGCACTTTGACAACCTGCCGCACTCACTAATTTTACGGTATATGTTCCTGCCGTAGTTGCAGTGATAGCTTGTGTTGTTGCCCCGGTAGACCACAAATAAGAAGTCCCTGTCGTAGAAGTAAGAGTTACCGAACTTCCTGTACAGAAAGTCGTTGCACCACCAGCCGTCAATGTAGGAGCTGCCGGTGTTGGATTAACTGTTACCGTTGTAGCAGCACTTGCCGTACTTTGACAACCCGCAGCATTTGTAACCTGAACGGTATATGTTCCGGCTGTTGTTGCAGTAATCGCCTGGGTAGTTGCTCCGTTCGACCACAAGTAAGATGTTCCCGCTGTGGAAGTCAAGGTTACCGAACCACCTGAACAGAAAGTAGTAGTTCCACCTGCTGTAATACCCGGTGCTGCTGGTGCAGTATTGACAGTTACCGTTATTGAATTACTATTTGCACTTTGACAGCCACCATTAACCAATTTACAAGTATAAGTTCCTGCTGCGTTTACTGTAATCGATTGTGTTGTTGCCCCGGTAGACCACAAATAAGAAGTTCCGGCAGTAGCTGTTAATGTTACCGATCCACCAGTACAAATCGTTGTTGTTCCACCAGCCGTAATGGTTGGTGCAGCAGGAGTTGGATTAACTGTTACCGTTGTAGCAGCACTTACCGTACTTTGACAACCTGCAGCATTCGTGACCTGAACCGTATATGTTCCTGCTGTTGTTGCTGTAATCGCCTGGGTAGTTGCTCCGTTCGACCACAAGTAAGAATTCCCGGCTGTGGAAGTCAATGTTACCGAACCACCTGAACAGAAGGTAGTAGTTCCACCCGCAGTAATTGTTGGTGTTGCAGGAACGGCGTTTACTGTTACGTAATTGGTCATCGTAGTAGTATTGGATCCTGAACCGTTAGTTGCAGTCAATACTACATTATATGTTCCGGCAGTATTGTAAGTAACGGTTGGATTTGCCGCTGTTGAAGTATTTGGCGTTCCCCCCGGAAAAGACCAGGAATAGGATGTCGGAGAATTGGTTGATGTGTTAGTATAAGCGATACTTTGTCCGGCACAAACCGCACTTGAGACAGTTGTAAAGCTTGGAGTTGGAGCAGTTGAAGCTGCCACTCCCGTAATATTGATATTATCTACATAAATATTATTTCCATATCCGGATAGATTTCTAATCGCGATGATCACATTTGCTTGTCCGACATAAGGAGTAAGGTCAATCGTTTCTGTTCTCCATTGAGCAGTTGTTGGAACGAAAGCCGCGGTTGTAGCTGCTGCCGTTGCCAAGGTTGTACTGGATTTGGAATAAACAGGTGTAAATGCTCCACCGCAATTGGTAGAAACGAGCACTTCCAAACCATCAAAATTAGCTGCATCATAGGGCGCATAAGCCACATCGAAAGTCATTTGAGCAGAAGCAAGGCCAGTGAAAATAAGTGGTTTTATTCTTACAATGTCATCATCCGAATCATTGTAAGCAAAATTGTTGAACCACATGGAGTTTCCTGCTGTTGGTGCACGACCAACTGTTGCAGATCTTCCCCAAGATGTTGGTGAAGCATTGTTGTTCACAAGAGACCATCCTGTTGGAACGAATGTCGCACTTGTAAATCCTTCATTTAGTGGCAAAGCTGATCCTGTAGAAGCAACCACTGTAATGTATCCGGTTTTCGTTTCAGTATCTGATCCGTTTGCATTGGTTGCAATGAGCGTTACAGCGTATGTTCCCGCTGTACTATAAGTAACCGTTGGATTTGTTGCCGTAGAAGTTCCCGGTGTTCCACCCGTAAATGTCCAGGTATAAGAAGTTGCAAGGGTCGATAAGTTTGTAAATGCAACCGTTCCTCCTGCACAAATAGTAGTTGGAGAAGCAGAGAAATCTGCAACCGGTGGACTTACAACGCCTAAACCATTCAGCGCAAAATTGTATGTTCCTTCATCACAGTCATTCGTAGCGAATGAAACATTCCCTGTAAAGTTCCCTGCGGCATTCGGTGAAAAGACTACGGTAAATGTTGTTGTTGAGCCTGGTGTAACAGTTGTTGTTCCAAAACCTGTTCCCAAAGTAAATCCTGTTCCGGTAACGGTGATTGGATTTGTCAAAGTCAAATTCGTTGTTCCGGTATTCGTTACAGTGAACGTTGTGGTTGCAGATCCACCTGACTGCGTATTGGCATACGTGTAATAACCACCATCCAAAACATCATTTCCGGTAACAGATACATTGATTTCTCCCGGAGTTGTTCCTTCGAATTTCACATTATCAAGGAAGATATGATTTCCATTTGCGGAAACTCCTCTGAAACGAAAGCGGATATTGTCTGAAGCTGCCGAAACATAAGACATCAAACTAATAGTTTCCGTTCTCCAATCCGTAGCCAAAGTTGGGAAATATTCGTTTGCAGATAATGCTGCATTTTGATACAAGGGCTGTGCTCCGTTACCGGTTTTATTATACACGTTTGTCCAGGTTGCCCCACAATCGGTAGAAATTTGAACGATCAACTGATCATTGGAACCTGATACTCGCCTTCTATAGGCCACATCAAACTTCAAAGTTGCAGTGATTGCATTACAAGGCAATAGGAAAACAGGTGAGTAAAAATCTTCATTCGAAGTGGAAGCATTCCCATAACAAGGAACTTGTGCCATATTATTGGTAAATGTTCCGGTAGAAGACATCCCTGAAGCCGGTGACCACTTGTAACAATCTCCGTTCACATTGTCAATTCTCCACCTTACATCCGGAGGAAAAGACTGCCCCTCAAAATCCTGCGTGTAATTCGGCATGATCCCGTTAGAAACTGCGAAATCAATTCCTGATGTATCGTAAACTGCATATGGATCTGCAATTCCGTTTGGAAGTGTTGAATATGCAAGAAAGGAATGATTTCCTAAAGTAGCGGTAAATGCAGGAAGTGCAACTGTTGCCGTCGCATTCGGTGATAAGTTACCTGTCCAGCTGAAAGTTACCGGAGTTCCGTTATCAATTTTATACGAAATCGTTGCTGTCGTCAGGTTATTCGAACCTCTGTTTTTCAGCTGTACACTTGGAGTGATCGCTCCGGCGCAATTATCTCCTAAAGGAGCAAAAATATCGGTCACTGACGCATCACTTGGATTTGGAGGTGTACAAGCATCTGAATTAATTAAAGAAACCCGCATTGGAGATCCTTCCAAAACCGCACGCATCCGTTGTTTCTGGTCATTGGTAAAGATATTCATACATCCGTCATCGGTGTAATCCATGTAGTTTTCGATCATGTCGGGACCCTGATCGGGTGCTGCAGTACAGGTGTTTGCTCCGGTCGGACAACCAAAATTTGCGGCCGCTGCGGGTGGAGTATCGTTACAGTAATCTGTCGCAGTACAGTTTCCATCGCCCCAAATGTGGCGTAATCCTAACCAGTGACCAATCTCGTGAGTTGCAGTTCTACCTTCATTATACGGACCAGGAAAACCTGTTACCGAACTTTTACCAATCGAGTTGTAAAGAAATACCACTCCGTCTGTTGCAGCAGCTTGTGCACCACAACCCATTCCTCCTATTGGAGACTGAGGAAACTGAGCATAACCCAGGATACCTCCGCTGATGTTACACAACCAAATATTCATGTATTTATCCGGTGACCATCCTCTGGCATAAGTACCAACTACTGCCGGTGTACCGCCATTATAGGTATAAGGTTTAATAGTAGCATCAATATAGGCAGTGCTGAAAGGAGGTGCAGTAAAACCTGCTGTGGAGCGGGGAATTCTGTTTACTCCAAACTCTCCTCCGGGAAAAGCAGAACCATCCGGTCTTCTTCTTGCCAAACAGAATTCAATCTGAGTATCCGCACCAAGCGGATTGGTATTGTATCCATTCGTACCGAAGATTCTTCTGAAATCCTCATTCAACACATCAATTTGCGACTGGATTGCCGCGTAACTGACATTTGATCCGGTACCAACCGCTTCTCCGTTATGGATTACGTGGACAACGACCGGGATTTGGTAAACACCACCAATAATCTTTCCGGCGGCCATGTTTGCGGCCATTTCGGATTGCATCCATTGTTCAAATTGTTGTGCGGATTCTAATTCCGGGTGGTTGGCATGCAGGATCGCATCCTGTTCATCTGTGTAGCAGCGCACTACTCCGTTTGTTTGAGCGAATACCCCATTCAAGAGCACCGAAAAAAACAAACATGCAGAGAGGGCACGTAGTTTTACTCCGTTAGTTTTCATAAAAGCAGTTTTTCATTTTCGAAAGGAGGCTCTTAATCCTTAAATGGAAATAAATTGATTCAGAGCCCTCAATCTAGTTTTAGCAAATCAATGATAGCGAAAAAAAAAAGATTGACGAACTTTTAAGTTTAAAATTTAACATTGATTTATCAACAATGTTTAATTTATTCAAACATATCACCCAGGATATTTTCACCTGCCTGACCCACAAAAGGGACACATTTCTTTTTCCCCTGAATAGCAGAGATCAGACCGAGCAGCCAGCAAATAAAAAGTGCCAGGGATAAACTATTAATGACAAACAATCCGAAATAAGGAATGAAGAAGAAAATGGTATCAATTATACTGACTGCTGCTCCGAGCAGCATCAGAACCAGCATTTGTCTTAAATGAAAAGCTGTGAATTTTCGTTCGTCTTCCCTGGAAGCTGAGACCTTCGCCAGGGAAATTATCCAGCCGATCAAGGTGCAATAAGCAATTATTGCGTAGGTTTTGCTAAGCGTTTTTGAATTCATGCAAATATACTCACACGAAAATACTACTCAAATTATATAATTAGTTACAGAATTATTGGATTGTTAATTTAAATGATTGTTTACCAATTATTCTCCAAAAATAGAAGCAACAAACTCTTCTCTATGAAAAACCTGCAGATCTTCAATACCTTCCCCAACACCGATAAATCTTACCGGAATACTCATTTGATCTGAAATTCCAATCACGACACCGCCTTTGGCAGTACCGTCTAATTTCGTAATGATCAGTCCTGTCAATGAGGTTGCCAAAGCAAATTGTTTTGCCTGTTCGAAAGCATTCTGACCGGTAGAACCATCTAATACTAATAAAATCTCATGAGGAGCATCCGGAATGACTTTTTCCATAACCCGTTTGATCTTAGAGAGCTCATTCATCAGATTCACTTTGTTATGCAACCTTCCAGCGGTATCGATAATAACGACGTCAGCTCCCTGGGCTTTGGCCGAACTCAACGCATCAAAAGCAACAGATGCCGGATCTGCTCCCATTCCCTGTTGAACGATTGGAACGCCGACACGTTCCGACCAGATGATCAATTGATCTACTGCAGCAGCCCGGAAAGTATCAGCTGCACCCAAAACTACTTTCTTTCCCGCTTTCTTGAATTGATTAGCCAGTTTTCCAATGGAAGTCGTTTTACCTACTCCATTTACTCCAACTACCATAATCACATGCGGATTTCCGTTATGTTCCGGAATATTGTATTGGCTTGGACCTTCGTTATCACTTTCTGACAACAAGGATGCGATTTCTTCTTTGAGAACTTTATTCAGTTCGTCTGTACCAACATATTTATCCCTGGAAACACGTTCATTGATACGGTCAATGATTTTAAGGGTTGTGTTCACTCCTACATCGGAACTAATCAGAATCTCTTCCAATTCATCCAATACCTCATCATCAACTCTTGATTTACCTACCAGCGAACGCGTTAACTTCCCAAAAAAACTTTCTTTTGTTTTTTCAAGTCCTTTATCAAGCGTTTCTTTGTTTTCTTTCGAAAACCAACCAAATAATGCCATAGTTCAAAAATACATAAAAAAACCCCTCCGCGTTGCGTGCGGAGAGGTTTCTAAAACAATATCGAGTTTACAACTTTAAGAATTGGTTACTTACCGTTGAACCAGTCCTTTACTTTATCGTTGTGAACGATCTCAGATTTGAATCCGAAAGAACCTTTATCAGACTTAACCATCTTGATTACTTTCGTATGCTCTTTTCCTCCACCTTTTTGTAGGGATGCTACTACTTTCTTAGCCATGACTTAATTTTTTTATTGTTAGTTCAATTTGATTTTTCTGCCTCAACAGATTCATCGAATCGATTACTTAATTTCCTTGTGAAGTGTATAACGCTTCAAGATCGGGTTGAATTTTTTAATTTCCAAACGATCAGGAGTGTTTTTACGGTTCTTCATCGAAATATATCGAGAAGTTCCTGCCATTCCAGATTCTTTGTGCTCTGTACACTCTAAAATAACCTGGATTCTATTTCCTTTTGCTTTCTTAGCCATTTTTTTATTCTTTATGATTAATCACTTTCGTGACCGAATCAGGATTATTTCAAATACCCTTTTTCACGTGCTTCTTTCATACACGCAGAAATACCTTTCTTATTAATTGTTCTTAACGCAGATGCAGAGATCTTCAATGTAACATACATATCGTCTTCTGGTACGTAGAACTTCTTGGTTAACAAGTTCGGGTAAAACTTGCGTTTAGTTTTGCGGTTTGAGTGAGAAACGTTGTTCCCTACCATTACCGACTTTCCTGTTAATTGACAAACTCGTGACATTGTATATTATTTTTTTCCTAATTCTAAAAGCGGGTGCAAAGAAAAGTATTTTCCAACAAATAAGCAATATTAATCTTGCTTTTTTTCAATATTTATTCCTAAAATTTCGCAGCGCAACAAATTTAAGGCCGTAAGTACCGTCATTTGCACCGTTCTTTGCCTGTCTGTACCAAATAAAAAATTTCGGGACAGTTTTCGCTCCGGACCATCAATTGCGATCCAAACGGTACCAACCGGTTTCTCATCACTACCTCCCAACGGACCGGCAATACCCGAAACAGAAATACACCAATCGACTCCCAATTCTTTTTTGCCGCCTGCTGCCATTTCAAGAACAGTTTCTTCAGAAACAGCACCAAAGTTTTCCAGCGTATCCCTACTCACATGAGCCAACTTTATCTTCAGGTCATTACTATAAGTAATCAATCCTCCAAGCACGTAAGCTGATGACCCCGAGATACTTGTCAGGTTTGCCATAATTCCGCCGCCGGTGCAGCTTTCAACCGTTCCAACAGTTTCTCCTTTGCTCAGCAGCAGTTTACCTATAATTTCAGACAAAGTCTCTTCTTCTTCCCCATACAAATAAACCGGAATCATCCTTTTCAATGCTTCTCCGTAATGCGCAACGCGAATTTGATCTCCTGAAGCTGAACTAATGCGAAGCTTGACCATTCCCGGAGAAGGCAGGTAAGCCAGGTCCAAGCCTTCGCTTCTTAATTGATTTTCCCAATCACTTAATTTTTCTGCTAAGAATGATTCTCCGATTCCTTGTGTCAGGTACGTTTTCTGAACCAGCTTTTTTACAGGGAATCGTTCTTTCAATCTCGGAATCACATGAGCCTCCATCAGATACTTCATTTCATAAGGAACTCCGGGCATTGAAACAAAAATGGTATCGGCCTTTTCAAACCACAATCCGGGAGCTGTTCCCTGCTCATTAAAAAGGACCTCACACGCTTCCGGAACCATTGCCTGCATTTTATTCACTTCCAGCATCGGGCGGTTTCTTTTGATAAAGAAAGACTCTACGTGACTCAAAACAGCTTCATCCATCACCAGCTTTGTATCGAAATATTCACAAAGAACGTGTTTGGTAATGTCATCCTTTGTTGGCCCCAATCCACCTGTAATCAAAACTACCTGACTTCTTTTCTGAGCCTCTTCCAATGCGGTTGTAATTGCTTCCCGGGTATCTGAGATCGTTACCACATGAGAAACCTTGATACCATTAAGCGCCAACTGAGCTCCCATCCATGAAGCATTTGTATTAATTGTCTGTCCGATTAAGAGTTCGTCTCCGATAGAAATTATTTCGACATTAATCATGGTACTGTTTTTGAGCTTTGGACAAAATTATTGTTAAGTTTGAACATAAAAAATTATCCATGAGAAAAATCACTAAAATTCTGACTTTAGGTACTATTATGATTGGTTTACAGGCATGTGAAACAATCAAAGAGGCTGCAGGTTCATTAAATACAGGAACTAATACAGCTCCGGCCTTAACCAATTCAGAAGTTATTTCGGGATTGAAAGAAGCACTAACCGTTGGAATTCAGAATTCAGTGAATTTAACATCGGTAACAGATGGTTTTCTGAAAAATGATGCAATCCGTTTACCTTTTCCTCCGGATGCACTAAAAGTAAGACAGAAAGCAATCGATTGGGGATTGAGCGGACAAGTGGAGAAATTTGAAACCACTTTAAACAGAGCTGCTGAAGAAGCAACAAAAGAAGCCCTGCCTATTTTTAAGGATGCTATCCTGAACATGAGTATTTCTGACGGATTCAGCATATTAAACGGCGGAAACGGAGCAGCAACGAAGTTTCTAAAGGACAATACCACTTCAAAACTGGTTGCTGCATTTTCACCCAAAGTAAAAGAAGCAATCGCTAAAGTAAAGTTAACAGAATACTGGAACCCGATTATTACAAAATACAACAGTGCAATGAACCTGACCGGTGGAGAGAAGATCAATCCGGATCTGAATCAGTACATTACCGAAAGAGCGATTGCAGGCTTATTCCAAATGGTTGAAAAAGAAGAAAACAAAATTCGCCTTGATCCGGCGGCTCGTGTAACAGATTTGTTAACTAAGGTATTTGGAAGCATCGGAAAATAATTGAAAAGGAACTTCGACTCCGCTCAGCTACCTTTTGCATTTTGAATTAATAATTTTGAATTACCATGAAATATCCTGCATCGGAACTGGTATTAGATTCCAGGGGAAATGTTTATCATTTGGGCATTTCGCCCGAAGACATTGCTCACACCGTTTTATTGGTTGGTGATCAGGACCGCGTGGCTGCCATTTCTGCTTTTTTTGATGAAATTTCTCACCAATCCAGGCACCGCGAGTTTGTTTGTCATACAGGAACCTATCAGGGAAAAAAGGTAACGGCCCTTTCTACCGGAATCGGGACAGACAATATTGACATTGTGATCAACGAACTGGATGCGCTTGTAAACATTGATTTGAAAAACCGGGAGAACCGGCCCACATTGACTTCATTGAATTTGATTCGAATCGGGACCTGCGGAATCCTCCAGGAAGATATTGATGTGCACAGCTACATTCTTTCCAGTCATGCTATTGGAATTGACAATGTAGCTCACTTCTACCCGATCGCATTCAATGAAACGGAAAAAGCCATTGCTAAATCTTTAGACGCTTTTGTGGGTTTCCCGGAAGAAATCACCCCTTATTGTTCGGAAGGGTCTGCTTCACTTGCTCAAAAACTGGACAGCGAGAAGACACATAGAGGAATCACCGTTACAAGTTCCGGATTTTATGCTCCACAGGGAAGATCTTTGCGATTGGGAACACGAACTTCAGATGTGAATGAAAAACTGGAGCAATTTGCCTTCGGTGATCATCGGGTAGTGAATTTCGAAATGGAAAGCTCGGCCCTTTTTGCTTTAGGAAAAGCGATGGGTCACGAATGCATTACCATTTGCCTGGGAATTGCAAACAGACCACGCATGGAATTCAGTAAAGGCTATGAAAAAGAGATGAACGGACTGATCCAATATGTCCTGGACCGGATCTGAAATTACTTAAACGGAAATTTCTTTCTGTACTCTTCTTCAGTCAGATCAAAACCGGTATTCTCATCCATAATTGCCACTTTGAAGCTGTCCTCACGCACTTTGATATTCATTTTCACAATATTGGAACCACCAACATGCTGCACAACCTGGAACCAATAAAAACCGTTCTTTCCATTCAGGCGTTCCTTGCTTAACTTCAAAGAAATTGACTGGTTCTTTGATTCAACATACTCCTTGTAGTCTTTCACAAGCTCTAAGTTCTGTACCAAATCATAAGCCTTGTATTCCGGTGTTTTTTCAGCTACGTCAACCTTTACTTTCTCCGGTTCTTTATCACCACAAGATACCAGACTGCCCGCAAGCACCAAACCAACTATCAATCCAGACAGATTTTTCATATTCATTAATTTGATTACAAAATAGACAATAAATATAATTGAAAGACGCATTGATTGTTATCAAATCAAAAAAGGCCGATTCGATATTTCTGCCAAAAAAAGCCCTCATCAGTTGACGAAGGCTTAATCCAGTTATTGTCAGCTGTGGCTGACGTATCGAATCGATCAGCCGCGGCTGATCTCCTATTGCTTTACCAATGAATATACTTTCGAACCGTTTTTAACCATGTAAACTCCTGATCTCAAAGAAGAAATATCCAAAACCAACGTTCCGTCACCTTGTTTGTAAGAAGAAACATTCAAACGTATATCCTGGCCCATTGCATTCAATAATTTAAAAGTGCTCAATGAAACGATGTCTCCTTTCAAAGTTACCAGGTTGGTTGCCGGATTCGGGAAGATAACCAGATCACCCACTCCTGCAATATCAATATAAACCGATTCCATTTCGTGAACGCGTTCCTGCCCGTTGAAATTAATTTGTTTCAATCGGTAATAAGAAACTCCGCTCAGCGGCATTTGGTCTACTGCTGTGTAATCCTTTATTGATTCAGAATTTCCTGCTCCGTCTACGATAGCAATTTCTTCCCAGCCATCAGCGCCGCTTACAGATCTTTCGACTACAAAATAATCGTTGCTTTGTTCGGAACTCGTTTCCCAGAACAGATTCACTGCATTGTTATTAACAGCCTTCGCATCAAAACTCACTAATCCAATCGGCAAAGAAGTACCACAATTCACTGTAATACATTGCGGAGCAGTGTAAGTACAACCGAAGTTATCCGTAACACTGTAAGTGAAACAAGGTGTTCCCACGTTTGTTGGTGTTACGTTTGCAGTTGTTGCGTTGACATTAGAAAGTGTCGGTGCAGCAACCCATCCCTGAGAGACAATTGTTGGTGTAAAAGAAGCCGCAGAAAGTAATGCAGCATTAAAGTTAATGTCCCAATTGAAGATATATCCATTATCAGAAGACAAGTTATCTGTTACCGTAATGGTCCAGCTTCCATTTATCGGGCAGCCCACCAGGTTGGCAAAACTCTGCATCGGTGTATAGGTTCCAGCAGGAATGTAGCTATCCGTATATGTTCCCGGACCATTCCCGTTTGGAAAAGTTCCACCGGTAACCGGAGAAGAATTCCAAGCTGTTCCCCCTGTCATGGAAAAACAATAATTCGCACCCGTTCCCGGTGTCGTATTCGCTGAGTTACCATCTACAGTACCCGTTGCCCATGGAGTTCCAAGGTTGGCGGAAGCTGTGGTACTCACAGAATAGCTTATCAACTCGGTACTTTGCCCGTTTGGACAAGTAATTGACATGGATAAATCCCCGGAATAAGAGTGTTCCATACTCAGGCAAATATTTGTAATATCTGTAGCTGCCGTAACGGTAGCACTTGGGCTGTAACAATTTGTAGTAATAGAAGTAGTGTAAGATACTCCGGATCCATCAGGTAAGAAAGTTGTTCCTGAAACAGGTGGAGTACAATTGACATTATACGGAGTCATCGTTACAGTCGCAGCCAATGCCGATGTTTGATTCGTACACAAAGTAGAAGGTGTAGCTGAAGTGGTAATGGTTGGTGTAGTTGAAACCTGGATATTTCGGTTCAAAGAATTGGTATTCGTACAACCGGTGGCATCCGTAACAATCAGGTTTGCCAGGTAACTTCCAACCGCGGGGTAGGTATAATTAATATTTGCCCCAGGAACAATTACACCATTCCCCATGTTCCAGGCGTAGGTAGCTCCAGCTCCTGAAGTTCCGAATGTTCCGCTCCCTACCAGGTTAATACTTTGTCCCTGGCAGATACGGATAATTCCATCTCCCATAGGTGCTTCATTCGAACTCACAAAGTTAGCCGTAATAGACTGACATGATAAAATACAGGAAATATTTGCAGACCATCCTGATCCAACAACGGATACGTCAGAAGTGAACCGGAAAGTCAAACAACCTGTCGCATTTCCCACAGTAGCCTGAATCAAACCGGGGCTTGTAGTCCCGGAATAAGTCCCTAAAAGTGGCGCCGCAATTGAATTACCATCGTAGATATACAAAAAGTCCAGGCCGCTTTCAGTTGCAAATGATGTAAAGATAGCCTGTGCTCTTGCCCCTGCTGTAGATGGACAAATGGTATAGGTGAAATTTGCATTATTACCATAATTCCCTGCACCACCCGGATCTAAAAAGGTAGCTCCACATGTAGTTGTATTTCCGGTTGTCATGGTGATGGTTGGAGCCGGAACAGTTGACGTAACGCAAATTGTTCCGTTCATATCATTGACGTTGTTATTATTTGTACGAATAATGCGCACATAATAAGTATTCCCAACAACTGTTGTAATGGAAAGAGTTTCTGTTCCCGTATTTGCAACCGCATCAACACATCCCAATAAACTAGCCGCCGCGCAGCTTGAGTAAACTGCAAGTGCCATTTGCCGGTCATTATTCGTACAATTAACGGTAGATGTCGTAGATGTGGCAACAAAAGAAAACCATCCGTCGCGGAAATTATTACCGGCAGTACAAGCGGGGTATGTAATTGCTGAGTTTGTAAATCCTGAAGCCACGTTCCAGACTGTATTCACACAAGAAGTACCAACCGTTAAAGCCGGAGCAGTTGCACACTCATCCGTTTGCGACCAGGAAAACTGGCTGCTGAAAGTCAAAACCAATCCAATAAAGGATACTTTTTGAAGAAATGACAAGGTATTTTTCATGGCTTAATTTGTTCTAATTGATTTAACAACCATGAGGTAATCCGTATTATCAATACGGTATACCAATGTCCTGTCTGAAAAATACTCCATGTTATAGACCAATGGATTAAACTCATCAACATTGAAAGCGGCAAAATTTGCCCCTTGAACCATTGGATTCAATTTTGTCAGTAATGGCACTGTAGATAGAAGCGGAAATTTTTCATCTGTCGTATGAGGAGTTACCACATACTCTATGCGATTATTCATGACTTGACCGTAAGCCGTGATCAATTCCTGGTTTTGGAGAATGAAATCATTTCCATAAACATAATTGAGCCGGTTAGCGACTTCTTCATCAGTTAACTGCTGAGTAACAGTTTGTGCTTGAGAAATGAAACAAAGCTGCAGTAGAACAAGGACGAGAGCACCCCTTTGTAGTAATTTCATAGTATTATTTAAGTTGTAATACGATAAATATAAATGAAATAAACTGTAAGAAACCGTAACTAAAATGTTAAAATTCACGCGCTCACGTGATCGATGTTTGAACAAATTCAAATAATCAACCTCCTTTGCGAAATAATCGTCAAAACACTATTTTTAAAAAAATACAACATGCGTGTATTAAAATTTAACACACCAAAAAAACTAAAAATTTAACATTTGAAAGAAATATCGGGAAGCCAATCTTTTAAATCAGCTTCCCGAACCTATTTTTATCTTTTAATTAATGAATATACTTTTGAACCGTTTTTAACCAGGTAAACTCCTGATCTTAACGAGGAAATATCTAAAACCAACGTTCCGTCGCCCTGTTTGTAAGAAGAAACATTCACCCGGACATCCTGTCCCATTGCATTTAATAATTGAAATGTGCTCAACGAAACAATGTCTCCTTTCAGAGTGACCAGGTCAGTTGCCGGATTCGGGAAAATAACCAGATCACCCATTCCTGCAATGTCGATATAAACTGATTCCATTTCGTGAACTCGTTCCTGACCGTCGAAATCAATTTGTTTCAATCGGTAATAAGAAACTCCACTCAGTGGCATTTGGTCCACCGTTGAATAATACATCGATGTCTGAGAATTCCCAGCTCCGTCTACGATAGCAACTTCTTCCCACCCATCATAACCGCTTACAGATCTTTCAATTACGAAATAGTCGTTATTTTGCTCGGAACTTGTTTCCCAATATAGGTTCACTGATTGGTTATTGACTGCTTTCGCATCAAAACTCACCAAACCAATAGGTAAAGAAGTACCACAATTCACTGTAATACATTGCGGAGCAGTGTAAGTACAACCGAAGTTATCCGTAACACTGTAAGTGAAACAAGGTGTTCCCACATTTGTTGGTGTAACATTGGCGGTGGTTGCTCCTGTATTGGATAAGATTGGGGCAGCCGCCCAGCCCTGCGATACGATCGTTGGGGTATAAGATGCTGCAGACAATACCGCCGCACTGAAATTGATGTCCCAGTTGAAAATATACCCATTGTCAATTGCCAAATTATCCGTTACCTGTATCGTCCAGTTCCCATTCATCGGGCATCCGATCAATCCGGCAAAAGATGCCGCCGGCATGTAGTTTCCGGGAGCGATTGACGGACCAGCAGGGTTTCCTGCCGTAACTGTTCCACCGTTTACCAGGAGAACAGAAGCAGAAGGTGTAAAACAATAGGTTGCTCCGACTCCTGGTCCCGTTCCACCGTCATCCAGCGCTGCACCGAGGTAAGTTCCTCCTCCTCCGGGGTAATCTTTCAAACTAATGGATTGTCCGTTCGGGCAAACCAGTCGAATACTTAAATCACCTAAAAAGGAGTGTTCCACGTTCAAACATACATTGGTAACATCTGTGGCAGCTGTAACTGTTGCACTCGGGCTATAACAATTCGTAGTGATAGAAGTCGAATACGAAACTCCTGATCCGTCCGGTAAGAACGTAGTTCCCGAAACAGGCGGCGTACAATTCACCGAATACGGAGTCATTGTAACAGTTGCTGCCAGGGCCGAAGTTTGTGCTGTACAAATGGTAGAAGGTGTAGCCGATGTTGTAATCGTTGGCGTTGTAGAAACCTGGATATTTCGGTTAATGGAATTTGTATTGGTACATCCATTCGGATCAGTGACCACCAGGTTCGCTAAATAACTTCCCACTGCAGGATAAGTATAATTGATATTTGCCCCGGCTACCGTTACTCCGTTACCCATACTCCATGCGTAAGTTGCCCCCGCTGCAGAAGTACCAAAGGTTCCGCTTCCAACCAAATTGATGCTTTGTCCCTGGCAGATCCGGATCACTCCGTCGATGTCCGGAGCTTCATTGGAGCTAACCCAATTAGAGGTAATTGTCTGACAGTTTACAATACATGATATCGTAGCAACCCAGCCTGCATAAGTTACAGAACCATCTGAAGTAAATTGGAAGGTCAAACAGCCGGTTGCATTACCTGCAGAAGCCACAACCGTTCCCGGGCTCGTTGCTCCTGAATAAGTACCGAGTACAGTTGCTCCGGTTGAGTTCCCATCGTAAATTGTTAAGACATCCCAGGTTGCTTCTGTTTGGAAAGACGAAAAGAGAGCCTGTATTTTTGCTCCCGCTGTGGAAGGACAAATGGTATAGGTGAAATTGAGACTGTTCCCATAAGTTCCACTTCCTCCCGGATCCAAAAAGGTTGCTGCACAAGTAGAAGTAGTACCGTTAGTCATTGTAATTGACGGCGGTGGCGGCGGAACACAGCTGATGTTTGCTGTCCATCCGGAACTGGTTACAGATCCATCTGATGTAAAGCGAAAAGTCAAACAGCCATTAGCACTTGTTCCCGTAACAGTTCCAGGTGAAGTTCCACCAGAATAAGTACCAATAAGCGGTGCTCCGGTAGAGTTTCCATCATAGATATATAAATAATCCCATCCGGATTCAGTGGAGAATGATGTAAATGCAACCTGCAGAGACATGCCGGCTGTTCCAGGACAGATCGTATAGGTACTATTCATACCATTACTATAATCACCTGTTCCTCCCGAATCGTTGAATGTACCGGAACAAGCAGTTGTTGAACCACTTGCAGGCATATTGATCGTTTGTGAATACGAAATTGTTATGGATAAAAATCCAAGGATAAGTAGTAGCCCTTTTTTCATAATTAATGCTGCGTAGTAATTGGTTCAATAACAATAATGTAATCTGTTCCGTCTACGCGAATAACTTGTTTCAAATTGCTGAAAAACGGAAGATTGTAATGGATAGGGATAAAAGTGGAGGGATTGAACTGACTGTAATTAATGGCAACGATTGCCGGGTTGTTCTTATTCATCAAAGGAAAGGAAGAAAGCAACGGATATTTGCCATTCGCAGCTAAAGGCTCCGTGAGATAACTGATCCTGTTAACAAAACAATCCTCTAAAGCATTCACTGCATCCGGATTGTCTGAAACCCATGCTTCACCGTAAACTGTTGTGATCTGAAAACGATGTGATTCCACGCCAGCTATTCCATGTGGTGCAGCCTGATCCTGGCAGGAGGCATTATTATGAAAAAAGAAAAGGCACGCTATTACAGCGAGAGTTGTAGTAAGTAAGTAGTTCATTGTGTTTGTGTTTCAACAAATCTAGGATTTCATGACCCACCAAACAATATATCAATCAAGCTGTTACAAATTAAACAAATGCTAAAATTTTAGTAAAAACTAAATATTCATCCATCTAGTATAAATTTTCACCGAATGAATCCGAATTTTAAATTCTCACGGAAAAGTCAAAAAAAGAAAGTGTTAGAAAAAACACTTAATTCGAATATTAGATGTTTTTTACTAACAAAAATCCCTTCTTCTACAGCAGTAAAAGAAGGGACAAGCATTTAATCTAAAACCATTACATATTTCGTCGATACTGGCCTCCTACTTCAAACAAGGATTTCGTGATCTGCCCTAATGAAGCATATTTTGACACTTCCATGAGCTGTTCGAAGAGATTCTTATTCTGGATTGCAGCCCGTTGAAGTTCGCTTAGCATATCGTCCAGCTTGTCCTTGTGACTTGACTGCAGAATCTCCAGCATCGTAATTTGGTATTGCTTTTCTTCTTCCGAAGCACGGATCACTTCTTTTGGCTCAACTGTTGGCGAACCTTTTGAGCTTAAGAAGGTATTTACACCGATAATCGGGAAATCACCATTGTGTTTCAGGGTTTCATAATACAAGGATTCTTCCTGGATCTTTGAACGCTGATACATGGTTTCCATAGCTCCCAAAACTCCGCCTCGCTCTGTAATACGGTCAAATTCGGTCAATACTGCTTCTTCCACCAAATCGGTTAATTCTTCAATGATGAATGAACCCTGCAGCGGATTCTCGTTTTTCGCTAATCCGAGCTCGCGGTTAATGATCAACTGGATGGCCATTGCTCTGCGCACCGACTCTTCTGTAGGAGTTGTAATCGCTTCGTCGTAAGCATTGGTGTGCAATGAATTACAATTGTCGTAGATCGCGTACAAAGCCTGTAAAGTCGTACGGATATCATTGAAATCAATTTCCTGTGCATGCAATGAGCGCCCGGAGGTCTGAATGTGGTATTTCAACATTTGTGCACGTGCATTTGCTCCGTATTTCTTAGACAATGCTTTTGCCCAGATTCTTCTGGCAACACGGCCAATCACAGCATATTCCGGATCGATTCCGTTTGAGAAGAAGAACGATAAGTTCGGACCGAAATCATTGATGTCCATTCCACGGCTCAGGTAATATTCCACATACGTAAATCCGTTTGCCAGCGTGAACGCCAGCTGAGTAATCGGATTTGCTCCTGCTTCTGCAATGTGATATCCGGAAATGGAAACCGAGTAGAAATTACGTACTTGTTTCTCAATAAAATATTGCTGCACATCTCCCATCAAGCGCAAAGCGAATTCGGTAGAGAAAATACAGGTATTCTGAGCCTGGTCTTCTTTTAAAATATCTGCCTGAACGGTTCCCCGGACCTGCTTCAATGTTTCTGTTTTAATTTCCGCATATACAGCAGCCGGTAACACCTGGTCTCCGGTAACACCCAGAAGCATTAATCCCAATCCATCATTTCCTTCCGGAAGATTTCCCTGGTAGCTTGGTCTTTCAACCCCTTTTGCTTTATAAATTGCTGCGATTTTCGCTTCTACTTCTTTTTCAAGACCGTTTGCTTTGATGTATTTCTCACAATTCTGATCAATGGCAGCATTCATGAAGAAACCAAGAAGCATTGGTGCCGGACCGTTGATTGTCATGGAAACAGAAGTTGCCGGATGTGATAAATCGAATCCTGAATACAACTTTTTAGCATCATCCAAACAACAAATTGAAACTCCTGAGTTCCCTACCTTTCCATAAATATCAGGTCTCAGGTCCGGATCATTTCCGTATAAGGTAACCGAGTCAAATGCAGTAGACAAACGTTTTGCCGGCATTCCCAAACTCACGTAATGGAAACGGCGGTTGGTTCTTTCCGGACCACCTTCACCGGCAAACATACGCGTTGGGTCTTCTCCTTCTCTTTTGAAAGGGAATAATCCGGACGTATAAGGGAATTCTCCCGGAACATTCTCCTGCAATGACCAGCGCAGAATATCTCCCCAGGATTTGTATTTTGGAAGTGCTACTTTCGGAATCTGTGTATGAGACAATGATTCGGTATGTGTAGCCATTCTCAATTCCTTATCACGTACCTTGAAAATAAATTCAGGAGCAGTGTAAGTTGCTTTTTTAGCTTCCCAATTTTGGATAATATCCCAATTGTGCGGATCTAAATTTCGTTTTTCGTTTTCTAAAGCTTCCTGCACACCTTTTACCAGTCGATCTTTATCTTCCATGGAACTCGCGGCAATGGTTTCAACTGATTTTGTCAATCCGTAAAGTCTTTCCGCAACTTCCACCTGTTTGTCAACCCATTTATCAAATCCGCGGTTATTCTCTGAAATCTCCGATAAATAACGTGTTCTATCCGGTGGAATGACGAAGATCTTTTCAGACATTTCTTTCGTGATCTCAAATTTGGAATCTAAAGGAGCATTTGTTTTCTCCTTCACCGTATCCATGATCACTTTATACAAAGTATTCATTCCGGGATCGTTGAACTGTGAAGCGATCGTCCCGAATACCGGCATTTCATCCACCGGTTTTTCCCACAAATTGTGGTTTCGCTGATATTGCTTGCGTACATCTCTCAATGCATCCAAAGCCCCTCTTTTATCGAATTTATTCAATGCAATAACATCTGCAAAATCCAACATATCGATCTTCTCTAACTGTGTTGCAGCTCCGTATTCCGGAGTCATCACGTATAAAGAAACATCCGAGTGATCTAAAATCTCCGTATCTGACTGCCCGATACCGGAAGTTTCCAAAATGATCAGGTCGTAATTTGCTGCTTTTAAAATCTGGATAGCTTCTGCAACATGTTTGGACAATGCCAGGTTCGACTGACGTGTTGCCAGTGAACGCATGTATACACGACTGTTTTTTATGGCATTCATGCGAATACGATCACCCAGTAAAGCTCCACCGGTTTTACGTTTTGACGGATCGACAGAAACCACTGCTATCTGCTTGTCGGTGAAATCCATCAGGAAGCGGCGTACCAATTCGTCTACCAATGAAGATTTTCCTGCTCCACCCGTTCCGGTAATTCCCAATACGGGAACGTCATTCTTAGCAGCCATTTCATGAACCTGGGTCATAACCGGAGCTGCCATTTCGGGGTAATTCTCCGCAGCAGAGATCAAACGCGCAATAGATGGTACATGTTTTTCAGCCAAATGATTGATTTCGCCGTTCAATACATCTCCAACTGCATAATCAGAGCGTTCCACCAAATCATTGATCATTCCCTGCAGACCCAACGAACGACCATCATCCGGATGGTATAAACGCGTAATTCCGTAGTTCTGTAATTCCTCAATTTCAGAAAGCAGGATCGTTCCTCCTCCTCCACCGAAGATTTTGATATGCGGAGCACCCTTTTCCTTCAGCAAGTCATGCATATACTTGAAATATTCGGTATGCCCTCCCTGGTAAGAAGTCATTGCAATTGCCTGTGCATCCTCCTGGATAGCAGTATCAACCACTTCTTCTACCGAGCGGTCGTGTCCCAAATGGATCACCTCACAGCCTGTAGATTGAATGATCCGGCGCATGATATTAATTGCTGCGTCATGACCATCAAACAAGGATGCTGCGGTTACGATACGAATATTATTTTTGGATTTGTAGGGTGCTTGCTGCTCCATGTAATCGTTTTTTGTTTTAGTAACGCCTCAAAGATAAGTCAAAATCGAAATTCTATTGCCTGCATTTGTGGGAATGATCAAAAAAAATCAAATAAATTCATTCTATGGTCGTTTCTTCCATTCTTTGGTCATAAAAAGCCATTTGAGATTGCTCTCTTTGTATCATCAATCAACTTAGTTATCCTGAACAGTTAACTTCATTCACTTTCAACACCACACAACTGCCTAAATGTTAGTTAGAGACGATAAAGGGATTATCGTCTCTTTTTATGTAATCTTGCAGCGTGAAATTAATTTGTTCCATAACTCTGATCCTTCTCTTTATTCAATCAGTAAAAGGGCAGGAATTATATGGAAAATACCTCAACCACGAACAAGGTCTCTTATCCAGTGAATGCTACGACATCAATTATGATGAAAACGGGTATTTAATCGTTAGTACAACTTACGGACCTATGAAGTATGACGGTGAAAAATTTCACCCTATTTGTACCAATCTACCGCTCGATAGAAGGGTAATTTATGATTTCGAGAAAGATTCGAAAGGAACTGTTTACCTGATGAATTCAAAAAATGAATTATTTAAACTGCAAAATGATAAAGCCATTTGGATCGGGCCGAAAAACGGATCTGAATTCACTGATTCCGATGATGGCTTTCTCAAATTATTCTCCACTCCCAAAGGTTTATACATCTCCACCTTCTCGCGGTATTTAAAGTTCTCTCTGGAGACAAAAAAAATAGCGTCCAAACCCAGGTATAAAGAGAACCAGGTCAAATTTCGATACCAATCAAATGCAGCTTTTCCTTTTTCTAAATTTTCAGGAAAACACATCACCAATAAAATCGTACGATTTGAATTTCCGGAAAGTAATCAGCGGTTTGATATAGATGGTATCCTGACTACGGACTCCAGGGAAGATGAGATCCGGATTGGAAAAACTAGTTATATACTGGTCTGCATGAAACTTTTCAAAAAACAAGCGAACCGGGTAACTTTATTGAATTTCAACCGCATCATGTTCATCGAATACTTTTACAACCGCATCTGGCTGTGCACTATCGATGGTTTGATTGAACTGGACACCGCGGGAAATGTTATTCACCATCATTTTAAAGGTGAACTGGTTGGTGGAGTAACTCCGCTGCAATCCGGAGGAATTGCCGTTTCATTCAATAGAAAAGGAGTTTTCATTTCATCAAACATCAATAACCGGATTTATCCTGATATCAATCCGTCTGCTTCGGCAACTATCCGGGGAATGAACCTGGTAGGAAGTTCAAAAGGTGACATTTTTAACTATGTTGATGGAAAACTGGAGAAGATCGCTCAAGTTAACCAAGTCATTACTGTCATTAAAAGACCGTTACAGGATCGGATTTTAAATTTCATTCAGCGAAAAAACGAATTAGTGGTTATTTCGGGTAGTGGAGTATCTGTTTTTAATCACGATTTCAAAAAAACAAAAGCAATACAAGATTTCAGGAATGCTTTTTTTGGAGGGTTCCTGTACGAAGAAAACATTTACCTCGTGCTTCGAACAGTCATTCATAACTCGACCTGGAAAAACTTAAATAGCCTTCCTTATCCTTATGGTAAAAAAGATATTAAGCTTCGAAATGTTCGCTGTTATGCCCGGCAAAATGACTCAACAATACTTTTTGGCAATAATGAAGGGCTGATTTCCTATAATCTCAAAACAGATCAGTATTCAAAGCAGGACATTTTCAAAAAAGAAATGCGTATAACCGCAATTCATGTTCGGGATAAAAACAAATTACTCGTTTGTACGCGCTTTAACGGAACTTATATCATCTCTGAAAATAAAATTGTTCGCCGGATTGCCAGCCCGTGTTTTGCGATCTCATCCGCGATTATTTCTCAAAACCAATTGATTATACGAGGGAACGACGGAATTTATATCCAATCGCTTAAAAATTCCAGACCATCTGTTTGGCGCAAATTTTTCAGCGGAGAATCCGATAATATATTTGTACTTGACAATAGTTTACTGATTTCTTACAAAGACGGATTGATCATTAAAAAAATATCCGATTACAAATTAAGTTATAAACCCAGGATCCTCTTAAATAAATTTCAGTTGGGTAATACTGAAATGAGCACCTTCCCGAACCTGATCCCTTCCAATAAATCCATTTCCGTAGATTTAGACATTCTTCAGTTTGATGCAAATAAACTGGACCTTTTCTACCTATTAAAAGGTGAAAACACCATCAGCCAGCAGGTTGAAGGGACCAAAATCAACTTCGATGCATTGAAAAGCGGTCGCTACGAACTAAAAATCTATCCGGTGATTGACGGGAAGATCCAATTCAACAATTCAAAAACATTCCGTTTCACCATAGCCGAAACATTTTGGGAAAGCACCGTCTTTTACATCCTGTCAGGCATCCTGATCCTTTCCATCATTATTACAAGTGTCCTGGTGATTCATTTGAGACGCAGAAAAAGAAAAGCTGAACGTTCGGAATTGGAGAGCAGACTGAACGAATACAAACTATTGGCAGTTAAAGCCCAGGTAAATCCACACTTTCTAAGTAACGGGCTTGCTGCAATCCAGGCATTAATATTAAAAGAAGACAATGATCTGGCTGCGCAATACCTGGCCAAGTTCAGCTTTTTGATGCGCAAGACCCTCTATTACAGTGAAACACAATTCATCACTGTAAAACAGGAAGTGGAACTCGTGGATACTTACCTGGAACTGGAATTGCTCCGTTTCCGGAACCGTTTCAGGATACGAAGAGAGATCAAACTTTCGCAAAGTCAGCTGGAAAAATTCCAATTCCCTTCTCTGCTCCTGCAGCCTATTCTGGAAAATGCCATCTGGCACGGATTGAAATTCCAGGACAATAATCCGGAGCTCGGTATCCTGTTCGAAATCAATCAAAATAACGAACTGCTTGTCCGGATCAGTGACAACGGACCGGGATTCAATGAGTCCAATAAAAGTGAAGAACATCTGTCGAAAGGAAATCAATTGATCACTGATCGAATTGATACACTTAACATGCAGTTTCAAAAAAACGTGGCCTCCATGGAAGTGATCAGTTCCCCCTCCGGGACCTCTGTCACCTTCTTTTTCGATCCGGAAATATATCAACCCGCCAAACCATGAAAGCATTTATTATAGACGACGAGCAAGCCAACAGGGAAATTGTTCAGATCCTGCTTCAAAAATACTACCCGGAAATAACCATTCTTGGCGATTCAGACAACCTGGAAATCTTTATTGAAAGCAGGCAGCTTCAGCAAGATACCGACTTGCTTTTTTTAGATATCCTGATGCCCGACAGCACGGGTTTTGATCTCCTGGACAAACTCCAAAAACGAACTTTTGAAGTCATCCTTGTCACCGGCTTCGAACAATTCGCCTTACAGGCATTTGAACATTCGGTCATTGACTACATCCTGAAACCCATTGATAAAGACCGCTTTTGTTCCGCCATTGAAAAAGCGAAAAAACGAATTTCAGAAAAAGAACTCCTACAATCAGCTACTATCCAATCCGTCAACAGATCAAAAATAGCTGTCATCAAAAACAAAAAAACACATTACGTGGAGTGCTCAGGCATTGCTTACATGATCGGGCAATCCGGAGGATACACCACTATTTTCTGCAAGAACGGAGAGTTTTTCCTGCTTTCAAAATCGCTCAGCAATGTAGAACTTGAATGCGGGGATGTTCCTTTTTTGCTGCGCGCAAGTCAATCCGTCATCATTAATTTGGATGATATTGTTACCTGCGACCAGGGCGGATCCGGTTATATCGGATTAAAAACCAATGACTTTGAAGTATTTCTTCCCAGGCGAAAAAAAAGAGAGGTACTGCAACAGGTAGAAACTTACCTGAAATCACAATCTTAAAGGAGGTTCAAAGGATTCAAAGTTGTTTAAGGAAATCCATTTTGAACATTTGAATCAGCCTCGGCTGAAACATTTGAACATTTGAACTATTTAGTCATTCCGCCGAAAAACCTTCTTCAGTAGGCAGTAAAAGTGCTTTGCCGTATTTATCGATACGCATTGCGTGGCGTTTCTTGATGTAATCCGCAATGGGTAAAGATTTCCCTTCCTCATCAATCCGTACAAAAGTCATGTTGGTATGCGTCACCAAATCCTGGCTGCCCGTATACACATTGTGCTTACGGATTTCCATGTACAATTCAATCGATGAATTCCCGAAACGCACGACTTTACCGTAAACCTTTAAAATTGCCCCGGACTTCACTGCTTTTTTGAAAACCAACTCATCCACTTTAATCGTAACCATGTTGGGAGAATCACAAATCTGGGAAGCAAAAGAACCCGCCGCATCGTCAATCAACGACATTAATTTTCCACCAAACATGTTGTTGTGAATGCCTATATCAAAATCCTTACAAATATAAGTGGTGATCAATTCCATTTCCATTGTGCTAATAAAGTGTCACAACGCTTGTGCAAAAGCTGCTCCAGCGGACGCGCAAAATTAACAAGCATTCCGATATCAACCCGTAAAACACACAAAATGTTTTAGTGGCTTTAACAAAGCTTATGAGTATAATACGTATTATTGTGATGTGAAAAATTCCTTGCTCACTATTGCTTTGTTGCTGCTCTTTGTTCCCGCCTGGGGACAGACAAGTGGTATTGATTCTATTTACAAGCTTGGAAAATCAGAAAAGAACATCCGGAAAAAATTGCTTCTGTTCAACGAATCCATCGCATACGGATGGTATTACGGGGATTATGACAAGGCAATTCGTTATGGGAAGGAATCCCTGAAACTAGCCTACAAGTACAAAAACGATTCCATTGCAAGTTTGATGAACAACAACATCGGGATTGCATACGATTATAAAGGAAATTACCCACAGGCTTTAGCTCATTTTTTTAGGGCTTTACGTGTTGCGGAGCGCATCAAAGACAGAGACAATGAAGCTTATATATTGAGCAATATCGGGTTGATTTACACCAACCTGGAACAATACGAAAAAGCGCTTCAATATCATCGAAAATCACTCCAAATCAGGGAGGAAATCCATTTTGAAAAAGGAATTTCGGCTTCCGTGAACAACCTGGCAATTGTTTTCATGAACCAGAAAAAATACGACAAAGCCATACACTACTACAACCAGGCTTTAGCTATTGATCTCAAATTACAAGACAGTCTTGGGCTGGCAGACGACTACAACAATCTCGGAGTTTGTTACCAGGAAACGGAAGATTACCAAAAATCAGCATATTACCACCGGAAATCTTTGGAAATACGACAAATTAAAAATCAAACCCTGGGCGTTGCAACTTCCAAACTGAATCTTGGAGTTCTGGCCGTAAAAAGCAGGAAATTTGACGAAGCTGAGAAATACCTCAACGGATCTGTAGAACTGTCTAAAAAACTGGGAGCAAAAGAAATTTTGAAATCCGCTTATCAGTCACTTTCCGAATTGGGCGACAAGAGCGGCGATTTTAAATCAGCATTTGAATACCTGCACCTGTTCCACGCCATTGAAAAAGAATTGGAAAACGAAGACAATGTGCGCATGCAGACGCAGGAAGAAATGAACTATGAGTTCGACAAAAAACGCCTGGCAACTGCCATGGAGAATAGAAAGAAACAAGAACAGGCATTGATCATTAATTGGGCTATTGCCATTGTCGGAATCCTTGTTCTTGGTTTCTCCCTGATACTTTACCGCCGCTGGAACGAGGTCAAAAAACAAAAGCTTGTCATTGAAGAGAAAAACCGCCAGGTGGAAGAAAAGAACCATGAGATCACTGATTCCATCAATTACGCAAAACGGATCCAAACAGCTATACTTCCATCCAATCAAATGCGGGAACGCGTTTTACCGGAACATTTTGTGCTTTACGAACCAAAGGATATTGTAGCAGGAGATTTTTACTGGCTGGAAGAAACTTCGGATTCCATTATTTTTGCGGTAGCCGATTGTACCGGGCACGGTGTTCCCGGGGCAATGATGAGCGTAGTTTGTCACAATGCACTAAACCGTTCTGTCAAGGAATTTGGCCTGAGAGATCCCGGATTAATTTTAGATAAAACAAGGGAACTCATTGTGGATGAATTATCCAAGGAGGAAGAAGATATCGATATTTCAGACGGAATGGATATTTCGCTTTGCACCTGGAATAAAAGCAGCAACGAAATCACCTGGGCCGGTGCCAATAATCCGCTGTGGATCTGGAAAAAGGAAAGCAAAGACATTGTGGAGATCAAGCCCAACAAACAACCGATCGGGAAACATTTCGATATGAAACCGTTTACAACCCATCCGGTGCAGCTGGAAAAAGGCGATCGAATTTATCTCATCACAGACGGTTATGCCGATCAGTTTGGCGGACCCGAATCGAAAAAATTCAAAGCAAAAAACCTGAAAAATCTCCTGGTACAAATCTCGAACGAAAAGGTGAATCAGCAAATAGACATTCTAAGATCCACGTTCTTCCAATGGAAAGGCGATTTGGAGCAGATTGATGATGTTTGTATTATGGGAATGGAGATTGAATAATTCTCATTCAGATTTAGCTACCTTGAAAAAGAAAAAAAACAATATTGAACCTCAGAACAAATCGCGAATTGAAATCATTTGGAGTTCGTTCTTATATGCATTGAGAAGCATCATCCATTCTTTTTTACGATAAGATCTGGGGGAATAGTAAAGCATAAAATCCGGATAAATGAAGCATAACCTAATAGACGATTCTAAAAATACAAGCGGGCGAAAATACTCGATTCTTGATCGACTAATTTTATGCTACCATTCAATTTGCCTGGTAAGCACTTTAATCTATTGGTTTTATTATGAATCCGTCACTCAGCAGGTAATAACACCCTCGCATTTCAAATTCAGACGATTCATCTATTCAAACTCCATTCGGGAAATCATCCTTGCGACACTCATTTTGGGGATTCTTTATGGGCTGTTCCATGCTTTTAAGCATAAGAAATACATCCTATTGCTTCTATCGGTTTCGGTATTGATCCTTGAAATAGTTTTGTTCAATCAATTGCACATTTCAAACGGGCCATAAACATGCACCTATTCAACAAACTTTTCAAGTCTAAAAACATTCAATACGAATTAGTCAGAGACGAAAATGGTCTGCATCAAATAGGAGGTGAAGTCCCAATTGATTTTACGGTTCCTGAAAATGAATTCCCTGCCGGTTTTCAGTATTTGGGCTATCTGGACAATTCAGATC
>CAMLFH010000015.1 GCA_946479285.1 uncultured Flavobacteriales bacterium | reverse complement strand
CTTAGGCAAGTCGGATTATAGAGTTCGTCAAGTCGGAAAGAAAGATTCGTCGAAATAAATTCGGGTCGTTTTCGACTCGAAAAGCCGACTACAGAAAAAACAATTTTTTCCTCGGTCGAAATAAAACTTAATAGGGTCGGAAAGTCGAATTGGGCTAGTCAAAAGTCGGTTTTGTCGAAACGGGTCAAGTCCATTAAGTAGCATCATGCAACAAAAAAAAGAGGCTATCCTTTTGAGACAGCCCCCAAAATCATGTAGATACATTTTTGAAGTTCTTTTGATAAATGAAAACACCGTTTTCTGATTACCTCTCTTAATTCTGCATCGCGCGACATTCTTTTGCACACTTCGTACACATTTCAGCACACTCACGGCAATGTTCATTTTCATGTTTACCGCACTCTTCTGCGCAACGCTCACAAATTTCAGCGCACAAGCCGCACAAAGCTTTTGCTTTGTCACTTCCAAGACTCATTAATTGTGCAGCCGCATAACATATGGCACTGCATTCCATATCAAGTTGTATACAATTTGCCATCATACCAACCTCTTTTTCCTGCAAACAAGATGATGCACAATGGTTGCAGATTGCAGCACAGCGCAAACATGCATCAATGCAACTTTTGTAATTGTGATAATTCATAGCCTTTATTTTTTGAATGAACTAAGAAGTTAAGGGAGAATACCCCGGAAGACAAGTAATTTCACAATCGTTTAGAAAAATTAACTTTTGCGAAAGCCAATGGATATAAACAGGAAGTTTTTAAGTAGTGGAAAGATTTCGCGTGTGAATAGTTGAATAATGAACCAATCTGTCCCGTACTGAATTTCAAAAAAATAACCTGATCTCGCCTGATACAGCACATGAAGTTAGCTAATTCAAGCATGGGGTTAGCTAGCGCAACTTGGGATTTTACTGAGTTTCCTAATTTTTTACCTGATGGTGTAAGATTTTGCCTAATGAATGCGTTATAAGGTTATGGAAGCAAATTACCCATCTGAAGAGCTGTTTTCAAAGGCTTATTCGCGATTTTATGATTCGTTGAAGAATAGGTATTTGAAGCGCATAGAGAAAGCAGTAGACAAAACCTACGCAAGCGATTATTTCAGACGTACGTTGTTTCTGGAAAACCAAAACATTCCACGTTATTCGGTGTTTTATCATTCATTGGTTTCCACTTTCAGACATCATCAGAAAGTGGGTGAAGATAATCCGTTAGAATTAACTCTTTCAAGTCTTTCACCCATTCGGGATATGGCCTCAAACATTCTTGAAGAAAGTTTTATTATCAATGCTTCCATTTCCGAACGCTTGTATCAACTGAACTGGCTTTATCTGCAAGCGATTGAAGAGAAGAATGTCTCCATTTTGGAGTTGATAGATACTGAACGACGGTTATTGAAATACAGTGAAGAAAAAGTGGTTTTGCTTTTAGCATTGGATCAGGTGATCCAAGAACTCACCAACGAGTTTTCCGAGAATCAGGAAGACACAGTAGAAGTGATTTCAACTGATCTTCTCACTATTAATCAACAAGCGTATGAATCCAAATTCACCCGTTCTCAACAAGTCTTGATCGCTTATTACATTTCGCAGTTAATTGGAGTGAAACAGAAGAAGAATGTAAGCAGATGTGCTGATGCGCTTCATTCGTTTTTAGGGATTCCTTACACTCAAATCACTTATTCGGAATTGTATAAAAAACTACTCCATCCATTGACCTTTTCAAGCGAGAAAGCAACGCTTCAAAATTTGCTAGTTGTTCGATCCTTTTTCGAGAATTTAGGTTCTGTTTCTGCAACTGCTTTGATTGATTCCGATATTGAAAACGTTAAAAAGGGACTTGAATAAACTGCATTTTTGATCCTTTACAGTCCTTTTCGGGCTTCAAATGTTAAAAAGTGGAAAAAGTTGGTTTTTTGGAGTACCCCAATGTTTTTTTGTTGCTCGTTTCTGCATTAAACTTGTGTTATATCTAAAGTTAAAGTCCATCTTTTTGATGGGTTTAAAGATTAAAAGAATAAAGATCAATCATTAAAAAACACCTTTAATCATGGAAACAGTAGTTAAGCTCGCAATCGAAAGAATGAGCGAGGAAATTGAAAGATTGAAACAAACTGTTGGAGAACAGCAAAAACGCATTTCTGAACTGGAAAGAAACAGAAACCGCAGTATGGTTGTTGAACCCATCACACCTAAAAACGAAGATGAATTGCTCAACAATGAGCAAGTAAAAAGCATCTTGAAAATTGGCAAAAACTCTTTAATCAAATTGGTACGTGAGGGTGTTCTTGTTGCCATTCGGATCAATGAACGAAGTGTTCGTTTTTCCCGTAGTGCAATCATGGAATACATTCAAAGAAAGCAAGCATCAGCAACGATGTAACCACCAAAGAAAAGTGACCTCGAATCGGGTCACTTTTTTGTTTTAGCTTATACCAAATCAAATGGGAAATAATCTCTATTCTCCACAACTTGCCGTTTCAGTTCTTTCATAAAACGAGCAGCGTTATCAATCATTGAAATTTTATTGTATTTGAAAATCGTACTGGAATCTGAAACATTGAATTCGGGTGCTGAAATAGAATTGGTATGCCCCGTTATTTTGCTTAATACCGTAATCGGAACGAAATTGATCAGATTTGTAATAAATGATCTGCGCCCAACGTGAGAAGAAACATAATCGCACACCCGTTTCGTTTCGAACTGTTTCTTACCCTCTGAATTGGTAAAGGATAGTGTGATTTCGTTCGTGAATTCGCATTGTTCCGCGATTACTTTTGCAAGATCGTTAAACGTTGATTCACTCATTTTATATGCTACTTTCCCTCCGTTTGCATCAATTGCATCTTGCAACGGTTTCAGAATCGGTACAACTACTTCCGTATCGGTTTTGGTAGAGAAATAACGAGCATAGTTAAACGATAGTTCATTTTTCGAGTACTTGTTGCTCGGAATGATTTTGTGTACGTCAGATCTTCTGCAACCCGTAAAAAGGAGCGTAAGTAAAATCAGTTTTGCGTTGTTCAATTCTTCGGTTGGTGGGTTGTATTCAATAATCCGTTGGATTTGCTCTAAATCGAAGTAAATCTTATCCTCAGTTACCAATCGAACTTTGTCCGTTGGGTGCAATTCCGTGGTTGGATTGAAAACTACTATTTTGAACTTACGAGCGATTCGTTTCAATACTGCTCTAAAATCCTTGTAAACACTCCAAACCGTATTGATTCGATTCGACCGAACCCGAATGGTATCAATGAAGCTATTGTACAACTCTTCATCAATTTCATTGCTGTAAAGTTGTTTTCCGATTTTGGTTTCAAACTCAATCAAACGATTTCTTAGCGTTGAATAATTATCCTTCGTTTTCTTTTTGATACTGGAATCGTTCAGTACATAATCATTGATGAACTCAACAATCCGAACCCGTGTTACAGTTGCACGATCATCTTTCTTTTTGATTTTAACATCCAGTTCTTGTTTCAAACGTTCGGGTGTTACTGTTTCGGTTGTGATCAAATAATTGAAAATATCCGTTGCTTGTTTTTCAAGCTGACCGAGCATTGCTCGTTTCGTTTTATCCTTGGGTAATTTTTGTTCTAAATCCCATTCGGATTTATTAACTTTAACTCCTGTATAGTAACGCAGTGGTTTATATACGAAAGTTTGTTTCAAAGCATCGAATTCTTTGTAACCGAAGTTCATAATTGCTAATACTGGAATTTCACCCTCAACCCCAGTTTTTAGTATGAAATTGATCTTTAATTTCATGGTGTTTGTTTTATGGTTGATCCAAACATATAAGCAATAACCCACAGTTAGGGTACTAAAAAGGGTTGGAATATTGAGAGCTTGACCCCAATTTCCCCTAGAATCCTACATGTTCCTAACACTATAACGAAATCGCTGATTCCTTTATTGTGATTGAGTTTCAAGGATATTAGAGGAAATTACAGAATTTAGCTATACTTCTCCAAAGGGGGAGTTTTTGAAACATCTCTTATTGGAGATTTAAATTCAAAAATCTAATTGATTTTAATTACAGAAAACGTTTTAATCGAAGATTGATCTCGTTCCCCCTTTGGAGGGGGATAAAAGGGGGAGGAAAAGGAAAATTGAAATGAGAACAATTTCACATTCAAAAGCGCGTTTTTAACTACATTCGTAACTAATGAATTTATACTCCAACAAACAGAAATGGAAAATTGTGCTGCTGGTGATCGCCTTGATTACTGTGGCCGCTTCTTTGTGGGTATCGAATTCAACGGTACAAAAAGTATCCGACCGGGAACGTCTGCGCGCAAAACAGTGGGCAGATGCGATCAAGAAAAAAGCCGAACTGGTGGAGTTTACCAATCGCGCGTTTCACCAGCTCCGTGGATATGAACGCCGTAAAATCAAGCTTTACCTGGAAGCAACGAAAGAGATATCCAAAGAACCGGCAGACATCAACTGCTTTCCGGACTACCGTTTCCCGATCAGCATCATTGACGAGAACAAAGATATCCCGGTGATCTTGGTGGATGACCAAAACCAGATTTCCAGTTATACCAATATTGATTTCGACACCACTGACCTGCGAAAAGTCTTCCCGGAATTATCTGCTAAGCAGCTTGAAAGACGTTATGAAGACAGTTTATTGATCCTGACTGCTGTTTGGGAGAAAAACCATCCGCCTTTCCGCATCGAAGTGGTGCAGGGATTAACAATGACTTCCTTTTATACCGATACCAAGCGTACCATTCAGCTTGAAAAGGAAAGAGATTCCCTGATCAATGCCTTCAACAATGAATTGATCTACGACTCCAAACTGATCCCGGTGATCCTGATGGATAAAAACAAAGATTCCCTGATCTCCAGCAACCTTCCGGCGGAAAAAACTTCTCCGGAGAACCTAAAAAAAACACTAAGTGCCCTGGAATTAGTCAATGAGCCGATTAAAATCTCTTTTGGCGACGATTCCGTAAACCTGCTTTATTTCGATAATTCAGACGAATTGAAGCAGCTGCAATTCTTCCCTTACATCCAATTCCTGATCATCGGCTTGTTCATCTTCATCGGTTACCTGCTCTTCAGCACTTTCCGGAAGGCGGAACAAAACCAGGTGTGGGCAGGAATGGCAAAGGAAACTGCTCACCAGTTGGGAACACCGCTTTCTTCCTTAATGGCCTGGATCCAATTGCTTGAAACACAAGATGTGGACCAGAATATCATTGCGGAAATGCAAAAAGATGTGGAACGATTGGATGTGGTTTCACAGCGTTTCTCCAAGATTGGTTCGGAAACAAAACTCGTTCAAAGCGATATTCGGACAACCATCCAGGATGTGATGGATTACCTGCGTCCGCGGATTTCGCAAAAAGTAGAAATGACCACGCATTTTGAGGACGAACCGGTACTGGTCAGTCACAATAAATCGTTGATGGAATGGGTGATGGAAAACATGATCCGCAATGCAGTCGACGCCATGGAATCCAAAGGAAAACTGGACGTTACGATTAAAACCGTTCCGGAACGCGTTTACATTGAAATTACGGATACCGGAAAAGGATTGCTGCCCAAGCAATTCAAATCGATCTTCGAACCGGGCTATACGACCAAGAAGCGCGGTTGGGGCTTGGGCCTTTCACTGGTAAAACGGATCGTCAAAGAATACCACAAAGGAAAAGTTTACGTGGTGCATTCGGAGGTGGGCAAAGGGACGACGATCCGCGTGAGCCTGCCGTTGAAGTAATAAAATTTCGGGGAAATAAAATCTGGGGAAATATAAAATCTGTGGGGACGCGAGGCATCACGTCCCTACCACATAATTTTATATTTCAACGTTAATCCGTCCGCACATGAAATGTCCTTCCGGGCAGATCTTACCGCCGTGCAACCCACATGGCCGGCAAATCAATGCTTCTGTTGTTTCACGAATCTCGCTGTCGTCTGAAAGCGGACCGAAACCAAAACGCGGAACGGTGGCACAGAAAAATGCAGTAACAGGCGCGTTCACTGCCGTTGCCATATGCAAAGGACCGGAATCATTCACAAAACAACGCGTAGCTTTTTCAAATAAGGCACAAGATTCCAACAGGTTTAATTTCCCTGCCAGGTTATTTTCATTCGGCAGGTTCGCTGCTTCCAGGATGCGCTGACACAATTCAAAATCAGCAGGGCCACCCACCAAATAAACATTCCCTTTTTTTTGCAGGTTGTTTGCAAGTTCGATCCATTTCTTTTCGGGAAGCTGCTTGGTAAACCAAACGGAAGCAGGTGCAAGCGTATAAAATGGCTGCTGCGTATAAGGTGTAACTTTTGCCCGATCTTCCTCCGAAGGAAAAACCACAGGACGGACCAAAGACCTTGCTCCGTGATGTGCGATGAGTTCCAGGTTGCGTTCCACTTCGTGCTTCCCCTTCCCGATTTCGTGTTTGATTTTAATATCGTAGCAAAAGGAGAACGGATTCTTGTCGAAACCAACCTTCTTCTTCGCTTTGGAAAGGAAAGTGATGATGCCGGAACTCCCGAAACGCTGCAGGTTAATGATCTCATCGTATTTCTTAGAGCGAAACACACCGATGAGGCGTTTCATTTCTTTCCATTTTCCCTGTTTCTTGTTAAAAGAGAACACTTCGTGAATAGCGGGATTATTTTGCAGGATCGATTCATTGCCTTTCCGCACCAGGACATCAATTTCCACTTCCGGGTGCAGGCGTTTCAACTCACTGATCACCGGAGTAGCCAGGATGACGTCTCCCAAAAAAGCTGTTTGAATGACTAAAAAGCGCTGCATCCCGTAAAAGTAGTGATTTCGCTCAACCTATCCTTTTTTTTCACCGCGAAAGAGAAGAGTTGGAATTTTGTTACAAGATAGTGAACCAAATCTTTGTGCCTCCGCTGACCTTGCTCCACCATAGCGGTTAAGCAAAGGTGAAGAGCTGCTGCGCAAGTTGCGGTTAAATAAAGAAACAATACGCTGCTTTTCACCGCAGAGGCACCGAGAAATCAGGGGTAATCCCCACTTTGCGCTCTTATTCTCTTTGCGGTTAAATATTCCTTAAATTTGTATTCTTATTTCCAATTAATGAAAATTCGCTTACTCCTACCAATTCTCCTTATCGGGATCATTTGTTTTCAATCATCTGCACAAACAACTTATTGGCAGCAAAAAGTGGATTACACTATTTCCGTTAAACTGGACGATGTGAAACACACCCTGAGCGGATATGAAAGCTTTGTTTATTACAACAATTCTCCGCAAGTACTCGATTTCATTTACATGCATTTATGGCCGAATGCCTACAGCAATGGAAAAACCGCACTGGGGAAACAACTGTATGAAAGCGGTGACGGAATCCTCACGTTTGGAAATGATTCCATTCGCGGCGGAATTGATTCCCTGCATTTCAAAGTAAACGGACAGGATGCTGCTCTCACTTTCGATGCAAAGAACCCGGACATTGGGAAACTGGTTCTCAACCAATCACTCAGACCGGGAGAATCGATTACCATTACAACTCCTTTCCGGGTGAAAATTCCTTCCGGAGAAGTTTCCCGTTTGGGACATGTGGGGCAATCATACCAAATCACGCAATGGTTTCCCAAGCCGGCAGTTTACGACAAGAATGGCTGGAACCAGATTCCTTATTTGACGCAGGGAGAATTCTATTCCGAGTACGGGACTTTTGATGTCTCGATCACGCTTCCAAAGAATTATGTGGTTGGCGCAACCGGGGATCTGCAGACTGAGTCTGAAATTGCCTTCATGGATGAAAAAGCCGCTTATACGAAGGAGAATTTTCAAAACCTGCTGCAAAAAGAGAACAGGAACAATAAATTCCCGGCTTCTTCTTCGGAATGGAAAACCATCCGCTACACGCAAAAAGACGTACACGATTTTGCCTGGTTTGCCGATAAACGCTACAGTGTTTTAAAAGGCGAAGTGGAATTACCTCATTCGAAACGAAAAGTAACCACCTGGTCTTTGTTCACACCGAAAAATGCAGGTTTGTGGAAACGCGCACCGGAATATATTCACGACGGAACTTACTATTATTCCCTGTGGAACGGAGATTATCCGTATAACCAGGTAACTGCAGTGGACGGAACCATTTCTGCGGGTGGTGGAATGGAATATCCAAACGTCACGGTGATCGGGAACTCACGAACGGATATTGAATTGGAGATCGTGATTGTACATGAAGTGGGACACAACTGGTTCTACGGAATTCTGGGAAGCAATGAACGCGTTCACGGCTGGATGGATGAAGGAATGAACACCATGAACGAAATGCGTTATGTGTACACGAAATATCCGAAGAACACCAACCTTTCGGACCAGATCCTGGATGGTAAATTCCATTTTGATCACCTGAGCCATTACGACAGCGGAGATTTCATGTACCGCCTCATTGCAGGAATGGGAGAAGATCAACCGATAGAAACGCATTCGGCAGATTTCACCGGGATTAACTATGCCGGGATCATGTACCAAAAAACAGGACTGGTTTTCAATTACCTGAAAGAGTATTTGGGCGATTCGCTTTACGATCAGGCTATGCAGACGTATTACAACGAATGGAGTTTCAAACATCCACAGCCGGAAGACATGCGCTCTACCCTGGAACGTGTTACGGGAAAAGATCTTTCCTGGTTGTTTGTTGATCTGATCCAAACAACGAATCACATCGACTATAAAGTTTCGAAGGTGAAAGCTTTTGGAGGAAAAACAGTTGTGACCGTTAAAAATACCGGGCAGGTAGATGGCCCAATCGAAGTAAGCGGATTCCGGGAAGGCAAAAAAATTCAAACCGTCTGGGTGGAAAACGGAACGGAAAAATCGGAAGTAACTTTTGACTCGGAGATGGATGCTGTGCAGATTAACGCCAGCGGAAAAGCGCCGGAACTGGTCCAAACGAATAATTACTGGCATCAAAAAGGACTGTTCGGAAAGGTCGACCCGCCGCGCCTGCAATTCCTGATAGGGAAAAACGAACCTGCTAAAAACAATCTATTCCTGACTCCGGCTTTAGGCGGGAACGCTTACGATAAATTCATGCTGGGATTGGCTTTGCACAACTTCAGCATTCCTTCCAACCGCTTTCAATTCTTAGTGGCGCCCATGTATTCTTTCGGTGGAAAACGCATTTCCGGAATCGCCGAAGCAAGCATGAGTTTTCTGCCAAAGAAGAACCTGAAACTTTCGCGTTTTGGAGTTTCACTGCGCTCTTTCCAGAATGATACAGTGGGAACAAATACGGGTTATTACGTAGCGGTTCTTCCTTACTGGACAGCGAAAATTGGAAATCGCATCGGCGGACCGATCAGTCAGAATATCCGGGTGCAAACCATGTACAGGTTGGATGTCAGCAGGCCCAAACAACGCGAATTGCTGGGCGGATATCTGCAATACGATTTCAACTTTTCCAAAGAAGACCACCGCGTAGACTTGCAGCTTCGTACCGATTATGCAGCGAACCCGGTCAACAGCGATAATTTCTCGCGTTCGTCTGTTAGTGCTTCCTACAAATACCGGTACGTGAAAAACAAGCGCGACCGCTGGATCGAACTGCGTTTATTTGCCGGCAACTACTGGAACTTCGACATGTATAATTCCGGGAATGCATTAAACTATGCGTTTGCACTAAGCGGCGCAAGCGGCAGCCAGGACTTGTTTATCGAAGATTATTTCTTTGGCCGCTCGGCACAAAGCGGCATTTGGTCACAGCAGCGTTTAGACAACATGGGTGGATTTCGTTCTACTGCCGGAAATGGGAAATCCACGTATTTCGGCACTACAACCACCTGGATGACAGCGGCCAATTTCTATCTGCAAATGCCGGTTGGTCCTAAGATCTTTGGGATTTATGCAGATTTCGGAGTTTTTGATGAAGCTTTCAAAAGCAAACCAACACAAGCTTATGATTTGGGATTAGCCATCCGCCTTGGAACTACTTTCGGGATTTACTTCCCGATACTGCAATCGGATAATATGGAGAAAGCGTACCTGACAAAAAATTATGCGGAGCGCATTCGATTTACGCTGAAATTCAATTTGACGGATAAGCCGGTGAATTGGTTGAAATTGCTTCCTTAAATATGTGGGATTGGAAAATGGTAGGCACGCGATGCGTCTCGTGCCTACCACATATTTTTTCCAACCATTCAATTTTTCATTCATCAACATAACAAATCAGCTTATCATGAAATACATCCTGCCTTATATCGCCATCCTATTTATTGCACTTTCCTGCAAGAAAGATGATAACCCGTGTGAAGGGAAAGATACATCTAAACACCAATCTATCAGTACTTATTTTGATTCATACCGATTCAAAGAAGGAACCTATTGGGTTTATCAAAATGACGCAACTGCTGAGATCGACAGTCAACGAGTGACTGCTGCTGGCCTTAGTCAAATCGGATCCGGAGGAGGAAGTATGTGTGGCAGCATATCCGCAGACAATTACGGAATAAGCGTAAGTAGCTTCTTAACCAACACCTCTTTTGGGTACGTGATTAGAGGCGGCGGTTTTTCGCGAACCTCCAATGTTGATTTAACAACTATTCTTGTCAGCAACGATATTAAACAACCTGCAGATTTTTCTTCAATGACCATCAACGGAACTACTTTTTCGAATGTCCGGAAGGTTTATGTAGAGGAGTTGAATGGGGAATCTTACAACTTCTATTTTGTAGATTCCATCGGAATTGTGAAATGGGAAGTGCTTAACGGATCAACTGTTTTAGAATCCTGGAGTATTCAATCGTGGGATGTGGTGCTTTAATCTTTTTTCCAAAGCTGACCTTCTTTAATGACTTTGCAGTAATAACATCCGGTATTTTCATCATCCATATTATACCATTTATGCGCCGCAGAAACTGTTTCACAATCTTTTCCTTTTGCTGCAAATCCTGCGCGGATTAAAAACCACGGCGATCTTTCCCGGAGCCACTTTCGAAAGCGGTATGGATGCTTATTCATTTTCGGTTGGCAAGATACTGACATTCCTACCGAGTGTTTTGAAACGAACCCCGTTTTTGGGGATAACTGTAATCGTTAAATGACCCGTTTTACTGATGTTTAAATCACGGACAGTACCAGTCTTTCCTTTATGCGTTCCTGCTGTAACAGTACAAAAATCACCGTCTTTCAGAACTTCGGTTATATTTTCTTTTTTCATAGCGAATTTTGGATCATTTGCGCAAGCTTATGAAATTCATCTGAATCTACCACAAAATCAGTAATGTAAATGTGCTTTCGGTTAAGCTGATCGATCAATGCTCCTCTTGAGTTTCCTCCTTTCACGATGATTTTATACTGGCTTACTTAATCACCGTCCCCCCAGGGAGCAATTGATTCTACATGTTCAATCGGGAGAAAAAGGGGCTTGATCCATGGCTTCCCATAATTGATCAAAACTCCGTTCTCAAGAGCCATTACATACTCTTTTCTTTTTAGCACATAAAAAAACCTAGCAAATGAAACAAAGAATATCAAAAGTAAAAACACCAGTGCTAATACAACAATTCCCACCAAGTTAAATTCCGCGTTCAGAATGGTATTCATCACAATATTCAGAACAAGCATCACAGTGATAATTGCACTGACAAACCAAAAAGGAAGTACCTTCTTTCGGTATTTATTGAGATCCATGGTTAATTTCATCATTCTTCTAATCCTATTCCACAATATTCTCCATCACCTTTTTTCGATAAGCTTCCAGCAAACGGTGTTTGGAATAGTAGCCAGTTACCTGGTCGTTATCAATCACCGGCAGGTAATTCAGTTTGGATTGTTCGAACATCTCCATCACCTGTTCCATCGTGTTTCGCGGATTCAGGGAATAACGGATCGGTTCCATGACTAATTCCAGCATCTTATTGGGATCGGAGGAATAAACGGGTAAAATCGTCGGCAGATCATCGAGATAGATCATTCCCAGCAAAATTCCGTTGTCCGAAACAATTGGAATGAGCGCCTGCGAAGAATACTGAACCGTTAAGAATAAGGTCGAAACGGTATCATCGGGTTTCAGAACAACCAGGGTTTCTTCCAGGATGTCTGCACTTTCAATGGACGATAAAATATGTAAATCTTTATCCGCACGCACCACGTGGCCTTCCTCTGCCAGCTTCACAATGTCCAGTGAATGGTTTAGATAACGCTTGGAAATGGCAAAACTGATGGAAGAAACGATCATCAAAGGAATCATGAGTCCGTAACCGCCGGTAATTTCTGCAATGAGGAAGATGGATGTCAAAGGCGCATGGAACAATCCGCTGAGCATTCCGGCCATTCCCACCATGGTGAAGTTGGTAACCGGGAGTGCCAAGCCTATTCCCGCTAAATTCAATCCGTATGCAAACGCAAAGCCGGTGTAGCTTCCCACAAATAAAGAAGGTGCAAAGTTCCCGCCATTTCCCCCCGAGCCTAAAGTCAAACCGGTTGCAATGGCTTTCATGAATACTACCGCACCGATGAATAGTAATGGGAACCACGACTGCTTAAAGGATTCGAACAAGGTTCCGTCCAGTAAGTTAAATACTTTCTCGGTAGAAAGTGAGCGAATGCTCTCATATCCTTCACCGAATAACGATGGAAAAATGAAGATCAGGACTGAAAGCATCAATGCACCCACGATTCCCTTTTGGTACGGCCCCAGTTTCCAGTGCTCGATCCAGGTTTCCACCCGGTTGAAGACGCGTGAATGGTAAACGGCAATAAATCCCGTCAACACGCCCAAAATAATATAAAAAGGTACGTTGTGTATTTCGAAAGCGGCCATATTTTTGAAAGACAGCAAAATACTCTCATTCAAAATGGCACCTGAAAGCAAAGCTCCGGATACCGAAGCAAGCATTAAGGGGATAAAAGCAGTAATTCCGACATCGGCCAGGAGGACTTCCATGGTAAACAATACTCCTGCAATCGGGGCATTGAACGCTGCAGCTATTCCGGCGGCAACCCCACAAGCTAGTAATAAGGTACGTTCTTTGGCGGATAATTTATAAACCCGCGCATAATTCGAACCGACAGCCGCACCGGTAATCGTTACCGGAGATTCCAATCCGGCGGAACCACCAAAACCAACAGTAACGGATGCCGTAATGACCTGCGCATACATCTGTTTGCGGGGCATGATACTCGACTTTTTATTGATTGCATAAATGATCCGCCAGGTGCCTTTTTCCAATTTCCCGTTCAGGAGCCTGCGTGTGATTAAAATCGTTAGGACAATCCCGAGAACGGGAAGAATAAAATCAACGTACTTGAAATGCAGTTTCTGGTTGAGTTCTGTTGCAAAGATCAATATGGCATGTGCAAACGATTTCAGAGCTACTACCGCTAAACCGCAAGATACCCCAACAATAACACTTGAGATCAATAGGAATTGACGGGGAGTTAAACTATCTCTGAGGAAGAAAATTCCACCGTTCAGTTTTCGTAAAAATCGTGACAACATTCCTTAAAAATACGACAATTAATTGCGAATTGCGAACGTTCAATTGAAAAACAGTAGGCACGCTATTAATCGCGTGGCTACTGTTTTCGTGCTTAATGTATTACAGAAACATTTCCGCGAAACAGGTATTCCTGGTTATTGCCGTCTACTACTTTCAGAACATAGACATATAAATTCGGAGCAACGAGTTTTCCGCTTTGCTGATGCTGTCCGTCCCAGCCAACGGTCGGATCGTTTGTTTGGAAAACAACTTGTCCCCAGCGATCAACTACCGAAAATTCGTATTTGGAAACATCCTGGAACGAAACTACCGGAATAAAGATCGGGTTCAATCCGCCCGGAGTAAAGGCATTCGGGATATAAACCAAAGGCTCAATGACCGCGCAAACCTGATTTGAGAAGCTCAACTCCTGGATTCCGTATTGATTGGTTGCTTCTTCAGCAATAACGAAATAACAGACTTTTCCGCTGTGTTCGAATCCCAATTCATCTACCAAATCTTCAAAATAACGCTGATCCGGCGATACTACAGCTGTTGGCGTAGCCGGGAAATTCCCGTCAATTCCTCTGTAGATTTGATAGTGCAAAACTCCGCCGTCATAATCACCATATGGCGACCAGTTCAAATAAGTGGACAAACGCGTTTGATCTGCGGTTACTTTCAATAAAACAGTTCGGGCGCGATTGGAAACGGCTCCCAAATTACCACAACTGTCAATAACGACTGCGCGGTAGGTATAACTAAAATTATTGACGTCCACATCCGGATCTGTAATTGAAAGTGTAGAAACTGAAGCCGGAACTTCTCCCAGTAAATCAAACTGGCCGGTTGCCATATTCAATTTCTCAAAGCGAACAGCCTGGACATTGGATCCGGTAGAAATTTCATGTCTCAATACAACCGCATTCTGATCTACCGTAGCCACACGCAGGTAGTGAATTGCCGGTGGAGACGGTGCATAGATCACAAAAGTCTGCATGTTTGAAAACGACTCTGATCCATTTGAATGATTGGCCCGGATCATCACGGTATAACTCAGCAATGGAGTACAATTGAGATTATAAGATACTTCTGTGGTGTTGGCAACGGGAATCCAGGCACCTGTTCCCTGCTTTACAAAAATCGTATAACCACTCAACCCGGTTCCCCAGCCAAGATAAGGTGTCCAGGTTAATTCCGCCTGGGAAGTACAGCTATTCGTGGTGTTCGTGAGGAACATGCTTGAATGCAGTTCGGCCTTGGCAGATGTTTGACGCGTTGGCGGAATTGCCGGTGTGAAACAGGAATCAAAAGCCGCTATCGAATAGGTTTCAGGGCCATTGACAGGAATCACGTGTGTATATGTAGTATTCGTAATTCCCCAAACGGTATCAATCTCGACCACAAATCCATTTGCATCCCGATGGTAAACGATATAACCGAAAGTATCCGGTTCGTAATTCTGATTCCAGGTAATAACAATATTCCCGGTAAGGGTATCTACAGAAACACTTGAAATAACCGGAATTTGCGGAGTAATATCGTCCTGCAGGTTATCCCCGATAATGTTCGAAGACCACTGACAAGTTGGAGTAGAATAAACCACCTGGTAATTCAGGAAGGCAGAACAAATATCGATCGTATCAATAAAATGCGTGGTGGTGTATGGAAGCTGGGCAATTGAAGTCCATGTTCCGGTTGGATATTCGCGGTAGATCGTGCAAAAATTATCCATTCCCGGAAGCGGATTCGGGGAAGGAAGGTTCCAGTCTAAAACTGCTGTTCCATTTGCAGGATTAAACAAATCGAGGTGCACATTTTTTACCGTATCACTGGATAAAGTCACGTTACATCCGGATTGTACCTGAATGTAATAATCATGATCTGCTCCCGGATTCGGAACATTGGCAATGGTAGTTCCAATCGGGTAAGAACCTATCAATCCGTTTTGAACGGAATACAAATCGTAATCAACGAAGGTGTTATTTGGATCAAGTACGGGATCCCAGCTGATATTCAAACTACCGTTTGGCAGTGTAGAAATACAATTAATGCTTGTTGCCGGAATAATTCCCGGATTTCTCACATGAATGGTAATTGTTTTAAAAGTTGTTTTCGGAATTTGGCAGAAGTTATCCTGCACCCGGAACACGAATGTGTAGGTTTTCTCATCGTCGGTGTTTCCGTAAGCATCTATCAAATGCGCACAATCTGTCTGCCAGGAAAAATTGGTTGACACTCCCTGAACTCCGGTTATGATCGGTGTTTGATTCAAGGTAGCGCAAGGTGCCACATCACAACCGCCAGCACTGGTGAAATTGGTTCCGAACTGAGAACCACTTGCATTCAGGTAATTACTTTGCGGAGTTCCATCCTGCAAAAGTTCCACATCTGTAGCTGTCAAAGTGAAACTGACAAGTGTTCCGGCATCTACGGTGGTTTCAAAAAGTCCGGCAAAAGGTCCTGCGATAATCGGCGCATTGTTTGCGGCCGTACAATTGGTGACAATCAATTGCATTTCGCGCTCCACTTCCGCGATCAAAACTCCATTTCTATAAGAACGGGCAATGACTTTGACCACAAATCCACCAATGGTGAATGAACGGAAGCTTAAATGTCCGTTTTGAGAATCTAAAGCCAGGGGAACATTCCCACCATTGAAAGTTGCGTCAGGAGTTGGACTCGCCGCACTAAAACCTGTTTCATAAGGAACAAAAACCGGATCAGCCGGTGGGTTATAAGTCGCACCGATAATTCGATCCATCGGGGCAGCGAGCATAGTTACAACAGAATCCAGATCTTCATCCACCGGGTGCATATTGTATTCGTAGTTTTCACCGGCACACAAAACCAAATACGGGTCCTGCAAAAAGCGCGGGGAATTATCGGTACAAACTCCGGCTGAAGCACCGGGAATGGCATACATCGTGGCGCGGACCGTCACTCCAAAATTGGTTGGATTCGCCAAATTGGTAACATTACTGTTTCGGGAAAAATTGCTGTAAGTAATGACCCACCCTTGTGCAGGCGGTACTCCCGAAAGTATGACTGGATTGGATTGATAGATGATCTTTTCAATTGCACCTACTCCATTTCCTCCATTTGCCCCTGCACCACATGAAAGTGGATTTGGAGAACCGGGAACCTGCGAACAGGTTGGGGAAATATCTGTTCTGCTTACAAATAAAACAGGTATGGTAGAGAGTGATGGATGGTTCCAGATCTTCAAATTTTCAGAAACCGGATTGATATCTACTCCGTTACAATCGCGGTAAAAAACCAATTGAAAAACGTAGCCGTTTCCGGTACACCGCCAAGTGATCTCACCACCCATTACGTGGGTAGCATTTGCTTTCAACGTGAAAACACTTAAGATCAGAAGGAGAATTACCCGAATCATATTATTCTATAACGTTAAAATCGGCGTTTTAGTTTATCTTCTTACAGCTCTGTTCAAGAGCACTTGTGGTTTGCACCTCAGTACCTGCTAGCAGGCACCTTTATTTTTTGCCACAAATTCACAAATTATAGGCGAGCCTACCGGTCTCGCTAATGGCGTCTGGTAAGCGCCATAAAATTCAGTGCATCTGTGGGAAATAATAACTCCACATCCATCCAGATACAATTAAAACGCAAAAAATTGGAATGCGTTGTGTCTTTATCCCGCTGTAACGATTAAAAAATCTTCAAAATTCAAATACTGCTTAGCCAGTTCCTGTATGCGGGCAGGTGTAATCTGCTTCACTTTCTGTATAGCCTCGTCGTAAAATTCGAGAGTCAGACCATACATATCCACGCTGTTGAACATATCCAGCATGGCATATGGCCCGTCGGCACTTTTCAATAACTGCCCCAGCATGTAATTCTTTACCAGTTCCAATTCATCTTCGGGAACCAATTCGTTTTGCAGGCGCTTGAATTCGAATTTGATTTCATCCATGGTCGGAGTCAGGACTTCTTTTCCAACTTCGGTCACGATGACAAAATACCCGGTTTCTTGCATATCCATCATTCCTGAACCAATTCCGTAGGTATATCCTTTGTCTTCGCGGATATTTGACATCAGGCGGGAACCGAAATAATCTCCCAAAATGGTGTTCAGGACCTGGAAATCGATATAATCCGGGTGGGATTTATGAAAGAGAAAGCGCCCCATTCTTAAAGCGCATTGAACCGCATCTTCTTTTGGAAAAGAGATTTCTTCTGCCTGGAATTTAAATCCGCCGGCATGTTTTACTTTTCCGTCAACGGCCCATTTCCCGAACAGATCAATGAGTGCATCTACCTCATCTACTTCCAGATCACCAACAAGCGTCATGCGGGTCAATCCTTCCAGGTAATGCTGTTTCCAATATTTTTTGTAAGCCAAAACACTTCCTTGCTCGTAATCGGATTCTTCCGAGATCGTGGAATATTCAGCGTTCGATGCAAATAAATGCTTTCTGAATTGCTGCTGTGCCACATATTTTACTTTTTGCTGATTGACAGCAAATTGTTGTCTCATGGAGCGCAACACATCTTCCACTTCCGTTTCACGGAAAGCCAGGTTTTGAATGGCATTTTCCACAATCTTAGAAATCGGACGGATGTGTTCCCGCAGGCAGTAAATACTTACTACAGCTGTTTCGAAGGAAAGATCAGTATCTAAAAATCCTCCTAAGGCGTCAATCTGTTCGTGGATCTCAACAGAAGAAAGTTCGTTCGTTCCGGAAAGCAGTAAGCTGTGGACAATTGCCGGAATACTTTTATCTCCGCGGGTAATTCCTGCATCAAAGAACAGGTCCAGGCGCACTGTTTCATTCGGAACTTCCTTCATCCAAAGGAGCTTCACATCCGGTGTAACATCAAAGATCTGAGGCTTCACAAACGAAATATGGTCTACCTGTTTCGTTTCAGGCTGTTTGGTTCTCATACTCATTCTTTGATGGCTTTAACGCGCAGAAGCGACGTGTTTTCTTTTCTGAACAGCTGGTTTGCAACTGTTTTTATCTGATCGGCAGTAATGCTTTGGTAAAGCGTGTTCTCTTCATTCACACCGTTGGCATCACCCAGTAATTCATACAGGCACAAGTTCATAGCACGATTCAACAAACCCTGTTCCTGGAATTCCTTAACGGTGCGAATCTTGTTCAGCAATTTGGAAGTTTCCGCTTCAGACATGCGTTCTTTTTTAATGTCTTCCAATAGCGGCCAAAGCGCTTTGTCAAGTTCTTCGAATGTAACGCCATCGCTCAATTTCCCGTCTATAATGAGTAATCCTTCGTCCATCGATCCGGTAATGTATGCATTGATCGAAGTAACGAGTTTGAGTTCTTTCTTCAAAGCGGAATACAAACGGGAGGATTTTTCCCGGCCCAAAGCATCGGAAATAATGTCGGTCACGTAATATTCAAAACTCTTTCTTTCCGGCATTTTGAAGGTATAGTAAAAGGCATTATTGGGAACTTTGCGTTCAATGGTCAACTCCCGGTATTCCGTTTGAACAGGTTCTTTCGGCAGGATTCTTTCCGGTTTTAATGAAGCCGGGATATCTCCGTACCATTTTTCAACCAAACGTTTGGTTTCTTCCAGGGAAATATTTCCTGCAATACACAAAATAGCATTTGCCGGGTGGTAATGGGCTTTGAAAAAAGATTTTACATCCTCCATCTGAGCTTCTTCAATGTGCTGAATATTCTTCCCGATGGTTGCCCATTTGTAAGGATGTTCTTTATAAGCCAAAGGTCTCAGTTCCAGCCAAACATCTCCGTATGGCTGATTCAGATAACGCTGTTTGAATTCTTCGATCACTACGTTTCGCTGTACGTCCAGGCTTTTTGGCGTGAACCCCAATGACAACATACGGTCACTTTCCAGCCAAAGGGCAGTTTCAATATTTTGTATGGGTAGAATGTTGTAATAATTGGTAATATCGTTGGAAGTAAATGCATTACTTTCCCCGCCGGCACGCTGCAAAGGCGCATCGAAATCCGGAATATTCACGGAACCACCAAACATCAAATGCTCAAACAAATGCGCAAAGCCTGTTTTTTCTTCGGATTCATCTCTTGCACCCACATCGTAAAGTGTATTGATCACAGCCATTGGAGTGGTGGGATCAAAATGGTGCAGGACCGTTAATCCGTTCGCTAGTTTAAATCGGTTAAATTCGATCATTCAAATGCATATTTTGAGTCGCTTCGTTCGTTCAAAGCAAGGTTAAATTCATTTATTATTTCACGGACAATTTCTGCAGCAGGTTTCATTTCGCTGATCAAACCAGAAATCTGTCCCACTTCCAGTTCACCTTCAATCAAATCACCTTCAAACATGCCGCGTTTCGCTCTTCCTCTTCCAAGCAGTTCGTTCAGTTGTTCGTTTGTAGCACAATTTTCATAAGCTGATTCTACCTTATTGAAAAATGAATTCTTCATCAGTCGAACAGGTGTCAGTTCTTTCAGGGTCAACATCGTATCACCTTCCCTGGCGTTCAGCACTTCGTCTTTGAAATTTTGGTGTGCCGATGATTCCGGGGAGGCAATGAAACGCGATCCGATTTGAACTCCGTCAGCACCCAAAGTCATCGCAGCAAGCATTCCTCTTCCTGTTCCGATTCCACCGGCAGCAATCAGGGGAATAGAAACCACGGCTTTCACTAAAGGAATCAGGCACATGGTTGTTGTTTCATCGCGTCCGTTATGTCCGCCTGCTTCAAATCCTTCAGCAACAATTGCATCTACTCCGGCTTCCTGTGCTTTCAAAGCAAACTTGGCAGAAGAAACCACGTGAACAACCGTAATCCCGGCCTCTTTCAAGCGAGCTGTATAGGTTTTTGGATTTCCTGCAGAAGTAAAAACGATGGGAACCTGGTGTTTGATAATTGTTTGGATGTGTTCCTCGATATTGGGATAAAGCATTGGAAGGTTCACAGCAAATGGTTTTGGAGTAGCTTCTTTGCACTTACGAATGTGTTCGTCCAGAATTTCGGGATACATGGATCCGGAACCGATGATTCCAAGTCCACCGGCATTGGAAACCGCACTTGCCAATTCCCAGCCTGAACACCAGATCATACCAGCCTGAATGAGGGGGTATTTTATTTGAAAAAGTTCTGTGATCTTATTTTTCATGAAGAGATTCCTGCTTTCAATTTTGTCAGTAACGAAAATACTAAGAAAATTACGAATTATGAATGCCTAATTACGAATTGGAGATGGGAAATCCGATTTGCAGATCATTCCCGTTTTTTTCCAGATTCAACCTCCAATTTTGTTCCATCAAATTCAAAGTATGAGAACAATTTTGACTTCAATCCTTGCAATTGCCGGCACGTTTTATTCACTTCCTGCAACTGCTCAAACGAGCGACACCATTCTTCCTGTAAAGATCAAACACATTGAACCTTTGTATGTGGATTTAATCCGTGATTTAGGCGCCAGAAAAGGCGAACGCGAGTGGAATATCGGGTTTGGAAGTGCGCATTTGAACGATTATGTGGAATTGACCACTTTAGTAGAATACGAATTTGCCCCGGTTAACAGACTGGGATTGGAAATCGAAATTCCATTTACCTTTTCATTTGGTTCTCGCGATCAAAAAGAACCGCTTCCCGGAAACAGGATGGATGGTTTAAAATTAGCCGCACAATATACTTTTTTGGTTGCACCGAAATGGAATACTTCCGCAGCCATTGGCTACCTGAATGAGTTGGAATTGACTTCTTTCAACAAATACAGAAAAGAGCAAATCGTTCGGGCAAACCTGATGCATCCTTTCCTGGTTGCTGCCAAAAGCTGGAAGAATAACATACACACCATGCTGATCACCGGCCCGGAATGGGAAAAAGATCTGCATTCGAGCAGCATGGAATTTTACTATCATGTGAACGGAAGTGTTCATTACGCTATTCCGGTCACTAAAAGCGTGATTGGATTGGAGGTAAACACCTTATTTGCTAAGGAATTTACATCGGTGGTTTTGCGCCCCCAAATGCGGGTAACAGTTTCAAAGACATCGAAAATAGGATTGGTGGCAGGGATCCCGATGGACACAAGGTATGATTCCTATAGCTTTTTTGTGCGGTGGATTTATGAACCGAAAATGAAACAGAAATAAAAACAGCAGGCATCCCGCACGTGCGGGATGCCTGCTGTTTAATATTAAATCTTTTGATCCAGATTACTCTGCACGCAATTCTTTGATAGACTCATCAATTTCTTTTGAAAGTCCTGGCATTTGCTTTTTAAGGTTTTCCATAGACTTGATCGTCTCTTCCTTAAAATCTTCGTAACCGCTGCACTCTTTCATTTCTTTACGCATTTTTTCCTGACTAGCTTTGTCAGTCTTTCCTTCGTAAATTTTCTTACACTTTGCTTCTTCAGCTTTGTGCTTCTCTACGTATTCTTTTTGGAAAGTTCCGTCGAAGTTATGCTCACGGTCACCTTTCATCATTTCAGTAGCCATGTCAGTACACTCACACAATTCACTTTGTTTAGAACAAGATTGAATCGTCATGAATCCCAATCCAAGTACAGCAATTAGTTTTAAATTTTTCATTCGTTTGAATTATAAGTTGCCCAAATATAATGACGAATTCCGAATTATACCATCCGAATTTATTAACACCATTCTTTACTATAAATTCGCCTGCAAAAGATTGGTATTCGCAGACAATCCTAAAAAAAGCCACCCGCTGCATGCGAATGGCTCCTTATTTTAATTAGAAATGCGTTACAACTTTATTAATTATTTCCAGCCTCCGCCAAGTGCCCGGTACAAATTAACAACCGACTGCAATTGATCCAGTTTATCGTTGATCCCGTTCATTTGGGCTGCAATCAGATTCTGTTCGGAACTCAAGACGTCGGTATAGTTGGTTTCCTTGCGATTGCTCAATAATTCCTGCGTGTTTTCCACCGCGATGGTAAGTGATTGAATCTGCTGATTGCGAATTCGTTCTCTTTCCGTTGCATTTTGAAAGGCGTAAAGGGCGTTTGAGACTTCCATCCCACTTCTTAGGATCACATCCTGGAATTTGTAAAACGCGATCTGCTGATCTGCTTTCGCTGTTCTCAAACGGGCTTTGTTCTGACCTCTGTTGAATATGGGCTGCGTTAATCCGCCGATAATGTTGTAGAAAAGTGACCGGCTGAATATCTCCTGGATCTTGAATGCTGCAAAACCTCCGTTTGCCGTCAAAGTTAAAGACGGATAAAAGTATGTTTTTGCCACATTAGTGTTTTCAAAAGCAGCTGCAAAAGCATATTCTGCCGCCTGAACATCCGGTCTGTTTTTCAAAAGCTGGGACGAAACGCCTAAACGCAAATCGGTGTAGAGGACCTGTTCATCCAACGTTCCGCGCGCAATTTGTTCCGGACCTCGCGCAAGCATGTAATTCAATAAATTTTCTGCCTGCCAGATTTTGTTTTGCAATTCCGGTACCATGACTTCAGCAGCGTATAGATTGGCCTGGCTTTGGAGCACTTCTGCACTCGTTACTTTACCGGACTCCTGCAAAGCGGTCAATGTTTCCACTTGTTTTTTACGCAATTCAATAGTTTCCTGCGTCACTTTCAACTGCTTATCGAAAGCCAGTAAATTGTAATACGCATTTGCAATATCTACGATCAATTGTGTCTGAACCGCTCGTTTGGAAGCATCACTTTGCAGCATTCCTGCAATGGCTCCGCGTTTCGCACTTCTCAATTTTCCCCAGATATCCGCTTCCCAGGATGTTCCCAATTGAATGCGGTTGGTATGCGTTGTTAACTGCAATAATCCCGGAGGAGCATTCACTGCTCTTTCTGACTGTTTGGCATCTGTGGATGTAATGTCCAATTGTAAACTTGGCAGAAAAGCCATTTTACTTTGTTTCAAATAAGCCTGACTGATAGTGATTCGCTCAACCGCTTGTTTCAGATTCAGGTTATTGGCCAATCCTTTCTCAATCAAGTCTTGCAGGACCGGATCGGAAAACAGTTTTTTCCATTCCAGGTCAGCCATTGAAGTGGTATCCGAAGAAACATTTCCCCGATACATTTCTGCGGATTTAATTTCTTCAGGCCTTTCGTAACGCTTTGTAACACAACTTGAGACAAGAAGTACTACGGTGAATAAAACGGTATATACTATTTGATTCTTTTTCATGAATTTTTTCATTTTAGTTTTCGATTTCGTCATCATCCGTTTCCACTTCTAACGGCTTTACTCTTTCCTGTAATCCTTGGAAAACAATGAAAAGAACCGGAATTACAAGTACTCCGAAAATAGTTCCTACCAACATTCCTCCAACTGCTCCGGTCCCGATGGAAGTATTTCCGGCTGCTCCCACTCCTGTTGAAAGCATCAGCGGTAATAATCCGAAAATGAATGCGAAGGATGTCATGAGAATTGGTCGAAGACGTGCAGTTGCTCCGCTCACAGCCGCATCCACGATACTCATTCCGTTCTTTCTTCTTTCGACAGCGTATTCTACGATCAAAATGGCATTTTTTGCGAGCAAACCAACGAGCATTACAATGGTAATTTGCGTATAAATGTTGTTGTCTACTTCAAAGATTTTGTCGAAGATGAATACTCCGGCCAAACCGATAGGAAGTGAGATCAACACGGCAAGCGGCAGAATGTAACTTTCATACTGTGCACACAAAAGGAAGTAAACGAAGACCACGACCAGTAAGAAGATAAACACCGTTTGATTTCCACCCGAACTCTCTTCTCTCGTCAAACCGGAATATTCGTAATCGTATCCGGCAGGAAGACTTGTTTTCGCCACTTCTTCGATTGCTTTCATCGCATCACCGGAACTGAAACCTTTATTCGGAACACCGGTAACAGCAATTGCATTGAATAAGTTGAAGCGGGAAATAACCTGGGGACCGTAAACCTGCTTCATCGTAATGAATTCGGAAATTGGTGCCATTTCTCCGTTTGCATTTCGAACATAGATCGAATTCAGACTTTGAATATTTTTTCTGCTTGCTGATTCCGATTGGTAAATTACGCGGTATTGCTTTCCGAACTTATTGAAGTTGGAAGCATAAACTCCTCCATAATAACCTTGCAGAACACTCATCACATCACTCATCGTCATTCCGGCCTGTTTGATTTTCACCACATTGACATCGATCTGGTATTGCGGGAAATTCGGGTTAAATGACGTTGCTGCATATTGGATCTCCGGTCGTTTTGCTAATTCTGCCAGGAAATTCTGTGCCACGTTGTTGAATTCATTGATATCCCCGCCCGATTTATCCTGCAACTGGAATTCAAAACCGGCTGTGTTACCAAATCCCTGGATGGTTGGCGGAGAAAAGAAAATAATCTTCGCATCTTTGATGTGCGCTGTTTTGGCAAATAATTCCGCGATCACCTCCTTCACGTCCCTGTCTCGTTCATCCCACAATTTCAAGCGTGCCAGTACCATTCCGTAAGAACTTCCCGCACCTGAAATGATCGAACGACCAACTACACGTAAGGTAAATTTGGTTTCAGGAACCGAGCGAACGATGTTGTCTATTTCTGTCAGCACTTCATCTGTGCGTTCCTGTGAAGTTCCCGGAGCGAGTGTAATGTCAGAGAAAACAGTTCCCATATCTTCGGCAGGGACAAATCCTTTCGGTGTTGTTTTCATTCCCCAAACCAACAAGCCGGTGAAAATTGCTAAAATGACAACTACTACCCATTTTTTCCGGCTTAGGAAAGAAACCGAACGTTTGTAGCGGTTTGTCATTTTCCCGAAAGAAGTATTGAAAGCTATATTGAAGCGCTGCATGTACGACTTCTTCTTTCCGTGTTCGTCTTTATGCGGTTTCAATAACAAGGCACAAAGCGCCGGACTCAAAGTCAGTGCATTTACAGCCGAAAGAATAATGGAAATAGCGAGTGTTAACCCGAATTGTTTGTAAAATACGCCAGTAGAACCTTGAATGAAGCTTACCGGGACAAACACTGCCGCCATAACCAAAGTGATCGAAACAATTGCGCCCGTGATTTCATCCATGGCGTCAATCGTTGCTTTTTTAGAAGATTTGTATCCCTGATCGAGTTTCGCATGAACTGCTTCAACCACCACAATAGCGTCATCCACTACGATACCGATAGCAAGAACAAGAGCGAATAAAGTCAATAAGTTGATGCTGAACCCAAAGAGATTCAGAAAAAAGAATGTACCGATAATGGCTACCGGAACAGAGATTGCCGGAATCAAGGTAGAACGAAAATCCTGCAGAAAGAGGAATACTACGAGGAACACCAAAATAAATGCTTCGATCAACGTATGGAATACTTTCTCAATGGATGCATCCAGGAAATCGTTGACGTTTACAATAGTCGTATATTTCACGCCTTTCGGGAAAGAAGCCTGGGCCTCGTCCAATACTTTGATTGTTCCTTCAATGACTTCCTGGGCGTTGGAACCGGCTGTTTGATTCACTGCCACTCCCAGACCAAACTTTCCGTTCACCCGAACCGAACTTGCATAACTCTGAGATCCTAATTCAATGCGTGCAATGTCTCTCAGACGCAAAACTTCTCCATCTTCTCCAACACGGATCACGATATCACTGAATTCAGCTTCTTCCTTTAAACGACCTTTGTACTTGATTGTGTACTGATAGCTTTGATTGCCCTGTTCTCCGAACTGCCCGGGAGCCGCTTCGATATTTTGTTCAGCCAGCGCTTTGTTCACATCATCCGGAACGAGGCCGTAACTGGCCATCACATCCGGTTTTAACCAAATCCGCATGGAATAATCCATCAAACCAAAAGCTGTTGCATCTCCCACACCCTTGATTCTTTTAATCTGCGGAATGAGGTTGATGTTGGCATAGTTTTGCAGGAAAGTCTGATCGTAAGTTGAATCTTCGCTGTACAAGTTAAAAATCAGCAAGTTACTAGCCTGTCGTTTCGTTGTTACAACTCCTGCGCGGTTTACTTCTGCAGGAAGCAAACTCGTAGCCCGTGAAACACGGTTTTGTACGTTTACAGCCGCCAAATCGGGGTTTGTTCCCAGTTTGAAATAAACGGTAATCGTTGCTGTTCCATCATTCGAAGCGGTAGAAGTCATGTATGTCATATCTTCCACTCCATTGATCTGTTCTTCGAGCGGAATGACCACATTATTCAGTACCACATCGGCATTTGCTCCCTGGTAAGAAGCAGAAACCTGAACGGTTGGCGGTGCAATATCCGGATATTGGGAAACAGGGATAGCCAAAAGGCCCAAAACTCCCAGGATCACAATTAATACCGAGATAACCGTAGATAATACGGGTTTTTCTATGAATTTTTTAAACATAATTCGAGTCTATGAATGGGATGTAAATGACGAACTTTATTGCTGGTTCAATTCTGCATAAATTGCTTTCGGATCTGCTTTTACAGGCTTAACCTTCATTCCGTCCTTCAGGAACTGAATTCCTTCCAAAACCACCAAATCTTTACGTTTCACTCCTTTGGTCACGATGTAGAAATGCCCGCTTGTTGCTTCCATTACCTCTAAATTTTTCATGCTGATTGTTCCGTTTTTCGCTACTGTGTAGACAAATTTCTTTCCCTGAATATCTGCAACTGCTCGCTGCGGAATTAAGAATCCGTTAGAAATTTCCTGTGGAATACGAATTTGAGCACTTCCCCCGCTTCGTAATAAGTTCAGCGAATTGGAGAACGTAGCACGAATTCTTGCAGACCCTGTACGTGGATCAATGAGCCCGTTGATAGAACCGATCGACCCTTTGTCCGGGTAAAGCGAACCGTCTGAAAGGACCATTGAAACTTGTGGAGTATTTGCAATTTTCGCCTTCAGGTCTGCCCCTTTGGTATTGCGGATAAACTCCAGTAATTGTTTCTCATTCATGGAGAAATAAGCGTAAATCTTCGTGATATTGGAAACAGTTGTCAGCGGCTTGGTCATATTACTGGAAACCAAACTTCCCGGCTTAAAAGTTAAACTTCCGATCACACCATCAACAGGGCTTGAAATACGGGTGTATCCCAAATTCACATTGGCATTTACCAGGTTTGCCTGTGCCTGTGCCAATTCAGCCAGCTTCGTTTGCAAGGTCAAATCTGCTTCCTGCAATTCGTATTTATTGACGATGTTCTTATCTACCAAAGATTTGGTTTTCTGGACCTGCAAGCGTGCTACACTCACTCCGGCTTCAGCGCTTTTCACCGCAGCACGGGCAGTTCTTACCAGTTGCTCATATTGTGGTGCAGAAATGGTAAAAAGTAATTGTCCTTTTTTGACAAACTGACCTTCATCAACAGCAATTTTCTCTACAAAGCCGTCAATTTTAGGATGAATATCCACATTTTCGATTCCTTCTAAAATAGCCGGATAAGTGGTTTCGATGATGGTGTTTTGGGGATCAATTTCAAGCACCTGGTAAGGCTTAATCCCTCCGGGTGCAACCGGTGCTTCTTCCGAACCGCAGGAAGCCAAAAGTAACAGCGACAGAGCCGCCAGTAAGTGGTTTGTTTTCTTTGCAATCATAAATTTTGTCTTTTTTGGAAACTCTAACTAATTGGGTAATGTGTGTAAGAGTTTTGAATCTTTGTTACTAGTTTAACTATTTGGTCAAATGCTTGGCACAACGCTTATGCTGTAGCTTATGCTTACGCCGTAGCTTCAGCATAGGTGCACAGCGAAGGCACAAAGATCTTTCAAAGTCCCATTAAAAACTTATGCAATTCATGCAATTAGTTATCAAAATCAAACATTTTACATTTTTTAACTTAATTAATTACCCTGGTTTACAAATCGTCGTTCAATTTTAGTACTTATAAAAACAGGTCAATGCCACATATTAACTAACTTCTCTGAAGGATTTCGGAGTTTGCTGTGTTTGTTTTTTGAAGAAATTGTTGAAATTGGAAGGATGCTCAAAGCCAAGCGTATAGGCGATTTCAGCCACGGAACTGTCTGTATGACGCAGCAAAGCTTTGGCTTCATTAGCAAGTCGGGAGGAGATTATTTCTGTGGTACTTCTTCCGGTTACTTCTTTGATGGAGCGATTTAAATGGTTGACATGAATGGATAATTGTTCGGCGAAATCGCTTGGTTTTTTCAAGGCTAATGATTGGTCGGAAGAATCGATGGGGAATTGTCTCTCCAGCATTTCCATGAACAAAGTGGTTAATGCAACCGAAGCCTGAGGTTTCTTATCCTCATTGACATTTTGAGTACAAAGTTTGTTGGTGTGATGAAGTAATAAATGCAGGTAATGAACGATTACTTCGTATTTCTTGACATAATCACCTTCCGCTTCACACTGGATCTGCTCAAAAATGAATTCAAAGATCGCTGCTTGTTCGTCCGTTAAGGGATAAACAGGGTTCATGGCCATATTCATCAAAGGTGTATCTCTGAAAAGAGTATCGAGTAAATACGTTTCGATAAAATGGTTGTTGAATAAACAAAAAGCTCCCTGCTGATCTTCCGAAACGGGTTCCCACACATGCGGCACATTCCGGTGATAGAAAACCAGTGTTTTACCGGAAACAGGGACTTTTGAATCTTCAAAATGGATAATTCCTTCGCCTACCACGAGGGAGATTTTGTGAAAATCCGTCCGATGAAGTTCTGTAATCTTCGCGCATTGGATCTGACCTCTTTTAAACACATTGAAATGACTCATTTTAGACAAATGAGAGAACTGCTCCATGGTTCCTTTGTTCAAAATGCTTGCGTAAAACTCCTGTAAGGTCAATAGTCCATTCATGGCATAGAATTATGTTTTTCAAATATACAGCTTTTCGAATTACGAATGGAGGGTCATTCGTTTTTGAGGAGCATGCAGGTTGAAACTGCGTATGCGAATTTCTTTCCGGATTCATCGGTCAATTCGGCTTCTACCAAAGCGGTGGTATTTCCCAAATGGATCAGTTTTCCGGTTGCTGTCAGCATTCCGGATTTATCGTGTACTCTTTTCAGGAAATTGACCTTCAATTCCAAAGTCGTGTAAACAGTTCCTTTCGGCAATAAAGAGTGAAGTGTGCAGCCCATCGCCGAATCGAGGATCGCTGTGATCACTCCTCCGTGCACGCTACCATTCGGATTGTAGTGAAATTCCTGCGGCTCGAAATAAAAACTGGCCTTCCCTTCTTCCAGTTCTCCGAGGGAAAAATCCAGGGTGTTGATCAAAGGAGAAGCCGGAGCATCTCCTCTTTTGATTGCCTGCAGGTATTCGAGACCGGAAAGTTCTTTGGACAATTCGACTCCTTCCAAAGGATTTCCCCAGGTGTAAATGCGTTCGCGTTGTTTGATTGCTTCCATGTTTGTTGATTGAAAAGTGACTTCGACTCCGCTCAGCCACCTTTCGAAAGGACACTGAGCGTAGTCGAAGTGTAAATTATTTGACAAACTCCTTCGACATTCCAACCGGAACGAGCCATTGGTTTTTCTCCAGAGCCATTACCAACTCATCGGCTACCTCTTTTGGCGGAATTCCATTTTCTCCACCGATCTCTTTTGAAAAGTCTGTATTTACCAAAGGCGGGATCAATTCAAAGACATTCAATTTATCTTCAAATGTTTCGCGTAAAACATCCGTGTATGCTTTCAATGCAGCTTTGCTTGCGGTGTAAGTCGGCAGCATTTTCTGCGGATAATAAGCCACGATGGACGTTACATTTACGACTGCAGCATCTGGGTTGTTCAATAAAGTCGGCAATAATTTCTCTGTCAAACCTACTATTGACAAGTAATTCGTTTCCATTTCGCGGCTTGCTTTTTCCCTGGCATTGGCGTTGGCATCCAATTGATAGACATCCGTGTAACCGGCATTGTTAATGACGATGTTCAATTCCGGATGCTGTTCTTTGATCCGGGCAACCAGTTGGTCCGTACTCTTTGAATCGGTTACGTCTCCGGAAATCGGGATGACATTTTCCAGTTGATCGGCTGCCTGCTTCAATTTTTCTTCATTTCGACCGGTGATCAATACTTTGTTTCCCAATTGAGAAAATTGTTTTGCTAGTTCGAAACCGATTCCTGCTGAACCTCCTGTGATTAAGATTGTGTTTCCGTTTGTTTTCATGTGTTTGATTTATTTATATGTATGTTAAAGAATTACTCGTTTTTTCTCCCGCGGAACGCTTACGCCTTAGCTACAGCGTTGGCACACGAGCACAGAAATTTTATTATCTAGTTCTTACTATTCTCAATGAGCATTGCAGTCGCGCCGCCGCCACCGTTACAGATCGCTGCGATTCCGTATTTTGCGTTTTGTTGCTGTAAAATATGGGTAAGTGTTACCAGGATTCTTGCACCGGAAGCTCCCAACGGGTGTCCTATTGCCACCGCACCACCTTTGATATTCACTTTTTCCAAATCGACTCCGGCAAGGCGCGAGTTGATGATCGGAACATTGGCGTAAGCTTCGTTCATTTCGAAATAATCGATCTCTTCAATTGTGACTCCGGCTTTTTGCAGTGTTTTTTCAATGGCAATAGCAGGTGAAGTAGTGAACCATTCCGGTGCCTGTGCCGCATCTGAGAAAGCGATGATCTTGGCAAGAGGTTTCAGGTTCTTTTGTCTTAAGAATTTCTCTGAAACGATAATTAGGATTGCCGCTCCATCATTTAGATTGGATGCATTTGCCGCGGTAATTGATCCGTCGGACTCAAAAATCGGCTTCAGCTGACTCACTTTTTCCGGATTCAGTTTCTCGATGTCTTCGTCCGTATCATAAACAAAGTCTCCCTTTTTAGTCTTCACCGTAATCGGAGTAATTTCGTTCTTAAAACTTCCGGAAGCATGGGCTTGTTTTGCCTTTGCAAAAGATTTCAGCGTATACTCGTCTTGCTCCTCCCGAGAGATTCCATACTTCGTATTGGCCATTTCTGCCGCACTTCCCATGTGGATATTGTGATACGGATCCCATAAACCGTCTTTGAGCATTCCGTCAATGATATTCTGATGACCTGTCTTATGGCCTTCGCGGTGATTCTCGATGTAATAAGGTGCATTCGACATGCTTTCCATTCCTCCTGCAATGACCACATCACTGTTTCCCAAAAGAATTGATTGAACAGCGTATGAAACGGATTTTATCCCGGAAGAACAGATCTTATTGATGGTTGTTGCATCTACCTCATCCGGGATTCCCGCCGCTCGGGCAGCTTGTCGGGCCGGCGCCTGACCAATATTTGCAGAAAGTACATTTCCGAGGATAACTTCATCAACCTCATTTGGTTGGATTCCTGCCTTGAGAAGTGCGTCTTTGATTACTTCCGCAGCCAGTTGAGGTGCAGACAAAGACGATAAAGAACCCATGAAACCTCCGGTTCCGGTTCTTGTTGCCGCTAAGATGTACACGTTGTTTTCCATATTTTTCGATTTTTAATTCGTTATATCACGATGTCATAATATCATAATATCATGATATTATGATTACAAATATACCGATCGGTATATTATTGGATAAAATTTTTTAAGTTGCTATTTCTTGGATCATTTTACGGATCAAATCCAGGCATGCATTCAAATGTTTTTTATTCTTAAATGTCTTTGACAGGAGCATTCCGCCTTCAATTAATGAAACGAACTGATCTGCAAATGCCGCAGCATTCGTTTCAGGAGAAAAGATCTCTTTCTTTATTCCATAAGTCACTATTTTGAAAATGTGTGTATGCCATTCCAGCATTGCTTTCTGCACCCGTTCGAACAATTCGGAATTGGAATCGTCTGTATCGACAGCACTGTTTAAAAGCGGACAACCGCCCGCCACGTAAATCTTGTCAAAGACTTCTCCATAGAAATCCACATACACCAATAACTGTTCGATCGGATCTTTCAATCCCAAAGAACGGTTCACTATTTCCGAGCGGATTTTACCAAAATTGTAATCAAAAGCAACAGCTGCAAGTTCTTCCTTGTCTTTGAAATTTCCGTAAATGCTTCCTTTAGTAAGACCGGTTGCAGTCGTAATATCCGAAATAGAAGTTCCCTCGTATCCTTTCATATTGAAGATCGGAGCCGTTGTTTCTATGATGAATTGCCGTGTTCGTTCTGCCTTGGTTGTGAATTGCATGTAACAAATGTACGAAATTCTTTTGGTAAAATACCGATTGGTATATTAATTAGTTTTTTTTTAGTAACTGAAATCATTCAATAACTTTATTCCGTAATCCCGAAACTATGAGCGAAACAACAAAATCCGAAAAAGCTATCAAAGCGGAAGAAACGATTGATGTTTTTGAAGATCGATCTGTTTAACCTTCACGCAAACCTGGATGAGATCGGTCTTTTATATGGAATCGGACAATTCTACAGGGAAAATGTGGATATTTCTGTGAAAGGACTGGATAAAACGGCAGTGAAAAAGATTAAAGAGTGGGTGAAATAATTATAAATGTCGAATTCCAAATTATGACTAAATTCCGTTCAAATTCTTATTCAAGAAGTTATGAGTGAAGATGCTGTTTTATGGATTTGCATTGGCGGGGTGATTGTATTGGCCATTTTGATTGTTGTTTTGGCGAACTGGTTAACTGCAAGAGGAAACCAACGCCGCGCAGACAGAATGATGCGGGACATGAAAAACGGAACATATGATCCCAAAAAGAAATACTTTGGAAATCAGGGAGGCTGGGAAGCCGGTGATGAGAATTATACGAATAGCGAATACAACAGGGATCAAACTCCTTAACTATTGCAAAAACAACCCTGGATATTCTTCTTTTTGATCAACGAAAAACCGGATTTCTTCCGGTAAGTTTGTCCGGCCAAACGAACGTGAAACAGGATCACCTGTTCCTTCGCTAAAATAATCTTCGAGGTTTCGGTATTGAACAATCTCTACACTCTTGATAATATCTTTTCCTAACCAGTAAATTTTCTTGATTTTACCATAAGAAAAGACCTTCAATCCGATTCCCTGGAGATCCGGAATAATGTCAGAGAATTCGATCAAATCCTTGACAAGTCTAACAGGTATAGCCATAATACAATGTTTTAGTTTTCAACCAATTAGTAATACCTCGCTAATCTATATTCTGATAGCTTCCGAAAGTTACGGTTTTTTAATTTTGGACAGGAAAAGAACTTTTGAACAGTTCCAAAACTTAACGTTGTGGTAACATGGAAAGTCATTTAGACTTCTCTAATTCTTCCTGCAATTGTTTCCACTCCTTTAAAGTATTTCTGCGGTATTTTCTTACCTTCCAGGACGTCACAATCGAATCTTTGTCGAGGTAGAGCACAAGGATTTTGGTTAACGGTTTCCACCCGGATTCCCTGGAAATGATCATTTCCATTTTTAACGTATCTTCTGCCATAAACAACTCCGCATCACGTGATCCGAATAATTTCCTCAATTGAGGTACATTCATCCCTTTGAGGCGGTCATTTTTCAGCAAATCTCCAAGCATATCGTCCCTCCTGTCGTATGTTCCACGGAAGTGCTTATGATTCCAGTCATGTGCGTTAAACTTTGAATAAGTGCGTGGATAGAGCCCCGCAAAAAGCACAATGACAACAACAATAACGGAACAGATTATAATGGGTTTTTTCATAAATTTCATTCGATTATGGATGAAAGGTAATCGTTTTTGATTTAACTTTAATTCATGGAATTCGGAAAGGTTGATCGCAGTTTATTGGACAAAGTAAATTTTCGTCTGCCGGCAGACGGCGCTTTCACAAAAGCACTAAAACCTGCCTTTAAACAACCCAACATCTTTCTTGGTGGAGCAAAATGGGGCAGAAAAGAATGGGTTGGGCTGATCTATCCTGCAAAAACCAAAGAAACAGAATTCCTCGATTACTACATTCAGAACTTCAATGGAATTGAACTAAATACCACACATTACCAAATTTATCCGGAAGCAACGATCCAAAAATGGGCGGAAAAGGCAAAAGGCACCGATTTTAAGTTTTGCCCGAAATTCCCGCAATCTATCAGCCATTACAGTGATCTTTCCAGTGCAAAAGCGCATGCAGATACCGATCGTTTCCTGGCTTCCGTTGTCAACTTCGGAGAACATCTGGGGCCGCTTTTCCTTCAATTGAGCGAACGGTTTGGCCCGCAGCGCAGAGAAGCACTTTTCTCTTACCTGCAGAAATTACCGAAAGATTTGGATATCACTTTAGAAGTACGTCATACGGATTGGTTTGGAAACGCTGAAATTCGGAATGAGTTATTCCAGGTACTGCATGAACTATCCATTGGAGCTGTGATCACGGATGTTTCCGGGAGAAGAGATTGCATGCACATGGAAGTCACGGCGCCGGTTACGTTTATTCGTTTTGTAGGAAACGGCCTGCATCCAACAGATTATGAACGCATTGACGACTGGGTGAAACGCATCAAATCATGGCTGCAAAAAGACATCCGTGAAATCCACTTTTACATGCATCAGCCGGATGAATTGTATACTCCGCAACTAACAGATTACCTGGTCAGGGAACTCAATCAGAAGTGCGGTTTGTCACTGCAAACGCCAAAACTGATCGAAACCACGGGAGACTTATTTGGGTAATTATCCATGCATGGAATAATCAAAAAGATTATTTCGCTTGATAATTAAGGAATTAATAAGCGATAATTTTCAAAGCGCTCTGTTAGAAATTCGTTTATTTTTTCAGAAAAACACTCTTTGTATCAAACAATTACTAAATTAGCCCAACTATTCACTCGATAATTCCAATGGTAGAGCCATTATTCCATTTTTCACAAACTCTTGCGTCACAGGTGTCATCTGGAATATTCTCTTTTTACCACCCACCGGGATTATACCATTCATTTACAACATGCCTCAAAACAAATTTGCCATCGCCCGTTACGCGGTCATCGATGAACTTCTCAAGAAAAACAACTATGTAAAAACCGCCGTCATTGCTGAAACCTGCAAAAGAAACCTCGGATATGAAGTTTCCCAGCGCACTATTCAATTGGATTTGAATTCCATGAAGAATGACACCTTCCTTGGATTCTTTGCGCCTATTGAGTATTGTCCCAAGCGAAAAGCCTTTTTCTACAAGGATTCCGATTACCAATTCGGTTATCAGCAATTGAACCTGTCTGAGCTCGATCTGCTCGAGAATGTCTGCAACCTTGCTTCCAGGCATTTAAAGGCCGATCAGCGTGCTGTTCTCGGAGATCTGCTTTTTAAAATCAAGAAAAGATACATCGCGAAATAAAAATTCGCCATCCCTGCTTATCCTTGTAAGCTTAATTATTTGTTACCACATTCACTGAGATATGATCTTCGAGGCACTGCAGCTGCTTTCCGTAAAATTGAATGACTATCTGAAAATTCGTTTCAGGTTGACGGAAGATATTGTGTTCATTTCGCCGATCAAAGATCCGGCAAAAGCTTTTCCAAACCGGGTTGCAATTACCCTGGTTGGTATGGAACGTGAAACCGCAGGAGGTGTGAGTTTTCAAAGAAGAGCGATTTCAGATACTGCGTCAGCTCAAAGTGCTCCAAGCTGGCAGATAAATCTCAATGTGCTGATCTCGGTTATTTTCCAGGAAAAACAATACGAAGAATCACTTCGATTATTCTCAGCGGTCATTGCTTTTATCCAAAAGAACAACATGGTCAGATCGTCCGGCGAAGGAATTTCATTTTCATTGGAAGTGATGAACCTAAGCATGCACGAGCTCTCGAATCTTTGGAGTATTTCCGGCGAAAACTACTATCCTTCAGTGGTTTGCAGAATCCGGGTACTGGAAGTGGATGCGGAAGAGATCATGGATCTTTCTCATATTATTACGAAACCGGAAAGCGAACTCAAATAAAATGAATCAGCAGACTTCATATCGCATCTGGCTCAAGCTTGTTATCAAACACGAATACTTTGATTCAGAACAGTGTGGCATTGTGCTGGAACCAAATTCCATTACTCAGCGGCTGCTTCAAAAGGCGGGAATTATTTTCAAACAGCAAAGTCCCTGCATCTGGCTGCTGATAGCAGAAGAGCAAATTATCCTGGACACTGATATCAATCTCTGCTTTCAACTGAAAACAAAAAATACGGATTTCTATTATTATACGGATCCGTCCACAGCAGCTGATTCAGACTGGTCATTGGATGAGTACAACAAAGAAGGAACCTGGAAAATCTGGAACATTCCTGTTACCAAAAAACGCATTGCAGCAAAAGACCCGGAAACGATTGAAGTGCAATTGAACAGCCCGGCAAAACACATCGAATTTTTGGTTTTCCCCAACCTGTCTTACTCCATGGAACCTTTGGAAATTCGCGAACAACGCGGGAAAGTACTTTTCAAAAAACGAGAAGAATTAACCATTCCCGGAACGGAAAAAACAGTTTTCCGCTTTGTTTCTTCGGAAACCTTGTCGCTGAAACTGAAAAGTGCTTACCAGTTTCACCTGTGGGAACTCCGAAAAAGCGGTGACAACTTATTGAGTCGTCTGCCCGACTTTCCACTTATCGAATCGCTTTCACCCTTCAGCCCGAAGGATACAATAACAAGTTACATCTATTTATAAATCAATACAATAAATCCAAATATGAGTACAATGAAAACACCAGGAGTATACGTCGTTGAAAAGAAGGCGTTTCCCAATTCCGTTGTTGAAGCTGCTACTGCCGTACCTGCATTTATCGGTTACACGCAGTTTGCCAAAGATGGAAACAAATCCCTGTTAAACAAGCCCTGGAAAATCAGTTCCATGGCAGAATTCGAGCAGTACTTCGGTGGCGCCCCTATTCCGAAATTTTCTATTTCGAAGGCGGAAAAACCTTCCGACGACAAAAAAACTGCTGCTGAGACAGAAGCCGCTGATGAGAAAGATAAAGTGGATAGTAAGGTGCAGGCTACCAATTCCTTCTTGCTGATCAATGATACCAAATACAGCATTGAGCGTACCGACAAGTACAACTTCTATTACCAGATGCGTTTCTTCTTTTCAAACGGTGGAGGTACCTGTTACATCGTTTCTGTAGACGAAGGATACATGAACGATTTGGATGAGAAAAAATTGACTGATGGAATTCAATCGCTTTTGAAGGAAGAAGAACCAACCATGGTTTTGGCCCCGGAAGCAGTTTACCTCAAAACAGTAGACCAATGCTCAAATGTACAGGGTGCTATATTGAAACACTGTGGTTACGAAATGAAGAACCGTGTGGGTATTTTCGATATATACAACGGTTTCCTGGATAGCGATCAGGCAATCACAGATTTCAGGGAAAAGATTGGTACGGAATTCCTGAGCTACGGTGCAGTGTATTATCCCTGGATGAACACATCGATAGTATCGGATACGGAACTAAGCTTTTTGAACATTGATGACAAATCCAAAGCAGTTTTAAAAGAAATGCTCAGCGCCCAGAAAGTGGACGTAAGTGCTCAAACGGATGTCTCAGGTGCCAAAAAAACGGAGCCAAACCCTTTGCAGGAATTCATCGATTTAGCGATCATGAAAGCACCAGCTGATCCAAAACCGGATGAACCGGCAGTTTCGGATACAAAAGATACGAAGGATGACAAGAAGATTCCATCCAAACTGGACATTGAAACAGCACATAAAGTACTTTCCAGACATTCTGCTGCTTACAGCGAAATTATGCGGGAAGCATTGTTGATTATCAATCAACTGCCTCCATCTACTGCGATGGCGGGAATTTACACCCTGGTGGATGCTACCAAAGAAGTTTGGAAAGCTCCTGCAAATGTCGGCGTTTCGAATGTTATCAGTCCAACCGTAAGTATTTCCTTCAAAAACCAGGAAGATCTGAATGTTCCGATGAATGGTAAAGCCGTAAATGCGATCCGTTATTTTGTTGGCGAAGGTGTGAAAGTTTGGGGAGCACGTACATTGGACGGAAACTCACTGGACTGGAGATATATCAATGTCCGCAGAACCATGCTTATGCTGGAGGAATCCATCAAGAATGCTTCAAAAGCGTATGTATTCGAACCGAACGTCGCAAACACATGGGTAAGCATGCGAAGTATGATCAACAGCTTCCTTCACGGAATTTGGAAAAGAGGCGGTTTGGCAGGATCTGTTCCGGAAGATGCTTTCAGTGTCCATATCGGATTGGGTGAAACGATGACACCGGATGATATTTTAGAAGGAATTATGCGTATTACCATTTTGGTAGCGATCTCAAGACCGGCTGAATTCATCGAGATTACGTTCCAGCAACAAATGCAGAAAAGCTAAATAAACAAGATCAAACAGGTTCAAAGAGTTCCAATCTTCTTCGCTCCAAGAGCTTCGAAGGTTCAAAAGGTTTAAAGCTCAATTTGAACATTTGAACATTTGAACATTTGAACATTTGAACATTTGAACATTTGAACATTTAATAAAATTAAATAAAAGAAATCATGGCAGGAGAAAAACAAGATAATGTATGGCCACTACCGAAGTTTTACTTCCAGGTAAAAATCGGTGATAAAGAAGTTCCGTTCCAGGAAGTATCCGGACTGGACGTTGAAGCTCAGATAATTGAGTACAGGCACGGGAACAGCAAAGAATTTGCTACCACTAAGATGCCGGGGATCCGCAAAACCGGAAACGTGACCCTGAAAAAAGGAGTTTTCGTCAAAGACAATGGATTCTGGGACTGGTTCAATAAGATTAAGATGAACACCATCGAACGTCAGACAGTAGTGATCAGTTTATTAGACGAAGCCGGAAAACCAACCATGGTTTGGACTTTGAATAATGCATGGCCGACAAAAATTTCCGGAACGGATATGAAATCCGACGGTAATGAAGTGGCCGTTGAGACGATCGAGATTGCTCACGACGGATTAACTATTGCTAACAGCTAATTAAATCAAAATGAGTGATCCGAATTGGGAACTTCCGGTTGCTTTTTATTTCCAGGTGAAAATCGGAGGTGAAGAGTATGCTTTCAAAGAAGTAACCGGATTATCAACTGAAATAGAAACAGAAAGTGTGAAAGAAGGAGGTGTGAATGAATTTACACACCTCCTTCCGAAACAGGTAAAACATGGTAATCTGAGTCTTAAAAGAGCAATGAATCCGATCAGCAGTTCGGATGTTTCGTGGATTAAAGAAGTATTGGAGGGAGATTTCTCCGTTCCTATCATTCCCCGGGACATCGTTGTGAATTTACTGGGAAGTGAAGGAACTCCCATTTATACATGGACCTGCACAAATGCTTACCCGGTAAAATGGCAAATCGGAAACCTGGACTCACAGTCCAACACTATTTTGATAGAAACCATTGAATTTGCATACACGACCCTGAAACGATCTTAGAGCTTATGTCAATTATTATTAAAGAAATCAGCATTCGAACGACTATTGAGCGAAAAGCAGGCTCAACCGGAGATCTTGACTTAAAAGCAGCCAAACTCAAAAAGGATATTTTGAGAGAGGTGCAGGAACTGGTGCGTAAACAGCGGATTAAAAAAGGAGAGCGGTAATGGGGGAATTGGTCAAGTTAAAGATCATCGGGTATGAGAATCAAAGTTATTCCGAATCGAAGAAAAGCAGTGAATTCACTACGCAGGTGAATCCGGCAACTCTGAAATTAGGGAAACGTCTGAACTATTCTCAAAACGGAGAAGCTCAGGGCGTTGCAAACTTGCGCAAATTCCGTTCCCAGGCACTTGACAGTCTTTCCTTCGAGGTCCTGATGGACGACACAGGAATTATTCCCAATAAAACGAGGAAAATCAAAGACCGGATCAATGACCTGGAAAAAGCAATTTACCGGATCAATTCGGAAAGTCATGAGCCCAGTTACACCAAAGTAATCTGGGGAACCTTTATTTTCCGGGGAAGGGTTGAAAGCATTAATTACGATTACAGCTTATTCTCACCTGACGGGACACCTTTGAGAGTAAAAGTCTCTTTCTCTTTTGCAGGGTACTTTGACAAAGACACTACACAAATGAACTCTCCGGACCTTTCGCGGATCATTACATTTCGTGCCGGGGATTCCATTGCCCGTTACTGTGATGAAATTTACGGCGACGCTTCTTTTTGTCACGAAATAGCAGCATATAATAACCTGAGCGAATTCAGAAAAATTGAACCGGGAACAAAAATACAGTTCCCACCATTGGCAAGAAAATGAGTATATCACCGGAAAAAAATAGCGAAGGACTGGTCACTTTTTCCATCTACAGCGATGGTAGTAAGATCAGCGACAGTTTCGAAGCGGTTTCCATTTGGATCCGAAAGGAAGTCAATCGTATTGGTCGGGCAAAATTAGTTTTTGAAGCCGGGGATATGCCGATGAAAGAAATTCCCGAAAGCGACGACGATTCTTTCGCACCGGGGAAAACCATCCGTATTGAAGCCGGTTATCAAAGCAACGAACGGATTCTTTTTGAAGGTATTGTGATCACTCACAATGTAGATATTCCCGAAGATGAAGCCGCAACACTGGAAATCGAATGTGCGGATTTTCTCTTTCCTTCCACTTTAACACGGAAAAACAACTTCTACGAAAAACAAACCGACAGCGATATCATCTCAGCAATCCTTGCTACCTATTCCGATCTTTCGCCAACTGTAGATGCCACTACCGTTTCTCACCCGGAACTTGTCCAGTATTATTGTTCCGACTGGGATTTCATTTGTTCACGCGCAGATGCGAACGGACTGATCATTATTACGGATCAAAAGGACGTTAAAGTCATCAAACCGAAGGTTTCTGCTGCGGCCGTACTCAAAGTAACTTACGGAGAAGATCTTATTTCCTTTCGCGGAGAACTTCAAACCACGGACCAAACCATTGGTGTAGACGCCTACGCATGGGATATAGCTACGCAGGCAATGATCAAAGCTGCTTCAGCTGCACCTTCATTGAATGAGCAGGGAGACCAAACTCCGGCTGCTCTTTCCGAAGCTGTTGGCGGAGATCGCTGGGAATTCCAAACAGAAAGTTACGGCGATAGTTCCCAACTCCAAAGCTGGGCAGATGCACAAGCTCTGAAAGCAGGTTTGTCCCGGATTCGAGGTGAAATCCGGTTCCAGGGAAGTGCATTGGCAGTACCGGGCTGTTTAATCACACTCGACGGACTTGGAAAACGGTTCAACGGAGATGCTTTCATCGGGTTTGTGGAACATTCCATTGAAGAAGGAGAATGGATCACTACCGCAGGAATGGGAATCGACCCGGAAATGTCTACACAGAACCCGGATGTTGTAGCTCCGCCTGCTTCCGGGCTTCTTCCCGGAATTGAAGGACTGCACATCGGCGTAGTTAAAAAACTTGATGGCGATCCGGCGAAGGAATTTCGCATCCAGGTAGAAATCCCGCTTTTGAACACCGACAAAAACCTGGTCTGGGCAAGATTGAGCAATTTCTGGAGCAGCAAAAGTTTCGGAGCATTTTTTATCCCCAATATCGGTGATGAAGTGGTGCTTGGTTTCCTGAACAATGATCCTACTTACCCGATTATCCTCGGAAGTTTGTACAGTTCGGCAAATCCTGCCCCACTCGAGATCGACAAGAAGAACCCGATCCAGCTCATGCAGACCAAAAACGGGATCAAACTCGAAATGGACGACGAAAACAAAGTCGTCACGGTTACTACACCCGGAACCAACAAACTGGTATTGAGTGACAAAGAAAAATCCGTTACGATGTCTGACCAGAACGGAAACAAGATCGTGCTTTCTGACAGCGGAATTTTAATTCAGGCTGCCAAAGAAATTACCATAAAGGCCGGAACGGAAGTAAAAGTAGATGCGGGAACAAACTCCAGTATAAAAGCCGGGGTGAACGCAACGGTAAAAGGAACGAATGTGGAACTAACAGCTGATGCAAGTTTCACTGCAAAAGGAAATGCCTCTGCAGAATTGTCTGCAGCAGGACAAACCGCCGTGAAAGGCGCAATTGTAATGATTAATTAAAATACCATGAGTTTAGCAGCACGATTAACAGATATGCACACCTGTCCGATGGTTACACCGGGAGTTCCTCCTATACCGCATGTTGGAGGACCGATCACCGGACCGGGAGTACCAACTGTTCTGATCGGTGGATTACCGGCCGCAGTGATGGGAGACATGTGCGTATGCGTTGGTCCGCCCGACAGCATTGTGAAAGGGTCGGCTACCGTAATGATCGGTAACAAACCTGCTGCGAGAATGGGTGACACCTGCGCACATGGCGGCGCAATCGTATTGGGATGTCCAACTGTATTAATCGGAGGATAAGATGAACGATAAAACATACTTAGGAACCGGCTGGGCATTTCCTGTGCGATTTAATCAACGCGGTGTGCACCTGGTTTCCGATGAAGAAGATATTTGGGAAAGTTTGCGGATTTTATTCTCTACAATCCCGGGCGAGCGCGTTTTTCGCTACAACTATGGCTGTCCGATCGATAAATGGGTTTTCTCAAAGATTGATCTTTCGGAACGGACCATGATCATTGATATCATTGAACAGGCTATCCGCGAGGGAGAACCACGTATTGTAACAGATTCGGTAGACGTGGAAGTGCGTGACGCAATGGAAGGAATACTCTGGATCAAAGTAGAATTTACTATCCGGCAAACAAATAGCAGAAGCAGTTTGGTTTATCCATTCTACTTTTTGGAAGGAACACAACTTTAAAGAAAAGTTCAAAGAAGTTCAAAGGGTTCAAACTGTTGAACATTTGAACTATTGAACATTTAAACTTTTTGAATGGAATCAAGAGACGGACATAGCAGAAAAGATCGCTTAGATCGCTTACGTGTTCCCGGCACTTTTAAAATGCTGGACAACGATAAGGCTGTCATGCTCCAAAAATTGATGCAGATTGCAAGCTGGGTCCGTTTTTACAACGACCGGGAGATTCCGCAGGAATATTTTGAAAACTTCCTGGGTGAATTAAAAATCTTGTTGAAAAGCATCCATCTGAAGCATTCACACGAGGCTATCGGTAAAATGGAACCTTCACAGGCGCTGCTCCTTGCTTTTGTAGAAAACCTGCAAAAAGTAATGGGAAACTACAACAGCCGCTGGAATGATTTCGCAAACTGGTACCTGACAGAATACCTGAATGTTAGTCCGCTTGCTATAAAAGGAGATCGCGTCTGGCTGGCTTTTGACAAAGCAACTGCCGGAATCATTACCATTGATAAAAACACCGGCTTCAACCGGAAAAATGCGAATCAGAATGTGTTGACTTATCGCCTGGAAAACGAAGTTATTGTTCAGGATATTGAGACGGTTGGTGCTTATACTGTTTGCTTTGAAAGAAATCCATACCACTACCCTGCTGCAAACCTGAATTTTGTAACATCGATTAAAACCCGGAACCTGATTCATGACAAACCGATCGCGGAGCGTAAACTACTTTTCGACAATGAGTTTTCGAAGGAAACACCTGCTATCGGAATCCGGATTGCGGCGCCTTCCCTGCTTTTACGTGAAGGAAAACGGGTAGTAAACATTTATTTCGAAGCTGAAAACAAAGAATGGCTTAAAACACTTCAATCCATTGAACCGAAACTGGTGAAACTCGAAATCCTGAAGCATCAAGCAGAGAAGCTTAAATTTGAAAAGCAGCAGCTGGAAAACCTCAGTAGTCATGATCCGAAAGTGAAAACTCGCCTGAAAGAATTGAGACACCAACTTTCGAAACTCAAGTTAAGCCAATTGAAAGGGGACAAACTCCTGTTCACCCGCCAGGAATTAACTAAATTGAAACTGGACAGACGAGAAATGGGCCGGATACAACGTATTCGCCAAACCATTCGTTCAAATATTTTCAATAATCTCTTCTACCTGACAATCAGTACGCCCACCGGCTGGACAAACGTAACAGTTTTCGAAGTTAAAAAAGACACTACCCGAAACCGACTGATCCTAAAACTATTGCTTCCGGAAGATTTCCCATCTACGGTAGGTTGTACGGAAGAAGTGCATCGTTTCAAATCAGAATTCCCGGCTATTCAAATCCGGCTGAATTTTGATGCATGGCTGTATCCGTATTCCTGGATTCATAAATTAACTATCCAGCGCATTTTGATTCGCACCAAAGTAGAAGGAATCAACGATTTACAGGTTTACAACGAACTGGGAAAAATTGACAATACGAAGTCCTTTCCACCATTTGGGATCAATACTTCTGCGGGAACCTGGATGGCAATCGGGAATTATGAAATGGCGATCAAAAACACCAGCAATATTGATGTGTGTATCAAATGGAATCAGCTTCCACTCCATCCCAAAGGATTGAAAGGTCATTATGCCGCTTATCCCGGGAACATTGACAATGACAGTTTTAAAATAAGAACCCGTTACCTGAGCGATAACAGCTGGTTCCCAACTACCGGAAAAAGCCAGTTCTCTTTGTTCCGGGATGCCGAAACAGACGACCCGATAGCCGCTAAACTGGATAAAGCAGTTGCTGACGAAAGCGATTTCAAGAAAATATCAGTCAAAAAAATGGTTCCTTTCGAACTCTCCGAAGACCAGTATAAATATACCATCAAGACCCGGACAGGTTTTGTGAGATTGACCCTGGAAAGTCCGGATATGGGATTTGGAAACCAGGAATACCGCGACTTGTTTACCGAGCGCATGATGATGAAAAAGTGGAAAAAGAAACGACTTCCTGTTTTGCTTCCACCCATTCTTCCACATGTGGAAAATATGACTTTGAATTACAAGTCGGAAGATATTATTGACTTACGTAAAAACACCCGCAACAGCAATGTGATTGTAGATCAGCTGCATCCGTTCGGAGTGGTTTCATCGCTGGATTCAAGCACCAACACAGGAATTCCTTTTGTGTTCTCACAAGAAACAGATGCGAGCATTCTGCTGGGATTCAAAAACGTAAAAGGCGGCGAAGTTTTTTCAACCTTCCTGGTATTCGAGGCCACCAGCAACGAAATGAGCGTAGACGATATTCCAAAAATCGAGATGTATTGGGGAGACGGCTATTATTGGGAGGAAATTCCGCGTGGATTCATTTTAAAAGATGATACCAAACGCATGACGATCAGCGGAAACCTGGTTTATAATTTCCCCCTGCATATTTCACCAAACTTATATGACAAAGACGGTGTTTTGTGGATTCGAACGGGTTTTGTCAAAAACCACGAATTCGTTCCCGAAATACAAACCATTTATAATAATGCCGGTTTAGTAATCCTCGAAACCAACGATGCTTCGATTGAAAAATTGCAGGCATTCAGTAATACCGCCAGTATATTGGAACCGGAAAAAAAACTGCCCGGAATAACGAGTATTGAACAGATCACAACCTTCTATGCAGGTCAGGAGCCGGAAGATCTGAAAAACATGCAGGCGCGTGTTTCGGAATATGTTACGCACCGGGGAAGAGCCGTAACTGCTCGCGATTTTGAATTACTGACGCTGCAGGAGTTCTCAGACATCGGCAAAGTACTCTGCCTGCCGAACACGAATTTAAAAAACTCCAAACAAGGCGTTGTAACAGTTGTTGTGGTCCCTCAAAACAAACTGAAAACCATTGATAACTCCAAACCGATGGTTCCTTCGGGATTACTTTCGCGGATTGAGGATTATTTAAGCGCACGAACTTCCAGAAATGTCATTGTAGATGTCATTAACCCGGTTTATGAAGAACTCCAGGTTAAATGCGTTATTCGTTTGGTGGACGAAAACCAGGTGGTTTCTTTAGAAGTAATCCATGAAATCTGCGACAATTTCATCGCTCCGTGGCAGGCTAAGGACATCCTTCCCAAATTCGGAGAAGGAATCAACGTTTCGCGCTTATACCATGCCATTGAAGAGATTGATTTCGTTGCGGGGATCGATTATTTTGCACTGATCCGTGTGTCGCAGGACAAAACGGATACAGGAAAACGCAATTATTATCATTTATACAAGCAAGAGGAGGAATCAGTCCATCCCGACGAAAAGCATGAGATTTCATCTGAAAAAGATGAAATAATGATCCCCGATCAGCCTTACAAACTTTTCGTTCCTGCAGAAACACATATTATACAAGTAGCCGAAAAGGACCATTCTGTTTCCCCATACGGCCTGGGCGATATGGAAATCGGGAAAACATTTATCCTCTAAAACAACTCCAATCATGGCTATCAGAAACAGAAATACATTAATTGAGGGCTTTAGCAAAGGGCAGCGTCCGACTGCCGACGATTTTAAGAATTTAATTGATTCAACAGTCAATATCCTGGATGACGGTTTTTCCAAAGACGCCCAATCCGGAATTAAACTAGCCCCAATCTCCGAACAGGAAGGAACAGTCATGACCTTTCTTCAGAACATGACCGACGACATGGGCGGAAAATGGGAATTTGACGTTCTAAACAACGACCTCAAAATAAGCCATGTCAACGATACCGGAAAAGGGCAGCTGATCCTTCTGAAGCAAAACGGTGAAATTGAGCTGGGCAAAGAAGGTTCGGACATCCACGTCAAAGGCACCATGCATTTGGAGCAGCGTTCGGGAAGAATGGTTACAAAAAAAATCACAGCCAACGGAAAATGGCAGGACCTGACTGATTACCTGGAAGGAATTCACGCTTTGGAAGTGGTTTGTGTGATGGGAAAGCGCAATACCGGAAAACATGCCGTGCTGATTGCTCATGCTACCCATTGTTTCGGGGCAAAACCGCGTATTCGAAGAGTCAGATCACATTTTGGGGTTTTTGGAAATAAATTACTGATCCGCTGGGTAAAATCCAAAAACGACCGCGCTTGCAAATTACAGGTCAGAACGCGTTTCATGCTTGGAAACGACATTTCAATCCAGGGTTCGATCACCTCACTTTGGGACAATCCATTACTTGAAAACCGGTAGATTATGTTTATTCGAAAAAGAGAACGTACGGACAATTTTTACCAGGAACTCCAGGAAAAAACATTGGAGCGCCTGCAGGAATTAAGCGGTGATGTGTGGACTGATTACAACATCCATGATCCGGGTGTCACGATATCAGACAATATGAACTATGCTTTGTTTGAGCTTCAGTACAAACTGGAACTACCTTTCCGTTCATTCCTTGGACCGAACAGCAGCGAATATGCAAGCAAAGGTATTTTACCTGCTGAAACTATCTTTGCTCAATCCATCGTTACACCGGAAGATTACGAGCAGTTATTTCTCGACAACATTCAAAACCTGGAAAGCTGTGCGGTAGATTTTGCCGATGGATACTACAAAATCCGTGCTTCCGTTTCACTCAAAAATCCGGCTATTACGGAAGACAATGTCAAAGAAGACCTATTCGTACTCTATCATCAAAACAGGAACCTTTGCGAGGATTTACGCTGGGAAGACATTCAAATTCTGACGAAATCTGCCGGAAAGCGCAAAAAACACGAAGTGGATGCTCCTCATGTTGAGAAAACATACGATCTGGACAGTTCCCAGGATCCGATCAAAATACACAATTACCATTCGTTTCAACTGGATTTTCCGGATTTTTACGGAATTGGCCACCGCGGATTGCCGCCGGAAGCTACCGAACGAAACGCAGCACACGTGCTTCAGCTAAAAGGTTATCTGCTTCTGATGGATTTCATGATGGCAGATGTCACCGGGCAAATCCAGGATACTCCGCAGCTTATCAGTTTTACGGATGCTCCGCCAACAGGAAAAGTTTCGCTGATTTCCATTCCAAATGTGGAAAAAGTGGTTGATCGGGCTAAATTCAGCAAGAGCAATCAATTGCAGAGTGCCGCTTCGATACAGGACAAGAAATCCGGATTCATTGATATTCTGGACACTTTGTACGGAGAAGATACTGCTCAATTATTCCACGATTTTCATCCTTCGAAATCAAAGATCAATTACCGGACTTTACTCACACAGGAGTTGCCCGAATTGAACCGGAACCGTTTCCGGTCCTTCAACAAATTGAGTCCAACCGAAAGCAATATTGTCTTCAAAGAGTTGTTCTCCCTGCTTCACGGCAGCAAGATCGAATCTGAAATTCCGGTTCGCGGCCTGCTTAAAAAACACGACCTGGATTTACTTCCCGATTCTGTTTTCTTTGAACAATATGAAGTTTACCTCGGCATAGCTCCTATTTCCGGGGTATTCTACAATCCGATCTTTAATGAAACACCGCAAAATATTCCAACACAGGAAATGGATTGGAAAGAAGAATATTTCGCATCACTGCAAACTGAAATCAGCCTGATCCGAAGAAATGCGCTCTTTGAAAGTTTCCTGGAGGTTGGAGCGAATGACGAAAATTACCGCATGATCCAATTGAGTGAAAACAGCCGTTGGATTTTGGTCTTCCGCTATCCCGGAAAAGAAGACTGGATGATCCTGGGTTCCTACAGAACCCGTGATCATTTGATCCGTTCGGCCAATCGTTTTTGGGCCTTCATGCGCTTTCTGAATCCGGAAAGACATTTGTTCTACCTGGTTGAACATCGTTTGCTGCAATTTGCTTATCCCCATAGACACGACGATGCGGAAGGGAACACTTTGTCTATTGTTGCTTCCAGCCGCTTTGAAAACAACCAAATGCACGAACGCCTGGAAGAATTATTAAGGGAACGGCTTCCGGCACATTTGAGAATTAAGTTATACCGTGTTCAGCCCGATCACATTTACGATTTCGAACAAATCTATTACAAATGGCGTGAAGCTTTGGCAACGCGCAATACTAAAAAAACGATCCATTTTTCAGAATCGATCCATGCTTTTTTCAGAGTCAGTAAACCCTATTTAAAAGATATTCAGTGAACAGTATTTCGTCCATAGCACTGCATGTTTCTGCCAGGAATGAAGATTTTATTCAGAATTGGTACCGGGATTTTGAGCTTTTTGCTGAAAAGCACATTACTGCTGTGGCCGACCGCGTACTGATGCGCTGCGATCAACACGGGTTTGAGATCGAGATTTCCCGGTTGGAAGTAGATCTTGGAAGTATTGCGGAGGACAATTTTGAAAAAGACTTTGAACGGATCCTGGAAGAAAAACTGGAAGAAAGCATTTTGAAAGAAATTCTCTATCCGACTATAAAAGAAGATAAACGACTGGAAGAGGCCGCATATCAACTGGAAGCTCTGAAAAAATTCCTGCTGCATGGAACCATCGATTGGAATGTGGCAAAACGCTTCAAAAGCATAACCGAACTCTTTAAACAGGTTCTTAAAAACAGGTCAAAAGAATTAACTGCATTCTTGCGCTCATACGGACATTTCACCAGTATGCAGCACCGCATGATTTATCAGTTTGAAGATACTGCTTTGCTTGAAACCGTGAAAATCATAGCACCGGAAGAGTTTTCGTTCATTCAATCATACCTTGTTTTTTTAAAGATCAAATATGCCGAAGCACCAGGCGTTCCAATACGTGAAGAAGAACGCAGAGTCGTTATCTGGAAAGTCGTTTATGCCTATTTGCTGAATAATCAGAGTACAACTTTCAACAAAAAGGGATTTGTACGGGAAACGATCGGAAACCTGGCATCACACATCAATCTGCGTTATGGCGAGTTATTGAAAACGTTGACTTATTTACTGGAAGAAGGTTTTGGAAGCGTTATTCCTTCCGGTTTACAAGTCATTTTGCTGGATTTGAAACAGGAAGAGAATACTTCATTCAGGGCACGCCGGATCCGGAAACCAGAAGAATGGCCTGCCATTTTACGCGAAGTAAAAGCTTCGGGGGAAGGGAAACTACCCGAGAATGACCTGGACCAGCTGCGCGCTTTACTCGAAAACGAGAAAAATGTACTTCAAATCATCAAACCGCTGCGGGAAACGGAGATTTTTGACCTGTTGAAATTACTTGTTCCTTCCGATGCTGATTTTGTAATGGAATATGCCCTGCATTTAAACAAACAGAATCAGAGCGGGGCCTTGCAGGGAAAAGCGAGCGGAGACTTTTTAGTATTCAAATGGCAGGTTATTCTTCCATTATTGGTACTCTCCAAAAGTTCCACTGTTAATCGTGATTACCTGGTCTGGCAGGTTTTCAAACGACTTTCTGCCCGTTACAATATTGAAATTTGGCAACTAGTAAGTTTTGCTTACAAAGAAACGAGTGCCTGGAAAAGCCACCACGGACTGCGTGAGATTATTGAGAAACTTTATGTAGAATTGGTGCAGGGAAAAACCAAATCGGAACAAACTAAAACCTTTGATTCGATCAGTTTTCAGCTTGGTTTACTCGAAGAGCGAACAAAACTGACCAAAGACCAATTGCTGGAACTGAAAACAAAACTGAGTTCCGCTCTTTTCCGCGAATTGCTGCTGGACCGTTTGGGAGAATCTGCCCGACATCGTTTATTGGCCATTATTATTCCTTCCAAAGCCATTGAATTGTCTTCCTTCATGTACGTCCTGAACCAATCCGGGAACAATGCAAAAATAGAAGGTCGAACGATCGGATCCATTCAACGTTTAAAGTGGAGCTTCCTCTTTGATGTATTGGAAGATACCAAAAATCAGGTTTTCAACCAGGAAACCATTGTTCAGCGCATTTTAGAGAAAACAGGAGCGCATTACAACCTCACATTGAAACAATTGGTGCATTATTTCTATTTGGACTTCAAACATTCAAATTTCTCACTACCTTTTAACCTGTACAAGATCCTGTCTTCCATTAAGTTGAAAATCGAATCGGGTAAAGCGTCCGGAAGGACCACGGAAAAATTCGATTCGAAGAAACAAGCGGAAAACAAGAAATTACTGGTACACTATTTCACTGAAAATGCGCAAAACATGCCAATGATCAATGCACTATCACAAGATTTGGAGTGGATGAACTTCCTCTCTCCTATCCTTGATTCGACCAGGCAGATGATTGATTTTATCCGGCGAAAATGGAATATCCACATCAACAATCAACTCTTTTTGCAAACCATTTTTCGATTTTCCAAGCATGCAAAGCACCGCAGTCAAAAGGAATTGATGACGGAATTGTGGAATTTGGTTCAAAAGAGTTTAAGCCGGGAACAGAAAATACGGCTCATAAAGGAATTCATTGCTCCAAATGACCGGCAGACACTTCTGAAACAATTGCATGAGGTACTTGAAAAAGATGCGGATTTAGTTTCAACAGAAAAAGAAGAAGAGCTTATGGAAGAAGAATTACCCGAAGAAATGGAATCGTCAGATAATTCCGGCAAACAAGTCCAATTTATCGACAACGCAGGTTTGGTGCTTCTCGCTCCTTTCCTTCCACGACTTTTCACCATGATGGAATTGACCGAAAACGGAAAATTCAAAAACCGGGAAGCCCAGATCAAAGGCATTTTCCTGCTGCAATATGCAGGATGCGGAGAGGGCGAATTTCCGGAATATGCATTGCAATTGAATAAGATCCTGACCAATTTCAAAACCGGCATTCCCATTCCAAGAAAATCAGTTTTAAATGAGGAAGATAAAAATACGGTGGATGGAATGCTGCAGGGTGTTCTGCAAAATTGGGGACGATTAACAAACACTACTCCCGCAGGATTACAGGAAGGGTTCCTCCGCAGGGAAGGAAGATTGGAAGAACTGGAAGACACATACCTATTAACTGTTGAAGCCAAAGCTTACGACATGTTGCTGGATCATGTTCCATGGAATTTCAGAACCATCAAATTCAGCTGGATGAAAAAAGCTATACAGGTGAAATGGAGGTAGAAAAAGTTCAAATCTTCTTCGCTCTCTGAGCTTCGAAGGTTCAAAAGTGTTCAAATATTAAAACAAACTAAAAACGAAGGATATGAAAGCAGGAAAATCAAATCAGGCAGCGGGCAAGCAAAGCAATCCGGTTCAGGCCAAGGCAACTAAGCAGGGAAATGAAAGTTCTATCCTTCAGTCTTATAAAAACGGAACCGCACAATTAGCAGGTCTGGAAGAAGAAGCACTTCAGGGGAAATTTGAAACCGCTCAGCTTGCAGGTGAAGAAGAGGAATTACCAGGCTGATTTCAATGAAGAACAGAACATCTTTCAGAAGAATTTAAACGAAAGGACAAGCTTATGAAAAAAAGTGCTCAGTCAACAAAACAAGTAGCTACAGACAGTTCTACTTTCCAGGCAAAAGCAAAAAACCAGGCGAATGACACTTCCATTCTTCAGGCGTATAAGGAAGGAACAGCTCAGCTTGCTGCCGAAGAAGAACCTGCCCAGCTAAAGGAAAATAAAACAGGTTTGCCGGACAATTTAAAGTCGGGAGTTGAAAATCTTTCCGGTCACAGCATGGACGACGTGAAAGTGCATTACAATTCTACGCAGCCCGCTACTCTACAGGCTCACGCTTACGCACAGGGAACAGATATTCACGTGGCTCCCGGGCAGGAAAAACACCTGCCGCATGAGGCATGGCATGTTGTTCAGCAAAAAGAAGGGCGGGTTCAGCCCACCAAGCAATTGAAAGGTAAAACAAACATCAATGACGATGCAGGTTTGGAAAAAGAAGCGGATGTGATGGGTTCAAAGGCCCATTCAAATGGAATGGAAGTTCAGCAAATTCCTGTTAGCAAAAAAGTAGACAATCCAATTGTACAAGGTGTTTTTACTGGTCCCCAGTTTACAACTGATAATCCGGTTGCAACAAATTTTGGCGGTCATCAATTTATAACAGGAGCACTTCAGAAGAACACCAACTGTGGATCCGATAATCAAATCATTACAGACGGACAGCGTAAAAACAGTGGGGCTTCGGCTCCGGGTTCTCCTACTAATTTAGCGACCTACAAAGATGGGTTTTCGCGAAGTGGCGGATTGGTGCGTGATCCGGTAAGAAATCAAACTTCAACACGTCTTCATCTTATCAATCACCGGTTGGAGAACTCAGGAAACACTCAAAATGTATCAAGTAATATTTTACTTGGTAGTCAAAAAGCGAATAACCCAACGCATCTTCATCGGGTTGAAAATCATGTAATCCGTTCACTTTCTCACGCCAGTGAAGAGAACGCAGATTATGAGAATTCACTTGGTCAAGCTCAATCATTGACTACAGATGTCGGAACAGCTGTTACTTATTGGGATCCTAATAATATTCCTCCTGTACATGTGTTACCATTGAGGTTTCATAATGATGGCTGGCTTGATGCAAATGGAGATGTTACAAACCTTCCTCCTGTAAATCCAACAAAAAAGAAAAAACTAAACAATGGAACTGCTTCTGTAAATCCGCCCGGAGTTTACATTAATCCATTAACCAAAGCATTACCAAAGCACTTGTGGCTGGATTATGAAGTTATCGGAAATTACCAAGGAGCTCCCAATTTTGTTCAAGGAAATATTGACCATGAACGCCAACAAAACGGAGGTGCCATAAATCCAGTTGATCAGAATATCGAAGACGATATTCAAGATTTTGAAAACACTTGGAAAGATAACGCCTTTCCTACCAATTTCGATTCCGAGGCCACTTATTATTTTGCCTCATGGATTCCAGGAACTCCTTACCATGCGGACAACGAAGCTACTGAAACCATTCCAACTGATCTTTAATTACAGTCAAGGTTATGAAAACATCATCGAACCAACAAAGTAGTCCTGCTATTTCAGAATCACATTCTCAAAAACAAGCGCCTGCCGGTACGATCCTTCAGGCTTACAAGCACGAAACTGCACAATTAGGATCAATTGAGAATGAAGAACCAAGTCAGCAAAAAGAAAATAAAACCGGACTTCCTGATAATCTAAAATCCGGAGTTGAAAACCTTTCAGGTCATTCTTTAGACGATGTGAAGGTACATTACAATTCTTCACAACCCGCAACTTTGCAGGCTCATGCTTACGCTCAGGGAACCGATATTCACGTGGCACCCGGACAGGAAAAACACCTGCCGCATGAAGCCTGGCATGTCGTTCAGCAAAAAGAAGGCCGGGTGCAGCCTACCAAACAATTGAAAGGCAAAACAAATATCAATGACGATGGAGGGTTGGAAAAAGAAGCGGATGTGATGGGTGCAAAGGCGATGCAAATGAAAACAGTACACTCTCCGACAATTTTAACCGGTAAAAGCTCCAATTCAACTACCACCCAATTAGCAACAATAATTAAACATACCACGGATAATTATTCTTATAAAGATCATACAGATAATGGCCAGAAAAACCAGACAGTTGGTACTACAATGGAGGCTTTCCTTGATCCGAATGATAAAATAGAGGGATCTGCAACGGGTGGCCCACAAAAGGATTTCATTTCAAATATCCGAAAAACATTTCCAAATGACAACATGATTCGAGGCCATTTATTGAACCATGATTTGGGAGGTTTTGGAGTAGAACAAAACTTGTTCCCGATCACTTCCTATGCAAATGGTCTCCATCTTCGAAAAATGGAATATGGTGTAAAAAAAGCTTTAGTAGATGCTAAAGCAGCTGCCAGAGGTGTATATTACAAAGTAGAGGTAACCGGAGCTAAGGATGATACAACAGATCAACCTACTTCTACATTTGAATGTGTAGCAAAAAGATGGAACGATGTAAATACTGAGGCTACAAATGGAACTGAAATTCTTAAGGCTAATATCATTTCATCTCCTAAAAAAACCGGCCCAAAACGCGATTCTGAAGCAAAAGGATCCTCAAATAATGGTGCTGGAGGAGCGGCAACTAATCAACCTCATAGTTCAGGATTAGCTGCATGGAAACATGGAGGAAGATCAGGCAAATTAAATTTTGACGAGCTGATCACCTCCGGAAAAATCACAAGTACGGTACGTGATATTGCTGAACCTTTATCAGGTGACCTTAATAAGGAAAAAGCACAATTATTTATTGATGAAAACGAAGATGAATTCGGAGATATTGCAGCTTATATCATGCAAGAAAAAAAATATAAGAAGTTCACCGAAATTACAGAGGATGATATAAATGCATTGGATGCAACTGATCAAACACTTTTTTTGAACTTTATCGCTGCAGTTTTCAAGTTGGCGGGTTAAAAACGAAGAAACGGGTGATCTTTAAATTTTAAATTTATGAAAACACAAGTAAACCAACAGACCAATGCAGATTCTCAAAAATCAGTCGGAAAAGACCAGGCTTCAACCGGAACGATTCTCCAGGCTTATAAAAACACAAATATGAATCAACCGGTAGCGCAGTTAGAATCTTATTCGGAAACAGTAACTCGCTCGGAAGACATTACTGCTCAAGACATGAATGATTGGGGAACTGTAAGAACCAAATTGGGCGGTATTGGCAAAGGGAAAGATGCGAATTCAAAAATCGCTGAACGGGCAAATTCGTCCTTGGAAGCTCTTGGTTTAGATAGTGGAACTGCAATGAGTGCACATATGATTCCAAATCGAATTGGAGGAGCTGGAGGAGCAATAAATGTTCGGCCATGGGACGCAGATTTTGAATCCGGAACATGGGAAGATAGTGTTGAAAAAGTATTTAATAATGCTATTCCAGGTGATGCGGGAGAATCTATCTCCTACGAAGTAGAGACAACCGATATGGATGATAGTGATGCAGACGGAATTATTGAGAAAAGTGATAATGAAGATGAAAAGGCCGTTGAGAAACACAAAGAGAATATCAAACCCATTCCCTTATCCGTATCTGCTAAAGTAGGTGGTGTTGATCTTGCGGACACAACCGGCCCCATTGCAAATTTGATTAAATAACTTTCTATTGATGAAATTCACCATCCAATACTTCCAAACATTGCTTCACACCGCATTTGCGCTCTATTTCGGGCAGGAAAGCGAGTACAAATCCCTGGAGGAAATTCCGCTTCCCAAAAAGGATGAAATCGCCAATTGGACGGGGAAAGAAATATCGTGGGAAGAAAGAGTGGCTTTATTACTGGCGCTGATGCCGCATATCAGTCCGCAGAGTTTGGATTTGTTTTTTATCCTGAACAAAAACCTGGATCGGCCTTATACGGAATTCGGAGGCTGGAAAGGAACTTCGCACAACGGTTTTTTACCAACGGGTGAAACGGTGGCTTTTTTACTGGCACACAATTCGGATACAAAGCGCAAATTGGTGGTAAATCTCTTCGACCAGGAACATTGGTTTTACAAAGAAAACGTGATCCGCCTGGAAAGTCAGGGTCCGGGAGAACCTTATTTGAGCGGGAAACTATGCGTTTCGGATGAATTTTTGGCAAAAGTGTACCGCAACGGTAACTACAGACCGGATTACAGCAGTGATTTTCCGGCACGACGCATGGAAACAAAGTTGGATTGGAAGGACCTGGTTCTACCTTATAATTTAAAGGAAGAACTCGAACAGATTACTCAATGGCTGAAAAATGGTTCTGCGATTCGCGAACGCTGGAACCTGGATAAATTCCTTAAAAGCGGATACCGCTGTTTGTTTTATGGTCCGCCGGGAACGGGAAAAACATTGACAGCTTCCCTGCTTGGGAAACAGCACAAAATGGATGTTTACCGGATCGATCTATCCATGGTCGTTTCCAAATACATTGGAGAAACGGAAAAGAACCTGGCAAAGATTTTCGATCGTGCGGAACATCAAAACTGGATTTTGTTTTTCGATGAAGCCGATGCTTTATTCGGAAAAAGGACCGAAACATCCGATTCGAACGATAGGCATGCAAACCAGGAAGTTGCTTACCTGCTTCAGCGGATCGAGGATTTCCCGGGAATGGTGATTTTGGCAACCAATATCAAAGACAACCTGGACGAAGCGTTTTTTCGCAGATTTCAATCCATTTTATACTTCCCGGTTCCTAATCAGCAATTGCGCTATGACCTTTGGCAGCGACTCATCCCGGAAGAATGGCTGGATGAACAGGCGGAAGAAATCTTACGTGAAGCAGCGATTATTAAGCTTTCGGGAGGAAGTATGCTCAACGTGGTGCAATCGTGTGCATTGCAGTTATTTAATCCGGAAGCATCCGATAAACTGAATTTGGAGATGCTCAAAAACACCATCAAAAAGGAATTGGAAAAAGAAGGAAAATTGGTTAATTAAGAATTGAATGATGAAATTTATTACTCAACTATTCATCCTGTTTTTGGTGGTTTTTCAAGCCTCCGGACAAGGACAGCGCGGTCAAACTTATGTTGCTCCGTGGGATATTCCTGCGTTGGAAGACCCTTACTTCTTCGAACCCTATTTTGATACGATTTACATTCACGATACCGTGTATGTTACGAATGCGGATGCTTTCCTGAAAAAGTATTACAAGGGAAAAGTCAACCTGAACGATCTGATTAAAAATCAAAAAATACTTGACAGCATTTTAAAAGACCTCGGAAAGGTTTCCGGGAAAGAACTATTCTATAATTACTTCGGGAATCACCGCTATCCAAGAGCTTTATCCAACAGCATTTCGATCAAAGAATTTTCACTGGGAGAAAACCTTCAATTCCAACAACGATTCCAGGAAAAAGAATATGGCGGTGCCGGGTATTTAAATGACGGACTTCTCTTTCGTTTCATCGGAGCTTCCCGCACCAATCGATTTCTCACCAATGAAGATGCTGTAATCCGGGCTATTTCTTACATATTCACGGCACTTCAACAAGACAGTTCCAAAATCAAAACCATCAGTTTATACTTTCCGGATTTCAATTTCAAAGAAAAAAGAGCGATGGCCCAATTCGCAAAAGCGATGCGCAGAGTTATGGATGCTTCCAAGTATCCGACTATTAAAAACATGAAGCTCAAGGTGTTTTTTCATGAACCCAAAGATATAAAGATCATTGGTGAAGATTTTATGTATGCTTTGATCCTAATGGCTGATGATGTTATCTTATTGGATCCGACTAATATCATGGATGATTACTACGTGAAAGGAGATCCTTTTAGCTATTCGGAAATTCAGGATCTCAGTTTGCTCACTCAAATTAACAGCCATTTTTACCTGGCAAAGTTCAGTACCGGCGATACAGCTTATTACAACGGCACTCTGAGTAATTTCTCCGTCAATTCCATCCGGCCTGTAGTCATGGGCGATAACCCGGATAATAACTGGGAATCGTATTTATGGTTTTTGATCGGTTTAGTGGCCCTCATTGTGGTGATTATTGTGTTATACTTATTCTATCCTCCATTCTCCTATTTATTGAATCAGAACCTGGGAATCATTTTGGCTTCATCCATTATTTTGGCTATTGAATTCTTCATATTGTTAGCAGCTCTCTTCAATTACATGTGTACGGAAGATGATGAAATTTCCTCCGGCAAGAATACCTGGATCCTGTTCTGCATGCCCATTTTGATGGTGGTCGTTTTACCTTTGATGCGGCAATTTACCAGAAATAAGAAGTTGCCGTAATTCAGAATGAGAAAACAGAATGAAAAAACAGAATGAGAATGAGGAGAATTATACAAAATCAAACCGATTAGTTTTCCAGGTTCTTGATCATTGCATAAAGGATTCTTGAAAGTTCATCTGCTTTTTTCAAAAATGAATTAAACGTATCTTTATTAATCTCATTCGAATCGTGTAGCAAATCAAAAATAGATGCACATTCGAATACAGAAGCCCTTGAAACAACAAAGAAATTGCGCCTGTCTTTATTTGAAGACCTTCCTGAGCCTTCCGCAATATTTAGTACAATACTAAAAGATGCCGGTACAATTGATCTCTTTCTATTTTTTCTAATTGGATCAAACTAAGTAATTGCTTTGATTCTAAATGAAAAAGTTTCGCTTTCTTATAAACTGCGAGATTCTGAAATTCAAACATAGTAATAAGGTTATTATCTTAATATACGAATTTTCATTTAGATCCACAATCAACTCCTCATTCTGTTTCTCATTTCTCATTCCCCCAATGCAAAACCCCCAAGACCGGATTGCCCTGGGGATCGTTTTCTCAACAGAATATAGGAAAGTTGGAAAACAGCAAACTTTATTCAAAATGAGAATGAGAGTCGAGAATGAAGGATTCGATATTTCTTCGTTCTCATTCTGTTTTCTCATTCTCCTAATAGCAAACCGGTTACTTTTGCCGTATTGGAAGCCCAATTCAGGTCGTAAACCTCATCTGCCATAGATGGATCTGTGACCAGTGTCAGTCCCTGAACTTCGGCTTTCAGATTCAGGACCTCACCGATTTTCAGTTTTGAATCCAATTTGCGTAGTAAACTCAAAACGTTTGCACCATTCATGTTTTGAACAACTTGTCCTCCAAACGGCATTTCCAGCCAGATAACTTCTCTGTTCACAACATCCAAAAGGCCAAACACCATTCCTTTATCCAAACCTTGTCTGATCCGAACTTCCTGCTGCACATCTGCCGGGTTGTAAGCCACGCCGTTGGAATGAATTTTCATCGGGAGTGCGCTGTTCATCCATCCCACTTTCATATTCACAGCCAAACTTCCTCTGGAATAAGCATTACAGGTAAAGCTTACATAGTTTGCACCATTTCTTTCCAGTTCTCCCAAATCCAGTTCGATGTATTCAACAGCTCCTACTTTATTCGGAATGCTTCTTACGTCACCGCTATGTTTACATCCGATTGTTGTCAGATTCGAGAAAGAACAAAAATCCGTGTGTTTTTCGTAGATCACGCTGCAGCTCAAATCCATATCCAAATGCTGGGCCGGCAAACCTTCTCCCCAATGCATGTACAAACGCACCAGCTCTCCTTCGACTTTGAAACGCGTTCCCATTGGTGTTACCACCAAATCCTGAACATGAGCACTTCGATCTCCGATTGCCAATGGAATCTGGAACAGGGATTCATCGATATACATGGTCTTATTCTCATTCCCCACTTCACCCAAACACTTTGTAATCACTGCCAGGCTTAGTTCTTCTATTTTTTGAATCATTCGCTCCAGATCTTCGTTTGAATACAGGTTCAGCAATTTGTTTGTCGGAACTCGTTTTGAAACGGCTCCCAGGGGTTTCACCGTTCTGGAACCGTTCTTCACGAAATAATATTCCGCATACATATTCAGACTGAAGATCAATCTCGCCGGAACGGTATGCATGACTTCTTTAAAGTTTTCCAGCGTTTCATCCGCACCGAAGTAAAGCATATTGGAGAACAAAGATCTTGCAAACAATCCCGGACGCTGCTTCAACAAACGGAATGTTTCCTCGGCATCCATTTTCAACCGGAAATGGTTTACTCTACTGTTCCAAACCTCATAATTTTCATTGTAGAAAACATCCAGCAAAGTTCTCAACCGGTCGAATCCTTTTCTTTTGCTGTATTCAGCCAATCGAAGTGCACGGATTACACGTACCCAGATTTCTCTTTTCGGGTGCATCGCTTCACATTGTGATTCGATATTCATCGTCAATCCGTTCAGCCAGTCGGCATACATTTTACATTCCGTTCTTGAGAACTTCAGTTTCAGTTTTTCTTTCTCGGTTAAAACATTGTCTTTCTGAAGTTGTCCGATCATGTGATTATTGCGGACAGTTCTTTTCAGGATCACTTTCGGTTCTACCAATTGCAAAAATCCCGTATGCTTGTACCAGATATAGCGCAGAATATCATTCGGAGTTGAAAACAAACCTGAAACCAGCTCAGATTCTCCTTTCGCACAGTGTACATCAATTACGATCATCTGTGTTTCTTTCATTCCGATCACCGAAAAGTCAGACACTCCGAAGTTCGCAACCAGGATTTCCAGGCTTTCAGCTTGGGTGGCATCCAATGCAACCGGCGACTTCAGCAAATCAAGCAGGAGATTCTTCAATGCTTCTTCTCCCCACAATTCCAATACTTTCAATTTTGTTGAAGCTTTCAAATCCAATTCCATGGAAGTATCGAATTGTGTTCCACAATACGGACAACCGTTGTATCGCTCCAAAGGAAACGTTCCCTCAGGAATAATGTGTCCGCAAGCCAGTTTTGTACCTTTTTTCGATTGAAATACGTTTGCCAAATAAGTGAATACATGGTCTAAAAAACCTTCTCCTGTTGGATTATCCCATTGTTTTACCAAAGGAACCCAGTTCTTCCCCACGCCGGCAGCTTCTTTCAGATCTTCCAATAGTTCCAGTTTCGCCATTGGTGTCAGTGTATTGACTTTAGCCAATAATGCTTCCGAAAAAGTGAATCCCAATTTATTGCAGTTTGCCACCAGGACAATTGTCGTTTCGTTTAGTGTTTTTCCCTCGTTCACTTCCAATGAAGCATCTTCCAGGAACAATGCGTTATATCTCAACGCTACTTTTGTTAGTTCTTTTCTCATAGTAATAGTTGTTAATTATAAAAAACGGTAATCTTATTTCTATTCCATAATGTGGTGCGAACACCTATAAGTAAGAAATAATTGACCTGTTTTATCAGGTAATCAGCAAGCTTCTAAAGACGGCTCCCTGTCTTCACTGTCGTTACGACAGGCTGGGAACCGTTAAACCAATGAAGTAAGCTTATTTTGACCTAATTGTGAGATAGACGGGACTCGAACCCGCGACCCAAAGAACCACAGAGTAGTAAGTTCCTATTGACCGAATGAATTTCGTGTAATCTAAAAACTAAAAAGCTTTTGCTCTACCAACTGAGCTACTATCTCATTTACCGGGTAATCAAAAAGGTGTGAACTTTGAAGGTTTGTTTAGAAGTAACCCTTTTTTGACCCGGTTTATCTTAGAAAGATCGTTTTCTCTCTTTGACATGACAAAGGTTAAAAGCACCTGCGCAATCATTTTGCGTAGATTTATTTTTCCCTAAAAAAAGATTCAGGTGACTGATCTTTCGTCCGAAGAGTGGGTCCCGATAGCTATCGGGACGAACCTGTGACCTCCCGTTTCCAAAACGGGTAAACCAACCACCGTTATCTCTCCGGATTTATATATTGCCATTAAACTAAAAGGCAATTGTACGGGAAGAGAGACTCGAACTCTCAAAATCCTGATCCTAAATCAGACGCGTATGCCATTCCGCCATTCCCGCATTTAAAACAGAACGAGAAATAGAGCGAAAATGAGGAACCATTTTTCTTCATTCTCTTTTTCATCTCATTCTGACTCGTCCGAGAAGCAGGATTCGAACCTACGACCCCCTGTTTCCAAAACAGGTAAACAACCACCGTTATCTTCCCGGATAGATTCGTATCGTTTGATCAGCTTATTCAAGAGACAGTTGAATGAAGCTTAACCATTCGACACGAAGTATTTTTCAAATTTCAGGACACAAAAAAAGCATCCCGGATGGAGATGCTTCAATGAATGTTCAGCTTAAAGCCGGTTCATCGAAACCTTCCATGTATTTCTTGTAATAGCTCACAAGTATATTGCTGCCCTGTCGGGACATTGAGTTGACCAAAGAGTGTCGGTCGCATAATTATAAATACTTGTTTCATGTTGTCATTTTTAAATTCCCTGAACAATCTGTTTCGGTGAGGCAAAGTTGAAACCAATTTTTGAATCTACCAAATAATTTTTGAATTTATTTTATTGATTATCAATTAGTTAAATCAAAATTAAAGGCAATAAAATCCCTGTCCGCATTCTGCAGATTTTTACCCTTCCGGCAACCGACTGTCTCTCAATTGCTTTGTGTTTCAATACTCTTTTATTTTCTTAGTTTTTCGGGTTCATTTTTACTCAAAAAAATTCAAAAAAAAAGCGTCCAATGTTACCTGGACGCCTGTATTTGTATTCAATAGTGACTTTCTTTTATCGAAATTCATTCCAAAATAGCACACACAATTTGTCCTTTCCTCTCCAAATTTTCGGGAGTATCAACTGTTGACCGGGAAAATTATATGTCGCTTTTAAATTCATTTCGAGCATAAATATAAATCATTTTGAATATATAGGGATCAGTCTCGACCGATCCCTACGATTCATTCTCCTTGTGTTTTATTCATTGAAACATTTTGACGTGCTTCCATTTTTTGGCGTCTTTTCAATTTCCACGGGGCATTTTTCTCCCAGTCGCCGGCCATGATACATCCGTAGGGCATCACCTCATCGATCACTGTTCCCAAACCAAATTCGTCCATCTGGTTTCGAACCGTTGCCGCATTTTTATAAGCAGATGGCAATTCCGTGATATCGATTTCTTCGGAGAAGAAGCGAACGTCCAATCCGGCAGTTTCTTCCGCAAAAATAGATTCAATCGTTTGCTGTCCCTTAGATCGACGGTGCTGTGTTCTACTCAAATTTCTTCCGGCTCCGTGGGGTGCAAATCCTAAATTGGATTCGGTTGTTTCACCTTCTACGATCAAAACAGGTTCAGACATGTTCAAAGGAATCAAACGCGGACCGGTAATATCCGGCATAAATGCAGCATCCAAAGGCGTTGCACCTTTTGCGTGGTAAAACAAATCTCCTTTTTTGAAAACGAAGTTATGTTCATTCCAGAATCGGTTCAGAACTTTCGCTCCCAACTTTTCAGCGGTTGCGTTATGGATTACTTCGTGGTTTGCTTTTGTCCACGAACGGATTACCTGCAAAGCTTCCCAATAAGTTTGACCTTCTTCAGTTTCAAACGGAATCCAGGCATTTTGCTTCAAGGTATCCGGAGAAATCTCTTTTCTGAAACGTTCCGCAATCTTCATTCCTTTATCGTACAAACGAGCTCCAACTCCTCTTGATCCGTGATGTGTAATCATCATTGTATTTCCGGTTGCTTTGGAAATTCCCACAAATAAGAAGTGATTTCCATCTCCCTGAGTTCCCAAATGAGATCTTGCCGCAGCGATCATTTGCTGGTCTTTTAAGAAATCGTTTTGTTCAAAGGCTTCCAACAAATCTGCCGGGAAACGGAACTGTGAATTTCTATCTCTTCCTCCCGGTCCGAAATGTGTGATCGAATGCGCTGCATCCAACACTTCCTGCGGATTCACTTTCCCGAAATCAGTCAGTAAAACCGAACAACAAATATCTGCGCTATGCATTCCCGGATGGATTGCGTTCTTTGTGACTACCACGCCTCCTACCGGAATAGTTCCGATAGGGCCTGTTGGACAAGCATCCGGCATGATTGCTCCACCTACAACTGTTGGTGTTTTGACAATCTCCTTCATGGATGCAATAACAGTTTCCACGTTTGAAATCTCAACTTCTTCTTCCGCTCTGATATTTATTGCAAAAGAAACTCCTGCTTCATTCAACGGAATGATCGGTTGAGAAACGTATGGCAATAAGTATTCATTCATTGCTTCTTCACTCAATTGGTTTTCATTGATGTACTCAATAGCTTCTTTAAACCATTTTCCGGGACGGTATCCCAATTCGATCAATGTATCTCCTGTTCTGTTTGTATAATTTTCCATCTTTTTAAATTTTCGTAGTAACGTTACTTAGTTTGATGATACAAAGGTTAGAAGCTACTACGCAATCATTTTGCGTAGTTAAAAATAAATTTTATTTTTGTTTATGGCACAAAACAAAAATGCATTAATCCGTTATAAAACCATTGATAAATGCCTGCAGAATAAATACAGGCAGTGGACGCTCCAGGATTTGGTAGACGCCTGTTCGGATGCACTTTACGAATACGAAGGCAGGGATGTGAATGTGAGTTTGCGTACCACGCAATTAGATATTCAACTCATGCGCAGCGATAAATTGGGATACAATGCCCCGATTGAGGTTTATGACAAACGTTTTTACCGCTATGCCGATGAAGATTATTCGATCACAAATATCCCCTTGACGGAAAACGACATGACGATTCTCAATGAATCGGTGGAAATGCTGAAACAATTTAAGAATTTCTCGTTATTTCATGATTTGAACGGAGTTATCCAAAGACTGGAAGACACGATCTATGTGGAAAAGACCCACCAGTCGGCCATTATTCATTTGGATAAAAACGAACAGTTGAAAGGATTGGAACATTTCGATCCGATTTACCAGGCTATCATTAAGCGGATTTGTCTGGTGCTTCATTACCGTTCTTTCAAAGCCCGTGAAGCTGAGGTTCACGAGTTTCATCCTTACATTTTAAAGCAATTCAATAACCGCTGGTTTGTAGTAGGAAGAAAGGAAGCACGTGAACAAATTATGACCTTTGCACTTGACCGGATCGAACAAATCGATTACAACCTGGACCTGGATTATTCCAATGCCGATTTTGACGGCGATCTCCATTACCAAAACACTTATGGAGTTACTGTTCTTAGCGATGCAATGCTGATGGATGTGGTACTAAAAATTGATCGTGAAAATGCTCCTTATGTATTGACCAAACCGTTTCATCATTCTCAAACGCTTTTAGAGACTTTTGAAGACGGAGCAGTTTTGATCCAATTGCGTGTACATCTTAACATGGAATTTGACCGACTGATCCTGGGATTCGGGAATGCTATTGAGGTATTGAAACCAAGGATGTTACGAAACCGGATTCAGCGAAAATTGAAAATGGCTTATGAACAGTACCTGGACAAGGGTTCAAGTGTTTAACAGTTCAAAAGTTTCAATTTTGAACTTATTGGAACCTTTGAACTTTTTTGAACTTGACTTACTTGATCTTTTTAGATCCGACGTAATTGTAGTTCTGATTTTCCGAATCCACTGCGGAGATTTCCAGGATGGTGAAGTGGAGAATATTGATTCCCGGATTATCAGCTGTTACCATCACCGTTGGATCTTTCGTAATGGAGGTGCAAATGGCTTTAATCTCCCCGTAAGTTTTCCGATTCCCGTTATAATCCGCTGTGTTGACATTCTGAAAGAAATCTGCATGGTTTTTTGCGGATTTAATCGTTGAAAATGCTTTGTAATTATCAAAAAGCACTTTACTATCACTTGCATATTTAAGAGGTTTCGATCCATATGCTTCCGGGTTATCGAATACCTGGAATTCTCCTTTTTCGAAGATGTACTTGTTTAAGTAAATGGGTACACGAATGATAAAAGTATCTTTCAGCCGCACTTCCTTTCTTGCCAAATCGAGCTTTTTAATCCATTCAGCCTTTTCCTTTTCAAATTCCGCCTGGTTAAATTCATAGGTTTTTCCTTTCGCAGGATCAGCCAATTTTAAGTATTTAAAGGCATTATCTGCTGAAACTCCTTTGCTGTATTCGAGGTTTAGCAAGAAGATAGTGCGATCATCCAACAAATCGATTCCTTTCCATTTAGTCGGATTGGTGAATACGATCAACTCTTTTGCCTGCAGTGCTTTATCTATAGGCATGTAAAGCGTTCTGTTATTGGGTCCCTGCAGCTCAAAAACTACTGAATTCTTAAATTCAAAAGTACAGTGTTCCTGGAAGGATAAAATATTCTTAATGATACATTTAGATCCTGAAATAATGGAATCAAATTCGGTAAATCCGCACACATTTTTCTTGTCTTTGACGAAAATTGCGGTATACTTCTTCCTGGTAGTAAATACATTTTTGGCGATGTCTCCAACTACGATCGTGTCTCCTTTGGAATAAGTGGCTTTAGAAACGGCGGATTGATACTTTTTCAATTTCTCAGGTTCCTGGGAAAGTACCCGGACAGAACCACTAAAAAGAAGAATGAGTAAAAGAATATTTCGCATAATTTCAGGTTTCTTTCTCAAAAATACGTATTTCATGCGGATATTGCCGGACTCTAATTCCCCGGTCTTCCCAACATGATATCAGGATATTCTGTTTTCATACATGTGTGTACTGAGTCAGGAATTCCGGTGCACTATTTACTCGATTCCCGCTGCTTTCACTTCTAGTGAGCCATTCACCCACTCACGCATATTGGTGGTACTCCATGTACGAACTGCCTGTGGGAAATAAGTTTGAAGTTCCGGGATAAAATTTTTCATGTTTACAGTGTAATATCCGCCTCCGAAGTCCAGGTAAATGGAATTATTGACGATTGCAGGTCCGGTAATATCCAGCAGGACCTCACCGCTTAAGTTCTTGCCTTTGTAAACGATCAAACGGGTATCTGCCGGGATTGCAATTCCGTCCATAGTCAATTTACGCGCGGTCTCTAATACTTTTTCAAGTGTATTGTACTTGCCTAATTGCAGGAAACTGGAATACTGGTCTGATCTGTCCAATGCCTTACTTGTCCACTTAGTCGCGGAAGATTCGTCCGAGATGAGTGCACCTGTGAATTGGACCATATGCATTTCATGGGTTTTTGAAAATTCAGATTCTGCTTTCGCACGCAGGGCCGCGTCTCTTTTAAGCTGCTCTATATCATTTTGTTGTTTTGCAAGAAGTGCTTCAGCTTCCAGCATGCGATCTTTAACCGACTGATCTTTCCGTTCTTTTAGGATTTCGGTGTACAATAAAATGGCTTCTGTGTACTTTTCCTGAAGCATAAACTCTTCCGCTTTGGTATGAAGGGTTTGATAATCGGATTCTGTAAAAACCCGTTTAGCATTTGGTTCTTTCGTTGCTGCATTCACTCCTGAGCGTACTGCGTTGATAATTGCAACTGCTTCGGTAACGTTTCCGGAACTTCGCACATCACGGAACTCAACGGGTTCTTTAACAGATCCTGTTTCCGTTCCGGTTGTTCTTTGCCCAAACAAAATTGCTGAAGAACAAAGTATTCCAAGAATCATAATCGTCATTTTCATATCATTTATTTTAAGGTGTTGTAATTTCCGCTGAGCCATTTACCCAGGATTTCATATCGCTCACACTCCAGGTCCGAACGGATTGCGGAAACAGGACCTGAAGCAGCACTATAAATTCATGGTTTTGAATTTCCGCAGCATCCGGGGTGTTTTTTTTACTTTTGTTATTGACGATTGCCGGACCAGTGATATCCAGCAAAATGGACCCTTTGAAATTGGGTTCGCTGTAGATAATCAAACGCATATTTGCCGGAACTGCGATCCCGTCAAGCGTCTGATAACTGGAATAGATCAATGAATTATTTATTGAATTGTATTTCCCCGGTTTTAAAAAATCGGAATATGGATCTTTCGAAAAAGCGCCCGAAGACAAATTATCTTCCCGGACATCTGAAATCAGCAAGCCGCTAAAATGTACTTTTTTCCAACGTTCCTGATCAGCAGTTGCCTCTTTGATCTTATCTTTTGGATACTGCACGTCTTTTTTTGTCAGTGCTTTTTGATATTCATCTACAGCTTCTGAAAATTTAAATTGTTTATACAAACTGTCCGCCTTATCGATCAGGAGTTGATATTCTTCCCGATCAATTCTTGCCAGCTCTGCATTACAGCGCGCCAGCTGATCGCGAACATATTGTTCCTGTTTATAACGCTGTGCCTGGTTATACTGCTCTTTTGCCTCCCGGTATTTACCCTGGTCAAACAATTGATCGCCCTGCTGCACATAGGCAGTGTATTCGGCCTCGCGCTGTTCCAGCTCTTGTTGTTGTTTTTTTTGCTCTGTCGCACGAACCACTTCTTTTCCCAGGGTTGTAACAGCTCCAAAAACCTGCTGGGCGCCATTACTCCCAAGAACTATCTGACCGAAAGTTGCTGAATAACTGAATAAAATGATCAAAAGTAATCCCTGTTTCATGCTTAAAAAGAATGCGCATGAACAAAATTAATGCCAGAACTTAAGATGTTTTTTAGGAAGATTACCTGGATTCCGAGATCTCCATCGATCCTTTGAACCATTCTTTCATATCACCGACACTCCAAATTCTCACAGCTTGCGGAAAAATGGATTGCAGAGGAAGTCCAAATGTTTTTGAATGAGCAACGACAGAAGCCGCATGACTTTTTTTACTGCTGTTATTAATGATTGCCGGACCGACTACATCCACCAGGATTTTTCCTTTAAAATAAGGTTCACTGTAAATGACGAAATGTACGTTGGCAGGAACAGCAATTCCATTCGGAGTTTGATTCGATGCGCCCCAGGAGAAACCATTCAAAACGGGATATTGTCCTTTGGGTAGGAAGTTAGAATAAGAATCTGTGCTGAAAGCCTGGGATGAAACATCTGTGATACTCGAATCGGAAATCAATACGCTGCTAAAGTGAACTGTTTTCCAAAACTCTCTTCTTGCTTCTGCCTGTTCGATGCGGGCCCTCGGATATTCTTCATCACGGATTTCTAAAGCTGCTGAATAATAGTTGATTGCCTCCGTGTATCTCAAATTTGTGTAATGTGCATCAGCTGTATCCAAATACCGCTCAAAATTCTGGTTATTTAAACGAGTCAATTCCATGTTGGACCGACCAATTTGTTCTACAGCATATTCATCCTGTCGAAGTTGCAAAGCCCGGTTATACTGCTCGATTGCCTGCTGATATTTTTGTGCCACAAAAAACGAATCTGCACTTTGAATTGCGGTCATGTATGCAGCTTCATTGGCTTGTTGTTCTTTTTTAGACTTGTTGAAATCAGCAGCCTGAACCACTTCCCGACCCAAAGTATAGACCGCATCAAAAATTTGAAAGGCACCCTGAGCTCCGATTTGTCCGAAAGCAGATGTGGATAAGAGTAAAATGAAACCAAGTAAGTATTTACGCATAAGCAGGAAAAAAGCGAAATTTACAAAATTGATGCCATAATTGAGAATCAAAATGAAGAATGAGAATGAAGATCTTTAGTCTTCTGCATAATCTATTTTTCGTTCCGGATCAAAAGAGTCTATGTATGGATTCATTTTTTGATTCTTCGATGAAAAGCATTAATTTTAGTAGAAATACTTCGTTTATGCTTGTTTTCAATTTCTCCAAAAAGTTCATTGCTCCCTTGCTTTGTTTGTTGATCCTTTTTTCTTCTGCCTGTAAAAAGAAGAATCCGGAACCGGAGGAAACAACATATGACACTGCTCAGACTTACAATCTGCAGAACATTTCATATGGGGCGGACGGTCAGCAAAAAATGGATATTTATCTTCCTGCCAACCGGAATTCGAATACGAAAGTGTTTGTTTTGATCCATGGCGGTGGTTGGAGCGGTGGTGACAAAGCAGATTTTGCGAGTTTCATGACTTCCCTGAAAACCTATTACCCGAATCATGCAATTATCAATATCAATTACCGCCTTGCAACGGAAGCTAGTCCGTCATATTCGAAACAAATAGACGATATCCAGGCTGCTTTAAACGAGATAAGTCTTTCTAAATACACTGTTTCCTCCCAATTTATGTTGTTTGGAGCATCTGCCGGCGGACATCTTTCTTTGCTTTATGCCTACAGTTTTGATCCGAATCATCACGTGAAGGCAATTTGCAATACTGTTGGCCCGTCAGACATGACCGATCCGAATTACCTGAATAATCCGTTGTATTGGTCGGCATACAATGTCCTGATCAGTGGAGGAGTGCAAAACTCGGCCGGAATTCAAACGGTAAGTCCTGCCCTGCACGTTACAGCAGCATCACCGCCAACGATTTCTTTCTATGGAGATGCTGATCCGCTTGTTCCGTCTACTCAAATGGCGCGTTTGCATGATGCTTTGAACGCAAACGGAGTTTACAACCAGGGAACAATGTACCAGGGAGCAGGGCATGGAAACTGGGACCAGGCACAATCGAATGACTGCATTGCTAAGACAGTTGCATTTATAAACATCTATTTTCAGTAAGGATATCCCTACTCTTCTTTTCATTCAGTTTAGCGGTTCTAATCTGCAGAAATACATTATTAGTAGGGATGCGAAAAATTTTCTGTCTCCCTACCGGTTTTATTAATTAAAATTAACCGGTTTATCAGTAGGTTTCGGATCCCAACTCCCTTCGTATTTGAATGTGAGTTTTCCATGATAATCGGAAGAATAAAAAGCCACACGATCCAGCGTTGCATCTATTTCACTCTTATCGAGGTTATCTGCTTCACGCAAAGAAAGCACATACGTCCAATCAGCTTTTACACTTATTGCCGAACCATACATGCCGTGATTGATTTCCAATGCATTTTTGAAAAACGCTTCCTGGTTCCGATCGGGAATGCGCAGTAAAGGGCTCATTACCTGGAAATAATATTTATCCGGATTTTGCGGAAAGTTGAATACATCAATCCACACGGTTGACCCTTTATAGGTCAAATTCCATTGTCCGTTCTTTTCGCCGCGGCATAATCCCGGATCCACTCCCAATTCAGCAAGACTCTGCTCAATCAGGAAACATACTGAGTCAAAATTCATGATCGAAAAATACTAAAAAAAGTTTTTTGAGTCAAGTCCAAACGAAAAGTAGGCACGCGATTAATCGGGATATATGTATTATTCGCACCCAAACCATTTTTAATATACAATCGTGTTATATTTTACCGCAAATGCACAAATGTTTGAGGCGCTTACCAGTCGCCTCTTATCAGTAAACAATAGGAATAATATATTTACAAGGCTCAAAAGCGAGTGCGGTGCGCCTATGCTGAAGCTACAGCGTAAGCATTAGCCGAGCCAATAATTTGTGTATTTGTGGTATTCCCGATGCTCACGTGCCTACTTTTTGTGTAAGTTTAATATTCAAAACCCTGAAAAAGAATGAATCCGAAAAAAGCTCCGTGGTATTTCCTGCTGCTGCTAATCCTGGCAGGTGAATCGGTATTCATTCTTCCTTTTGTGCTTTCACGGGTTTTCAGACCGATCGTATTGGAAGCATTCAACCTGGACAATCTTCAATTGGGAATCTGCTTTTCGATTTACGGTTTCGTGGCTTTAGTCTCTTACTTAATGGGCGGTCCGTTGGCAGATAAATTTGCTCCTGGAAAACTCATTGCAACCGCTCTTTGGATGACGGCTCTCGGTGGTTTTGTCTATGCTGCATTCCCGGGATATACTACTTTAAAAATTCTTTACGGTTACTGGGGATTTACGACCATTTTCTTATTCTGGGCCCCGATGATCAAAGCAACCCGTGTTTGGGGCGGAAGCACTTCGCAGGGAAAAGCTTTTGGTTTCCTCGACGGCGGACGCGGGCTGGTAGGAGCTTTATTTGGAGCGATGGGTGTATTGGTGTTTTCACTTTTTCTGGGTTCAGAAGTTTCGGAAGCAACTATTCCGGAAGGTAAAGCTGCTTTCAAACAAGTCATTCTTATTTCTTCGGGAATGATCATTTTAGTGGGAATCCTGGTATGGTTCTTCATGAAACTGGACCCGGGAACGGAAGAAGAGCTCAAAATTGACAAAATCACCCTTTCCCAGGTTGGAAGAGTTTTGCGGTTACCGGCAGTTTGGCTGCTCATGATCATTATTCTATGTGCTTATGTCGGCTATAAAATAACGGATGTTTTTTCCTTGTATGCGCAGGATGTGATGGATTACGACAAAGTCAAATCTGCGCAAGTGGGTACTTTCCTGTTATTTATTCGACCTCTTATCGGAATTATCATTGGCTTGCTTGCTGATCGCTGGCAAACCACCTCTTTGTTAGTGGTGAGTTTTATCATTTCTTGTTTGGGCGGAATGTTATTTGCTCTAGGATTTGTTTCTGCTTCCACTACTGCTTTATTCCTGATCTCGATCCTGATTGTAGCGAGCGGAGTTTATGCCGCACGCTGTTTGTATTTTGCGGTCATGGAAAAAGGCCGGGTTCCAATAGCACTTACCGGAACAGCCGTCGGATTGATTTCATTGATTGGATACACTCCTGATATTTTTGCCGGGCCTGCTATCGGTTACTTATTAGACGGATCCAAAGGGAGCACCGGACATCAACAGGTTTTCTGGATGTTGGTTGTGTTTTCCCTTATGGGCGGAATTGCCAGCTGGATTTATTTCAGAACCTACAAGAAATAACTGAGATTTGGCCGAACATTCACTTTTGAGAACTGATCTGATCCGCCGCGACGGACTCTTTTTTCATTAGTCGAGGCTAATTCTTCTTTTTAGGAACCTTCGCTCCGGCTTCACGTGCTTCAGACAAACCAATTGCGATTGCCTGCTTCTTGCTGGTTACTTTCTTTCCCGAACCGGTTTTGAGTGTTCCTTCTTTCATTTCATGCATGGTTTTTTCCACCTTCTCACCTGCTTTCTTACTGTATTTTGCCATTTCTTTAGAATTTACGCTGTTTACAACCCCGTTTATCATGGGATGAGATCAAAATAAAAGGGAATTGGCTTACCCGTTAGAAAAAGAATCCTACCAGGAACATCAAAAGTCCGAGAACGATCATAAGCACTGCGATTAACAAGGTCCATTTCAGGAACGCAATGATCAATTCGAAATTCTGCTCTTCCTCTTCTTCCGTAAGTTCCTTTATGACTTTCCTGAAACGGAAGACAAACCGGATAATCGGAAAACTCTTCTTTTCGTAGCCTTTCTTGTCCTGGTGCTCACGAATGACAGAGACGATCTTATAATATGAAAACACAAAGATCGCCGTATTCAAAACCAATCCGACCACCATCATACAGATGCCGATCCACTGTACTGCATTTATTTCAAACTCCATACTTAAATATAAAGTTGTTTTCTCCGAAATCCTAGATATCCAAAACATTTGCAAGCTTCCGGAATATTTATGCAACTGGAAAGAATGTGTTGAAAGTTGACAGAAGGTTGAAGATCGACAGGTTGTGCAGTGCTTTTAAGCGTTCTCGGCGAATGATCCGATTCTATTGTCAGCCTAACACTGCTATAAAAACACCGATAATAATTAGTACGACTGAAAAAATTAGTGTCCAATTCAGGAAGCTTAGGATTCTCTCATAATTTTTACGATCACTGCCCTTTGAGATCCCTTTGATCAGTTTCCGTAATTGTACGTATACATTAAACGGACGGAAGATCGCGAGCTTCTGAGTATTTTCTTTCAACTTACGTTTAATAATGTATCCGGAATAAATAAGAATCCCATTACTTAACAGAAGGCCAGCAATTGCCATGATTATTCCAATTAATTGCAAAGTCGATAATTCCGTTTTCATCTTAAATATGGGTTTCGGACAACAAAAGTATCAGGAAATCTGACACTTCCTGAAAGAAGCCGGGAATTAGTTTGAAGTGCTAAATTATCCTAAAATCAAGGTAAAACATTTCCGGTACACAACAGATTTCTTACCTTAATAGAACCGCAATCAAATCAAAACGCAATCAAATCAAAACTAGAGTACTAACAGATAAACTATTAAAGATGGAAGCAGAAAATTTAAATGAATTGAATGAGTTCAAGGACAGACCGGATAAAGGAGAAGGAAGTGACCATGATTCTATGAAAACACTTTCATCCACTACACGGAAATTATCTGCCAATGGATATGTTACGCAGTTCAAAGCATTAAAAGAGGGATTGGAATCATTGGAAACGCATGAGGTATATGCACCTGATGAAGTGAAGATCATCAATTTCTACCGCTTTGAAGGAGAGTCGGATCCGTCTGATAATGCAATTTTGTACGTCATAGAAACAAGCCGCGGGGAAAAAGGAACACTCACCGATGCTTACGGTGTTTATACCGACCTGAAAGTTTCCGAATTCGTGAAACAAGTAGAAGAAATCCAGAAGGCAAATACAAATCCGCCGATTGACGGAAAGCCCGAGGACCAGGAAGCAGGATAATTTTTGGCAACCAGTCAAACAACATAAACTTTTAAGCCTCGTCATCTTTACGACGAGGCTTTTTTATTTTTATTTCCAATTGTTAAAAAAACGTTCTTTAATTTGAATTTTAACAATGTTTTTGTAACTTGCAGACAATACACTATCACTCACTCATAACTACAAGCGTAAGCGCAACATTATCTTTTGATGTTTAACAAAAAAACTAGTTATGAAAAAACTATTCTTATTAACTACTATTCTGGTTAGTTGTTTCACGCAATTAACAGCACAGGTGAAGATCGGAGACAATCCGAATACGATCAACGCCAATTCAATGCTCGAAATTGAGAGTACCAATAAAGGATTTTTACCTCCAAGAATTGCATTAAACAGTTTAACAAGCACAGCTCCTTTGACTGCAGCTGTTGCTGAAGGAACATTAGTCTATAGCAGCGGAGGCACACTTCCAAATGGTTATTACTATTGGAATTCCACACGTTGGGTGATGTTGAGAGTTACCCGCGATAATTATGTATTGGTAAAATCTGCAGCAGATTTACCAGCTCCGGTAGCTGGTGTGATCACTTTGGTGACAGGTATTGAGTATGAAATTAACGGGACCATTACTTTGGCCAACTCTATTAACCTGAATGGGTGTACCGTAAAGGGAGACGACTCAGCGAACGACAAATTGATCTATACAGGATCGGGGTCATTATTTACAGGAAACAAAACCGGAAACTTACGGTACCTGACCATGACTACACCCAGCGGAAGTGTTTTTGGTATCAATGCCGGAGCAACCAATCAAAATATGCTGATGCAAAACTGTTTCCTGTTAGGATGTAACAGTATCGGAACGATACAGGGAGTTGGTGGAACAGTATTTTTCTCCACGGTTGCCTATTTCGCCAATACAAACGGAATTACTTTCCAGGATGACAATAATGTGGTGCTCAGCAATACGCTTTGGGATGCTTCCAATTTTAATATTTACGAACGTTTTGTAGGGTCCTTCAATGTCATCCAGCTTTTGGGCGGTGACCGTTTGACCACTTCTGCCAACTCAGCAACAGCTTTGCATATTAGTGGCATTACGAGTTTGACTTCCGGATCAGCAAAAGTAATTATGTTCGTGGGTACCGGAACCTATGTAACAGGTACTTTCACTAATGCCTGGGAGGTTGAAGCAACCGGTTTGAATACCCAAAAAGATGACGTTGCCGGGGGAAACATGTATATCACGGTACCAGTTGCTACGACCTTCGCTTCTGCGGGAGTTGCTATAAAGGCTTTAGGAACGACCACTTCCTCGAATCTTTTCCGAATGACAAGCCCCGCAAACAACCGTTTAACGTATACAGGAAGTAAGACCCGTTCATTTCTCGTATCAGGCTCAATGAGTATTACACAACCAAGTTCCAACCGGTACTTTTCCTTTTACATTGCAAAAAACGGAATTATTTTACCGGAATCCCGCCAGGACGTGAAGGTGGTAAACAGTACCGACCAGGTATCCTTTAACGTTACTTCCAGAGTTTCATTAGCACCGGGTGATTACGTAGAAGTATGGGTGGCAAACCAAACTTCAACCAGCTCCGTTACGATTGAAACAATGAACTTTTCCATGGAATAAAATAGAAATACTATGAAAAAGTTCATCATACTCATAATCCTGGTCCTTTTTGGAACCGGGGGATTACTGGCACAGCTTACAAACTCGGGAAATCTGAAAATGTTCACCGGAGTAAATGTGACCATTTACGGGGATGTAACCAACAATGGAACAGTGATCGATTCCGGAGCATTGGTTACACTGGCCGGATCCAATCTGCAGACTTTCGGAGGCAGTTCGGTTACTACGTTAAATAATCTCCGTTTGAATAACAGCAGTGCTGCAGGAGTTACTCTTGCACAAGCTTTGAACGTGCGTGGAATTTTAACTTTCACCGATGCTTATCTGAATACAAGCGCCGTAAACATATTGACAATGACCAGTACATCCAGTGCAGTTTCAGCGAGCAATAACAGTTTTGTTTTCGGACCAATGGTTAAAACCGGTAATACGGCTTTTACTTTCCCTGTTGGAAAAAATGTAGTCTATGCTCCAATCGCTATAGCTGCGCCGGCAAGTATAACGGACCAATTTACGGCCGAATATTTCCAGGTATCACCGAATCCGTTCAATACAGCCAGCTTGGAGCCAACTCTTAATCATATCTCGGAATGCGAATACTGGATGCTGGACCGGACAACCGGAACATCCAATGTATCAGTAACGCTGAGCTGGGATACCCGGAGCTGTGGAGTCACTGTTCCGGCAGACCTGCGCGTTGCCCGATGGGACGGCACACAATGGACTGATAAGGGAAATGGTGGAACTACAGGAAGCACAGCAGCCGGAACTGTCATTTCTTCAGCACCTGTTACCGGTTTTGGGCCCTTTACTCTTGCCTCTTCCTCTTTGTCAAACCCATTGCCTGTAGAACTATTGGCTTTTGCTGCCAATTGTGAAGAAGAGCAGGTTGTTTTGCGCTGGAGTACTGCCAATGAACTTTCCAATGATCATTTCACCATTGAGAACAGTCTGAACGCACTTGACTGGCAAAGCACCGAAACGATTGACGGAGCAGGCACGACCAACTCACTGACGAACTATTCCTGGACTGATCTTTCAAATCCGGGAAGAGAAATGTACTATCGTTTATCCCAAACCGATAACGACGGGGAAACTACTGTTCATGATCTAATTTATTTCAAAGGCTGTTCACTTCCGGAAAATGCACTTAGCATTTACCCGAATCCGGCAAAAGACATTGTAAACATTCTTACAGCTGAGAAAATAATCCAAATAAAGATCATGGAACCGGGAGGGAAAACCATCGAATTCCCAATCGATTTTGAATACAAACAGATTAATTTCAGCCAGGCGGCAAATGGTGTTTACTTCATTCAGGTAAAAACCCCATTGAAAACCTTTAACGAAAAGGTGGTTATTTCCAGGGACTAAGTTCAGCCGCATGACGGGATTTTTACTGAACTTTTTTCAGTAAGACGGAAATTTTGTCATTTATCCTGAAAATTTTTCAGCTTTTTCGGTTTGGCATTTTGTTTGTGAACACCTGGTTATAAGACATTTGTAGAAATGTTGCTTTACTAATTATTGTTTAACTAAAAAAGTTGATTATGAATCTGGTAAAAAAGAACGGGAACAAATTCCCGGTACTTTCCCCGATGTTCGACGATTTTTTTGGCCGCGAACTTTTTAACTGGGGAAACAACAATTATTCTTCAACAAGAACTACCATGCCGTCTGTAAACATTCGTGAAACGAGTGATAACTACGAAGTAGAGGTTGCTGCACCAGGCATGGAGAAAGCAGATTTCAAGATTACTCTTGACGACAACCTGCTGACCATCTCTTCTTTCAGGCAGCAAAGCAATGAAGAGACAAAAGATCGATACACGCGCAGGGAGTTTAGTTATCAATCATTCCAAAGAAGCTTCGAACTTCCGAAGGACGTGGTTGATCAGGATAAAATAAGTGCCCGCTACGAAAACGGATTGCTGCATTTATCTATTCCGAAAAAGGAAGAAGTAAAACAGAAAACACCGAAATTGATTGAAATAGCTTGATCAATTTCAAAAGAATGATCCGTGCAGGCTGTCTCAAAATGGGGCAGCCTGTTTTTTTTATGATTTATTTTTCCGGCTAAGAGATGATAAGATCAACGAAAGAAGAGGATAAGCTTCACACCTTGTGCGTTAAACTTTTTAATTATTAGAACTGTTAGAGTCTCCAACTTCCATGTAAAAAGAAAAACGGGTTTCCTCATCTGTTGAAGTACAGGTCAAAGATCCATTGTGGGCCTGTGCAATTTCGGATGAAATGTAAAGTCCTAGCCCCAATCCATTTTGGCTTTTTCGCTTTCCTTCTCTTGTAAAAGGCTCAAATAAGGTTGGAAGCAGATCATCTGCGATTTTTTCTCCCTGGTTGCTTACGGAGAATTCTAAAATTCCGTTTCGGTGAGAGACATCGATGCTGACCAGCGTATCCGATTTACCATGTGTCAATGCGTTGGCCAACAAATTGGATACCAATTGAGCGATCCGGTTGGGATCACAGTAAACCGGCTCTTCAATATCGAAGGTAGCCTTGATCTCTTTTCCACCTGAACCCAAAACCAGTTCATCGACTACTTGTTGAAGTACCGGCTGTAATTTGGCATGCTGCCAATTAATTGCAAAGCCTCCACCCATTCGGGATTTCGCAAAATCCATGATCGTACCAATCAATTCGTCCATTCTGAGACTGCTTCGCCTCAGGATTCCCAATATATCTTTATACTTTTCTTCGGTTAATGATTCCTGGAGCATTTCACTGGCCAACAATGTAGAAGCCAGCGGATTTCGCAGGTCATGTCCCAAAACAGCAATTAGCTGTTCTCTCAAAGCCACCAGCTCTTTTTCATCTTCCAATTTTGACTCAATCATTTGTTTCTGCTGCTGCAGCGTTTTTTCATATTCGATCCGGTCAGCGGCTTTTGACACAATGTAATGAATGCATTCCGGGTTGTTATTTTCATCCCGGCATTCAACGGCATTGACCAGGAAAGTCATTCTTTGCTTTTTTGGCCCGGCCAGATCAAGCATCACTTCATCAAAGAAGCCTTGCATTCGTAATAAAGGCCACAAATGTGTTTCGAAATAAATTTTGCTTCCTATAGATAATAAGTCCGAAGCTCGTTTTCCTTTTAATTCATCTGCTGAAACTCCCAGCCAATCTGCCAGCTTTGCATTGCTTTTTAAAATATGCCCTTCCGGGTCAGTTATCAGGAATCCCGAAACGGATTGCTCAAAAAATCGTTCAAAGTGTGCTACTGTAAAGGATTGGTCAACATTGGTAAGTGTTGGTGTCATGACAAATACTGTTTAATATGACTGATGGTTTCCTGGGGAGCACTCAGGTTCGGACAATGTCCGGTTGCTTCCATGATCACTAGTTTACTGCCTGCAATATGCTGGTTCATGTAATTTCCTACTTCTTGGGGAGCAATGACATCATTGGAGCATTGTAAGATCAGGGTCGGTGTCTTTATATGAGGCAGAATTTCCCGTTTATCTGAGAGAAAAGTTGTTCGGGCAAACTGCTTTGCAATTGCCGGATCCATTTTGCAAAAACTATTGGCTAATTCTTCACCCAGTTCTTTTCTATCGGGATTTCCCATGATTACCGGGGCCATAGAAACGGACCAGCCCAAATGATTATTATCCAAAGCTTCCAGTAATTCATCAATTTGTTCGCGGGTAAATCCGCCCGTATAATCGCCGTCATTGATGTAACAGGGAGATGGCCCAACCAGAATCATAGCTTTGAAAAGATTGGGAGCTTTGATGGAAGCAATGAGCCCGATCAACGCACTCACGGAATGACCTACAAAAATTATTTCTTCCAGTTCCAACTCTTCGGAAAGTTCAATAATATCATCGGCATAGCCCTCCAGCTTATCGTATTTTTCAAAGGAATAAGCAGTTGAATCAGAACCTCCCGCTCCTACGTGATCCAACAAGATGACCTTAAATTCATTTTCAAAAGCCGGAGTTACGAATCTCCACATGTTTTGGTCACATCCGTAGCCGTGAACAAACATAAGCGCTTGTTTTCCGCTTCCTTTAACGACAACATTGTTTCGTGTAATAGCAGTCATTTCTTCGTTTATTTTCATCGTAATGTAGTAAATATCCCTTTATAAATTCGTCAACAATCACTCACTGAAAAACAAAAAGGGGACCAGCGCGCCCCCTTTTTAAACTAACTAACTTGGTTTGCTAGTACAACTCTCCATAAATCCGATGCTAAAGTAGTTTTTGGAAGCTGAAGGGGGCGTACACTATTTCACTGAATACTTACACAAATCACAGATTGAGAATTTTTATTTACCCAACAACATTCTTTTTTTGGAGTACTAATCAAGCAATCAACAGAAAGCAAAAAAATCAACGTTAAAATCTTAAAATGTTAGTAATAAAAATTCACGCAACTCTGCAAACAAGATAATCGTCATAAGCGTGAAATATATTATTTATCACATAAATAATTCATGTAAAAAGTATGAACCAAAAAAAACTAATTGTTGCCGTAACTCTCCTTATGGCCAGCTCAGGTGGACTTTATGCACAGCAGGCAACAGCGGCTGCAGGCAATGAAGCTGTCGGAACAGGCGGAACTTGCAGCTACACCATCGGACAAGTCGCTTACACAGCCAGCTCCGGAACAAACGGAAAAGTGAACCAGGGAGTTCAACAGCCTTATGAAATCCTCACAACTGTTGGATTAGAAGAGCAGCATATCGCTTTAGAATTAGCAGCCTTTCCAAATCCAACCAATGGATCACTGACCCTTTCAGTCACCGATCACAGCGAGACAAACCTTTCTTATCAACTATTTGATACACGAGGGAAGCTAATCGAAGAAAAAAAGATTGTCCAAAATGAAACAGGAGTTTCAATGGACGGATTAGCTTCGGCTGCTTATTTATTAAAAATAACTGATAATGGTCAGTTAATAAAAGAATTCCAAATTATTAAAAATTAAAAAAAATGAGATCAATTTTAAATACTGCAATCTTACTTTTACTTGCCTTCAACTTATTTTCACAGGCACCTCAGAAAATGAGCTACCAGGCTGTGATACGCAATGCATCCAATACTTTGGTAACTAACCAAAATGTAGGTATGCGGGTTAGTATTTTACAGGGAAGTCCCGGCGGAACTGTCGTTTACCAGGAAACACAAGTGCCCTTATCAAATATCAATGGTTTGGTGAGCATTGAGATCGGAGGCGGAACGGTTGTCTCGGGTACTTTTTCTGCAATTGACTGGTCAGCCGGGCCATACTTTGTGAAAACTGAAACTGATCCTGCAGGAGGAACGAATTATACCATTAGTGGAACTACTCAATTGTTAAGCGTGCCTTTTGCTTTACACGCAGGCAGCGCGAACGAGAACGATCCTGTTTTTGATGCATCTGTGGCAGCCGGAATTACAGCTTCGGATACTGCAAACTGGAACAATCATACAGATTCTACAGACATTGCCGGAATGGGATATGTGGCCGGCCTGGTGAAGTATGAAATCGGTGATTTTGCACAAGGCGGAGTAGTTTGTTATGTAGATGAAACCGGACAACATGGTTTGGTAGTTGCTAAAAACGATTTGCCCACTGTTAGATGGTTTGCTGGTACTTATGGTAAAACACGTGCTGATGGAAATGGTATCTATGCCGGCGCAGCTAATAATGTAATCATCATTGGGGCACAATTGGCACTGGGCGATGATGGTAATCCATATGCTGCAGCAACTTGTAATGAACTGCAAATCACTGAAGGAACTACCACTTATTCTGACTGGTACCTTCCAACACCTGCGGAATTAGAATTTATCGGGGTTAACTATAGCATTATTGATGCGGCTGCTACAGCAAATGGCGGGACCAATTTATTGAATTCTCCCTACTGGAGTTCAAAAGAAGCAAACAATTCGGATGGAATAGCAGTGAATATTACTCCTATCGGGACAAATGTTTTCACAATTAATAAAGCTGCAACTTTTAATATCAGAGCGGTTCGAAGATTTTAATCCGGGCAACACATTTCAGTTAATGATTATAAATCAGATCATTTACTCAAAAGTGTAAACAAAAAAAACGAGGATGAAATCATCCTCGTTTTTGTTATTCGGTTTGTTTCGATTATAAATCAAATGCTTCTTTTACTTCCTCATAATTTGAATAATCCACATTAGGATGTTGGATCATTCCTGAAGAGGAAATTGCTACTACTTTTATTTTTGCAGAAGAAGATCCGGGATTTGTCGTTGCTCCGTCGTCATCTCTTCGGACCACAGTTATACTACCTGTCTCATACTCAAATAACATATGTCTTGTATAGCCATTGTACAAATAAGAATAAGGAAGTGCATATGTTGCTCCGAATTCTTCCAAATAACACAATACCGCACCAGTTGCAACAATATCCGCAGTAATAATAGGAGTACTTAAAGTAATCGCGTATCCGGATACTCCGTCACCTGTCCAATCCGACGCTACAGTTGAAACCGAAGCACTTTTAACGTTCGCATTCCCATCTGCACCTGCCGGACCAGTCGGGCCAACTACTTCCTTTTTTTTACATGCACCCAAAAACGTGGTTACTACCAATAACCCCAACATAATTGTTCCGATCTTCTTCATACTTTTTCTTTTAATTTTTGATTATAACTTCAGTGAATTTAAAAGTACCGGGTAAATTGAATCTACTCAGCCCAACAGATTATTAAACATTTGTAAATCAATACATTATTTTCAATAATCCGGGGCTAAAATACTGATTGAAAAATAGACCCATTTACACTTTTATCTGGATTTTTTACATAAATCCTACATTTTGGAAAAAATGAGTGGACTTAACTCATTGTCATATATGACATTTCGATTTCCAGTATTACAGTTCCGACAATCTCACGAGAAGTTAATTTGATTTAATAATCAAGATCATATTTATCCGTCAGAATGGCTATAATCTCGTTTTGATCCTGATTGGTTTTACTCAATGCATTGTATTCATTTTGGATTTTCACCGCCATGAATGTATCCTCCCAATGTATGGCGTTATTCGGACAGTATTCCTGAACGATGCTTTTAAACTGTTTCACATACTGAGCATCCGTGACCGTCTTTGTAAACAATTGCAGTGCCCAAGTAGAAACATCTTTGATAAGTATACCTTCTGAATCTTTTCCTCCTATTTTCCAGTCAATTCGATTTCCTAACTTCTTAAGAGAAATGCGGTACGAAAAATCCTTATTAGCAATGGAGATGCTTAATATATTGTCGTTCAGAGTATGATTTATCATGATGTTATTTTTGTTTTAAGCTTATATCTGGTTCCCAACTTTTGAGATTGATCCAATAGTGAATGTAAAAACCCTGGATTCCAACGAAAATGAATTTCCATGAAAACCAATTTCCATAAAAGACAAAACCCTCAAGACATTTGATACATCTTGAGGGTTTCTAAGCTTACAGCCATATAAGCTATTTTCTTCTAACGTTTTTTAGCGGTCTGGACGGGACTCGAACCCGCGACCCCATGCGTGACAGGCATGTATTCTAACCAACTGAACTACCAAACCAATTTTCTTTCTTTTTTTCAAAAGACCTGACTACAGTCAGATTCAGAAATTGTGTAATGCTTTACGTTAAAAGCGTGTGCAAAGATACATGCTATTTTCATTTTAGCAAATAATTTTTGAAAAAAAATTGAATTTTATTCTTCACAGCTCCCATTATTGCTAGAAATCAGAAGATTATTGATTCTATTTTTTTGGACCGCAGGGAGAATTTTCTTAAAAAATGATAAAATAATATTTACCATGGTAATTAATTCAAAAGTTGTTGTACCTTTGTTTCATCAAACAATCCAAGAAAGGAAAAATAACATGAAAACAATCTTCCACTCAGAAAACTCAAGAGGTCATGCCAACCACGGTTGGTTGAATGCAAAACATTCATTCAGCTTTGCTTCCTGGTACAACCCGGAAAGAGTTCACTTCGGTACTTTACGAGTATTGAATGACGATACCGTTTCACCGGGAATGGGGTTTGGAGCACATCCTCACGACAATATGGAGATCATTACGATCCCGTTGGAAGGAGCAATCGCACACAAAGATTCTATGGGAAACAGTGCAACCATTACTACGGGAGAAATCCAGGTAATGAGCGCCGGGACCGGAATCCAACACTCGGAATTCAATCCGAACGAAGACCAGGAACTAAAATTATTCCAGATCTGGCTCTTCCCGAACAAACGCAATGTAGAACCGCGCTACGATCAGCAAAAGATCACGGTAGATGAGCATTTGAACGAGTTTGTGCAGATTCTTTCACCGGATAAAGACGATGCCGGAGTTTGGATTCACCAGGATGCGTGGTTCAATATGGGGAAATTCACCGAGGACAAAACAGTCACTTACGAAATGAAGAACCCTGCCAACGGATTATATGTGATGCAGGTTGAAGGAAGTTCGGTAATTGAAGGTCAGCAATTAAATCGCAGAGATGCATTAGGAATTGTAGACACTTCCTCCGTAACTTTGCATATCACTAAGAACTCTACTCTCCTGCTCATGGAAGTTCCAATGGACGTGAAATTGTAACAAAAAGAGAAATGAAAAATGCGTTAGCATGGCGTTACGCCACACAGAAATACGACTCGACAAAGAAAATCAGTGATGCAGATATGCAGGAAATCCTGGAAGCGATCAACAGCGCTCCAACTTCCTACGGATTGCAGCCTTTTAAATTGATCCATGTAAAATCTCCGGAATTGCGTGTACAATTAAGAGCAGCAGCTTACGACCAATCTCCGCTTACGGATGCTTCAGATGTGATTGTATTCACTGTGAACCGCAATGTAGAAGATCAGCACATCGATACATACATGCAGCGCATTGTTGAAGTAAGAGAAGTAGAACGCGAAAGATTAAGCCGGTTCCAACAAAACATTGCCGGAACATTATCCAATCTGAGCTCGGAAGAACTCATTGCATGGAATACCAAGCAAGCTTACATCGGGTTGGGATTCGGTTTAATTATGGCTGCACATTTAGGCATTGACAGCACTCCGATGGAAGGCTTTCAAAAAGAGAAATACGACGAAATATTAGGCTTATCAGATGATCATTCAGTCCTGGTCCTAACCTTCGGTTATCGTTCGGATGAAGATCATACACAACATCACAAAAAAGTCAGAAAGACTTTAGAACAATTAGTAACAATTAAATAGCTTTTAAGATTAAACCCTAGCGATCAGTCGCCACTGATGTGCTACAGGTTTGAACCCTTAGATTTTCAGACAAATAAATACAAACAATTAAAATTCAATCAAAATGAGTACAACTAAATGGACAATTGACCCTACACACAGTGAGGTGGGATTTAGCGTAAAACACATGATGTTTACAAAAGTAACCGGAACTTTCGACAAGGTCGATGCTACAGTTGAAGCAGAAGATGGCTTTAAGAATGTAGTGATCAATGCTAACATCGATACAGACTCTGTGAACACGCGTAACGAGCAGCGTGACGGACACTTGAAAAGCGGAGATTTCTTCGACGTAGAGAATCACCCTCAAATTACATTCAAAGCAGAACTTCCCGAATTGAAATCCGGAAAGATTGAAGGTGAGTTTTCTCTTCACGGAGTAACGAAACGTATTCCTTTGGACATCGAGTTCCACGGAGAAGGAAAAGACCCTTGGGGAAATGAAAAAGCAGCTTTCAGCTTCGAATCATCCATCAACCGCAAAGATTTCGGTTTAACCTGGAACTCTGCTCTTGAAACAGGAGGTGTATTGGTTGGAGAAGACGTGAAATTACGCGGTGAGATCCAATTGGTAAAAGGATAATAAATACTAAAGCAAAATATGAAGGGGGGCGTCTGTGACGCCCTTTTTTATTTCCCACAAATGCGCAAATAAGAAAAAGCGAGCCTACCGGTCTCGCATAATGTAAAAGTATTTTTTGTTTACCAGTTAATACAAGGCGACCGGTAGGCGCCTTTTTTAATTGTGAATTTGCGGGAGAAAAGAAATCGGGGATTATAACAAAAAAAGCGGCCACCCTTTCGGATGACCGCTTTCAACTTTTTTAAAAGAAACCAGTTCTTAGTTCTTCACAATTCTTTCGATGGAAGTACCGGATTCTGTTTTGATTCTTAATGTATAAACACCTCTTTCGTAAGCTCCAAGATCAATTTGATCTCCGGACTTAATTTGAGTTGTCTGAACCAATTTTCCTTGAACATCCATTACTTCAACAACAGCCGAAGCATCTTCCATTGTCACGATTACGAAATCATGAGTCGGGTTTGGATGAACAGAGATCGTAGAGATCATATTCTCTTTGATTCCAACATTCGTAATGTTCACACAGTTCGTTGTATCCGAACATGTTCCGTTGGATACTACCGCTGCATATGTACCATTTACGGTTGCAGTGAACGTTTGTGTTGTAGCACCTGCAATCGCAGTATTGGTTGTACAATTGATCCACTGGTAAGTTGTACCTGCGGAAGCTGTAATTGTAGCATTCCCGTTATCTGTTGCTGTTGCAACGAATGGTGCAATCGTTAAATTCAATGTTACAACTGAATCACATCCCGCCGCATTGGTAATTGTATCGTTGTACATACCTGTTGCATTGTAAACAGTTCCGTTTTGTGCCCATGTATAAGTAGGGTTACAAGTTGAAATAGTTACTGTTGATGTAGTTACACTGTTAATTGTCAAATTCAAAGTAATAATCGAATCACAACCAGATGCATTTGGAATCGTGTCGTTATATGCACCTGAAGCAGTATAAGTCATTCCGTTCTGAGCCCATGTGTAAGAAGTACATGCTGTTGCAAAAACACCTGACGTTGTAGGTTGAACGATTGTAAGGTTCAACGTGATAGTTGAATCACAACCTGCAGCATTCGGTATTACATGAGTGTAGACTCCTGAAGTGTTGTAAGTCGTTCCATTTTCAGCCCATGTAAATGAAGTACATTCCGTTTCAATTACCGAACTGGATGTTGGCTGATTGATCGTTAAGCTCAAAGTGATTACCGAGTCACAACCATACATATTCGGAACTGTGTCGTTGTAAGCTCCGGATGTGTTATACGTCAATCCTGTTTGAGGCCATACATAAGATACACAAGCTGTAACCGGCACCAAAGATGCAGAAGGCCCACCGATTGTAAGGTTCAAAGTAATCACTGAATCACAACCTGCAGCATTCGGGATCGTAGCTGTATGTACACCTGAAGTTGTATACGTTGTACTGTTGATTGGCCATGTATACGTCTGACAAGCTGTCTGGTTTACTGTAGCGGATGTTGCATTATTAATCGTTAAGTTCAATGTAATTACCGAGTCACATCCTGCAGCATTTGGAATAGTTGCTGTGTGTGTTCCTGAAGTTGTATACGTTGTACTGTTGATCGGCCATGTGTACGAATCACAAGCTG
>CAMLFH010000014.1 GCA_946479285.1 uncultured Flavobacteriales bacterium | reverse complement strand
ATAGAAGCAGTAGTTGCTCCAGTCGACCATAAGTAAGATGTTCCGGCACTTGAAGTCAAAGTTACTGATCCACCTGTGCAGAATGTAGTTGCTCCACCCGGAGTAATTGTCGGAGCAGAAGGAGCTGTGTTTACAGTAACGGTTGTTACTGCACTTGCCGCACTTTGACATCCCGCAGCATTCGTTACCTGAACAGTATAGTTTCCTGCTGTTGTTACGTTGATAGAAGCAGTTGTAGCTCCTGTCGACCATAAGTAAGAAGTTCCGGCACTTGAAGTAAGTGTTACCGAACCACCTGTACAGAAAGTTGTTGCCCCACCCGGAGTGATTGTAGGAACTGAAGGAGCTGTGTTTACAGTAACAGTTGTTACTGCACTCGCCGCACTTTGGCAACCGGAAGCGTTTGTAACCTGAACGGTATAGTTTCCAGCTGTTGTAGCATTGATCGACTGAGTTGTAGCACCATTCGACCATAAGTAACTAGTACCTGCACTGGAAGTCAATGTTACTGAACCACCCGTACAGAAAGTTGTTGATCCACCAGCTGTGATTGTCGGTGTTGCGGGAGTTGATCCCATGGTTACTGTAACCGGGGTTGAATTCGCGGAAGTACAAGAACCGTTATCCAGGTGAACAAAGTAAGAACCTGCGCTGTTTACGGTGATAGATTGTGTGGTTGCTCCTGTTGACCAAATATTATTCGTTGCCGAAGAAGATGTTAGAGTTGCTGTTCCACTTGGACACAAAGTAATTGGTCCAGCCGGTGAAATTGTCGGAGTACTCAAGGATGCTGCAACGGTAACAGTAATCGTATTAGATGTTAAAGTGGGACAACCGCCTACAATGTTTTGTACCGAGTAATTTCCGCCTATGGATACCGTAATGGATGGAGTAGTGGCACCATTCGACCAAGTTATATTTGTTGTTACGTTTGAAGTTAGAGTCACCGATCCGCCCGTACAGAAAGTAGTTGGTCCGCCGGCAGTAATTACCGGGGCCTGGCTTACCGTTGTCGTTATTCCTAGAGACTGAGGTGAAGTACATCCGCCACTCGTATAAGTTACTGTATATACTCCGGCAGTTGTAGCTGTGTAAGTTTGGTTCGTAGCACCTGAAATAAGTACTCCGCCTTTATACCATTGGTTGCCACTTGTCTGGGAGGAAGTCAAAACGACATTGCCTCCGCTGCAGAATGTAGTTGGCCCGCCTGCAGTAATCGTTGGCGCAGTTGGTCCCGGTGTAACAGTTACAGTGATCGTATCTGATTTTGCCTGGCACCAGTCACTCCAGGAAGAAGAAGTTACTACATAATAACTTCCGGATGTGGTAGCTGAAATGGATGGAGTAGTTTCATTATTCGGTTCCCAGTCATACCATTGAGAAGCAGGTGTTGATGTAAGTGTCACACTGTTTCCGCTGCAGAAAGTGGTTGGTCCGCCAGCAGTAATTACCGGAGTGGTATTTAAATGCAGGGTAAAACTGTTTGATCCTTTGTTAGGAATAACAACATCTACTCTGCCGTCATTGTTGAAATCGGCAACAGCCATCCCGGTAGCATCCAGTTCTGATGCGAAACCCATGGAAGATGGTGTTAATACATAACCCGCATTTGTACTAAAAGCAGTAGCTGTAGCTGCTACTAATGATCCACCGGCAGTACCTCCACCATTGTTGAAAACTCCAATTACGTCAAGTTTTCCATCATTGTTTATATCAACTATTTTCATTCCTACAACCGCACCGGCAACTCCAGGTGTTGTTGAACTGGCGATGACTGTAGGTGTATTGGATGAAGCAAGACCAGTTGTCGCTGCAGGATTAAACGTTTTTCCGATATCTCCGGATTTTCCAACAATGATATCTTTATCTCCGTCACCATCAAAATCTGCGGATTCCAATGCTGTTACTGAAATGTAAGTTGCTGATCCGGTTCCGATATTCCCGTTTGCTGTCAGTGTACCAGTTCCATTCCCTTTAAATCGGAGAATTTGAGAAGTGGAATTGTGCCCAACTACTACATCATTGAATCCGTCATTGTCATAGTCTGTAATGAGAATTCCATATGGAGAAGCATTGGTGGTATAATTTACGGCAGCGTTAAATGAAGTGGCACCACTGGCAATTAAAGTGGAAAAGTCAGTGCTTCCCGTGTTGCTCACCACAATATCAGGAAACGCGTCTCCGTTTAAATGACCGATTTTAGCCTGAACTGGTGTTGTTCCCACAGAGTAGTTCGTCGCTGCAGAAAAGGTTCCGCTTCCGGTACCGTAGTAAACACTGATGTTTGCACTTCCATTATTGACAACTACGAGGTCCATGGTCCCGTTATTGTTTAAATCTGCTCCGTTAATGTGGAAAGGTGTTGTTCCGGTTGCAAAAGATGCGCCTGTTGTGAAGCCTCCTGCACCGTTCCCCAGATAGATCTGAACGAGATTTAAAGTCGAATGTGTTATAGCTATATCCTGATTTCCATCAGCATTGAAATCTGCGGCAAAGGCAGAACTGGGACTAGCTGCTACATCAAATAAGTTTGTTTGCAGGTAATTATGGGAAGCATTTCCAAGAAAAGAATTGATGTATGTCGTTGAATTTTGAGTAGAGATGAAATCGGCATAGGTATCCGTGCTAAACAGTCCGATAATAATTGCTCTAGGACTTCCGGGCGCTTGCGTGGTTTGATGCAAACTTAAAACACCGCCTGCACTTCCAAAGAAAATAGAAACAGTTGAGGAATTAGAATTTGCCACAACAATATCCTTGAATCCATCCTGGTTAATGTCGAAATTATCGATCCCGGAGGGAAATGTTTCCGTTGAATACGTTGCATGAAAAGTCAAAGTTCCTGAACCATTGTTTTTGAGAACAGAAATATTATTAGTACCGCTATTTGTTGAAACAACATCAATATCCCCATCATTATCCATGTCACACAAAGTCAGGTCTGACGGGGTAGTACCAGTTGTGGAAACATTAGCCCCTGCGAAAAATGTACCTAAACTTCCGTTGTTGTTCCTTGAAACATAAACTCCGCTACTAGTTAAGGAAACGACATCCAAATGATTATCGCCGTTCATATCAGCAACTTCCATGTTTTGGATTCCGGCAAGTGTAACTACGCTTGAACCGAAAAGTGTCGGATTTCCTAAGGTCCCCGTAAACAGCGTGAAATTGGTATTAGTTGTTGCAACAATATCCGTTGCACCATCCTCATTGAAATCACCAACAGCCATGTATTTTCCGTTGGTGAATGTAATAGTAGTTATACTGTCAAAAAGACCATTTCCCTGTCCGTGATAGATATAGATCCCCGTTAAATTTATATATGCTACATCGAGATTTCCATCGTTGTTAAAATCGGCACTTCTAATATCCTGGGTTGAATTTCCCTGATTTCCATAAAAAGCAGGAGTTGCGAACTTTCCATTCCCCAATCCTCTTTGATACGCGATTCGTTTGATTGCTCCAAATGAACTGGTAACAATATCCAGTTTTCCATCTTCGTCAAAATCACCTTTGACAATTCCACGAGTGCTGGGTTGTCCTTTCGGAATGGAAATATCATTTCGTGAACTGAAACAGGCGTTGGAGACCTGGGACCAATTCAGGAAAGCTATCATGGAGAATGATAGGAGAATAAGTAGTTTTTTCATATACGTTTAGTCAAGGTAACGGGAGTGTATTAGTTCTACCAGCCGAAGATAGTTCTTTTTTTAACAAAATTGTTGTTTCGCGCACGAATATGCCATTTGCTAAATCGAGTTACCCTCTTCATAAGGTTTTAGTTTTCAGTATTGGTTTAACGGAAAAAAAATCAAAAGGTTGTAATTTTGTTTAAAATCACACAAAATTAATTGATAATTCAATTAAAACAAACTATTTGTTATTTTCGCCTTTATGCAAGACAAGATTACTTTTCAATTTGTAAGTGAACCTACGGATGTGAATTTCGGTGGAAAGGTTCACGGAGGTTCCGTGATGAAATGGATTGACCAGGCAGCATATGCCTGTGCTTCGACCTGGTCGGAGGGTTACTGTGTAACAGTTTACGTTGGTGGAATTCGCTTTTTTAAACCGATTCACATCGGAAGCCTTGTAAAAATACAGGCGCGTGTCATTTATACGGGAACTTCCAGCATTCACATTGGAGTGGATGTTTTTTCCCGGAAAATGAGTGAAGCAAAATTTGAAAAGACGACCCACTGCGTAATCGTCTTTGTATCGGTGGATGAAAAAGGAAACCCTAAAGCTACCAATCAATGGGTGCCAAATACGGAGCGCGAAATGCAATTACAGCAATATGCCAAGCGTTTAATGGAATTGCGAAAAGATATCGAGGTCGAAATGGGGCCTCATTTGAAGGATTTGTTTTGACGACCAGTAAGCACGCGATTAATCGCGTGCCTACCGGATTATGACTGCTGTAAGAATGTTTTGTATTTCTTCCCGTTCCAATAAATGACCAAACTATTGGTGTCACTTCGAATCAATTGAATAGCCGGTAGTTTTAAAGATATTTTCTTTTTGTCACCGTCGTTCATAATGTACTTGTTTCGATAAATAAACCAGCGTTTCGTCCAGGAAAGGGAAGTTCCCATGTCTGTTGCTGTTCCGCATCCAATGACGTAAACCAGGTTTTTCACATTGTTAATGATCATTACTCCTTTGGTCTTGTCAATTTTATTCTCAACAAAAAAGGCAATGTCTACCTGTCCGTCACCAGTAAAATCGGCTTCGAAATAGAAGGGATTGAAATCAGTGAGGATCTGATGTTTTTGCGCCATTTCCGATTTTTCTAAAATGGGCTTCACCCAAGCTGGAATGTTGTTTTGAATAAGGAGCGAATCTGTTTCCCCGAATGAATGGAAAGAGAACAGAAATGCCCAGATGATCAGGCTGTAAGATAAAAGTGTTTTCATAAACTGAGATTAGAGTTAGACTAATCTAAGCCTTTTGAAAGCGTGCCTTTTAACAAAAACCTGAATGGTCGTGCCCGTTTACTTATCGGGTGTTTATTTCCATTTAATTGATCCGGGGAACGTTCAACTGGTACGGAAAATCATTACTGTTTAAAGTTTGTTTGATCACCATTAGGGAAAGTTCCATCAACTCATCATTCTTGAAAATGATTCCATCTGCCCCGGCATCCAGGCATGAACGAAGGATGTAAGAATTATTTTCATCCGTTACAATATAGACTTTTGCCAAAGACGTTTTCTTTTTGATGCTGTCCATAATGTCGAGCCCTGTCAAATTGGCTCCCAGGTTATAATCCAGGAATATAATCGAATGAATTCCCGGCAAATCAGATAAAAATGCTTTGGAATCTGTATATGTACTTATCTTGAAGTGATTTTGATGCATAGAATATGCGCTCAACAACTCACGCTCTAATTGTAGTTTATACAAGGTCGTGTAAAATGGATTATCGTCCAGTACCTGAATACGTAATCCGAAGAATGGGTGTTTTTCCATGACGATTGTTTTTGTGCGTTTTGTCTTTCGTTTTTTAGTGTTGCTTTCTTTTCTACTGCTTCTCCCGCGCTGATGAATCTATAAGTAATATGATTTCCTCACGGTCGCTTGTTTTAGCATAGCAACGACTAACCCTTTCCGAAATTCGTACCGCATTCCTTAAAATAATGTTAAAGCCCTTAGGGGGCAAGCATTAGCGGGCTTTGTCATGCATGCCATAAAAGAGGAATTTTTTCAAAATGAAAAAGTGAATTTTCATTTTGAAAAAGGATAGGCATTTCTTCAAAATGAAGATTGGATTAATTACCAGTTAAAAAAAACGTATTTAATTGAGCCCTTAAATTCAGTGGGTTAGCGAACTTGAAGCAAATATTTTGAGTTTTTTTGTTCAAAGGGCTTGCATAAACACAAAAGATATCTATCTTTGCACCCGCAATCACGAATGAGTGATGAAGAAAAAATAAAACGATTCGGTAGCTCAGCTGGTAGAGCAATACACTTTTAATGTATGGGTCCTGGGTTCGAATCCCAGCCGGATCACTCTGATGAAAGCATCTTTTGCAACAAGCAAAAGATGCTTTTTTCGTTTCTGCAATCTGACAGCTTGCTGGCAAGATGGGCAGGAATGAAAAATACAACAGACGCAAAGCGGCTGGATGCTTTTATCCACTGCACGTCGAAAGGATTGGGATCTTTAATCCCAGCCGGATCACAAAAAGAAAAAGAGCATTTGACGCAAGTTGAATGCTCTTTTTCTTTTTTGCACTCTTCTCTCACTCTGTACTCTTTTTCTTTCAGAGCGAGAATGAGAGTGGAGAGCGGGATTTGTGTTCGAAGCTTCAATTCTGTTTCCCCTTTTGAAAAGGATTAATGGAGAGGATAAATCAAATCTCCCGCAACTATTGATTTCATCCTATTTTCCGATTATTCTAAGCAGCTCGAATCCTATAGGGTTTCAGGCAAAATTTCGTTCCTGGAATAGTTCAATACTTCCCTGTTTTCAGAATTATTTTGTAGTATTAACGAAGTAATAATCCATTGAAAAGATAACAGAGATGTATAAGGATAGTGTATACAACTTACCATTCCTTTCCGAAGGTATCAAGGAAGTTACCGTTGTACGCTTATTTGTAAAAAAGGGCGACTTCATTTCTTCCGGATTACCCGCAATAGAGGTTGAAACAGACAAGGTAACAGTGGAGCTTCCAATCGAACTGGAAGGAAGAATAATTGATTGTTACGTAAAAGCCGGAGATAAGGTAGCCGTTGGAGCCCCAATCTGCTCAGTGCATAGCTTTCATGGTCCTTCATCTGAAGAATTCCAGAAGTTTTATTTAGAAATGACAAAACTCATCGGACTTCCATCAACTAGTTCGTTGGGCGACATTCATGCTGAAGTTGAGAAAATTATATCCAGGGCAAATGTTTAAAATTATATTTACCATTAATATTTAGACAAAGTATCCGAATTTTTTGCGCATTTTTTCTAATTTCAAGCCAAACTAAACTCAATGATCTCCAAACAATTACTTGCTTTTTATCTTCTCGCAGTTTTATTATCAGCCTGTAACTCCGGAAATCCGAAAGAAGACAAAACAAAGGCTATACCTGAAGCTGAGAACCAGGAGACTGTTCATTCGGAAAAGAAGCCGGCTGTATCAGAAGATACGAAAGATGAACCGAATACCGAAAATGTATTTCGCCGCTACGATGCCGTTAAAACGGTCCTCAAAAAATGGAACCAGGCAATTAGCGGGCACCGAACATCAGATCTTGAAAATTTGTATGCAGATGAAGTGTCTTACTATTCTAAAAAGAGTAATAAACAAGCAATTCTGGCCCAAAAATCCGAGTGGTTAAAAAAACATCCTTCCTACAAACAGGAATTGGGTTATACGGACGTTTATTACGATGATACCGATACACTGGAAGTAGAATTTGTTGCTCAATTCACCAAAATATGTATCCAGAATAAGAAAAAAACAGAGGTTGAATCTTATTTGTATTTCCGGAAATTCGGGAAAGAATGGAAGATTGTCCGCGAAACAGATGCTCTTACAGAAGTGAATGTGGCAAGAAAGAAACCGGTGGTGAACCTTCCGGAAGGGAAATACGGGTATTACATCGGGCAGTGGTCAGACACACGGGATATTCCGCAGTTTGCGCATGATCAGGTGCCATATAGCACTTCCCTGGATTTTACAATCGGAGCCGGGGGAATTTCTGGAGTTTATGAATATTACAGCGGCACAGCCAGAAGCCGCACTTGTTATTTTGTCAAAAGCGGGATGGTAGAAAATGGAATCCTCGAATTAAAAGTAATCTATTCACAGGTGGATGATCCATCACCGGAAGATTTTAATGGAGGGGAAGAAACAGAAACATGGCGTTTCAAGATCCTTGAAAACAAAGAGCTGATTTGCCTGTCCAAAGAAAATCCCGCTTTGTATGCAAGAACACTGACCCGGCTAACTGATGATCATTAAATGAAATTCAAAGAAATCCTTCTGGTAGTTTTCCTTCTGTTCGTTTCTAACCGATTTGTTCACGCACAAGAACATGATCTGATCAAATACCGGGGAGATGTTAGGTGTCAACTCGTTTCAATAAATGATACGATGAGATTATCTTGTATTTTCAATACGCATCCCGCTTATATTGAATATTTGGAAGAATATAGTGAGACGGTATCGGAAGGTCAGTTTAAATCAGTAGCTAATTGCATGCTTTTATGGAACGGGATTTATTACTCGTATGATCAATCCGAAAAAAAGACCGTGCCAATGGCATTCGAAAATGGAATATTGAAGGAGGATTAATCAAGTAAAGACTGTGCGTAATCAGCGAGCCTTATCACGACCATTCGGGATCTATCACTCAAAAGGCAGCTTCTTGTTTTCATCCAGGATCTTCATGTACTTTTTCCAACGCTTGTCTTTATGAAGGACATTCAGCGCAGAATTTCCGGTCATGGATTCACTTCCACGGAGTTCAAAGCGATTTGCAAGCAGTTCTATCTGTTTAAATGCCTCTTCTGTATTTCCAACCTGTGCAAAAATTTCCACGGAATTGCAGCGTTCTGAGAAGGTTCCTCTTATCAGGTTTATTTTAAATGCCTGCAAGTATTCTTTGGCCGCAGTTTGATAGTCTTTTTGGTCGGCAGCTTTTCGGGCTTTGGTGCAATAATCCATGAAGTTGAAGTAATCTCTTTTCTCCATAATCCGTGGAAGCAGTTTTTCTCTATCTGCTTTCGGGACGGTTGAGTCGGTTTCGAGTAATTGGAGAGCAATGGTACTGATGTCAAATGCTGTTCGGTAATCCTGTTTTATTTCAGCAACAGCCTGTATATCCAGCACATTTCGGAGAGAAAATGCCATTTCAGATCTTCTTACGACTGCCTTCCGGGCAAAGCTCCGTTTAATTTCCTTTTCAAGTTCTGTATCTTGTAGTCCTTTCATTAGCAAAACATCCTTTTTAGTAATATTCCATCTTTCTGAAAACAACAAATAACCATCGTTAAAGGTCTTGGGGAAGGTTTCCATGTGATTGCTTTGGTCGTACTTCCGGAAATTCCAGTCTGGATAGGCAGCGCTCCGGGAATTGATCGTGGAATCTATTTGCAGCGTCGTTCTCAGGAAATCCAGTTCCATTTGATCGGTATCACCGCCGGTAATGTAGAAAAAGGTCGTCATGGTTGGATTTTTGTCCAGATAATCCGGGATGAGTTGTGTCATTCCCTGCAGGTTGGTGTTAGGACTGGCAGCAATGATTGCTCCGAACGGGGAGTTTTCTTTGAAAGCCTCGCAAAGCAGGAAACTTCCTCCCAATGAATGCCCGATTCCCAGTTTGAAATCCGTTGTACGGTAACTCGAATCTATGAATGAGAATAGTTCTTCGTTCAGGAAATGGGTGAGCTTGGTGGAATACGTAAACGGATGAATTCGATCAATTTCCGGTTCCGGGATAAATTCTTCCCAGCGGTTGCTGGTATGAACGGAAACCAAAATCATCGGCACGCCATTATTCGTTTGGGTGTAGTAATCCATCATTCCGGAAACCATGGTGAAATAAGGCTCAAATTGCCCGTCGAACAAATAAGCCACCGGAAGCGGAAGTTTCTTTACGGTGTCAGCCACATATTCCTGCGGAAGATAAACAGTTACTTTACGCTCCGTCCCGAAGATTTTTGAATCAATCACATGCTCCATCTTTTTTTGAGCAAAAACTCCCGATGCAGCCAAGAGTAACAGGAAAGTAAGAAGTTGGTTCATAGTTAGTTGTTTTGGTTCGATGAATATAATATTTGTTTCGCTTTTGGTTACAGATTAAGACATCATTGCTAAAAGAAACCGCCTGAATTTCAGGATAAAACAATTGTTAAAAGATTTTCTTTCAAAATATGAATGGCTTAAATTTATAGTTCTACGACTCTGACTAAAGAGGATTTGATTGATTGTAACTCAAGAAGCAGCTTCAAAGCGAAGATGTTGGTATAACAGGTCAAATAAATAAAGGGTCTATGAAAACGATTTTTACACTATTCATGGTATTGTCCGTGTTTACGGGCTATTCCCAAAACGGCCCGGGCGGAGTGGGGGACAGAACAGGCGCATCTACATTAGATATGTGGTTCGATGCAAATGATACAGACGGTGATGGCCTCGTTGAAGGGCTTTCGGAGTCCGTTTTATCCGGAACAGCAGTTTTAAATTGGAATGACAAAAGCGGGAATGGCATTGTTGCAGGAGCAACTCCAACACGCCCGGTTTTTGCTCCAAATACGCACAACGGTTACCCGCGGATCAATTTCGCACTCAATACCTGGAATTGCTTCAATACAGGACTCATTCCTCGCAGTAATAACGAAACGATTTTTTGTGTCAGCACGGTTTTAGACAATGGAAACCGTTCCATTTACGACGCCGGACTGGGAAATCAGCGCAGGCTCAATACTCACGCAGCACTCGGATTTAATTATTACCTGATCAGTGGTCTTGGAGGAACTGTTTCCAATAATTCCGTTGCGTATACTTCTTTGCTCATTAGTAAAGCGGTTTTTGGAACAGGAGCGGGGAATTCTTCCCTGCAGCTCAATCAAAATACTCCTGTACCCACCGGGAATGCTTCCAATATCATTAATAATTCCGCGATGGCTATCGGAAACGCAGGCGGTTTACAAACTGGCTTAACGAACCTTTACGGCAATATTTCGGAGATTATTATTTATTCGGGAACCGTTAATTCAGCCCAAAGTATCATCATTCACAATTATCTCTCGGCGAAATACAACATTCCGCTGCTTTCCGGAGATTTGTACGTGCAGGATAATGCGGGAAATGGAAATTTTGACCACGATGTTGCCGGAATAGGAAGAGTAGACGCTGCAAACATGCATGCAGATGCGCAGGGAACCGGAATAGTTCGAATTCTCAATCCTTCGAACCTGGATGACAATGAATTCCTGATCTGGGGTCACGATATAGGAATCGAACAGGCAGCTGTTTCAACTGAAAATCCTCCGGGTGTTCAGGCGCGTTTCGAACGCATTTGGAGAGTGAATGAGGTAAATGCTGCCGGAACAGCAGTGGATGTCGGAGCAGTGGCTGTCCGTTTTGATTTGTCTGCATTTTCTCTCGTAACGGCTTCCGATCTGCGATTAATCGTTGATACAGATAATGACGGGATTTTTTCTGATGAAACAGCTATTGGCGGAGCAACGGCACTAGCCGGGAATGTCTTCCAATTTGCCGGGGTTACGGCTCTTAGTAATGGAACAAGCTTTACTTTAGGTACAGCCAATGTTTTGACTTCACCGCTTCCGGTTGAATTGACCACTTTCGAAGTACGAACAATTGACAACAGAAGCGTGCGTGCAGACTGGCAAACAGAAACCGAGTTGAACAACGATTATTTTACCCTGGAAAAATCAGAAACCGGCTCCGATTGGCAGATCGTGCAGGAAATCCCGGGAGCAGGAACTTCTTCCGTTCCACTTTTCTATTCCATTGTTGACAATAAACCTTTCCGCGGTATTTCGTACTATCGTTTGAAACAAACCGATTTTGACGGGCAGAATACTTATTCGGACATCCGAAGCGTGTTGTTGGATTTCGAAGAACCGGGAATTTTTCCGAATCCGTCTTCGGATATAATTTCGGTCGTATCAGACCACCCCGATTTGAGAACTTTCAGATTGTACGATGAATTGGGGAGAGACGTAACGGCATCTGTGATCCTTTTGAATGAAAGCAGTTCACATTTACTGATCGATATATCGAAACTGACAACTGGTTATTATCTATTCAGGATTGGTGATGTGAGTATGCGCCTTCAGAAAATTTGATCAGGCTTTGATATTTTTGAATCAATATTAAACAAAAGCGACTGAAAGTCTGCTTTCGGTTTGATCGTTTCAATTGAATCCCTGTGAAATAGAAAATGCCACAATCTGATGGGAGATTCTGGCATTTTTTCTAACCGAGCAAGAATTTGCTAGTTTAAGTTGTAATCCGGAAAGATTTCCGCCAGAGGCGCACGCTATAAGTCTTTCGAGAGCAAAATTACGCCGATTCTATTTTTTGAACTATAAAAGGTGCCCAATCAAGCTAAAAATTGAGTGAAGCGGATAAATTTTTCCGTCAATGATTTTGGATCCGGGATTTTGAACAAAAATGTTTAGTAAAAAGTCGATAATTGTTTTTTTTGAAGTTTTTTCAAACAAAATTTCCCCTATTTTTAAAAGCGGATAGATTGAAGAGAAATTATTTAAGAGAGGGATCAACTAATTCTCTCTTTTCTGGTAGAACTTCTTTCTTTTTTGCATAAAAAAAAGCATATTTGATTACTTAACTTTTTGTCTAACTAAAAAAAGCGTTTTATGGATCCACAAATCACCCTCCAAACTTACACTGTTCAACCGATTCCTGCTTCAATGTCACCGATAGGATCGCCGTATTTAACAGACCCGACAGCTATTGATGCGGCATATAACGCCACGTCACAGCAGATAACACTAACAATGAGCTTTACGATTCCCGGCGACCTGGATCCAAACCAAGTTTCGGTGAAACAATACTTCACATCTTCCCAGTCATCAAGACTCCAGTTTTATATCTGCTACAGTTCGGCATCAACTGCTACACCGCAGACCGTTGCATGTACTTTTACTGCAAGCAACCTGGATTCAGCTGGAAATCCGATTGATTTAGGGGCAATTTCGAAAGTGTTTAATATGTTGAAGAATGCGACGGGTCCTAAAAGTTCTAGAGGTATTCTAACTTCAGTTAGAACGACAGACGTATAATGATGTTATATTTGAAATAGAATAAATTAAAGAAAAAGGATTGAGAACTTTTATGAATATTGTTAAAGTGCTCCTTTGTGGAGCACTTTTTTTGATTTGTTTTCAGTCATTTGCTAAACGTGATGAAAACAATCAATGCATTGATAAAAAAGCTCAAGAACTAGCTGAAAAGAATGCAGATCTAAAATTTTTATCTAAAACGATCTTCTTCGCAAAGGTTGAAAAATGGGATTCAGTCTTGGTAAATAGTCAAAGATGTTTACAACAAGTTAAAGATCCGGAATTGCTCAACTTTATCCACTACTACCGGGGAGAAGCATTCTATAAAAAAGGCATTTTTAAATACGCATTAAAGGAGTTTGACCTGGTGCGAAACAGTTTTGAATTTTATTCAATGATTCGCTTCAATAAAGGAGGAATTTTCCTTTCACAGGAAAATTACAAAAGGGCTTTGAGTTTGCTTAAAAGTATCGACACGAGTGATCAAAAGAATATTCGAACGATTCGTATTGATGGGCTTTTGAACAATATCGGAATGTGCTATTTTCATTTGGGAAATTTCGGAGAAGCAGAAATATATCTTTTGAAAGCAGTTCCAAAAATTGAAGAGCGAAAAGACTTTACTTCACTCATTGATGCTTACGCTAACCTGGGAAGTATTTATTACGAGCAATACCTGGACGATAAAGCAATTGCTTATTTTGAGAAAGCATATTCTTTATCTAAAAAATATGGCTCTGTAGAACGAAAACGGAGATCTGCCAATAACATGGCCGTAGTGGAAGAGAACCGCAAACGCTATGAACTGGCTTTAAAATATCGGAAAGAGTTTGAAAACTGGAACGATTCTCTCCAGGATCAAAACAAAATTTACGAAGTTGCCCAAATTGAAAAAAGGCTTGCTGTAGCAGATAAACAGAAGCGGGTAGAGTTATTGGAATCCGAAAATAAACTCAAGCAGGCGCGTTTGAACACCTATCTTTTTGCGGGGTTGCTGCTCATAGCAATCATTATCCTGGTGACTTATTTTTATCGGCAAAATGTATTGGGCTCGCGGTTAATTCTCCACCAAAAACAAGAGTTAGACCTCCTGAATGCGACCAAAGATCAGTTGTTTTCCATTGTGAGCCACGATCTTCGCTCGTCTGTTCACGCTTTGAGTGTCAGTAATTCACAATTGAAGCAGAAAGTCGAAAATCAGGAATACAGCAGTTTGGAAAATCAGCTGGAAGAAAATAGTGTGATTGCTACAAACACCTACAACATGCTCGATAATTTATTGAATTGGGCGCTTTTACAAACAGAAGGCGGCTATTTCCGGCCGGAAGAACACCGTTTGAGCATGTTGATCGACCAGGTAGCGTATAATTTTCGCGGAGTTTTGAATCAGAAGGAAATTACTTTTGAAAACACGCTTCCGAAATCCATCAAAGTATTTGTTGACGCGGAATCATTGAAGATTGTCCTGCGCAATTTCATGGATAACAGCATTAAATTTTCAGATCCGGGTTCTTCCATTTCGGTAAATCTTCGTGAGAATGAAACCGGTAGCCGATCAGTCGCGCCTGATCGCTACCATGAATTTGATGAGAATCAAATTATTTTCGAATGGAAAGACACCGGGAAAGGAATGTCGGAAGAAACCCGCCTGAAATTACTCAGTGATTCGCCTCAATTGACCAAAAAAGACCATGAAAAGACCATCGGTTCCGGATTGGGAATGAATTTATGTCGCGCAATGCTAGCAAAAAACGACGGAAAGTTAGATATTTGGAGTCGACAAAATGAGGGAACGAGCATGATCGTCACCCTTAAGAAAAGTGCAGATGGAAAAAATTAAGGTCCTGATTGTTGAAGATACGGTTGCGGAAAGTGATAAATTAACAGCTACATTGACGGAAAGTCAGTTTGATATTGTGGGAATCGCAAGGTCTCACCAGGAAGCTTTGAAGCTTTTTTATGCAAACAAAGTAGACATTGTAGTCATTGATATTTTCCTAAACGGGATCCCGGAAGGAATCACCTTTGCAGAAACACTCAACAATGTCCCGGAATCTTCCAGGCCTTTCGTGTTTTTGACCAGTTCCACAGATCGAACCATTTTTGAACGGGCTAAACTCACAAAACCTTACAGTTTTTTGTTGAAGCCCTTCAATCCTCTGGAAGTACTTTATGCCCTGGAAATGGCTATCGAGAAATTCTACGGCCAGCCGGATATCTTCCAAAGTGATGAAGAAGATACGGTCATCAGTTCCGAATTCCTGTTCATCAAGAAAAAAGACGTTCTCAAAAAGGTGGCAGTTTCCGACATTATCAATATCGAAGTGGAAGAACGCTACTGTTCTATTTTCGTTGGAACAGAGAAGTTTGTGATCCAAATTTCACTCACAAAAGTCATTGATTTGCTGGATCCATCCAAGTTTTACCGGGTGCACCGCAATCACATTGTCAATGCGCATGAGATTGAAGAAATCCAGCCTTCAGATGGTTTGCTCGTCATGAGCAATAAATCCTTTATTCCCATCAGTGATCACTACAAGGACGTCCTGAATCAATTCAAGATCATTAAATAGACTTCAGATATACGGCTGCCAAAGCTTTTTCCCACTGATGCACAAATGAATGAAGCCGCCTAATGCTTACGCTTATCGCGTGTCGCCAATAGCTATAGCGATGGCACAAGCTTCAGCATAGGCGCACCGGTCGGCTTTACTTTTTGTATAAATAGTAATCTAAGTACATTCGATAAATGTCGCCTGTCACAAAGTGTCGGGACATGCGGCTGAAATTTTACAGATTACAGAAGCGAGTCCGGTAGGCTCGCAAAAAATCTATGCATTTGTGGTAAAAAGAAAAGCTGTGCCGAAGGCGCAGAATGTTAGCTGCCCTCAATTGAGCTAAAAATAAGCATCGTGTTTAGCTTAGATTATTCCGTGCTTCGTTTTTGGTTTTTCATGACATCGATTTCGCATTTCATGACATTCTGCTGAAAACACATCTGTAAGAATCCTATACTTGTTCAAGTCAACAACGCAATTGCTGACTGATAAATGAAGAAAAGATGGAATTACTTACAGACATAAGACTTTCGCCCCTTCCGGAAACAAAAACAGTTCTTGCAGAGATCGAAGATTTAACGTGTTATTTGGAGTTGTACTGGCATTTTTCCCGCGGCGAGATGCTGCCCTTCCATTTTCCTCAGAAACATTTGAACAGGTTTCCTGAGAGATCTTACAAACAAATGCTGATGACTGAAATAGCCAATACCATGAATACAATAAACATGTATTTGGCTATTCAAAATGAATATTTGAAAAATTATTACGCATTGTACCTGCATTATGCAAACGGAATGGACCTTCCCTCAGATTTTCCGGAGGCGGTTATGGATCAGTTCCCAAGCAGAACTTACATTCATCAGTTGAAAAGTGCAATTACAATGCTTCAGCAAGAAATTACTAACGAGAGAACAGCGATGTAAAAGAGTAAATACCACCGCTATTCACTGAACACAAACTACAATAAAAAGCGCCTAATGTTAGCTTTCACGTAAAAAAAGCAGAGGTAGTAGCGACCTCTGCTTTTTAAAAAGAAGAGAAAGCACTGCTTTTGATAATTTGGTCTTTGTGAACAGACCTACAAGATATTTAAGAACACCATCCACTTCCACTTGCGTAAAAGTTGCACTTTCAGAATCTAATCATGTTATAATGAAATGTGTAAAAATTGAAAACCTCCGCTAACCACGGAGGTTTTTTCTTACGCTATAAGTAGTAGTTATCGGGTGTTATTGGTTTATATCTTTAATTCAACCAATCTAAAAGATTATTCATTCATAGATGATATGGACAAATTTCGGCTATTTTCGGATTCTTTCGCGCAAGGGGAAACCCTCTATTTTTCACTAAAAATTTCGTGATCCGTTTCAAACAGGTATTTTTAACGTGAAATCTATCTATGAACAGACACGCGATAAAACTTCTGAGTTATACCTGCTTATTGTTGCTTCTGGTAAGCGCATGCAGTAAACCTTCGAAAAAGATCGTTTATCACCGGGAAGCAGGAGGAAAAACAGACCCTGCGATTGAATGGCTTTCTAAGAGGGAATATTTTCACCGGGCAGATTATTACCCGGTCTTTAAAAAGTATTATTCCCGGCAACTGAATCTCAAAAATTATCACAAGGCCGCTGATGCGCTGGAAGAATTAATCGAACAGGAAATGTATTATTCCTTCTTTCAGAAAAGTACATTGGACACCGTGCGCTCTTTTCAAAAAAACTATCAACAGAAACTTCCCTGGCCTGAGACGATTTTTATTGAATCTTACATCGGGAATTATTATATCAATCAGGCTAATTACTATGCAGCCATTCCTCATTTCAAAAACCTGGTGAAGCATAAACCGTTTGATTACGCGACTTATTCAGAAGAAGGTCACGGTTACGGAGATCTGGCATTTTGCTATTTTGCACTGGGCAAACAGGAGTCAGCACTTAAATACAATTTGAAAGCACTCGAATTATTTAATCAGACAGACAACTACACCGGAAGAGGAGGGATTTATGATAATATGGCCCTGGTTAGCCTTTACCTAAAAAATTATCCGGAAGCGGAAATGTATTTTGATAAAGCCATGAGCGACTACAAACGTACAGGTGATGTGGGAAATACAATGGTTTCATTGCATAATAAGATCATTCTTTACGAGGAAATGGAAGATCCGAAAATGTTTCATTTAATCGATTCAACCTATCACTTATTTATCGGAAGCAAAATCAAAGATGAGTCACTGGAAGTCGCACTTTCCTCTTTTTATGTGGATATGCTGCTGCACGAAGGCCGCAATGCTGAAGCAAAAGATATCCTTGCTGATATGAAGATCAGTGCAGATAAGTTGAATTCTGCAGCTTCAGATGCAGATTATAACATTGCTTTGGCCAGCTATGAAATTAAGACAGGAGAAGGTATCGCGGACATAGGGCTCATCGAAAAAGCATTGCAGGCTGTGGAAGAGCAGGATGATTACCAAAACATGGCTGCCTTTGCAAAGGTGTTAAAAGAAAATGCCGTGCTGACCAAAAATTATAAGAAAGCTTATATTTTCTCTGAAAAACTGAAAAGTGCAGAGAACAAGATTAGTGATCAAAAAATCATTGCTAAGACTTTGGAGCTGGATAAATTGCATGAAACCAAACGGAAAGAGCATGAGATTGCGCTTCAGAAGGAAACTATCTATAACGGGAAAACGACCATTGCTTTGTTGGTATCCCTGCTGATGGGACTCCTTTTGGTGGTGTTCATCGTTTTTTCCCGGCAGAACCAGAAAAAGATCCAAAGAGAGAATAAACGCGCCAAACAATATACCAAACGACTGTTGGACAAAACAGAGGAAGAGCGAAGACGCATTGCAAGTGATCTGCACGACAGTGTGAGTCACGAACTACTGAACCTGAAACACTCCCTGGGAGAGAATAAAACTGCTTCGGGAGAAAAGATCGATCTGATTATCAAAGATATTCGAAGTATCAGCAGGAACCTGCATCCGGTGATGTTTGAGAAAGTTGGTTTGTCGGCAAGCATCAACCAGCTTTTGGACCGCGCACAATCGGTGAACCAATTGATGGTAACTTCCGATATTGTTTATTGCGGGTCCTTGTCTGTTTCCGATGAATTACAAGTTTACCGGATTATCCAGGAAGCGCTTTCCAACATCATTAAATATGCGGAAGCGGTTGCAGCAAAGATCATTATTCGTGAAGAACGAGAAGATTTGATGATCCAGATCAAGGACAATGGTTCCGGGTTCAATGTCCCCGAAACCCTTTCCAAAAAAGATGCATTCGGACTGCATAATATTATTCAAAGAAGTAAAGCCATCGGAGGTGTTGCAAGAATTCATTCCGATAAGAACGGAACTATAATCACTATTGACTTAAAGAAAACAACATGACAATCGTAATTGCCGATGATCATCCATTCACGCTGCAGGGAACCCAGAGTTTCGTGGAATCATACGGATACCAGGTGGTGGCAACATGTGCAAACGGCGTTTCTGCTCTGAACATGATCCAGCTCCGTACTCCGGATATCGCTATTTTAGACATCAATATGCCTGCCCTGGACGGATTGGATGTAGCCAAGAAAGTACAGGAATTGAAACTCAGAACCAAAGTGATTCTCCTGACCATGCACAACGAAATGACCATTTATAACAAATCGAAAGAGTATGGAGTATTTGGTTATATTCTGAAGGAACATGCACAGGTGGAGCTTAAAAACTGCTTGTCAGAAGTGGCCAAAGGAAACCAGTATGTCAGCGACTCTTTGCTGAATGACCTGGTAAGTGTGCGCGAATCCGGGACCAGTGAATTGGATAAACTGACTTTTTCTGAACGCAAGATCATTGAATTGATAGCCCAGCAAAAAACCAGTAAACAGATTGCCGAAATGCTCTTCCTTTCTGAGAAAACCATTGAAGGACATCGTTCAAACATCATTGAAAAACTGGGATTGCCCAAAGAGAAGAATGTGTTGTTGAAATGGGCAATGAAAAACGGAATGGAATAGTTTTTCAAATTGAAAAGACAACTTTCATTTTGAATAATTTTCCGATGTAATCCCCCAATGAATGCCTCCTGTGAATTTTCAGTGATCTTAAAAATGTTAAAATGTGATTCTCCTGTAAAATCAGGTGTTTCGGTGTTTTTAGTGCCTGTTTACTCTGTTTTAAAAACGATTTAGTTCCCATCTCGCAATTCTGAAATGTAACTTTCCCCGCTTGGTATAGTTGTTGTCTGTAACGAATCACAAGGGTTGAAAGATTCATTAAAAAATTAAGAGTATGGCACGTTTTATATTTACAATCAGTTTGGCAGTTGTTCTCATAAACAACATGTTTGCCTTCTCTCAGAAACAAAAATATGAGCCGATTCAAATGTGCATGTTGGTGGATGAGACTAATTTGCTGGAAAATGCAGGAGCCGTGACTTCCGTGACTTCTACAATGGCAGTAAACATTTACAGCAATTTCAATTCAAATTATCTGACATTGGAAGTAATAACACCAAAACCGGTACAGTTCCAATTAGTTGACAATCGCGGTGAGGAAGTTTATTCAGGAACGATAAGTGGAACTCAGCTGATTGAAACTGAATCCTGGCCGGTCGGAACTTATTATTTCGTAAGCGGAACAAAACGAGAAAAAATATATATAACCAGGTAATTTACCAATCCAAGTGAATAGTGTAAAAAGGCCGATTTGAGTTTTCAGATCGGTTTTTTTATGGATAAGCGCTTATCCGATAAACAAGTGTGTTTTTTCTCTTTTATTCAGTCCTAGTAAGGTTTCTCTTAGTAATTCAATTCGCTGAAAAATGTGTTCCGACGGATCGAATAGTTTATGACAAGCATGTTGCAATAAATCCAATTCATCCAGGATAACCGGGATGTCCGTTTGATCGAAATCAGCCCCGCATTCAAATAAAGGAATGAGTTTCAATTTCAACTGTCCGGCAACTTTCAGCCAAACGTCTGTAAAATACCTTTGAGTGGAAATCGGAATGGTTTTTCGGAAACTCTTATCTTCTTCCACAATAAATAAAGCAACTGACATAATTCACGATCTCATTTCCCGGATTTTTTCCCGGTGTTGTTTTCCCCATTCTACTAATTCATGCAATACCTGGCTCAAGGAAGCACTGTATTCCGTTAAAGCGTATTCCACAACCACAGGAGTTTGGTCAATTACTTTTCGGCTTACAAAACCGTTTAGTTCCAGGTCCTTTAACTCCGAGGAAAGCATTTTGGCAGAAATTCCATTGATACTGCGCTGAATTTCATTGAATCGCTTCACGTCACCTTCCCGCAGCGCAATGATCACTTTGAGTTTCCATTTTCCCCCGATCACAAACAGCGCATCTTCCAAAGCATTTAATCTTCCGGTGCATTCCATTGCTGTAGGAGCATCTGCCAATGTGGGAGTTTTTACTGCCATTTTCCATTTTTTTTAAAAGATCACTAACCAAAAGGTGAGTACTAACTTAAAGTATACTGCTAACTTATGGTTAGTAAAGATACCTAGTTTTACCCAAAAAGCAAACGATGAAAAAAATTATTCACATTACGTCAAGTACAAAAGGAGCAAACTCGTTCAGTACTCAATTGGGAAAAGCAATCATTGAGAAATTACTCGTTCACCATCCTGGAAGTGAAGTAACAATCCGCGATCTGATCACAAATCCGGCACCTTACGTGTCTACCGGAGAAGTTGCGGCATTTTACACACCTGTAGATCAGCATACGCCTGAAATGATCCAATCCGCAGCTTATTCGAAAGCAGCAGTAAGCGAGTTGCTTGATTCGGATATTTTGGTGATCAGTGCGCCTTTGATCAATTTATCGATCCCGGCACAGTTAAAATCCTGGATCGATCACATTACCCGTTCCGGACAAACATTCCGCTATTCCGAAGCCGGACCGGAAGGTTTAGTTAAAGGCAAGAAAGTATTCCTGGCTTTGTCGGGAGGTGCTGTTTATTCAGAAGGAGTAATGAAAGACTATGATTTCATGACTCCTTTTTTGAAAGGCATGCTTGGCTTTTTAGGAATGACTGATGTTACAGCATATTGGGCTGAGGGAACATCCATCCCCGGCCTTCAGGAAACAACTCTTGAAAGGGCCATTCAAAGTATTGAAATTCCGGAGCGTGTAGCAATGGATTGAAATAGAATAAAAAAAGCCGGCCTGAATACTCAAGCCGGCTTTTTCAAAATGTTCTTTTTATTGAATGCTTACTGCACGTTGTGTAGTTCCGTTTTCAGAAACCAAACGAACAAAGTAAATTCCCGGTTGAACAGAAAGATTCATGTCAAGTGTTGTTTCTCCCTGAGTAACTGTTTGCATCGAAATTTGTTTCCCCTGGGCATCAATAATGATGATTTGAGCATCGTCATTCAATGCATCAAAAGCAATGCGGAAGTTTCCGTTATTAGGTACCGGGTAAATCTCCATAACCATTTCACCCAATTCGTTAATTCCTGCAGTACAATCTGTGATCGTTACGTTTACACTGTCTGTAATTACACAGTTTACAGCATCAATAACAGACAGAACAACTTCTCCGGAAGTTTGAACGGCATAAGAATTGAAATTGTTGTTCACTCCGTTCCAGGTATATGAACTATAACCAAAACCTCCCGGGATAATGTACAATCCATCTTCCGAACAAACAGTTGTATCTGCTCCAAGATCAACTGAATTAAATGTAAAGGTAATTTTACTAGGGCAACCGTAATTTACAGCTGTTGCAGCAAGTCTGGAAACAGAATCCGAAGCCTGGAAATAAAGCAAACTTTCAGAATTACCTCCGAAAGTAGTTGTACCACCCTCATAGTGTGCATAAAAACGGTGATTCACCGGATGTATGATAAAACTAGCTAAGTCTGATAAATCAGTCATCGGAAAGATGCTTGTTGACAGATCAGTCGTGAAGTTATAGTCAACAATTGAATCGTTCCCGTCTCTGAAATATGCGTGACGGTCCGTACCATCAAATCCGGACATTCCCCAGTCAGCCCAGTTTTCAGATTCCTGAACATCCAAATTGTGCTGTCCCATTGGAGTAACCAATCCGTTCAAAATAGAAATGTGGTAAAAATCGTAATTCCCATAAGCCGTTCCAACGATCACTTCATTGTAACCTGCAAGAATAATTGCCTGATCCTGGGCGCCAATAGTAACTGGTTGAGACAATAAAATAATCTCATTACCAAAACTCAAATCTTCGTTCAGTGAACGCAGCGCATTCATAGTGAAATAATCGTAAGTATCACTATTTGGTGTAAACGGAGCTGTTGTATTATAGAAGGTGTAAATTTTCAATTGTGCCAGGTCTGTAAACATCCCGTCACGCTTTGGAAGTTCAATACCATTTTGCAGGTTCAAATCATAACGGGCAGTAGCGTCATCTCCTATGATGTAAACATAATTTTCAGTCACTGCCATTCCTCCGCGGTCGTCTCCGGAAATGTTGTCATGATCAACTATTTCGAAATCAGTCGTGTCAAGGGAGTTCATCGAATAGTAAAACGGAACGGATACATTGGCAGCAAAAACATCTGTTGGGCTTAACACAATTGGATTCAAAGTAACATCAGTACCAGTTGCGATCACATTGGATAAACTTTCATTACTCGCATATACCGTAGAAATATTCCCGGTATTCAGGATTGGTGTTGTATTCTCACAAACTGTCATGGATTGATCAGCCGGATTTTCAAGAACCATAAAAGTGGTATTGTCTGTGTTATAGCATCCGTTTAATTCCGTGAAGGTGTAAGTCACCGTGTAGGTTCCGGAAGATAATGTTGCCGGATTAAGCTGATTTCCTGTGATTCCACTTCCGGAAAAAACACCTCCTGCCGGTGATCCAACCAGGTTGATAGGACCTTCTGATTGACAAAAAATACTGTCTGTGACAAACGCAAAACTGGCGTGTTGTGAAGGAACTCCTGCTAAACAATAGTTGAATTGAAGATTGGTACGCATTCTGTTTTCCGAACAATAAGGATAAACATTGCCTTGCTTCACAAATTTGAGAACCACATTTCCTCCATAGGAGTTAATAGTGGTGTAAGGAATGGTAATAGCAGTTGAAAAAACATTACAGTCAGTTATCAAGGGGGAAGTAAAATTACCCAAAAGAACTGATCCCGGGCCGTAAACGTCGTAGGAACTTCCGGGATAGAAATACGAGGAACCGTCAATGGTTAGAATCGCATCATCGGATGCTGTTGAAGGGAAGCCACTGAACGTATAGTACATTGTGTCACTACTATAATCGATGTAATTGTAGTCATCGTTACTAGGAGTACTCCCGTAAGCCGAATAGGATTGAGTTTGGGAATAACCGGTGAATGTGGTAAGTATGCTTACCAGCAGACTCAATAAAAAGTAATTTTTTTTCATGTATAGATTATTTTTTTGCCAAATCTAGCTCTTTTGAGAGCTTAAAAAGTTCCCGGGAAGGTAAATCAAGGGTTAACCCCTGTGTCGCCAAACGTCCTGAAATAGCGAGCTAAGAATGAACGGGATCAGGCTCTCCTTGGGAGGGAATTGAAAATCAGCAGATTGCTCGTTGCTTTATTTTTAAGCAGTCCAAATTCAACAAAGAATAGGGTTTCCCCGGTTTATTAAATGAGCTCTTTTTAAAAAGCAGATAAACAAAGAATCGCTGTTACCGACGAAATAATACCGTTTACCGATTTTTTAAATTTTAGGGAATTTCGAGTGATGATAATGCGTAATTTTAAGTGTCTTTTTGACATTTAATCTGTAAAAGGTTTATGGAACAACAAACCATTATCAAAGTTCAGAATTTGTCCAAGAAATTCGGTTCTTTTGAAGCAGTAAAGAATGTTTCTTTTACCGTGAATAAAGGAGATGTTTTTGGATTCTTAGGCCCGAATGGGGCAGGAAAGAGTACAACGATCCGCTGCTTATTGTCTTTAATTAGTCCGGACAGCGGAAGCATCGAACTATTTGACAAATCCCTGCAAAAGAACCGTTCGGAGATTCTTGCAAATATCGGAAGCATTATCGAGAAGCCCGATTTCTACAAATATTTATCGGCACAAAAGAACCTGGAGATCTTTGCCCGGATTTCAGGAGCTTCCGTTTCCAAAAAAGAAATTCGTGAAATGCTGGAGTTTGTAGGTTTGGGAGATCGGGCGAAACACAAAGTGAAAGGATTTTCCCACGGAATGAAACAACGCCTGGGAATTGCGCAAACCCTGCTGCATAAACCGGAACTCATCATCCTGGATGAACCGACCACCGGATTGGATCCGCAGGGAATTATCGAGATCAGGAACCTGATTCTTCGTTTGAAGAACGAACAAAATAAAACGATTCTGCTTTCTTCCCATCAATTATCTGAAATTGAATTGATTGCCAATCGCATGGTCATTATCAATCAAGGAAGGTCACTTGTAGAAGGTTCTGTGGAAGAGCTGCTAAATAGTGAAGAAACGGTAGTGCGTATCGAAATTGACCGCGTTGAGGCAGCCGTTGAATTGATTCGTTCGAAATTTGAATTACCCGAAATTACCCAAACCTCGTCAAAAGAAGTAGAAGTGCTTATTTCAAAAAGCAAAGTACCGGATTTGACAAAAGAATTGGTGCTGGCAGGGTTTACGATTCATGCTATAGAACCCAAACGCAAGCTGGAAGATTATTTCATTAAAACCATTCAGTCCTGATGCTTTTCAAAAATACATACAACGAGTTCATCAAGATCGTTTCCAAACCCCGAAGTTATTTGGGCTTGGGAGCCTTGACGGTATTGATCGGCCTGATCATTTTTGCCATGAAGGCAGATGGCGAATCGATGGTTTCCTTTGTGACCGCAAGTTTCGAACAAACACTTTCCTTCAACGGGAAACTGGTAAATGGAAACCTGATCGCTTTCATTATTCTTCAAATGCTGGTGGTCCATATTCCGCTGTTAATTGCATTGGTAACCGGTGATTTAATTTCCGGAGAAGCTGCGATGGGAACCATCCGGATGCTGGCCAGTAAACCGATTTCAAGAACAAAGATTGTTCTTTCGAAATTTATTGCAGGAGCCATCTACACGCTGGTCATCACGCTTTGGCTGGGGATTTTATCATTAGTCGTTTCACATGTTGTATTTGGAGCCGGAGATTTAATGGTTTTGAATAGTGACGGATTGGTGATTCTGCCGGAATCAGATATCCTGTGGCGTTTCGGACTGGCTTTCTGCGTAGCTTATTTATCGTTGCTCACCGTTGCAACACTTTCCATTTGTTTGTCAGCCTTTGCAGAAAACTCCATCGGGCCAATTGTATCAACGATGGCAATCATCATCATCTTCACCATTATAGGAAGTTTGGATGTCAGCGTTTTTGATACCATTAAGCCTTACTTGTTTACGACTCACATGGCGTCCTGGCGTAGTTTTTTTGAAAATCCGGTTCCTTTCGACGACATTATGAATTCCATTTTTATCCTGGTCACACACATTGTGTTATTGGTCGGAATCACCTTATTTAAGTTTAACAGAAAAGACATCACATCGTAATGAAAAAGATTCTAGTATTTAGCCTCTTGTTCCTCGGATTCGGAACTTTTGGACAGGATGCCGAGAAGGTCATTGAAAAGGTTAATGCGAAGCTGGCCTCGGTGAAAGATTACACCGTAAATGCGCACATTGATGCAGATATCCCGATGATCAAGATCATGCCGTCCAATGCTAAGATTTACTTCAAGCAAAAGGATAAGATCAAGATCGAATCGAACGGAATTACCATTCTGCCTAAGCAGGGTTTTACCGAATTGAATACTTTTTTGTCAGACAAATCCAAATACACAGCAGTCTTTGGTGATTCACTGAAAATTCGGGATGTTGAAACCCGATTAATCAATATCATCCCCAATTCCAGTTCGGGAGAAATTGTGCTGGCAAAAATTTGGGTGGATCTGAAGAATTTTGTCATCATGCGTTCACAGGTGACTACTCAAACCAACGGAACCGTGAAAACAGATTTCAAATACGGATCACAGTTGAGTTTCGGCCTGCCAAGCGAATTGAAATTTGAGATTGATGTGAAGAAGTTCAAGATGCCTAAAAGTGTGGCAGCTGATATCAATAAAACTTCCACCGATCAAAAAAAGAAATCCAAACCCAGAACAAAAGGAAACATTACGATTACGCTAACCGATTATAAGGTGAATGAAGGGTTGAGCGACAGCATTTTTAAGGAGAAGAAGAAATAAGCCGCGGCTTATTGATCAAAGAACAAGCGTTAGTGCAGTTCTACAAAGAGCAATTGTCAATTTTAGAATTGTCAATTATCAAGAGTGATTCCCTTGATAATTCACTCATTGATCATTACTCCGTAGCGATTTTCAACAACGCTTCTTTCAGATCAATGCGGTTTGTATCATACAAAAGAACTCCCAGATCAGTGTAAGTCTTTTGGAAAGTTTTAGACTCCTTTTTACTCATTTTTTCTCCCAGGTAAACGAAACAAACTCCAATTTCATTTGCTTTTAGCTCATTGATCAGCGCTTTTATTTCAGCGCTTAAAGGAAATTCACCATCGGTAATAAGAATTACGGAATTGACCCCCTTTTCCAGTTTGTCTGAACTCAAAAGACTTTTCACCATTTCAAATCCGCTTTGAATATTGGTCTGACCAAAAGCATGAATGCGTTCGATCTTTTCGGTGATGTGCTTTTTTTGACTGCAGGGAACGGACTGCAGCAGAGTATTCGCTTTTCCTGAGAAAGTAACAACGGAAATTCTATCCACTTCACGCTGGATGTTTACTAAGTTCGTGGCATTTTCTTTCAAATGTGCCAATTTCCCCGATTCGTTCATGGAAGACGAAGCATCCAGTAAATAAATTAAATGGTGTGGTTTCGCCTTATGAATCAACAATTCATCCGCAGTCATTTGAGTTACAACCGTGTCTTTTGCTTCCGGCTTTGGAAGTTCTTCCCGGTATTCAAACTTGTAAAGCAGTTTCGGAGCCATCAGCAATACATTCTGACTGGTATCGATCTCTGAAGCAGACAGGCAGCAGTCCGAAATTTTTGTAAAAGTCAATCCATCTGCAATGGCAATATAATCGTTGTAATCTTCTACAATGGCATTGTAACTGCGCACGAAATCGTTGTAAGCCTGCTGGGACTTTTTGATGAAAGACTCGGAAGGATATTTAGAAGAAGCGAACCAGTAAATCCGGCTTTGCATAGATGTGTAAAAAGTGCGGTAACGTGTGTGAAGCCAGAATCCGCTGCGTAATACGTTATATCCGCGAGTTTTATAGAGGTAAAGTGAATCGTTTTTCAATCCTTCGGCATTTAACATTCGGATTTTTGCATCGTATTTGGAGTTGTTGGAAAGATTCTCTGCATACAACTCTCTTTCCCAATTCGTGAGCAGGTTCATAGTCAGGTTCAATTCCTGCAATCCCTGCTGTAATTCTTTGTGCGATTGAAAAGGAGGGTAGTGGAAATTGCAAAATTCTACCAAAACACTATCGAGCTCTTTGGAAGAAACATAACAGCTTCTAAACCATCTTTCGTGATCTCTCAGGATTCTTTTTGCCGTTTGAAATTGATTGTCAGAACGAAACTGTTTGTCCGAAACATAGTTGATCAATTCAGTGTGAACGGCATACAAACTATCGCCAGAGGCCATGTATTTGGTAAGAACCGGGGCAAATGAGGTGTATTGATTTTTTGGTTTAGACAAAACTTTTAAAACAAGCTCTCTTGCTTCCAGCCAGGGAATGAAATCCGATTGATAAGCAGGAATTTGATTTTGAGCGTTTGGTGTAATTTCCTTAAATCGAAAAGTCTTCTCAATGTTTGTATAGGATAACAGGCCGTTGTGCTGCGTTTTACTGCAATAAAAATAATTCTCATTGAGCTTTTGAGCACTCGCATGAAGTCCTTTTTGTAATTGTACCGCATCGAAATACCAATCCTGATTGCAGTGGCTAAAGGCATTCATGAATTCCACCACGTGATTTATTTCACGCATTTTTTGATTCCTTGCCTGTGAAAACAAGGTGCCGGAAATAAATAAACCTGCGGACAAAATAAGGAACTTCATGAGCTAACGAATGTGGATGCTAAGTTACGACTTCTTCATGCTGAAAATTTAACAATCAAAAAATTGCTTTACCACATTTATGGTATTGATGAAGCTGGTTGCCTTATGTAAATTTGTTTTAAGTTGATTATCACAATTCACGAAGGAACATGAAGGAAGGACAAAAAACAAAATCAGGGACAAGTTTGACGGATCGTTTGTTAGAAGAGCGCCTGAACAATATGCCTGTTTTGGAAGCTTCCGATAATGCCTTAAAACGGTTAGTTGATTTAGCCAAAGAAGGGCATACCGATTTTCCGAAAGACCTGATCCGTGATGTAGCAATCCAAGATTTGCTGCAGGCGCTTAAAAAATCTCACGGAAATTATTTGAACAGTAAGCTTCCTGAAATCGAACAATCGATTTACAATTTATACAGCAAGCAGACCAATTCGGATAATGTTTTACTGATGTTGTGCGGATTCTTTATTTCTTACCAGAAGAAACTGGTAGCGCACATTCAATACGAAGAAGTGTTCCTTTTTCCATACATCGAATCATTGCTTGAGTTCCAGCGATCGGGAAAACCAATCGACCGGGAGCGTTTTGGGAATTTCACATTGAAACAATTCTTTGAGAATCATTCGAACCTGGAAGAAGACCTGAATGATGTCCGGGCTAAGATTACTCAAAATATCGAAGGATTAAAAACTCCTCTGGCTTTCCGGATTTTCATGACGCAGCTGGAATATTTCGAGAAAGACCTGGCGATTCACGCAGTGTTGGAAGACGATGTGCTTTTACCTCGTCTGGTAGAACTGGAAGTACATTTGTTGGGATGACGGGTTCAAATGTTCAAATGTTCAAATGTTCAAATGTTCAAATTGAACTGTTTAAACCCTTTAAACCTCTTTAGCTTTTCATCCCGATAGCTATCGGGACTTAATTTTCAATTTTCTTGGCTTGATATTTGTCTTTTCGTAACTTCAACAAAAAAAACGAAACAATGAAACTGACATTCCTTGCCCTAATAGCATTCATAAGCACTTATTCTTTTGGTCAAATCACTTTTGAACACGGAACTTTGGAAGAAGCCCTTGCGAAAGCAAAACAAGCTAAAAAACCACTATTCGTAGACGTTTTTGCAGTTTGGTGCGGACCTTGTAAACAAATGGCTGCAACTTCTTTTATTGATCCGGAAGTAACCACTTTCTACAATGCAAACTTTGTTTCCCTGAAATTAGACGGTGAAAAGAATGATGGTCCGGGAGTGATGCAGAAATACGGAATCAGCGCTTATCCAACTTTGCTTTATTTTAATGCGAATGGTGAGTTGGTGGCTAAAGTAGTAGGAGGCCAGCAGGCGAAACAATTACTTTCAAAAGGAAAAGAAGTGGTCAACCCGGAAGGAAATCCGGTTTTTGCAGCGAATAAAAACTACCAGAAATCCAAAAAGAAGCGGGAAGATTTGAAAGCTTTTGTAAAAGTTTTGGCAGATAATGAGCACGATTCATTGACTAAATATGCGGCAGAGTATTATCAAAAATATCCGGGGTTGAATTTGAAAGATCCGGTAGAACTTCAGGTATTCAAAACTGCGGTCCATGACTATAAATCTCCGTTGAGCAAAGAATTCCTCGATAATGAAGAAAATGTAAAAGACCAGGACGCATATCTTGGAAAGATCAATGATTATTTCATGACCACTTACCAGGCTGCGAAAGCAGCAAACAGCTTCGAAATGATGGAGAAGATGGTGGTGGAGATCTATCCTTACCTGCAAAAATGCAATGTTCCTGATCTTCCTTCTCAGGCAGATTATATTGAATATGTAAAAAGCCAGTTCCTGAAGTAAAACTATTTCCCTTCCTGCGATTTATGTAATAATCCCGGAATTTTTTGTAAGGACAATTGGTTGATAATGAACGATCTTTGAAAAGAGCAGAGGTGTCATTATTAAATTATACAATTATGTCAGAGCAAGAGAGAAACACAGGAAACGACACGAATCAAAATCGTGATCGCGAAAATCAGAACCAAAATCAGGGTTCTAATCAAAATCAGTCCACAGGTTCGAATCCGAACACGACTTTTAACCAAAACCAGGGGAATTCCGGTTCTCAAGGTCAAAGTACACAAGGTCAGGGTTCACAAACGAACCAGGCAAATTCCGGCGGTAATCAATGGAATGAGAACCAGGGGAATTCCGGTCAGAACAATCAGAACCAGGGTAGCTCAAGTGGTAACCAGTGGAATGAGAGAGGGAATGAGCAGGATTCCAATTCAGGAACAGGCACAAATATGCATGCAAACCAAGGTTCCGACCAGAAGTCAAATTCCGGAACAGGTCAAAACACTGCGCCTTTCCAAATTACCGGAAACTGGAGACAGCAATCGTCCCAACTAAAAGAAAAATACAATGAGCTAAACGATTCGGATCTTGATTTTCAACCCGGACAAGAAAATCAGTTAATGGATCAGCTTGGTACAAAGCTCAACAAATCTCGTGATGAAGTTCATGGAATTCTCAATCAGTTCAATCAGAACAATGACTCTAATCAAAGAAATGATGAGTCAAATCGTTCTAACGAGTCTGATGATGAGGCAGATCGCTTCACATTGTAACTGTTTGGATGTGAAAAGACCATCAGCTACTATTAGGTTGACTAATAGTAAATGTTAGGTTCTATCTAGAGAAAGGCGTCAGTCATTAGGCTGACGCTTTTTTTTGTGACTCGAAATGATTGCCTTTAAAGTTTATAGGATGGTTGAATGCCCGTATCTACAGAGCACACAGGTAGTCGAAACGCCTTTTAACGTTCCTTAAGAGTTCTGTAAAATATGCAACAATTCTAAAAAAACTTGCAATGATTTAAATGATTCTAAATGGCACATTTGTTTAAGTGGAAACAAATCCATGGTTAATCTAGATAGTCATGAAGAAAATAATATTCCGCCTTGGAATATCTCTTCTGGTAGTTTTCCTGGCAAGTTGTATGCAATCAAAATCCGAAGAAATGGAAAAAGCTTCAGATGAGGTACAGGACGCAAAAGAAGATTTAAAACAGGCGCAGTTGGAGTACGAACAAGAAAGGGCAGCGTATCGGGAATCTGTTCAGGCTGATATCGACAACAATAAAGCTGAAATTAATCGATTAAGAGCTGAACGGGTCAATGCACGGGCGGATGCCATTCAACGAAGAAATGAACGCATAGATGAGCTTCAGAAACGCAATGAGGAGATGGAAATTCGAATGAACCAGATGAAAAGCGAAAGAAGAGAAAACTGGCAGGAGTTTAAAAGAGAATTTAACAACGATATGGATGAGCTTGGAAAAGCATTCAAAGATATCGGAAATGATAATGTAAAGTAATACAAATAATACAGTTGATAGGTTAAGTTAGATTAGTTTCGAAAGGGGTTTCTCCAGGGTAACTCCTTTTGTTTACAAGAGAAAGCATCGCTTTCGATAAAATCCATCGCAACAGTTCAACTGGTCAGTCAATTTTAAATACTAACAAGCAAGGTCCCGCTTTCGAAAGCAGTGGGATGAATATTTACCAATTTAATACAAGAAATCATGAGAGCAATATTGAGTACTATAGCAATTATCGTAATTATCGGTTGGGCCATCGGATACTTTGGTTACCATACAGGCGGTTTATTTCATTTAATATTAGTGATTGCACTAATAGCAATCGTTTTACAATTAATTCCAGGTCGGAGAAATTAGCACACCACTCGATACATAATAGGGAGACCATTCGGCAATTTTACTTGTTGAATGGTCTTTTTTTTATTTAAACGGAGAGTAAACGAATTGTGAAATAATTATAAAACATAACAGTAGAGTTTGTCAACAAATAAATTCGTCTTATCTTACACTCAATTCATACCCATTACAATAGTTTATAGCGAAAATTTTTAATAAAGAACACCAAGAGGTTGCTGAAGCCTGAATAACTAAAATGCGTAAAAGTTTTTAATTTTTAAAAAATTAAGCAAGATGAAGTTATTTATAAAATACATGGTAAGTCTTCGTTGTAAGATGATCGTGAAAGAAGAGCTTGCAAGTCTGGGGATTCGTCCCAGTAGAGTAGATTTGGGAGTAGTAGAGGTGAAAGAACATGTTTCGGATGAACTTCGTGAAAAGATCCGCGTAAATTTAGCGCAATGTGGATTAGAATTGTTAGAAGACCGCACAAGTATTCTGATTGAACAAATCAAAGGTGTGGTGATTGAAATGGTTCATTATTCGGATGAAGCACCCAAAGTGAATTATTCGGATTATATCAGTGAAAAACTGAATTACGATTATACGTATCTATCGAATGTGTTTTCGAAAGTCAAAGGAATCACCATTCAGCAGTTTATTATCATGAACAAAATTGAGCGCGTTAAGGAGCTTTTAATGTATGATGAAATGAATCTCACAGAGATTTCCTACAAGTTGAATTATAGCAGCGTTGCCCATTTGTCCAATCAATTCAAGAAAATTACAGGGCTTTCTCCATCTTTTTTCAGACAAACAAGACACGAAAGAAGCAACCTGGAAGCATTCTAACTTTTAAAACGATCCATTTGATTAAACTCCTACCTTTTAAATACAGATCAACAACTTAATTCACTTGAATCACCCGCAGGGTTCTCACAAAATCAATTATTTTCAACCTATTATTCCTTGAAGTCAATCATTGTCTTCTTCCAGGTCGTTGTGATTGTCGCCTCCTAAACTGTAATAATTATTCTCCTCGTCTTCATTGCCGGTGTCTTCCTGTTCATCGTCCAGTTCTGAACCTGGTACATCCAAATTTTTATCCAGGGAAGTTTCATTGGATTGCTTCTTTTTAGCCGGATCTTCCGGATCCAGGTCTATTTCTTCTTTATCTGTACTGTAAATGTCTTCACTTGCAGGATAAACAGGATATCCGGGGAATTGCTCTTTCTCTTTTCCTGTCGGTTGCGGCTGGCCGTCTTTTTTGTTTGATTTGTCTGTGCTCATGACTTTTGTATTTATACCCATAAGTTAAGAAAATAGGGGAAGAAAAATAGTACAAATCGGGAAATTCTTTTACATCATTTACAGATTAAGTGTTGTGTTTGACAGTTCCAAATTTTTGAATTTTGCATGCGCCTGCGCTGATCGCGTGTCGCAAATAGCTTTAGCGATGGCACAAGCTTTAGCGCAAGCGTTTCATCATTTTGAATTAACTACAGCCCCATAAAGCGTTTAATCCACTTCAATTTGTTTTCGGAATAGGGAGAATACTTCATTTTGGTTTCCAGCCAGTTTCCTTTCTCCAGGATACTTTTGTAATGCGAAAAGGTCCTAAAACCCGCTTCACCGTGGTAAGAACCCATGCCGCTGTTTCCAACTCCTCCAAAAGGCAAGCTACTATTGGCAATATGCATCAGGGCATCATTTACAGCTCCGCCGCCAAATGAAAGTTCATTCAATAATTTCCGTTTAAGAGAAGAATCGTTCGTAAAGATGTAACAGGACAATGGCTTTTCTAGTTTTTTCACTTCTGAAATTGCTTCGTCCAATGAATCATAAGTGATAACAGGCAGGATTGGTCCGAAGATTTCTTCGTGCATAACTGCATCGTTGAAAGCTACATTGTGCATCAAAGTAGGCCGGATGATCCGCAGATCTTCCCGAATTTCACCTCCGAAGTAAACTTTATCCGGATCAATCAGTTTTTTCAATCGCTGTACATTCCGGTCGTTGATTATTTGAATGTAATTCCCATTTTCCATAGAGTAGGAGGCCAATTCGATTTCTTCTTTGGCCAATTGCAGGAATTCGTCCTTCATCGATTTGGGAAGCAATACATAATCCGGAGCGATGCAGGTTTGACCGGAATTCAGGAATTTTGCCCATATGAGCCGCCTGATCCCCATTTTGAGATTCGCGCCTTCCGTAAAAATAGCCGGACTTTTTCCGCCTAATTCCAATGTAACAGGAGTGAGATTTTTTGCTGCGGCCTGGTAAACAACTTTTCCAACGTTGGTACTTCCGGTAAAGAAGATTTTGTCGAAGCGTTGTTCCAGAAGTGCAGTGGTTTCATCAATTCCGCCTTCTACTACATGGAAAAATCCCGGGTGGAAATTAGTATTGATCAATTCGGCTAAGATCCTGCTCGTATTGGAAGGCAATTCACTGGGTTTTAAAATAACCGTATTTCCCGCCGCAATAGCAGCAACAGCCGGAGCTAAAGACAATTGATACGGATAATTCCACGCACCGATGATCAAAGAAACACCTAATGGTTCGGGAATCATGTAGCTTTTCCCCGGAAAACTCACCAGGTTGGTACGCACACGTTTCCATTTTGCCCAGCGGTTCAACTTGCGGCAGGCTTCATCGATATCCAAAAACACCAACCCGAATTCATTGGTCAAAGTTTCAAACGGAGATTTCCCGAAATCAGCATAAATGGCTTCATTGAATCGATTCTGGTTCGACAACAAAAGCGTTTTGAGCTTCTGAAGCTGTTCTTTTCTAAAATTCAGGTCCTTTGTTTGATTGGAATCGAAGAATTGCCGTTGCTGATCAATGAATTTTTTCATGATCTTAAGGTAGTGAAAAACAAGATCCTGATGATTTGTGCAAAGAGATTAATTGGTCTTTTTAGTGATTTTTTGCAACTGGTGATTAATTCCTTCAATTTATCCCGGATAGAATCCTGATTTTGTGATGGATTTGACTGAAGTATCTGCTCAAAAAAATCGGTGCCCAATGTATCCGGTTCATTGATTTTAGGAGGAATCCTTACTTGCTTATTCTGAATCTGTTTTTGGAGCAAAGACGCTCTTTAATATCAGGAATATAATAAACGCGATGATCGTAATGGGAAGAATGTAAATGTACATCCAAAGTGCTGCTCCGCCACCTTTGTTTTCATCATAGATACTTTCACCTTTTGGAGTGTTCAAATAAGCCTGGATTATCGGGTAAAGATATAAGAGACAGTTTGCCCCGATTAATACATCCATTACTGTTTTTCTGGCCGGATCCCTGTCTTTAGCAAATAACAAAGCAATGCTAGCTGCCGGAATAAGAAAGAAAAAGAAGATAGACATAGGTAATTATTTGGACTAAATTAAACAATTTGTAATTGCTTGATTTTAATAATATTCAATAGTTCGTTCCACCACGAAATAACTTCCATCAAAAATGATCGTTTTTTTAATCCAGTTTCCGTGATCATCCAACTGATAAATGCACGTTTCAATCACGGATGATTCTCCGTCTGTATCCATTTCTACCGATTTAATGGAGTTTCCATTTAAAAAGGTGTCTTCGATGTAACCGTCGGGTCTTCCATTCGCATAATCGGTCCAGCGCTCAGTAGCTTTTACACCATTTTTGTAAGTGTAGGCAGTTGTCTCCAAAATTCCTTCCTTGCTGTCACGCCATTCGTGCCGAATCAATTGCCCTGCGTCGTTGTAATCATACTGATGTGTTTCGGTATATTCTCCCTGGACCAAACGATGAATAACGAGGTCTCTTTTCACATTGTATTGAAAGGTTTCTACTCCGATTTGATTCGAATTTTCGTCCAGGATTTCTGCTTTCACCAACAGATTGGTACTGTCGTAAAAATAGGTGTAGTAGCTTTTAACAACCGCTTTTTCAGCTGGATTGCTGCCTTTTGAATTTGTTTTTGCGGGTTTACTCGATTTCCAGGAACTCACAATCCGATTTAATGAATCGTATGAGAATTCATGTGTAAAAAAGGGACGGTTTAATGAAATAATTTGGTTTTGATCATTGGTTTTGATGCTGTAAACGATTTCTTTTTGCGGTAGTTGAATGTTGTTTTCCAATACCAGGTTCCCCAAAGTGTCAAAGAAAGATTCGGAATCATTCTCAAAATCATACTGCCATCCCGGGCCTGATTTTGTAATCACATTAGTGACTTTTTTCCCTTTAAAGGAAACTTCTTTGATCGTTTTTACTTTTCCATTCAGGTTTAGTGTGTGCCAATTTTCTGCTTCTGTGAGATTAACCTGGCAAAAGACAAATGGCTTCGAGCTGATTAATAAACAAATGAGGATAATTCGAATCATTTTTCTGTGTTTTTTACTCTGCTGTAACTGAAAAATCCTGTTTCATCGAAACCATTTCCACAAAGCAGGTTCCATCTGTGATCTCTTGTCTCTGACTGTGCTTAAAATTCAACACCTGTCCGTTCTGACGAATTTCTTTGTTTTGGGAAAGATCTATAGTTTCGATCAGCCATCCGGCTTGTTGAGCTTCTTCTTTTGCAAGAATTCCTTCGTCGTTGAAATCGCCGTCCGGAGAGGAGTAGAAAGCGGTATACCCGTAATTGATATCCACAGCCGGCGACCACAATGCTTCGTTAATGGTTTGAGCAACACCTGTATAGATTTGCTGTTCCATAGCTCTGGCCCGCGCACCAATATGCACACGTGCTGCACCTTTCTGCGTTTCTGTGCAAGACGGAACGAGAATAAATTCCGCACCGGCTTCGGCCAGTAAATGTCCTCCGATCGGGAATTCAATATCGAAACAGATCTGAATGCCGAATTTCCCGAAAGGAGTATCAAACAACCGCAAAGCTCCGTCGGAACTCGAAATTCCCCAGGATTCATCTTCGAAACGCGTCATGAAATGCTTGTCCTGGAAGGAATAAGCGCTCTTGGTAAATACAAAACACCTATTCACGGTTCTATCTGCCAGCATCACCGGAAAACTCGGAGCAACGATCACACAATTGTATTTCTGTGCAAGTGTTTGAAAGATTTGGATGAAATCCGGCAGAAGCTCCTGCATCTGACCGATCTGAAACTTAAGATCATTTCGAACGGCTTCTGCGAACAGGGACGTCAATTCCATGCTTCCGTATTCCGGGAAAGTAAGAATCTGAGCCCCTTGCGAGCAGGCATCAGCTATCCATTGTTCCGTATGATTTTTCCAATCTTCCAGTGACCGGTGGAAAGTGATCGGGTATTGTGCTAAGGCAATTCTTACTTCCATTCTTTTGTCCAAAATTGGAGTTCTTTTTGGGTTTCCTTCGTTTCATTTCTATCGAGCCAGGACATGCGACAGGAATAATCCTGTTTGGTATAACCGCGTTTGGTCCAAAATGGTTCGTTTGGTCGATAATCACCTGGTTTCAATGGATGATCTTCCGGCCTGATAACCGAGCAGAAAGCAGTGATTTTAAAACCGTTTTCGAGGGCATGTTTTTCGCGTACATCAAAAAACAAGTGGCCGATTCCGCGGCTTCTGTATTCGTTCAGTAAGATACTTTCCCCGAAATAGAAAATCTCATCGATGTTCATTCCACGATCCAGAAACGGTTGTTGAATTTCCGTTGATTCCGCGCTTAATGGCATCCCGGTAGTTGCTCCAACTGCTTTTTCACCGTCAAATACCACATAAGCAATACTCAGTGGATTTTTGGTGTAAACCTGCAGGTAGTTTTCCTCGTAGTCTTGCGAGCCTTCATACAAATAAGGGAAATCGTGAAAAACACGGATGCGCAGTTCACCCAATGCCGGAATTAATTCCGAAATGTTGCTTCCCAGTGCTGTTTGGTGTTGGATTTGGTCCACTTTTACTGAGAGACCAGCTCGATCCATAATTCCAGGTTGTAATAAGTGGTAACGCGGCTTATTTTCCCGTTCCGGACTTCTAAAAATGCGGCTGCCGGAAGCACGTAGGCTTGTCCGTGAGCAGGAGGAAGGCCTTCTTCGCCTTTCTTATAAGTTCCGTGAACCACGAATTCAGCGGCGATGCGTCCTTTTGTTTCAGAAAGCTTGTGCTGAAGCTTTAGCGAAGGCACAGAAAAAAGAACGATATCTTTCAGTGTTTCCGAATAACTTTCGTCCATGTGTTTCATGAAGTCGGTAAAAAGCGCTTTACCGATGCGCGGTTTTCCCTGGTTGGGCTCGTGTTGGATGTTTTCATCGACAAGAGCGAGCATATCGTCCCAATTACGGGAATTGAAAGCGTCGTAATACGCTTTTACGGTTTGTAAATCAGTCATTTTAAATTGAAAAGTTGCCTTCGACTTCGCTCAGTCACCTTTTTACTCGGTTATTTTGAGTAAAATCTTAGGACACTGAGCGGAGTCGAAGTGTTATTGTGGGCATTCCCCTTTCACATATTTCGTAATTCCATGGCATTGAGCTGTGCAGGCATTGGAATATGTTTTGTTGTTGCAGCCGCAAACCGGATCGTATTGCATGGTGCAGATACAATCTTCTTTGATAGTTTCTTTACAGTCTTCCTTATTGCAGCTTTTAGAAGAAGCTCCTATTGCTAGGATCGAAGCGAACATCACTATTTTCATAATCCGTGAATTTAAGCTAAGATACTGAAAAATATTCCGTCAATAACCTGTGCCATTTTAGAAATGTTAAGTGTTCCCATTTCGTCTGTTTTTTGATGGTAATTTTGATTTCTGTAAAAAGCTGTATCTGTTACCATGCAGGCGCTGAAGCCCATTTTCCAATAGTTTAAATGATCCGAAAAATCAATTCCGGCGAGTGATTTGGGGCCGTTGAATTTCTTAACCGGAAGTTGTGCAAAACGGTCCATGTGTTTGGTGAATTTTCGGGCTGCTTTTCCTTTGCTGAATTTATTTACAACAGTGATGTAATTTCCGCGGGACCCATAAAAGAGTTTGAGGAATCCGATCGGATAGTTTTGTGTGTGCTTTTCCTCTTTGAAATAGCCGATCATTTCCAGAGAGATCATTCCGGAGACCTTTGCGTGTGATTGTTTGAGTGATTGTGCATGGATAAAAGAACCCATGTATTGCGTTCGAAAATAAGGAGGTTCTTCCAGTGTGTAAGCCACCAGTTCAATGTTCCTTTGTTGTTTTTGAGTGCGAAGCATCCGGGCTAGTTCTAATAAACCAATAATTCCCGAAGCGTTGTCATCCGCACCTTCCTGGTTGCCACAAACATCGTAATGTGCACCGATAATCAATCGTTCATTAATCGTATCACCAAATCGTGCAACCACGTTTCCATAAGTAATTCCGTTCACTTCGTAGGTTTGGTAAAATACGGTGTCTGCATATTGTCGAAAATAACCGTAAATAAAAGCAGCAGTTTCATTCAACTGATCCAGATTTTGGTAATTGCGTGGCTTGGGTGTTTTGGTAAGTTCAATTAAAAGTTCTTTGATGCGGATAGTATCCGACTGACCATAGGCAATTGAGCTGGACAGAAACAGAAAGAAGTAAAAAAGGGGCTTCATGTTTTCAGTATTGAGACAAGTTGTACAACCGGAAAGTTAAAAGGTTTAGCAGAATGATGAACTTAAAAAACCTGAAGGTTCTATTTTGTTGAGTAATGAGTAGATAACCGCCAGGAACGCAGAGAACCCTAAGTTACTCTTTGCCTTTGCGCTCTTCCATTCTTTGCGGTGAAAATAAGGATTCTCTGAAGTGTTATTGACCAATCCTAAAATCCACATGATAATGATCGTCATGCAGACTATCTATCAGTTCACTTAGATTCGCAGCGAAATAGATTCCACTAGACTTCAGTTTCTTGCCATACTCGGTGGCAAATAGATTATCCTTCAATGCAATTTTCAAAATCACTTTTTCGATTTTCAATCCGTTCTTCTTTGCTTCTTCGTTCAATAGCAGAATGTGCTGTGCTATCAGGTCGAAATCGATCGAGTAAGTAGAATCTTCCGTGTAAATTCCGTCTTCATTGAAATCCATCAGATAATGCGGAAGTCCGGTGGTATTGAAATCGTTACAAGAAACCCCGTTTTTCAAAAGGGGCGACATGAAATCTACGCTCAATCCGTTTTGATGTGTTCTGTGCGGCCAGATCTTACCTCCGTGCTCATTAGAACATTCCATCAGTCCAAATTCAAATGCCGGAAGAATAGTTTCAAACTTTTTGTAAGTTGCTAAAACAGCATTGTGAACCTTTTCATGCGTGAAAGCATGTTTGTTTAGGTAACTGGTAGAATCAAAATAAATGAAATTTGGACCTTTGAAGGGAAAGATGCGTCCGTTCTTTAGGGTTCCGTTGCTCACAGTTCCCGAAGAGATACTCGTCCCGGTTTTACCCTGGTATCGCTCATACAATTCCAGGACCGGATTTGTTCCGGGCAGTTTCGGAACGGTTTCTGGTTGTTTGATTGGATTCGATTGATCGGTTTGTCCGCTGCAGGATTGAATAAGCAGAAGAAGTAAAATAACAGGTGTAAATTTCATGGCCCCGGATAAACAAAATGAATGCCAACAAAAAATCCCGACTTCGCAGAGCGAACGTCGGGACAATATATTGAGATAAATCTTCGGCTTATGAGTGAGAGAAGCTTCTTTTTTCCTTGATACGTGCTGCTTTACCAGTAAGACCACGGAAGTAGAAAATACGTGCACGACGTACAGCTCCACGCTTAGTTACTGTAATTGTATCAATAAAAGGAGATGAAATAGGGAAGATACGCTCTACACCTACGTTTCCTGACATTTTGCGAACTGTGAACGTTTCAGTTGTACCTTGACCACGACGTTGTAAAACAACACCCTGGAATTGCTGAATACGCTCTTTGTTTCCTTCTTTAATTTTGTAAGATACTGTTACTGTATCTCCAGCTCCGAATGCTGGGAATTCTTTCAATTCTACTAGTTCTTTTTGAAGCTCTCTGATAAAATCCATGACTCTAATTTTCTTTCACTATCCCATAATTGGGGGTGCAATATTAGGAATAATTTTTCATTTTGTGATAATTAACCCTAACTTTTTTTTATTTGAAGCCATTTTTTTTATCTCAATCGCTTTTTTCCTAATTTCGATCACCGAATAACAAACTTCTTTACAAAGATAGCGAGAAATATGGAGGCAGCGGATAAGAAAATAATCGGACGTAAGGATTTGATTTCCTTCCCCGGGTTTGAATTGCAGAATGTACCTGTGAAGATCGATTCCGGAGCTTATTCCAGTTCGATGCATTGTCAGTCTATTGAAGTAGTTGAATTTGGTGAAAAAGAACAGCTTCGGGTAATTTTTTTGGATGCTTCTATTTCCGGGTTTACAGGGAAAGAAGTGATTTTTGATGAATTTAAAACAAAGATCGTCAAAAGCTCGAATGGAATAGCGCAGGAGCGTTATTTTGTCAAAGGAAGTGTTAGATTGTTTGGAAAGACATATGAAACCGTATTTTCGCTGACTGAAAGAACAGGATTGAGGAATCCGATTTTGTTAGGACGCAGGTTGCTCAATAAACGTTTTCTGATAGACACTTCCAAAACGAATTGTTCTTATAAATACGAGAATAAGTAACTTATTATATTGATCGAAGGAAAGGGATGAGCCTTTCATGAAAAAAGAATGAAAATTGCCATTTTATCGCGCAATCCACAATTGTATTCAACAAGACGCCTTGTTGAAGCTGCTGAAAAGCACGGACATGAAGCACATGTAATAAATCATTTGCTTTGTAATATTGAAATTGAACAAAAAGGACCATCCTTATTTTATGGATCGGGTTATTTGGAAGATTTTGATGCGGTCATTCCGCGGGTTGGGGCTTCGGTTACTTTCTATGGAACTGCAGTAGTCAGACAATTCGAAATGATGAATGTTTTTTCCGTTAACAGTTCGCGCGGAATCGTGCACTCACGTGATAAACTGCGCTGTCTGCAGGTGTTATCCAAAGTAGGAATCGGACTTCCAAAGACGGTGTTTACTAATTATTCGCGAAACGTGGAACACGTGGTTGAATCTGCCGGTGGTGCGCCAGTTGTTTTGAAACTGTTGGAGGGAACTCAGGGATTGGGAGTTGTTTTGGCCGAGAACCAAAATGCTGCTCAGTCGGTTTTAGAAGCTTTCAACGGATTGAAGGCACGTGTAATCGTGCAGGAATTCATCAAGGAAGCCGGTGGTGCCGATATTCGTGCATTTGTGGTAGACGGTGAAGTAGTGGGGGCCATGAAGCGACAGGGAAAAGAGGGCGAATTTCGTTCAAACCTGCATCGTGGCGGAACAGCAACAATTCTTCAATTGACTGAAGAAGAAAAAAGAACTGCTATCAAAGCTGCTGAAGCGGTTGGTTTGGGAGTTGCCGGAGTTGATTTATTGCAGTCTTCTCGCGGGCCGCTGGTTTTGGAAGTGAATTCATCTCCCGGACTGGAAGGGATTGAGCGCGCTACAGGTGTTGACATTGCAGGAAAAATCATTGCCTTTATTGAAAAGAGTGTAAAAAGATAGAGATGGCTAAATTCTACATACTTGGAAAAGAAATTCTGCCAGGTCAGAGCGTGGAGCTAAGCATGGATGTAGCGAAACTGCATACGCACACGCCGGTCCAGGTTCCGGTTTTCGTGGAGCGATCGCTGAAAGACGGACCGATTGTTCTGTTAATGGCCGGAATGCACGGAGACGAAATCAACGGGATGGAGATTATCCGCAGAGTGATTCGTAAAAAGTGGAATAAGCCCATTGCAGGAACTATTATTTGTTTACCGGTCTTCAATATTTTCGGGTATTTGAACCTGAAGCGCGAACTTCCGGATGGAAGGGATTTGAACCGAAGTTTTCCGGGATCAAAGAATGGTTCTTTAGCAAGTCAGTTCGCTTACCAGTTTATGAGCCAGATTGCTCCGAATGTGGATATTGTCATCGATTTTCACACCGGATCTTCTCAGCGCTCCAATATTGCTCAGGTCCGATGCCTGATTTCCGATCCGGTTAGTATGGAATTGGCTAAAGTTTTCAGCCCGCCGTTTATCGTACATTCAGGATACATTTCGAAATCCGTGCGCGAAGCTTTAAATAAAATGGGTAAGAAGATTCTCCTGTTTGAGGGAGGAAAGACCAATTCCATAGATGAAACGATTGTGGAAGAAGGTTTGCTCGGAATTCAGCGGATTCTCAATCATTTCAATATGAAGAATTTTAAGCTGGAACAGGATGAAACCGAACCGGTCATTATTAAATCTTCCAAATGGCTGCGGGCACCTTTATCGGGAGTTTTTCATGCTGTGGCTAAAAACGGACAATTTGTTGAAAGAGGCGAGGTTATTGGTTTTGTGAGCGATCCTTACGGTTCTTCGGAACGAAAGGTTAAATCGAATTCAAAAGGATACATTATTTGCACCAATGAAGCACCTTTGGTGAATAAAGGCGATGCCATCTTTCATATTGGAAGTGCTTTGATGACGGAAAAAATCAACGGATCTGATCTATGAAAACTGCGAATGTCCAGGGGTATTGTGCGATCGGTGTTTTTAATCCGAAAACAGATCACAACATCGGAACACTTTGGCGATCGGCCTATATCCTGGGGGCTTCTTACATCTTTACGGTGGGGAAACGTTACAAGAAACAAAGTTCGGATGTGACACGTACCTGGGCCCGGATTCCTTATTTTCATTACGATTCTCTGGAGGATTTGTGTGAGAACATCCCGTATGATTGTCATTTGATTGCTATTGAATTAACCGATGATGCTGAATTCCTGCATGATTTCGAACATCCCAGAAGAGCTATTTATTTGTTGGGGTCCGAAGATCAGGGGCTTCCTGAATCTGTTTTGGCAAAGTGCCGGAAAGTAATCAAACTCCCCGGAAATTCTTCTTTAAATGTTGCTGTTACAGGAAGCATCGTTATGCATGACCGGGCAGCAAAGCTGAAACCTGAACTTCCTCCCAATCACAGAGAAAATCTTAGTTAAAACTAGTCCACTAGTGGTTTTCGACGAATGCCTCTAAAAAGCTGTTAAATTCGTAACTAACTGATTTTTATTTTTAAAGTCCGGGTTTGACTGTGTGAATGGCATGTTTCACTTTCTTGTTTTTAGCTAAAACTGACGCCGTATCAACTATCTTTGCACATTCAAAACTGAGATAGCTTAAATATGTTCAGATTTATACAACTTTTCCTGTTCGCGTTTTTCCTCACTGGTGCTGTAAATACTTATGCGCAGAGAGATACTGAATTTTGGTTTGCAGCTCCGGATGTTTCTGCTGGTGTTGGACAAGTTCCTGTTAAACTTCGTTTTCAAACTTATGATCAGGGTGCTACGATTACTGTAACGCAACCTGCAAATGGTGCTTTTGTTCCGTTAACTTTAACAATGCCTGCCTTTTCAAGCGATAGTATCAACCTGAGTTCAGCAATTGCCCAGATTGAAAGTCCTGCAGCAAATGTTATTTCGAATAATGGTATTCAAATCACTTCAACCGGGTTGATTAATGCCGTTTATGAAGTAATTGCTCCCAATAACAAAGAAAGCTTCAGTCTAAAAGGAGTAAAGGCTCTCGGAACAAACTTTTATACACCTTTTCAGAAGTTTTGGAATAATTCGGTGACAACTCCTGCAACATATTCGGGGATAGAAATCGTAGCGACTTTGAATAATACTACGGTTTTGATCACTCCACGAACTGCTATTACAGGTCACGCGGCGAATGCAACTTTTTCAGTCGTTTTGAATGCCGGGCAAACATATAGCGCCAGGGATGTTGACGTTTCTGCTGTTACGAGTCTTGCAGGATCAATCGTTTCTGCCAATAAACCAATTGCAGTTACTTTGTTCGACGGACAGCTTGTTCAGTCTGTTTGTGCAGATATGATAGGGGACCAGTTGATCCCAACTCCGCATATCGGAACAGATTATGCCATTTATAAAGGAACTTCAACCACCGACCGCATTTACGTATTGGCAACTCAAAATGCTTCTACTATTGAGGTTGTCGGAATGAGTACCAGTACTACTTTGATCAATTCCTCTGAAACCCTGGAGATACCGATGACAGATCAGTTGTTGTCAATCAAATCAAGCAAGCCGGTATATGTATATCATGTTTCCGGATTTGGCTGTGAATTGAGTGCTGCGGTAGTTCCGAGTTTGAATTGCAAGGGAAATAACAGCATGGCATTTTCGCGTTCCAGTGCAGATTCTTTGGGAGTACTGCTTGTTACAAGAACAGGTTTTGAAGGAAACTTTACGTTAAACGGAAGTGCTGCTCCAATTACTGCGGGAATGTTCCAAACGGTTCCCGGAACAAGCGGTCTATACACTGCAGCCCGTATTTTCTTCAACACTACAGATGTTCCTTTGAACAGCCACAATATGATTGTGAATTCGGCAGATATCTTTACCATGGCCACAATTACCGGTGGTGGAACAAATACAGGGGCAGCTTACGCTTACAATACTGACTTTTATGCAACAGCATTTTCAAATGCAGGCCTGAATGATACCGTTTGTGCCAATGTGAGTTATATATTGAGCGGAAGCGTAGGAGGTGGAGCTGTAACCGGATCCTGGTCGAGTAATGGCTACGGATCTTTCCAGAACGGATTGACTTCTGTTCCGAATACATACATTCCAAGTCCTTTGGATACTTTGATCAGCCCGATTCGAATTATTCTTTCTACTACCGGCTACTGTCCGGTTGCAAGAGATACGATGTACCTTGAAATTACTCCGGCGCCCTTGGTGAATGCGAATACCGATCAATCCATTTGTGAAAATAATGCCGTCATCCAATTGAATGGGATTATTGGTGGTGGCGCGGCTACAGGAGTTTGGACATCGAATGGTTCAGGAACTTTCCTGCCGAATGCAGCTGCTTTGAACGCTGATTATGTTCCTTCTAATGCTGATTTAACTACCGGATCGGTCCAGTTTGTACTGACATCTACAAATGCTCTTTCCTGTGCAATGGTCTCTGATACAATGATGGTCAACTTCACAAGCGCAGCAACAGTTCAGGCTGGCCCTGATACATTGATCGTTTGTGCAAATAATGCCAATGTTCCTTTATCGGGAACAGTAAGCGGACCAACTACAACCGGTAAATGGTTGACTAGCGGAACAGGGATTTTCTCGCCAAACAACAGTTCACTGAATTGTACTTATATTCCAAGTGTAGCTGATACAACAGCTGGTTTTGTATGGCTTTATTTAGAATCTACTTCAAACGGAAATTGTAACCCGGTTCAGGATAGTATTTATGTTTCGATCAATAATGCTCCCAAAGTGGATGCAGGTCCAAACCAGTTAAAATGTTCCAATGCATCCCAGGTTCAGTTGAACGCAAGTGTGACAGGTGGGCCGTTTGGTGGCGTTTGGAGTGGTGGATCAGGAACTTTTACTCCATCCACATCTGCGTTGAATGCAGTTTATACTCCAACAGCTGGTGAAGTTTCTGGCGGAAGTGTTGTACTTACGTTGACTTCAACTAATAATGGAACCTGTATGGTTGTGACGGATGGAATTCAGATCAATTTCGTAGCACCGCCATTTGCTAACTTTAGTGGAACAAATGTGTGTGAAGGTCTTCCGAATGTGTTTACAGACTTCTCACTTCCAGGTTCAGGGGCCTTGACCAATTGGGCATGGAGATTCCAGTCGGGTCAAACTTCATCGAACCAAAACCCAACTTATAACTTCGGAATTCCGGGATCTTATCCGGTGGAGTTGATCGTAACCAATTCAAACGGGTGTAAAGACACTGTATCGATTTCAATTTCTGTTTTTGACAAGCCGGTTGCAGATTTTAATTCTTCCAATTCCTGTCCGAATAACCAGGTTACGGTTTCGTTTACGGATGCTTCCACAAGCTCTGAGACTATCAACTATTGGTTCTACGATTTCGGTGGACAAGGCTCTGCGGCATTGGAAGATGTAGATCAACAGTTTGCTAGTGGTGGAACTTACACGATCACACACATTGTATCCACAGTAAATAACTGTTCGGATACAATTATTGAACCGATTACCATTGTTCCATTGCCGGATGCCGGATTCTACTATAATTCTGCCAGTGGAGCAAACATTGTTGCACAATATAATTTCATTGATACATCCGATTACGCAGTAATTTATTCCTGGAATTTCGGAGATGGTGGAACTTCTAATGAAATCAACCCAAGTCATACCTATTATGAAAATGGTAACTATTACATCATTCTCGAGGTTACAAATTCATTGGGATGTACAGACAGTGCCATCCGTTTTGTAACTGTGAGTATTGTTACAGATGACATTAGCACCCTTATCCCAACCATCATCTCACCAAACGGCGATGGTGCGAATGATGTATGGAAGTTAGAATTCTTAAAACAGTATCCGGATGTACATGTTGAGATTTACAATGAGTGGGGACAAACCGTTTTCACCTCAGATGGCTATCAAAATCCCTGGGATGGAACTTACAAAGGAGAACCGGTTCCGGATGGAAATTATCTGTTTGTTATTCAGTTGAACGCAAATGCCGATCCTGATATCTATAAAGGAGTATTAATGGTGTTAAGAAAACGAGATTAAGATGAACAGAAAGAATTTAATGACAAGTTTGTTTGCTGTTACTCTGTTCTTTGTTTCATACGGACAGCAGCAAAGTTTATTTACAAATGTATTCGCAAATCCTTTGCATTACTCTCCGGCATATGTTGGAAGTACAAATTACCATGAAGTGAGTTTCTACAATAGAAATCAATGGGTAGGATTTAAAGATGCTCCAAGAAATTTCTATTTGAATTTCCACGGATCATTCAAGAATAAAGCGAAACATGGTTACGGAGTACAATTGTTGACTGAACAAATGGGATTGCTGGGAAAAACCGGGATCTACCTGAATTACGGTTACCAGATTCGATTTACCAAGCAATCCAAATGGAGAATGGGATTAGGAATTCGTCCGGGATTTGTACAGTACCGTGTTCGTTTGTACGATGCCGTGATTGCAGATGAAGGAGATCCGATCTTTACAGGAAACAGTTATTCCGGAAATGCATTTGATATGAATGCAGGATTCCGTTTGTATAGCGATAAGTTTGAGTTTAGCGGAACAATTGATCACATGATTATGGGGAAAAGTTTTAATTCTTACAACCAGAATTTGCAATTCCACTACACTTTAATGAGTTCTTACAAATTCCTGATCAAAAAGGACTGGGAGCTGAGACCGGGAATTTTGTTCAGATACACGAAACCTGTGCCTGCTCAATTGTCCATTTTAGCCCAATTGTCTTACAAGGACAAATTCTTTGGCGGACTGAATTTCAGAACAAAAGATGCAATGGGTGTTTTCCTGGGAGTTCGTTTGAAAAATCGTTTGGCGATTACTTACGGCTACGATTACAGTTACACGAAACTAAGAAAGTACAATGCCGGATCTCATGAGATTGGGATCTCGTTTATAATTACGAAGAACAGACCTTCTTTAGAGGAGGAAGATGATAAATTGAATAACAGTATTCTGGAAGATATCCAAAAGGAAATTGATCAGAATAAAGAGAAACAGTAGGATGAATTTAGAGCTTATGAAATTACGTCGGATAGTACTGCTACTAGCTTTGATTTTTACAGTCGGATCATTCGAAAGTAAAAGTCAGATTGACTCAGTCTTTTGGTTTGCGGCACCTTGGGTTACACCAAGTCACGCCGGGAATACTCCAATCGCTTTGCGCATTTCCACATTTAATTCCCCAACAACGGTCCGGGTGTATCAGCCTGCCGGCACATACGATTCTACGTTTGTTGTTCCTGCAAATTCCCTGAATTCCCATTTTTTGTCCTCCATTGTGAACACGCTGGAGTCAAAACCTGCGGATAACGTATTGAATTACGGGATTAAAATTGAGGCCGATACACTGATTACAGTAGTTTATGAAGTTGTAACGATCGTCAATAATCCCGAAACGTACTCGTTGAAAGGACAAAATGCAGTCGGTATGGAGTTTGTTTGTCCGTTCCAAAATACCTGGGCAAACGGTAATTATGCTCCGATTCAGCCAAAATCGATGATTTGTATCGTAGCTACGGAAGACAATACAACCGTTTGGATTACTCCAAAAGCAACTGTTGTTGGTCATCCGGCAGGAATTACCTATTCGGTCATACTGAACCGCGGACAAACTTATACGGTAGAGAACGTTTCACAGGCTACAAATACTCCGGGAAATAACCTCGGCGGGACTATTGTGGTGGCAAATAAACCAATTGCCGTAACCGTTTCAGATGATTCAGTAACAAATTCCGGGGGAGGTTGCCGTGATTTGATGGGAGACCAGATTGTTCCGGTAGATGTGGTTGGAACGAATTACATCGTAAACAGAGGAAACATGTTTTCGAACTCGCAGGAAGGAATCTTCATCGTTGCAACTCAAAACTTTACTTCTGTAAGTGTTACAACGAATCTGGGAACATTCTCACAGTTACTGAACCAGGGAGATACCTGGAAATACGTTTTAACGGCCACGGAAACGCTCGCTTATGTGGATGCAGACAAAAACGTTTACGTATTGCAGGCTAGTGGATTCGGATGTGAGGTTGGTGAAGCATTATTGCCTCCGATCAACTGTGCGGGATCCAGCCAGGTAAGTTTTACCAGAACGAATACCGAGACATTTATCCTCAACCTGTTATGTCCTACATCAGCAATCAATGACTTTACGCTGAACGGCAGTACAACATTGGTTCCTGGAACCGCTTTTAACCCTGTTCCGGGAACAGGAGGTTTTTGGAGTGGTGCTCAAATCACCTTCAGCACGGCAAGCATTGCAGCCGGATCATCCAACTTAATTACAAACTCCAGCGAATTCTTCGGTATGGGTGTAATTAACGGTGGAGCAGGTTCCGGATGTTATTACCACTACATGTCAGCGTTCAATCGAAAAGTTTACACGAAAGCAGGAAACGATACCACACTTTGTAACGGAGATCCTTCTGTATTATTGAACGGATCTGTAGAAGGTGGCGCTACAACCGGTGAATGGACAGTTGTAAATGGAGCAGGTTCCTTTGTAAATGCAACAGACCTGTCTTCTTCATACGTTCCGTCCGCATCGGATTACACACAAGGTACTTTGACTTTTGTACTGTCTTCAACCGGAAACTGTGATCCGGTAAGAGATACCATGATTGTAACCTTCATTCAATCGCCGGAGGCAAACGCAGGAACAGACGATTCATATTGTAAAAACAACGTTGGTGCGGTTCCAATTACAGGAGCATTCAACTTTTCAGCTGCTGCAACCTGGAGTGGCGGAAACGGAGGTGCTTTCGGGAATATTGGTTCACCAACCACGACCTATACTCCTTCACCGGCTGATTTGGCTGCTGATAGTGTTGCACTTTTCTACACAACAACCGGAAGTTTCTTCTCGTGTCCGAATAACCAGGATACGGTTGTTATTTTCTTTACCGATGCACCCTTTATTGATGCAGGCGGAGATCAGTTGGTTTGTTCCAATACAACGGATGTTGCCGTGAACGGAATCATTACCGGAATTACTACAACAGGAACCTGGTCTGCAGATGGAACAGGAGGTTTTTCACCTTCTCAAACAAACTTGAATACAAACTACGTCTTGTCAACAGCTGATATTTCTGATGGAACAGTTATGCTCTACCTTCAGTCTACCAATAACGGAAACTGTCTGGCAGTTATGGATAGTCTTGAAATTCAGATTATCGACTTCCCGGTAGTGACCATTACTTCCATGGATTCGCTTTGTTCGAATAATGCAACACTGAATCTGACAGGAACCGTAACTTCCGGGTTTTCTACCCTATGGACAACGTCGGGCTTCGGAACAATCTCCAATCCGGCCAACTTAAATACATTCTATACGATTTCTCCGGTGGATATTACTAACGGATTCATTGATGTGATTCTTTCAACAACAGGCATTTGTCCGATTGCACATGATTCGATGCGTGTAACGTTCGTTTCTCCGCCGCAGGTGAATGCAGGAACCGATCAAACATACTGTCAGAACCAGATGGTCCAGTTGAACGGACACATCATTGGTGCAGATACAACAGGAACGTGGTCAACACTAGGAACGGGAACCTTTGTTCCTGGACCGGGCTTTTTGACAGGAATGTACGATCCTTCAGTTGGTGACGTTTCAGGAGGACCAATTAGCTTAATTCTGAGTTCCACATCCAATTTTGGATGTCCGCCTGATAGAGATACGATCGTAATTACCTTCAATAGAATTCCAACGGCTGATTTTAACTTCACGAATGTATGTCAGGCGAGCAATATGAGTTTTACCGATGTGTCAATTGCTAATACCGGTTCACTTTCTTCGTGGTCCTGGTCTTTTGGAGATAATACAAACTCCATTGCTCAGAATCCACAGCATGCTTATACTACTTTTGGTAATTTCAATGTTCAGATGATTGTTACTTCCAGCAATGGCTGTGTGGATACGGTCATAAAACCTGTAACAGTTTATCCCTTGCCGCAACCTTCATTCAACGCTTCTATCGCTTGTGAAGATTACCCGACGAACTTCACCAATACTTCTTTCATTCCAAGCGGAACGATAGACAGTTACTTGTATGATTTCAATGGGATCGGTTCCAGTACACTAGAGGATCCTTCTTATGTTTTCCCAACCAGCGGAATTTACAATGTGAGTTTAACAGCTGTTTCAGGTTTTGGATGCACCAACACCGTGATTCAGCAAATAGATGTTCACGCTATACCGGTTGCTTCGTTTACTGCTACTCCGAATCCGGCGTTGGTAAACCAGGAAATCACCTTTACGGATATAACACCCGGGAATATCATTACCTGGCAGTGGGATTTCGGCGACGGAGAAGGAGATAATACGGAGATCACCACTCACAGCTATGACGGCGGTGGTGTTTATGTAGTAACGCTTACGATCTCAGATAACATTGGATGTATTGATACGGTGTCCAGACAAATTTCAATTGCTTTATTGCCGGTTCTCCCTAGCGGATTTACACCAAACGGCGACGGAGAAAACGATGTGTTTATTATTCGTGGCGGACCATTTAGAAACGTAGATTTTAAAGTGTATAATAACTGGGGTCAAGTGGTTTTCGAATCAACAGACTCCGAAGTGGGATGGGATGGAACATACAAAGGAGAACCAGTTCCTTTGGGTGTTTATACCTGGACTTTTGTGATTGATATGGGTAGTGATTTTGTTGTCAGAGAATCTGGTGACGTAACTTTAATTCGATAAGTCGTGAAATTAAGAATTTGTTTTTTTGCCATTTTCTTGAATGGATTGTCTTACGGACAAGATGCGCATTTATCCATGTATGATGCCGCACCGTTATTTTTGAATCCTGCACTCACCGGAGTGATGGAAGGTGATTTCAGAGTTCATGGTCAATACCGCACTCAGTGGAAATCGGTGAATTATAAACCTTATACTTCTGCTTTGATCAGCTTCGACATGCCCATCAAGAAGTGGGGATTTGGAATTCAGATCAATAATTTCAGAGCGGGAGCAGGGAACTTTAATGTTTTACAGGGATTGCTTTCGGCAGCCTATTACGTTCCTTTGAATAAGAATAAAACCCATGTTTTGAATTTCGGCCTACAGGGAGGTGTTACGCAAAAGTCATTGGAGTATCAGTTATTGTCATTCAATAATCAGTATACGCTGAACAATGGTGGTGAATTTGATCAGACTTTAGTAACCGGAGAAAATTTCGGTGCTCAGTCTAAATTCATCCCGATGCTGAATGCAAGTGCTTTGTACTATTATTCGAAGTCGCAGTCACGCTTAAATCCGTTTATTGGTGTTTCGGTCTTTAACTTACTCCAGCCCAATGAATCCTTCTTCGGAAGAGAAAGTAAACTTCCTTTGCGCCTGTACACACATTTGGGAACGCGTGTCAATATTACGGAGCTCTTTTACCTAATCCCGAAAGTACTGATCATGCAGCAGAAGAAATTCCATGAGCAGACTTATGCGTTGGAAGCAGGTTATTTCCTGAAAGGAAGCGGTGCTTATGTCCTTGGAGGAGTTATTTTCCGTGCAAAAGACGCAATGATCGCTACTTTAGGCCTAAAGAAAGATGCATATATTGTTAAGCTGGCCTACGATTTCAACGTGTCATCATTAACATCGACATCGAAGAGTAGAGGAGGATTTGAAATTTCCTTTACCTATGTGCACAAAAAGAAGAAACCAACCGAATACAAAATCTGTCCACGACTATAATACGCATTCTCAATATGAAATCTAAAATCGTATGCTTGTTGTTTTTGGTGATATCCGGACTATCACTGGCGCAATCAAAAAAAATGTATATCTATTTGGGTGATGAGTATTTCAGTAAACTCGATTACGCAAATGCCGTTGAACAGTATAAATTAGCTCTTTCCGATTCTGTGGCGAGGTCAACAATGACTTATCCGTATGAAGTACAGGTTACTAATCAAAAGCTTTCTAAGAAGAAAATAGAGGTCGATACCAGTTTAAGAGTAACGATGGAAGAATACCTGCATCATCATATTGCCTGGTGTTATTACCGTTTGCACGATTATCCGAATGCGGAGAAGCACTTGAAAAACACCGTGGATGAAAAGGCTTACCCGGATGATAGTTATTACCTGGCTCAGAGCTACATGAATAACAGCAAGTACGACGAGGCGATCAAACAGTTTGAAGATTACATCCGTTCTCCGAAAGCGGATGATGAATTGATTCATGCTGCACAGGTGGCCATGACCGGTTGTTTCCTGGCAAAAGAAGAAATCGAAAAAACGCGTGAAATCAGCGTTAAAATGGCTGATACAGCTGTTTTTAACCGCGGAACCGCAAGTTTTGCAACCATGTATTTCGACAAAGACCAAAAACTGATGTTTACTTCTGCTCGCACCGGGGGTGTGATTTTGAATGAAAAGCAACAGTCCGAATATTTGTGTGACCTTTATTGGGTTTCCTTAAACCCGGATAGTACCTGGTCAGCGCCAACCAATTTCGGTCGTCCGCTGAATAGTGCTCAAAACGATGGTGCCGGATCTTTCAACAACAACAATGTGATCTTCTATACACGTTGGAGTGAAGAAAAAAAGACCGAACAGAATATTTACCTGGCACGAATGATGGAGATGAAGTTCTTCGAAGCCTACAAACTGGATTCATCGGTGAATTATCCGGGATATAAGAGCATTCAGCCTTATGTTTCAATGGATGGGAAAACCTTGTTCTTTTCATCGAATCGTCCGGGAGGACTGGGAGGAATGGATATCTGGAAAATCGCAATCGATTCTTCCGGAAATACAATCGGCCAGCCTGAAAACTTAGGTTCATTGATCAATTCCGACCAGGATGAAGTAACTCCGTTCTTCCACGAAGTTTCATCGACCTTGTTCTTCTCATCAAACGGGCACGGAAGCATTGGTGGTTTGGATATTTTCAAATCCTATTACGAACGTGAAACGGAAGCATTCAGTGTTCCTGCAAATCTTGGAATGCCCATCAACTCAAGCAGAGATGATGCCTACATGATGTGGGATTCCCGTTTATCCAAAGGGTTTTTCTCAAGTGACAGGGAACCATGCACAGGCGGAAGCTGTTACGACATCTACGAAGTAGTCAACGAACCAATTCACATTTATCTAAGCGGATATTCCTACAACAAAGACACGGAAGAGATTCTGCCTAATGTGAAATTGACTTTCAAAGATGTACGCGGAGTTTTCCCTTCTTACAACATCGTAACGGATTCTAACGGTTACTATGAGAGAGAATTGACTTATGGGATCGAATTGTTCATCAAAGGTCAGAAAATCAACTATTTTGCCGATGCAACAAGTGTCAACACGAATTCCATTACACAGACAACCAGTATTACCAGAGATTTCTATTTAAAACCGATTCCCCAGGATGAGATCGAGATCGAAGGAATCGAGTACGATTTCAACTCGGACAAGCTAAGACCGGCTTCCCAGGCTGTTTTGGATAAATTATTCGACTTCCTGGAGCTGAACAATAACATTGTGGTGGAAATCAACTCGCACACGGATGCACGCGGAAAAGATATTTACAACTTAGACTTATCCCAAAGAAGAGCAAAATCCTGTGTGGACTACCTGGTTTCTAAAGGAATTGACCCGGCTCGACTGATCCCGAAAGGTTACGGAGAAACCCAGCCAAACCAGTTATACGGCCCGGACAAAAAACCGGTGTTGGATGCTGAAGGAAAACCGGTGTTATTGGTTGAAGCTTACATTAATACGTTCAAAGTAAAAGCAGAACGTGAAGTATTGCACCAAAAAAACAGAAGAACATCGTTTAAGGTAATTAACCAATAACTTCGGTTACTTCGACTCCGCTCAGTCACCGAAAGATCAATTGTGAATAGAAATATTAAAAAGGTCGCTGAGCGTAGTCGAAGCGCCTTTTTTGTTTAGGGACATTTACTGGTAATTGGTCCAGGAAATCCCATTCTTAAAAATAGTTTCACGACCTTTCTGCGCATTCATGTAAGCAGCTGCCTGCCCGGCACTTGCACCTGTTTCACAGACAAATATGACCGTGTCGTATTTCAATAAATCCGCTTGGTGTTTTTCCAACTCAGGTAGGGGAATATTGATTCCTTTTCCATGACCCTGTTTCCAAATCATTTCCTGTCGAACATCCACCACGATTGTTTTCCCGTTGGTGGTTTTCCCGCTGCACGAGAATAAGCTGAGGAATACAATAAAACCTGTCATTGTTTTCATACCAAGATTTCATAAAAAGGTAGGGGCGAAAAATTTTTCGCCCCTGCCTTCAGTTATTTCTTTTGAATTTTACATGCGCCTACGCTGATCGCGTGTCGCAAATAGCTTTAGCGATGGCACAAGCTTTAGCGCAAGCGTTTTATCATTTAAAATCACATTCCCTGGATCAAAAACTCCGTTCTACGATTCTTCGCCTTATTCTCCGGAGTATCATTCGCCACCTTTGGTTTCGTTTCACCCAATCCTTGTGCTTCCAGTCTGCTTTCTTCAATTCCCAAAGAAGCTAAGTATCTTTTTACTCCTTTTGCACGACGGTCGGAAAGATCTAAGTTCTTCGCATCGTCACCATCGCTGTCCGTGTGACCCTGGATCATGATCTTGATTGTTGGATTCGTTTTTAAGAAACGGGCAAACTCGCGCAGAATGAATTGCGATTTCCCGGAAAGCATATCCGAGTTGTAATCATACAATATGTCGTTGATCGTGTAAGCTTCACCAACTTTCAGCTCTTTCACTTCCAGCTTGTTGTTCACGCGGTTTTCTTTCTTCACGATCTCTTCTTTTGTGATCAGTTTGGAATCAAAAGCAGCGCCGTCTTTCTTCACGGAAACCATGATGTCCTGCGGCTTGTCTGTTTTAACGACTACGGCATATTTTCCGTCGTTCCCATTTACGCGAACCTGTTCTACTTTGTCGGAATTTTCGTAAGCTACTTCGATCGTTGCATTTTCAACCGGCTTTCCGGAAGGATCTTTCAAATCTCCTTTGATGATCACTACTGCTTTTGGACGTGCTTCTTCATACAGGTCAAATCCGTAAATATCCCATTTCCCCTGTTGTTGAGAAGAGTAGTAAGCCAGTTTTCCATCCGTGGAAACAAAGATTCCAACTTCGTCACCTTTTGAATTGATCGGATAACCGATGTTCTTTGGTTTGCTCCAAACTCCGTTTTCTTCACGCATGTAGAAAATATCCAAGCCTCCAACTCCTTTGCGGTCATCCGAAACAGCAGAAACAAAATACAAAGTCTCACTGTCCTGGTGCAGGAACGGGCTCTTGTCTTTTCCGGCTGTATTGATCTCATCAAACGGTCTTGGTGCGCCCCAGGTTCCGTCTGCATTGCGTTTTACTACGAAAACATCATTGTCTTTGGTTGATCTGCGGTTTGCAGTATAAAACAGGGTGTTTCCGTCGGCCGACATAGAAGGTTGTGCTTCCCAGCCATCAGGAGTATTGATCTTTGGACCTAAATTCACCAAATCAGTCCATTGGTAATCCGAAGGATTTGGACCTGTTTTCTGGAAAGTAGTGGAATACAAGTCGCAATTCATGTATGACTGGCCGTTTACTTCTGTTTTCTTGCAGGCGCAGATGATCATTTCCTTATTATCTACGGAAACAGTTGCTCCGCCATAACTCTGGAAATCTCCTTTGTTGAATGGGCTCTTGAATGCTTTTCCACCGTCAAATGCAATAGCGTCATCCAGTCGACTGGAGAAAGTATATACTTCCTGCATATTGGAAACCACGTCCCCCAGGTTTTTTAGATCCTGTTTACGGGTATAAAACATCAATAAGTTATCAGGAGAGATCATCGGTAAATATTCGTCATCTTTCTCTGTACTTACACCGGCCACTTTTCTTGGGTTGAAAGGAACTTCTTTGGCAAGCATTTCACCTTCTTCTTTTTGTGAAGCCAGGAGTTTTTTTACGTCAGCAAGCTGTTTGGTATAAGCTGCGCCGTAGCGTGAATTATCGTTGTTTTTGAAATCTATGAATTTCTGGAACCAGGTATTTGCAATTTCTTTTTGGTCCTGCGTATAATTGATTACTCCGAGATAATAATAAATATCGGAATGATAGTCGGGACACAATTCTGCTGCTTTTTCAAACAAACCTTCTGCTTTTAGAAAGCTTCGGTCGCCCGTTGCAGGATTCGGATTCGATTCATAAGCCTTTCTCCCGGATTCGTAAGCATACATTCCGAATTCATAATAAGCACCGGCATTGTCTGGTTCTGACTCCATGGCTTTGGCAAAGTTCGTCGCTGCCGACTGCAAATCCGGGGAGTTTTTTCCCGCTTCAATCAGTTTTTGGGTCTTTTTAGAAGGCGCCAAACAGGAAGGATCTTCCTCCTGCGCGTAAAATGAATTAGAAACAGCAAGAGAAATTCCTGCAATAAATAAGTAGTTCTTCCACATATGCGATAAAATACAGTTCGAATCCAGGCAATAATTATGCCCGATTTACTATATCGTAATTTCGGCGAAAAGGTTACTGTTTTTCTCGTTTTCTTTTCAAGAAAAATTCCACAGCCGCCTTCGACTCCGCTCAGTCGCCTTAGGCAAAATTCATGGAAATGAAACAAAGGTGGCTGAGCGGAGCCGAAGCCACCGGAATCAGCAAAAAAATGGCACAATTTTTTCTTATTGTTCGCCGTTAAAATTCATACTTTAGTGAATCAAAAAATGAAACCGATGAAAACCAGATTTCTCCTTTACACTTTGGGACTTTTATTTGTTAGTTCCCTGATTTCAGGAAACGCATATGCACAAACTGATTGCAAAGAGCAAAAAGTAGGCAGAAGTTATTTCAGCATTTGTCCCGGTAATATCGTGACTGAAAAAAAGAAACTGTTACTGACTACTCAGGCTCTTCCAAAGAAAATTGACGGTAAGAACACGTTTAAAATCGTTCATTATTACATGGCAGACCGCAAAAAAGTAGAGACAGATGAAGTATTCCTGGAATACAGCAAGTTTTTAAAGAACCTCGAAACGCAGGATTTTTTTGTGAACGGAAAGGAATTTACCGGTGTTTTGAAAATTGCACTTCCCTTTAAAAATGAAGGAGTAAGCACCCAGTACGATGGCTATGACCTTTTGACTTATGAATTCAAAGAAGGCCGGTTCGTTTCAAAAAGTAAATTGACGGATGTTGAGCTGGAAAAAGAAAAAGCCGTTATTCGTCCTACGTAATTATGAATTATAAATCTCAAATATCAAAAGAGAATCTAACCTTGATAATTGATAATTTGGTCATTGATAATTAGAAAAAAGTAGGCACGCGATGCGTCGTGTATTTATTTTTTTCTCGCGATCATAATGCCGTCCCGGATCGGAAGCAAAATATTCTCTACCCGCGGATCGTTATGAATCAACTCATTAAAATCTTTCAATAACTGCGTGTCTTTGTCTATTTTTCCCTCGGTTTGAATTACTTTTCCGGACCACAATACATTGTCGGAAAAGATATAACCACCCGGTTTCAGTTTGTCGAAAACCAGGTTGTAGTAATTGATGTAATTCATCTTGTCAGCATCAATAAAGACCAAATCAAACTGTTCGTCCATAGTCGGAATTTCTTCCATGGCGTTGCAAATGCGGTAATCAATCTTTGAAGCATATTCACTTTCTGCGATGTAAGAACGAACAAAATCTTCCAGTTGAGAGTTGATGTCGAGCGTAATGATTTTTCCGTTTTCCGTCAATCCTTCTGCCATGCAAAGTGCCGAATAACCGGTATAAGTACCAATCTCCAAAACGCGCTCAGGGCGAATCATTTTTGAAAGTAAACTCAGCAAACGTCCCTGGAAATGACCGCTCAGCATGCGAGGCTGCAAAATATTTACGTGCGTATCACGATTCAGTTTTGCCAATAATGCAGATTCTGCTGTGGTATGTTGGCAGCAGTAATCGTCGAGCGCCTGATCAATAAATTCCATACTTATACTCCAAATTGCTGTAAATGATGGTCGAGGTGCTTATACATTCCCAATCCCCATTGTTCTTTGGTTACATTTCCGAAGAATGCGTGCGGCGCAGTAGTACATTTATCCATTCCGCCTTCCTGGAACGCGGTCAAATGATCGATCAGTTCCTGTTTTGCTTTTTCAAACTCGGAAGTGGTAGTAATGATAAAGTCTTTGTGCGTGGGACTGTTTTTAGGGACCGGTTTATCGTTGTAGAAAGAACTTTTCATCATACTTCCCAGGATATAACTGATAAACAAGCGTTTCAATTCCTTCTCTCCGCGTGCTACTTTCATGGTTTCACTGCAGTGGTCCAGCATTTGAGAAGCATTCATTTTTCCCCAAAGAGGAGCCTGGTCCTTGTCTAATTTATTGATTCGATCTATGCATAAGTCCATAGCCTGTTTCGAAAAGAGCGTTTTTCTGATCATAATTTAACCTTTAATATATTCCCAATCTTTAATTTCACTGAACTTTGAATAATCCGCTTTTGCTTTCGGATGCCACAAAGTTGATTCGGGGGAAACGCCGGGTACTTCTTCTAAAAGTAAATCTTTTCGGATATAAATCTGGTTCATTCCCAGATCATTTGCACCAACAAGGCGGTAACCTTTCTTTTCAGCGAGCTTATTCATAGCTATAACGCTTGCTCCGTGGTAGATCGGGTGTTTTCCGGGATACATGTAATTGGGGTCGTAAGGAACCACAATATTTTCCAAACCAAACTCGGTATGTGTTTCGATGACTACTACTTTCGGCTGAACAACTGTCAAAGCATCCCAAACCCAGTAATCGTTTCCGTCAATGTCGATTGAAAGTAATTCTATTTCACCTGAAAGGCCTGCTTTTGAAATCCCTTCATTGATGTTCTCCCGTTTAATGATGGACTGAACATATTTCGGTTTGGGATGATAAGGTGTAGGAATCTTCGAATAAAACTTCTCGCCACGGCGGATCAGTTTCGAGTCACCTTCAAAAAACAAGCCCGACCAGCCAAAATGAATAGCCAGATTGCTGCAGTTGCTGTTGATTCCGTCATTGGAGCCAATCTCGATAAAGGTTTTACTTCCTTCACCAATCAGGGAAAACAAAAAGAGCAGAAGACCGTCTTCCTCGAATTGAGAAAAAACTTTGAATCCTGTGGTGTTAAAAGCCGGAAGCTGTTTATTCTTTTGCGCAAGCTGATAGTGCTGCATCAAAGCCCGCTGCTGAATGCCAACCGAAGGATGCAGTTTATCGCGGTGTATGCGCTTGCTGAAATAGTATTTTACCAGGTTTTTGAGCCACATAACGCGAAGGTAATTGAAAATTAATAATCATTGTTGTCCGGTTAGATTTTAACCACCCCGACAATTACTTGTTTTCCACCTTTTTGTCATTGCCACAAAAAGGTGGAGCCAAAAAGGTCTAGGCGTGGGTAAACCAATCGCCCTGTTAGCAGGTTATGACAGAATTTTTCATAAACTCAGCGTACCGCCTCAAACAGTATGAAAAATTTGCTGTCATTTACCGCACAGGTACCCGATCTCGTTCACCTAAGCGCCATTTTAAGTCCTGAGAAAGTTGAACGATTTTAGTAAAAAAGACATACTCATTTTTAACGGAGACATTGTTTGAAAATTAAAAAGTAGGGGTGAAAAATTTTTCACCCCCTACTTTTTTACATTTATCTTAATACATCAGCTGTTTCTTGCTGCTGTTTTTCCAGCCCGCCTGGCTTTCGTATTCCACAAAAAAGATTTTCAAATCAGCCTGACTTTCATACTTCACGAAGAAAATAGATTTCTTAGCCTGACTTTCGTAATCTACGAAGAACCATTTTCCGTCATTATCACCCGCTTGTGAAGCGTATTTTACTTTGTAAACCAACAAGTCTGCTTGTGATTCATAGTTTACCACAAATACTTTTACATCTGCCTGCGATTCGTAATCTACAGAGTAAACTTGTTGGGCATTTACGCCATTAGACGCTAAAAAAAGCAGGAGTAATGTAAATAGGTTTTTCATGAGTTTGAATTTAAAATCGGTTTTATGCAATTATAATACCATTTTTTCAATTACTAATGATCTTAAAAATAAACAACTGTCCAGCAACCCAATAATTATTCATCTTCGTGCGAATAAAAAGTAACTGTTCAATTATTCAAAATAATCTGCCGGTTGATGCCGATTTGATCCAGGAAAAAATCATCATGAGAAACCACCAGGATCGTACCTTGATAGTGCCTGATGGCAGCTGTCAGTATTTCTGTGTTTTGAATATCCAGGTTATTTGTCGGTTCATCCAAAATCAGTATATCCGGAGCTTTATTTGAAATAGTCAGACAACATAAAAGTAAACGCATGCGTTCACCACCACTCAGGCTGCTGCATAATTTATCCCACGTTTCTTTTCCGAAAATAAAACGGTTTAAACGGATCTTCACTTCGTGCTCCAATAATGAAGTGGTATTGAAAACTTGTGCCTGTTCGTAAACAGTCAGTTGATTGTCAATCAATGAATAGTCCTGGTCAATGTATACCGTAGATTTTATAGCGCTTTCGATTGTGCCGCTTTCAGTTTGCAATTCACCCAGGATCAATTTTAGCAGAGTAGTTTTCCCCGAACCGTTTGCTCCGTGGATAGAAATGCGTTCTCCGCTGCAGATCTGAATAGTTAAAGCCTCTTTCCAAAGCGTGTTCTTTTCGAAGGTGATGTTGAGATTAGTTGCCTTGAACAGAACTTTTCCTTTATGAAGCGAAGAATGGGCGAAACCGAAGTTCATTTGGTCGAATTCCGGCAATTTGGAACGGACCTGCTGCAAATCACTAGAGATACCATCAATTTTGTCCGAATGCAGATTTTTTACTTTTGCTGTACTTTTTTCGGCGTTGTTCCGCATGGTGTTCATCATGATTCGCGCCACACCGGATTTCTCCTGTTTCTGTTTTCCGCGCGAATCCAGTTTTTGCTTGCGCTCCAAGGTTTCGCGCTCTTTTTCTTTGGCCTTTTTGAGCGTTTTCTCTGCATGTTTGACCTCATTTTGAAGTGCTTGCTGTTCGATGGCCTTTTGCTCCCTGTAGAAATCGTAGTTGCCGCCATAAAAGCGTATCCCGGATTTGGACAACTCACACATCGTATCCAGTAAGTTTAGCAACGTTCGGTCATGGCTCACAATGAGCAGGGTAGAAGTAGTGTTCCGAATGAAGTTGTACAAAAGTTGCCTGCCGACCTGGTCTAAATGATTCGTCGGTTCATCCATCAATACCAATTCTGGTTGGTGAATCGAAATACCGGCAAGAAAAACTTTCGTTTTTTGTCCGCCGCTTAGAGATTCCAGCTTTTGTTCCAAATCCAGATCAGTGAGCTGCCAATGTTCCAATGCCGATTCACAACGTTCCTCAATCGTCCAGTCGTCGTTGAGTGTATTCATATTTTCATCACTCACATTTCCTGCGAGAATTTCCCGGAAAGCTCGAATTTTGTCTTCGATCTGCAAAGCTTGTGCGATCGTTAGTTCATTGTACTGTCCGAATTGTTGAGGAACAAAGTAAGGTCTGACCTCAACGGAAACTTGTCCGGAAGTCACTGAAAGTTGACCGCTGATGATTTTCAACAGCGTAGATTTACCGGAACCATTGTTTCCAATGATGGCTGTTTTACCAGTGTTTTGGATCGCCAGGTTGAGATTTTCAAACAAACGGTCCTTATTGGGATGTTGATAAGAGATATTTTGAAGAAGTACCATGATTTCTTTCTTAAGAGTGACGAATCGGGTAAACAGCTCTTCGGTTTACCATCTTAATTGTTAGAAAGAAATTATTTTTTACATGGAGGAATTATTTGTTTGATTACAAAATTAGTGAAAAAATCATCAATTATTCTTTTCTTCTCCGCTTTTTCAAATCATAAATATCTGTCCGCCTGTCCTTCAGGTTCCGCACAGAGCCATATTGATTCAGTTCCCGTAGCAAAGTAATATCTACGTCCGCTATCAGGATCATTTCTGTATTCGTTGTGGCTTCCGCTTTAATCCCGTTGGACGGAAAAGCAAAATCGCAAGGTGTAAATACGATCGATTGAGAATATTGAATATCCATGTTGTGAACATTCGGCAGGTTTCCTACACTTCCTGCAATAGCGACATAACATTCGTTCTCGATTGCACGTGCTTGTGCACAATGTCTCACACGCGAATACCCGTTTTGCGTATCAGTCAGGAAAGGTACAAAAAGAATATCCATTCCTTCATCGGCCAGTAAGCGGCTTAATTCCGGGAATTCCACATCGTAACAGATCAGGATCCCGATCTTGCCACAATCCGTATCGAAAACCTGGATGTGGCTTCCGCCTTCCATTCCCCAGATCTTTGCTTCGTCGGGAGTAACGTGGATCTTTTCAAAACGTTCAATCCGTCCGTCGCGGTGGCATAAATAGCCCACGTTGTACAAACGGTCGTTTTGAATTTCCGGCATACTTCCCGTAATAATGTTGATATTATAGCTGATTGCCAGCTTGGAAAACTGCTGAACAACTTCCTGGGTGTATTTGGCCAGCTCACGAATGGCCTGCGGTTCTGACAAATGATTGTTCTCGGCCATGAGCGGAGCATTGAAGAATTCCGGAAAAAGCGCAAAATCGGAGCGATAACCCGAAACGGCATCCACAAAATATTCTGCTTGCTGCATTAATTCGTCCAGGTTGGAGTAAGGGCGCATCTGCCACTGGATCAATCCCAGGCGCACGTCTGTTTTGATTGCACTCGGAGCTTCATTTTTGACTTCGTAGTACAAGTTGTCCCATTCCAAAAGGACCGCGTAATCTTTTGAGTGTGAATCGCCTTCCAGGTAATTTTTTAAAATCTTGGATGGGTGAAAATCGTTCGACATTTGGAAATCGAGCACCGGATCGTGAACTTCTTTGCGTTTCACCTTCTCAATGTATTCCCTGGGCGTCATCTCATTGGCATATTTGTGGTAATTCGGAATTCGCCCGCCGAAAGCAATTCCTTTGAGATTCAGTTTTTCGCACAATTCCTTGCGGTAATCATACAATCTGCGACCAAGTCTCAGGCCGCGGAATTCCTTTTTGATAAAAACATCAATTCCGTAGAGAATATTCCCGCCTGCCCGGTGAGTCTTGAAGGTATAATTACCCGTAATCTGTTTATAGGTATGTAAATGCTCGAATTTCGAAGAATCCACAATGATAGAAAGCGCCACGCCGGCAATTTGTCCGTTCACTTTAATAGCAACCTGTCCGTCCGGAAACTGGTTAATGAGCGTTTCTACCTGTTTCCGTGTCCAGAAAGGATTCGACAAGCCGGTGTAAGATTCCACCATGGCTTCCTTCAACGCTTCATAATCCGAAATATCCAGGTAGTTCAGTTCTATATTGTCTACATCATCCATTAAAAAGCCGTTTTTTTTTTTGAAGTTACCTAAAATCAAAGATACGGCATGGATGTTGGGTGAGAATTACCAAAATTTTAGAGAATTGCGAATTACATTCCTTAGCGGATCTAATTGCTTTTCAATCAAAAACACTCTTCTTCTTGCGCCAACGCTAAGGCGTAAGCGTTCTGCGTAAGACATTTGAGTTGTTAATACATTTCCCATTGGCTTATTCAATGCCCTCTGAAATGAAAATCTCCATTTCCAATAAGGTAAATGACCAAAAAAAATAAGAGAGCGAAAAATACCGCTACAAGAATACCAACGATTAAAAATATCTTTCGATTACTCATTGTCTAAGGGTTTTTGCTGGTATTTCAGTACCATCCAAACTACCTGGAAGATAAAAGCAACACGTATTCCTGTGATAGAAAAAATAAAATCCCACGGATTATACAGCTTAAAATTACTTCCGTTGACTACCATGAAAACAGTAAAGGAAATCATTAAACATAAAAAAGAATAGATCAAAGTGAAAATCACTACCTTAAGGATAACAGATTTCCAGGTAAAATCTTTCAGCTTTGAAGAAATCATAATGGTTCCTGCAGCCGCTAGAAAACTAATGAGAAGTTCCGGAAGAACATCATAGACCCAATATTGCCAACTAAACAGGCTTGTCAAAAGTGAAGCCTTAAAATGTGTGGACATCAAATCAATGACAAGATTTACAACCAACATGAAGCCAGTAAAGATGTATGCAGTTTTAAAAACAGAAGCGTTCATAAGGTATAGAAATAAGTAATATTAGAAGTTAAATGTAAGAAAATCTAGTAGTTGATTAAATGTTCTGATTCAACTTCGTGTCACATAAAGTTTACTACCCAATGACTTCGCCTGGTAGCAAACAATTTTCAGTTCCTGTGTATATGCGATCATTTCACTTTTCAGCCAATCTTCAATCCCGGCAGCCTGAATAAGAGTAATAGCTGTCAGCAGATCATCTATTTCCAATTCCGTTTCCCCGAAATCATCCGCTTCACTCCAGCCGATGCATTCATTGGATTCCCTTAGGAATTTAGGTAATGAAGCGTATGTGTTTTTTTCATAACTGGTCTTAAAATAATCCTGGATGACCAAATCCAAATACGAACCATCCAAAACCAGCGCCATTCTTTTTCCTTCTTTTTCATACCAGAAAAAATCTTCCTTTCCACAAGCCGGAACACCACACTCCGGACAGGGTTCCGTGAGGTTTTTCTCTACATGGAATGTGAAATGCTCTTTATTGATGATTATCTCCATAGATATTCAAGTTAATGTACGCTGACAATTCCCAATTTTAAAAGAATAAACAGCAGGATGGTGTTATTACCAACAACACAAGAACTCCCAATACAATGAGAATGGTTCGCCTGTTTTTTATCCTCATCTTTGTTATTCACTATTATTTCCCGGATTAATTAAGCTCTGATACTTTGCTTTGAAATTCTGTATAGCCTGCATAGTTCCCGTTCCGCATCCCGGGCGCAAAGATCCGGTTCTGTGATCTGTCGGGTCATAAGGGTCAAAAGCAATAACAGTTGGATTCTCAATTGCGCTTAACTTCGGAAAGATTGTAACTGAACCATCGGAATAAATCCATTCTCCGACCCGTTTTCCTTTTTGATAGTTTCCTATGGCAACCGGCATTCCGGCCTCATTGAATTCTATCGATACTCTTTCCAGGGTAAAACCGATAAATTGGTGGGCAGATCGAATCGTCGAATCCGGATAATACTCCACGTAATCAAAATTGGCCAAGATTTTTTCTTTGTCTTTTTGTGAGAAGCCAGTTAGGAAAATCATGTTGGAGAATAAGAGGATAAGTAATTTCATTGATGTTTGTATTTGGAACAGAGACTATCATATTGCACATTCGTTTTCTGACTAAAGGATTCAACAAAACTTCATAAGTCTGATGAAACTCCCATAGTAATATTCCTTCAAACCGGTCTTTTAATTCTCCCGTTTTATTTCCCGCTTCATCCTGTTTTTCGGTTAAACAGACCTTTAGTTCCGGATCTTTCTTTTGTAACACAAAGAAACTGTATGCACCGTCAGAATAAATCCATCTTCCAGTTTTCATCCCTTTTTTATAGTTTCCAATGGCAACCGGCTCACCGGCAGTGTTGAATTCTACGGTCGTTCCTTCCAGGTTCGTCCCGCTGAATTTCCGTGCTTCTTTAATTGTTGAATCCGGATAGTATTCCACATAATCAAAATTTGCAAGGATCTTTTCCTTGTCTTTTTGAGAGAAGCCAGTTAGAAAAGTCAGGCAGAAAAATAAGCAGGTTAGTAATTTCATCAAATAAATTTCTGTTTGATCCATTAACGGAGCTTTTCAGTAAATATTTAATCGGAGTTGCATGTAAATAAATACCAGCACCGGAAAAATGGCATAGGCTATTAATTTGCGGGGTAATTTATCCTTACTATTGAAAGTTCCTAAAATTAAAATAAGGTATCCCGAAATTAATCCATAGACAAAGTATGAGCCGATCAAGGCAAGTCCTTTATTGTCATGAACCCCACCGGAATAGGTCAGGAGCAGGAAATCATTAAAGATTGAGCAGAAAAGCACCAGGCAACTTTTCCAGATGGTAGCCGCTCTTCGTAAGCCTAAAACAAGGATCAAAGAACTTATTCCAATCATAATGGGAGTGCCCAGTATTGCACTTGTAGGATAATAATGTCCGAGGATTCCGTTTATAACGATAACTAATATTGCTAATACTACTGTGACAACTTGTATCATAATCAGAAAAATTTAATTGTTAGTGCGTGGACCTAAATTAACGATCCTACAGTGCCAAGACCTGCTTTTAATATTTATTGGCAGAATCTTCTTTTGCAGATCGAATTCATTTACCGGAGCATTGAAAATATTTTTTTGATTTTCGGCCTTTTACATGTAAATTACCTTTTGATACTGCTCAGTGAGCATTTATTTAACACATCAACGTTTAAAGTAATTACTATGAAAAAACTATTCAACACACTACTATTAACACTATTTGGTGGAACGCTGTTTTCACAAACAACCGTAAATTTTTCAAGTAGTTCCACATTCAATGTTCCCCCGGGAGTTACTTCCCTGGAAATTGAAGTCCTTGGTGCAGGAGGTGCGGGCGGCGGAAATGGCGGCGGCGGTGGCGGCGGTGGCGGATATGCCAAAGGAACATATTCAGTAAACCCCGGTCAGGTTCTTACAGTATCTGTTGGCGTGGCGGGCGGCGGACCTTCGGGAGGAACTTCTGCTGTGGGCTCGATGATTAGTGCTACCGGTGGAACCGATGGATCCATTGTAAGCAATCCTTCTATTGGCGGTGGCGGCATTGGTGGCAGTGGCACAGGCGGTACGATTAATCGTACGGGTGGTACCGGTGGCGGTGGCTATTGGACTTATTTCGGCGGTGGCGGTGGCGGCGCAGCCGGTTCGATTAGTAACGGAGGTAACGGAGGCAATACAATTGCATGGACAGGACAATGTCAAACCCCCGGAGGAGCAGCCGGAACTGGAGGTGGAGCACCAGGCGGTGATGGTGGTAAAGGTGCAGGTTTTACAGATCCTGCATGTAATGTGAGCAATCCAGCCGGTAATGGGGTAAATTACGGCGCCGGCGGTGGTGGTGGTAATGGTAACGGCGGTGGACCGGGAACAGGAACAGGTGGTTATGTTACAATTACTTATACAGCTTGTGTCCTTGATAACACGACGATCTTAAACGGAAGCACACTAACAGCTAATGAAGCGGGAGCTACCTACCAGTGGATAAATTGTTCAGGGAATACTCCCATAGCTGGAGCGACTAACCAAAACTTTACTCCAACACAAACAGGTAACTATGCAGTAATTGTTAATAACGGAAGTTGCTCGGATACTTCTAACTGCATAAATGTGGTTATATGTAGTTTAACAGCAACTACAACGACTAATGGGCATACTGCCACTGCCGTTCAATCGGGAACTTATCAGTGGATCAACTGTAACGGGAATGCATCTGTATCCGGAGCTACCAACCAAAGTTTTACTCCGACCCAAACAGGTAATTATGCAGTTATTATTAACAATAACGGTTGTATCGATACATCCAATTGTGTAAATCTGGTAGTTTGTACGCTTGCAGCTACAACGACCGTTCAGAATTTTACAATTCACGCTGTTGAAACCGGTACGTACGAATGGATTAATTGCGCCACTTCTACTTTGATTGCCAATCAAACAGGACAGGATTATTCACCTGCAACGAATGGAACTTACGCAGTAATCATTACTTCCAACGGATGTACGGATACTTCTGCATGCGTAGCAATTACATCTTTAGGAATGGATGAGAATGAATTATCGGATGTAAATGTGTATCCAAATCCGTTTAAATCAACAATCCAGGTATCAAATACTCCCGGAAATGAAAGCTTTGAATTGATGAATGCCATAGGGCAGGTTGTTTGGTCGGGAATTGAAATTAATACCAAAGATTTTTCTTCCCTGGTAAAAGGAGTGTATACCCTTCGAATTACGAAAGAATCAAGTGTCAGACAGTTGAGACTTGTAAAGGAATAAGTTGTTTTTTTAATACCTGGAAGGTGGTTCGTTCATTGACGGACCACCTTTTTTGTTTCCCGGTTTGTGATTATTTACATCCTGTCCGGAATTCCTTTTTTATGGTCAAATTACATTATTTCGTAATTCGGCATGCGTAATTAGGAATTAGTGTTTACCTTTTCGTTTTCTCAACATTAGACTGAAAACAGCTCCATGATCGGAACCGTAAATATGCAGCAGGAACTCAAACAACTCTATCGGAAATGGCCGGATATCCGCCGTTACATGAAGACTTTGGGCTGCGATTCTGTGAGCGCGGAGGATATTTTCCAGGAAGCCCTGCTGATCTATGTCCGCAAACGAGAATCGTCTGACTTTGAATTGACTGTTGAACCTTTTTTCTACGTGCGGAATACCTGCAAATTGCTTTGGTATAACCAGGCGCGTAAAGAACAAAAACAAATTTCAACCGAATTACATGAGAATATTCAAGATACCGGCGATGATCACTGGTTTGAAAAAGAAATGAAGATTCGGGAAGTGGAATCAACTCTTGAGAAATTGGGAGCACAATGCCAGGAACTCCTCCAATTGTTTTACGGATTGGGATGGAACATGGTTGATATTGCTAAAAAGATCGGACTTCGGAACGATAAAGTGGCGAAAGCACAGAAATACCGTTGCCTGCAGAAAGCAAAGGAAATGATCCAGGATCACGAATTAATGGTTGAACCAATAAAAGGCTAAGAAATGGAAACGAATTGGAATCAACTCATTGAGCTTTACCTGCAAAACGAACTTTCGGAAGAGGGAAGGAGTGCTTTTGAAAAGGAATTGAGCATGAATTCGGAACTCCGGGAAGAACTGGAAATGCATCAACTCGTTCGTTCTGCTGCCAAACGCGCATCACAGCGAAATATGATCCGTCAAACCGGACAAACCTATTTGCGCAACCTGCGAATCAAGCAATTCACCGTTGGAGCAGTGGTAACTGCTGTTGCTGTTGTAGGGATCGTTTATTGGTCGCAAACTAAAAAAGATACAACTGAAGATAAAGCCGAAAGAGCCGCATTATTAAATGCAGAAAGTTCAGAGGAATTAGTTTGTCGCGCCTATCAAATCAACCATCAACCAAACCAACCAGGAGGCAAAAGTTCTCTTATTCAACCTACTGATTGGCAAACGAAGGGCGAAAATAAGGATGCAAAAATGCAGGCACAATTCACGCTTACAAAAGGTTATGGGGATAATTTCCATGCTGGAAAAGATCCTTTTGTAAAGACCCAAAGGGATTCTTACAGGCAGGATTCTGTTTTGCTCCCAAAACCTACGGTAACAATTCTTGGGTACACCAATGATCAATTGGAAGGGAAAGTGGTGGAGACTAATTCTGGAGAAACCAAAGATTCTCAACCCAAAAACTCATCTCTTGGTGGTGGAGCATGGATTTTGAGATACGACAGCGTAGGTAAATTCAACGACCTTTATTGCGGTTATGCTTTGGTGATGAATAAATCGAAGTTCGGTTTTGTAGACCCTGAAGGCAAAATATTTATTCCGCTGATCTATGACCAGTTGGTAGTTACAACCAATATCAAATCTTCGAAACAAAAGAACAGGCGCCAAAAGAAAAAAGTGCTCTACATCCCGAAGCGTTCCGGGAAAGACGTAAAAGATTGTGAGGAGCAGGTAGGTAAAAGTTCCTATGAGTCAGTGCCTCGTTCTGAAGAAGTAGAGCGGAAATTGAAATAGAAGCAAGGGGAAGAAGAAACACATCAAATACACGAATACCGAATCTGGAAACCAGGCCAGGAGCTTGATGAGTTGAAAAAGTGATTCCCAATATTTTCTTTTACCACAAATACACAAATTTTAAAGGGCGCTTACCAGTCGCCCATGTATGTGAACGAATTTAATAGTAAAGGGTGATCAAAGTCACCGGTAGGCGACTTCCTTATATTTGCGTATTTGTGGTGGGTTAATTCTTGTCATCAATTGGTGTGTGGGCGGTTCCAATAGTTCTCCGTACTTTTGTGGTATGAAAACAAATTCTCCGATTAATCCGAAGATTCTAAGCAGATTGGCTGAATTGGGATTTACAACCCCAACTCCCATCCAGGAACATGCCTGGAAATATTTGATCGAAAAACACCAGGATTATGTGGGACAGGCTCATACCGGTTCCGGGAAAACCATTGCTTACGGCGTTCCTTTGCTGCAGCGTATTGATGCGAAGGACAAGGATGTTCAGGCAGTAGTTTTGGTTCCCACGCGTGAATTGGTTATTCAGACGGCAAAAACCTTGTACAAACTCTCTAAAAACCTGGACAAGTTCTTTATTCAATCCATTGTAAAAGGAGACGATATTGAGCAGCAAAAGCATGATCTTCAGCGCCCGACACATGTTTTAGTCGCAACTCCGGGAAGATTACTGGAATTGGTCAAAATGAAAGCAGTTTCGCTTCGACGAGTTAAAACAATAGTTCTCGATGAAGCCGATGAGTTGTATGCGAAAGGGTTTATGAAAGAAATCGACAAAATATTGGCTGAAACCAATGATTTTCATAAAAAATGGCTCTTTTCTGCGACTATTCACGGCGAATTGACCAAATGGATTAAGAAAACGCTCCACGTGGACGCCCCACAGGCGATCATTGCTACCAAAAAAGTAATGAATCCGATGATTGAGCACCAATATGTGGAATGCCAGAAGGAAGACAAACCGATGATGCTGCTGGAATTCCTGACTACGATGAAAAAAGGACGAGGGATTATCTTCTGCCGCACCAAAGGGGATGTAGAACATGTAGCTCGCTTTCTAAGAACACACGAAAAGAAAGTAACGGAAATCTACGGAGAAATGTTCCCGAAAGAGCGTGAAAAGGCTATGCGCATGTTTTCACAGGAACACACCCAATACCTCGTTGCTTCAGATATTGCAGCACGCGGAATGGATTTCCCGGATTTGGCATTCGTGGTTCATTACCAATTACCGGATGATCCGGATTACTACACACATCGAAGCGGAAGAACAGCAAGAGCAGGAAAGAGAGGGATTTCTTTGAGCCTGGTTGAATCGGTGGAACGTAAGAAACTGCGTTACATTCAGGATTTGCTGCATGTAGACTTTATCCAATTATAAGTAACGCGTTTAAGTGCTAACTTTGTAGCAATGGAAAAATCGCACAAACATGTCAATTGTCAGGACTGTGCCGTAAGGTCTAATAGTCTTTTCGGGCATTTCACTACCGACGAGGTAGGCGATTTGGATCAGCACAAAAGTTGTTCATTCTACAAGAAAAGTCAAACCATTTTTGCTGAAGGAAGCTTTCCGAGAGGAGTTTATTGCATCAATCATGGGAAAGTGAAAGTGTATGCACTTGGAGACGAGGGGAAAGAACAAATCGTTCACATTGCGAAAGCCGGAGATGTTATCGGTTTTCGGGCGATGTTGAGTGGAGAACCTTACAAATTGTCGGCTTCAACACTAGAAGATTCCAATATCTGCTTCGTTTCAAAAGACGATTTCCTGAATATGCTGGACAATATTCCAAGTCTTCGCAATTTATTGATCCAGGAACTGTCTAAAGAATTAGGTGAACGAGCTATTTTCATTACAAACCTGGCTCAGAAAACTGTTCGGGAACGCCTCGCGTATTCATTGATAATTCTTGTAGATATCTACGGCGAAGAACCGATCAACCTTTCTCGTGAAGATCTAGCTAATTTCGTAGGAACAGCCACAGAAACATTGATTCGTCTCCTAAAAGAGCTCAAAGAAGAAGGGTTTATCGATACACAAACCCGCAAAATTTTTATTCTCAGGAAAGAAGAACTGCTGCAATTAGCAGGTGGACATCGTTAGAAGACTTTCGTTTCTGGTTCTTTTTAAAGCTGTTAGATTAATTAACAAAATATAAATAAAGCCTTTGACAATCATATTGCATTCATTTGTAAATTTGCTTCTGACATTTCTATGACAATTCTCTGACAGTTTTATGACAATTGTCTTTTTAGAAAGGTTCAATAAATAACCTGTAAATAAAAAAACAAATGGCTACAGATAATGCAGCAACCAAACCGGTTGAACCGAAAGTAAATGAATTGATCAGCGAGTGTCAATCTTTGATCCTTGCTACAGTAGATGCAGAAGGAAATCCAACAGCGAGTTACGCACCTTTTGCACGCTCGGGTAATAAATTCTATATCCTGGTTTCTTTTATGGCGAAACACACTAAGAACCTAAAAGAGATTGGAAAAGTATCTGCTATGTTTACGGAAGACGAATCTGCTACCAAGCAAATTTACGCACGTCACAGATTAACATTGGATGTTTCCACCAATGAAATTCCAAGAGATACTCCTGAGTGGGATAAAGCAGTGGGATTGCTTCAAGCTGCACACGGTAAGATTTTGGATATTTTGGTTGGAATGCAGGATTTCATTATGATCGAGTTGACAGCAAAAAAAGGAGCTTACGTTAATGGTTTCGGAAGTGCTTATTTCGTAGATGAGAACCTGGAAATTCTGAATCACAGAAACGATATCAATCACAAGGTAGCAGAGAAATCGGCTAAATAATAACAAGTTATTGGTTTAATGGAAGATCCCCGGCTCATTGGAGTATCGGGGATTTTTTTAGTTAGAATCGGATTGTTGAATAATCTCACTCAATACAAAATGAGCGTAGCTCCAAATAAACTCGAACTGCAGATAATGGCTAAAACGCAGGGCATCCTATCGTTTTGAAGGTCTTTTCTTTTGACTTTTTCTTCTTTTTTTTCTTTTTACCTGGTTCTTGATTTTGTAGTTTGGAAGCAGATTCCCCATAGTTTTCATTAATTGTCAAAGTTGACGCTTGAACCGGGTGTATAGTAAAACCAATTAAAGAAAGGACTCCTAATAATCGGAAGGTTATTTTCTTTCTAAATGAAAAATTCGCTTTATGAGTCAATTGATTGTTATTGAAAATCCCACAAATTTTTTGTCCGCGGTACGAATCAATCTCCGATTGAGAAGAATTCCGGAAATCGATAACATTTTCTTTGCATCCGGAACAGAAGTAGCAATTATCACCTGTTTTGGTTAATTGATTTTTTTGAATAGGACAAGGTTTTTCGATAGATGCCATTTCAGATTATTTGTAGCAAAATAGTTTTTTAATTGGAGTTTATCGGTTGAGATGTTCCAAAATAGTTTTGAAATGAATATTCTTTATTTGTTGTTGATTGAATTCAATTAATCCTTCTCTTTATTTTTCAGTTGACTGCTCAAATTCATAAGCGTAAAGTCCAACTGTTCTGCCTTTTCGGTTTCTTCTGTGCCGTTTTTTCTTTGGCTCTTTCGGTTTGTTTTTATCGTTCAAGGCAGAAATTTCCTGTTTATTTTTGTAGGTAGGAACCTGTTCGTCTGCATGAACCGGAGAGACTGCGAACCCCAAAAAAGAAGCGCAGGCCATCAAACGATAAAGAATTGCTTTTCGCCAATGAAATACCGGTTTTGAATCCAATTGTTCGTTTAGGAAAATGCCACAGATTTTTTGTCCGCTTAAAGCCTTGATCTCCGCGTCCGATGCTTGTGTGAAATCAACTACTTTTTCATTACAGCCTTTGCAGAAATAGCATTTTTCTCCAATTTTCTGAAGCTGGTTCGTATTTACCGGACAGGGATCATTAATTTGTAACATGACGGTTAGTTTTCAACAATAATAATCGAAACAAGCATAAACTCCTAATTTTAGAAAAAAATTGATCCACATGAAAAATGCCCCATATTCGGTAGAAGAGCGTTTCGTGCGCTATGTACAAATTGACACCACTGCAGATCCGAACTCGCCCTCTTTTCCCTCCAGTGAAAAACAAAAAGACCTTTCTCATTTATTGGTGAAAGAGCTGCAGGCATTGGGAATTGAAGATGCCGAAGCCGATCAGTGGGGTTACGTTTATGCAACTATTCCTGCAACATCGGGCAAAGAAAATATTCCAACTATTTGTTTTTGTTCGCACATGGATACCGCTCCGGATGTTACCGGAACAAATGTAAAACCGATTGTTCACCGCAAGTATACCGGAGCACCCATTACGCTTCCAGATGATCCATCACAGGTAATCACTACCGAAAAGCATGCGTATTTGAAAGAAAAGATCGGCGATGATCTGATCACAGCTTCGGGGCTCACTTTGCTGGGAGCAGATGATAAAGCCGGCGTTGCAATCATTATGGATTTGGCGGAACAGTTGATGAAGAAGAAAGAAATTCCGCATGGAAAGATCCGTATTCTGTTCACTCCCGATGAAGAAGTAGGAAGAGGTGTGGAGCAGCTGGATATGCAGAAACTGGGTGCCGATTTCGGTTACACCCTCGATTCCGGAGAATTGGGAGCCATTGAAGACGAGTCTTTTTCGGCAGATGCTATGACATTTGTGATTACAGGTGTAAGTGCGCATCCCGGTTATGCTAAAGGAAAAATGGTTCACGCCATGAAAGTTGCAAGTGCTTTTATCGATGCTCTGCCAAAAGACGAATGGTCGCCTGAAAGCACCAATGGCCGGGAAGGGTTTGTTCATCCCACAGCTATTTCCGGAGGATTGGAAGAAGTAACGGTGAGTTTCATTATCCGGGATCACATTACTGCAAAATTGGCAGAATATGAAACGCGTTTGGAAGGAATTTTGAAAGAGATTATCGCACAATTTCCCGGAGCAATTTACACTTCAAAGGTTACTGAACAGTACAGGAACATGAAGGAAATCATCAAAGATGTTCCTTTTGTGACCGACTACGCCATCGAAGCTATGAGAAAAGCAGGAATTACTCCAAAACCAACCATTATTCGCGGTGGAACAGATGGTTCGCGCATGTCGTTCATGGGATTACCTTGTCCGAATATATTCACTGGCGAAATGGCAATTCACAGCCGTCATGAGTATGTGAGTGTACAGGACATGCAGAAAGCAGTAGATACTTTGGTGGAATTGGTTCAGATTTGGGAACAACACTGATAAGTTCAAAAAGTTCCAACGTTCAAAAGGTTTAATGTTTGATAAAGTGAAAAATTTTTATTTGACCCATTGAATAATATTTATTAGAGATGCAGAACTCAGACCAAATAGTTTACAACAACCTAAAGGAAGCCTTTTTACTTCGGGAAGATATTACATTCCTGAATTTCGGTTCATTTGGGGCAACTCCTAAGCCTATTTTTGATTCATATCAAAGATTTCAGCGGGAATTGGAATACGAACCTGTTCAGTTTATCGTAAACAAAGGTCCGCAATACCTGAAGGAAAGCCGTATTCGTTTGGCGGAATTTCTGACAGCTCAGGCAGATGACCTCGTTTACGTTCCCAATCCGACTTTTGCGGTAAATATTGTTGCAAGATCACTTGATTTGAAACCCGGAGATGAGGTTTTGACTACGGATATTGAATATGGTGCCTGCGACAGAACGTGGGAATTTTATTGTGCGGAAAAGGGCGCCAACTACATCAAACAAGCCATTTCACTTCCAATTGAATCAAAAGAATCTTTTTTAAGCGATTTCTGGAAAGGTTTTAGTGCTAATACTAAATTGGTGTTTATTTCTCAAATAACTTCGGCTACGGGCTTAATTTTGCCTGTTAAGGAGATCTGTGAAGAAGCCAGACGAAGAGGTTTGTTGGTTTTTATTGACGGCGCACATGTTCCGGCTCATATTTCTTTGAATTTAACAACACTTGATGCTGATTTTTACACAGGTGCCTGCCACAAATGGATGATGACCCCGAAAGGTTCGAGTTTTTTACATGTAAAACCGGAACATCAACAACAATTGGATCCTTTGATTGTGAGTTGGGGTTACAATGCGGATTTCCCCAGTGGTTCACAATTTTTAGACTATCACCAATTCAACGGGACCCGGGATTTTACAGCATATCTAACGATTCCTGATGCGATTGATTTCATGAAATGGAACGATTGGTGGGGAGTAGCCGAAAATTGCCGGAAACTAGTGCAAAAATGGCTTCCGCGTTTGTGCGAATTAGTTGGTTCCAAGCCACTGGCTCCGGTAACGGATGAATTTATCGGTCAGTTAGGAAGCATTCCGGTTCGCTGCGATAACCCGATCGAACTGAAGAATATTCTTTACAACGAATACCAAATAGAAATTCCGGTAATGGTTCAAAACGGACAGGTTTATATACGTTATTCGATCAATGCATTTAATTCGGAGGAAGATTTGGTGAAATTGGAGGCTGTTCTGAATGAATTGATGAAGCGAAAACTAATTTATTAATTCAAAATGAAGATCCAAAAACATATTTTCCTCATTGGTTTCATGGGAAGCGGTAAATCGACCATTGGGGCTTTGCTTGCCGAGCGCCTGGAACTTCCTTTTTTAGATTCGGATAAGGAGATTGAAAAGAAAGCAGGAAAGACTATTTCTGCAATCTTTTCAGAAGATGGTGAAGCTGCTTTCAGAAAGTTGGAAATGGATTTTTTGAAAGGAATTCATTCTACGGAGCCATCAGTGATTGCAGTTGGAGGCGGACTTCCGGCTATTGATGGTACTCTTGAATTAATGCATAATATGGGATTAGTTATTTATTTGAATACCAGTTTATTGACTTTAATTCAAAGATTGAAAATTGAGAAGCAGGAAAGACCTTTATTGAGAGATTTAAGTGATTCGGAATTTCATCCTTTTGTAGAGGCTTTATTAAGCGAACGTGTTCATTTTTACAAACAGGCAAAATTAATTATGCCGAATGAACGAAATTCACCTAATGAGTTAGTTTTAAAACTTGAAAAGGAATTGATAAAACTTAATAATTAGTTAATCAAAACCTTCATCAATTCCAAAGAAATTGGTTTTTTCACCGCGCATTTCCCGATTTAGGAAGTAGTAATGGAGACTCGAATGTCCGATCAGAAGGAAAAATGCAATTTTGTCAAAAGTAGTGGTATCGTGGTACCAGTAAGAAAAGCCCATCAAGAACCACATTGCCAGTAAATAGATTCCTCCCGAAGCCCAAATAAAGTAAATGAACCAGCTATTTTTCCGCCATTGCAATACAAGTCCAACGAATAATCCGGACCAGGCAAAAAGGGCAATGTTATAGAACGTAATCAGATTGTTTTGAAAATCAGATCCTTTAAAACCTAACGCTTCTCCGCGCTGTTCGATCAATGAATGCACATCCAAACCTTTTTCCTGCTCAATCCATTCGGTATTGGTGAGAACCATGTGGCCAAGTATAATCCAAACCAGGAAAATCGTCCAAATCAGCAAGCCCAGGTAAAAACTGATCTGTGTGTACCGGTCGGGAGATTCTTTGCCGAAAATCAAATTCCGTAAGCGAGCCAATATAGGAATCGGGCTTTCAAGATGCGCCTCAAATTCCTCGCGAAATGAATGTTTTTTATCTGAATCCGTCACTCAACGAATTTAGTTAATTTCGTAGTATGAATGAACAAAATGATGCGTTAAAATGGCCCGAATTCCTGGAAGAAACCCCACAAATGGATTATTCCAATATGGAAGTGAAGCAATTTATCCAAACCATTCCGGTTCATCCTGATCGGGTTAAACAGGCAATTTCAATTTACGAAACCGTGCGTGATTCCTTTTTATACGATCCATATCACCTGGATTTACGTCCGGAATTCCTGAAAGCCAGTGTAATTGTGTCAAAGAAGCGGGCGTGGTGCGTTGAAAAAGCATTGTTGGCATGTGCCTGTTTTCGTGCTTTTGGTTTTCCTGCAAGACTGGGTTTTGGAATCGTGAAGAATCACATTGGTGTAGAGAAGTTGAAGTTTTACCTCAAACGCGATGAAATTGTTTTTCACGGTTATGTAGAAGTTTACATCGATGGAAAATGGAGTAAATGTACGCCTGCTTTTGATCCGAGGATCTGTAAATTGAGCGGAGTTCCATTACTGAAGTGGGATGGAAGCGAAGATTCGCTTTTTCAGGCTTATGTAGCAGATCATCAATTTATGGAATACCTGCATTTTTATGGAGAGTTTACAGATATTCCGTTTGAGTTAATGCATTCGGAAATGAAAGCTTATTATCCGGATTTGTTTGAGAATCCTATTGATACCAAGGCATTTTCGTTTCATTTTGATTCAAAACTTGCAGTTAATTGTTAAATTCATTCCTCTAATTCAGTTCTTGAAACTTCTAATTCGAAAATTCAATACTTGAGAAATTTTCAAATTCATGAATTTACTTGTTTATAAATTTGTGAACAGATTTGGAGTTAAGTGTCTGTTTTTTAAATATTTATTATTTTTAAACGAATTAAGTAGTTTGATAAAAAAATCTCTTTCAAACCTCCAATTTTCCATTCGAAACGGGGAGTTCCACTTTTACACTTCTCGTCTTCACAAACTTAGGTTCCAAAATCATAAACGTGCAATCATCCGTTTGTTCTTTTTCGCCTTTCCAGAAGGAAAATTGGTTCATCAGCCTGTTATAGATCACGCTGCCACTCTGATTCGAAGAACGTCCCAATAAGTAGCGCAGCTGCTTTTTCCCAAACTTTTTATTCGATTCCATACCAAACTGGTCTACCATTCCATCGGTAAAAAATACCAATTTGTCATCTTCCTCCATAACCAGTTGCTGCGATTTGAATTCCAAATGATTCATATAGGTAAATCCGATTGGTACCCGTTCGCCGTTTAATTCAATGACTTCCGAGTTGCGAACGATCCACAAAGGCATTTGAGCACCCGAGAAGGACAATTCGCGGCTGCGTTTATCCAGGCAGAAAATTGCTATGTCCATTCCATCCATGCGCTGCTCTTCTTCCGAGCTGATTCTTCGCAGGATTGTTTTGCGCAGCGAATCCAGTAATTCATTCGGTTTTCGGATTCCATCAGCAAACAATTCGTCTAAGGTGTTCATTCCCAATACACTCAGCAATGCTCCCGGAACTCCGTGTCCGGTGCAATCTGCCAATGCGAAGAGAATTTTATCTACTCCGTTTTCCCGGAAGTTTTTCATCCAGTAAAAATCTCCGCCAACCAGGTTTTTCGGGGAGTAATGAACATAAGCGTGTTCAAAATGCTGTGCGAGCTGCTTTCTTGAAACCAATAGTGATTCCTGCAGTTTTTGGGCATATCGCAGACTGTCCATCATTTCGGAATGCTGCTTTTCCAATTGGACATTCTTTTCATGTAGAGCAGTAGTTCTTCTCAGTACCCGATCTTCCAGCAAATGCACGTCCCATTTGATCTTACGGGCCATTTTAAGGAATTGGATGCTGATCTGCCCGATTTCATTTTTCGGCAATTGGTGAGAAATGCTTTCATATGCCTGGTAATTGGAAGAAATAAATTCATTCATGCTACGTTGTAATCGGCTTACCTGGATTGTAATGTTGCGAACAATATAAATGCTTCCAAAAATTAATGCCAGGAAAGCAATTCCTGAAATGATGTACTGCATCGTTAGTGAATCATTGGATAAAGCGTAGGATTCCCGGATAAATTCACCCCTTATTTGGCGTAGATTGGACTGAATACTCGACATTCGCAAGGACCAGCTTGAATAATGATTCCGATTTGGAATAGCAAAAAGCAATTGGATCCGGCTTCGTACCGAATCAAAGTATTGAAGGTATTGGGTCAATTCGGGCGGACAATTTCCCTGGGCCTGCCAATCTGCAATTTCCTGGTGAAGAGATTGAGCGTAGTTCTCATCGTTGCGCATGATGTAATCTTTCTCATGTCGACGTAGACTCAGTATTTGTTCATCGAATTGGGGGAATTTTTCTTCGACCTCGTGAATCACTTCGCGCATTTTTCCGATGTAACCAAATTCCTTGAAGCCGATTTTTGCAATATCATTTAAAATCCGGTCTTCGGTAAGCAGAATATCGTTGAGTGTGATAAGTAATTCCTTTTCTACTTTCTTGTCAGAAGCGAAGACCTCTGTCAAATCCTGGTGGATCAATTCATGTGCAAAACTGTTCTTTCTCCGGTATTCAAATTCGTTTTTTGCAATGGAATCGTACCAAAGCCGCTGATTGGTGAGGTGCTCCATCCAATCTTTATGATCTTGTATCTGAGTGGATAAATTATCCAGTTTTACAAGTAAAGCCTGTTTTTCATGCATTTTCTGATTAAAATACCAAGACATAGAAGCGAAAATCAACAACACCAAGCCAAATCCACCAAGGACTACCACCAACGATTTTTTCATGGTGCAAAATTCAGGTCTTCGTTTTGCTACAATGTAAAACCCATGTCAAATTGCTGTTAACAAGGATTAGAAAATGATGAATTTCTTTTGAAAGAAGTATATTTGGATAAATTAAAACAGAGCAATGAGATCAGCATTACTTTTACTATCACTCGCATTTACAGGAATGATCAGCGCACAAAAAATCCAATACTCGCTGCGAATGACAAAGCCTCAGAACCACTATTTTGAAGTGGAAATGGAAATTTCTGAATTCAAGGCAGGTGATCTGACAGTTAAAATGCCCGTTTGGGCTCCGGGTTCCTATTTGGTAAGGGAATTTTCGAAAAATGTCAACCTGGTTCGTGCTTTTGATGAGAAAGGCGGTGCTTTAAAAGTTGGAAAAACATCCAAAAATGCCTGGAAAGTAACTACCGGAAAAGCTAAAAAAGTGCTTGTTCAATACGAAGTATATGCCTTCGAATTGTCTGTTAGAACGAGTTTTTTAGACCTGACTCACGGTTTTGTTTCCAGTTCAGGTGTTTTCTGTTACCTGGATGGTCACAAAGATAAAGGAGGTAAAGTAACAGTTTATCCGCATTCCGATTTCAAAGTTATTACAACTCCATTGGAGAAAATTTCCGAACAAACTTCCGGAGAAAAATCAGAAACATTCCAATTCCCGAACTACGATGTATTGGTGGATTCCCCTTTTGAAATTGGAAATCAGCAGGTATTTGATTTCACGGTAGCCGATACGAAGCACAAAGTAGCCGTTTTCGGTTCAGGGAATTTCGATATTGATGAATTGAAAGTAGACATGGCACGCATTGTCAAGTCGGAGAACGAAGTTTTTGCCGGTAAAAACCCGAATACCAATTATACCTTCATCATTCACAATGTAGTGAACGGACAAGGTGGTTTGGAACATGCAAACTCGTGTGTATTGAGCGTAAATCGCTGGACTTACGGAAATTCTTACAAAGACTTTTTATCGTTAGTAGCGCATGAATATTTTCACCTGTGGAATGTAAAACGCATTCGACCAATTCAGTTAGGGCCATTCAACTACGATGAAGAAAATTATACTTCTTTGCTTTGGGTGATGGAAGGATTTACCTCGTATTACGATGAATTACTGTTGGTAAGAGCCGGATATTATACCAAAGACGAATACATCCGAAAATTGCAGGGGACTTTGAATTACGTGGAAGGTTCTGTTGGTTCGCGTGTTCAGCCGGTTGCACATTCCAGCTATGATGCGTGGATTAAAGGTTACCGTCCGAATGAGAACAGTGCAAATACCACGATGACGTATTATTCCAGAGGAGCAATTTTAGGAGCTTACCTGGATGCAGTGATCATTGATAAATTCAACGGAACAAAATGCCTGGATCATTTCATGCAGTATTTGTACGAAGAATTTTACATCAAGAAGAACCGCGGATTTACCGAAATCGAATTCCAGGATGCTTTGGAGAAATTCTTAGGGCAGGATATGGATTATTTCTTTGACAAGTTCGTAAACGGAACGGAAATCCCGAATTACAAAGAAGTGTTTGGAAAGATTGGAATGGATGTAACCTATACCGGGAAATCAGTGACTTCTTTCGGAGCATCTTTATCACAGGAAGGTGGAAGCTGTATCGTGAAGGGTGTTCGCGCCGGAAGTGCTGCTGAAATGGCCGGATTGAGTGTGAATGATGAAATTATTGGAGTCGACGGCATGCGAGTGGATAACAGCGCTATTGAAAGTTACATCGGTGGGTTGGGAGAAGGCGAAACTTGCAAGATCCTGGTTGCGAGAGACGAAGTTTTATTGGAATTAACACTTCAGATGTCACTTTACGAAAGGCCCTCATTCAAATTGGAACCAAACGGAACGTCTAAGAATAAATTGGATTATTGGTTGAGAGCAACGAACTGATTCGATAAAAATAAATAGGGACGGGGCTTTCGGAAGATTGTCCCGTTTTTTAATCTTGATAGTATTCTAGATTCCGATAGCTATCGGAACTAGTTTTAACAAACCTGAATCGCCGCTGCAAATTTCGATTCGATTTCTCAGACAATGAATTACTTTCTTCCTCTTGGTGTTGATTTTTTTCGGTTGAAATTTCCGGATTTTCCACCGTTTTTGCTGTTTCCTCCAGGTTTGTTTCCAAATGAACGTTTATCCGATCCGATTTTCTTTTGTTGAACAGGTGGTTTCTTCTTAGCAGGATTTGGTTTGTTTGCCGGTTCAGCTTCACCGCTTGAATCTTTCAGCAAATCGTTCATGATTTTCATTTCCGAGTCGGAAAGCTCGCGCCATTCACCCAAAGGAATTCCTTTCAATTCGATATTCATGATGCGTGTGCGCTCCAGTTTGGTCACATTGTAGCCAAAATATTCACACATGCGGCGGATCTGACGATTCAGTCCCTGTACCAAAATGATCTTGAAAACGTTTGATGAAAGCTGCTCAATAACGCATTTTTTGGTGACAACTCCCAATATAGGAACTCCTGCAGCCATTTTTTCTACAAAATCACTTGTAAAAGGTTTGTCTACAGTAACAATGTATTCTTTTTGATGCTGATTTCCGGCGCGCAGGATTTTGTTTACAATGTCTCCGTTAGTTGTCAGGAAAATCAAACCTTGTGAGTCTTTGTCCAATCTGCCAATGGGGAAAATGCGTCTTGGATGACCAATGTAATCCACAATATTGTCTTCCACTCCTTTTTCCGTGGTGGAAGTAATCCCTTTCGGCTTATTCAGGGCAATGTATAATTCATCTTCCTGTACTTTTCGCTGCACGGTATGTCCATTTACAACAACGGTATCTCTTGGGCCAACCTGCGTTCCAATCTTTGCACGAATTCCGTTGATGAATACAGAACCTTGTTCAATGTACTTATCGGCTTCTCTGCGCGAACAGTAGCCGCTGTCGCTGATAAACTTGTTTAACCGGATCGATTCGTGCATGACTTTCTTGAAAACGGAATTGAATGCGAAGTTAATTCATTCTATCCGATCAAAAGGATGAATTCCTCTTAAAGTTGAATGCTGATGGTGTATTCGCCTTTTTTACCGCAGGTAGTTACGTCCTTGTTCACATTGTATTGAACGCAATTATTGACGCATTGCATCAGGGTATCCAATTCTGTTTCGGATAATTGGTTTTTGGAATTGATCTGGTACATTTCATCCTGTGACTCCGGTTGTAATTTCAAAACCAGTACCGAAAGCGTTTCCGCACTTACTTTTTTCGAATAGGTCACGAATCCTTCCACTGAAAACTCAACCAAGATATCTTTTTGGTCGGTAGCGAATTCAAAAGTAAGATCTGCAGCCAGGTCTTTTTCAAAAAGTACTTTTCCTTTCGCATCAGAGATCTTGATGTGCCCGGTTTTTTTGTTTCCGTTGATCTTACCGTTTAGTTTATTGATATTTCCACCCAAATGAGCAATTTCGATAGCATAATTTAAGGGTTTCTGATATTGGTCCAACGAAAACCAGTACTCGTGCGTTTTGTCCTCACGAACGGTTTGATGCATGATCTGTCCATGTATAAACTGACAGCATGTAACTGCAAGTAGTGTAATAAGAGCTTTCATAAGTTTTCAATTTTTCCAGTAGCGCCCTAAAAGTAGTGCCAATTTTTGATCGGGGAAGCAAATTGTTTATGAATCCACGAAATTGTATGAAATTAAATAGGCATATACATGAGGAAATCACCACAATTTGTTGTTCTGTATTCAGATTTCCTTCGATTGTAATACATGCACCAGAGAATTTCCTGCAAACGCTCATCATTTAATTGCTCTTTCGACCAAATTACAAAATACGGGGATTCGGGATCAAAAAAAGACTCACCGGAATATTCCAATGAGTCCTTAAATGTTTTTGTACAAATCGAGTCAATGAATTCAGGACCAATTTGGTACTTAAAATCATATTCTTTTGAAACTTTTCTTTTCTGTGAAAAGCTAAGTAAACTAACCAATAGAAATGGGACCAATAAAAACTTCATAAAACTGTTTTTAGTAAGATGAAATTTTAGTGGATTTCCATATAAAAAGTCTTATTTAATAGCTCCTGCACACAATTTCATACGAAGCACGCGTTTTGCAGCCGCATCTACAATTGCTTTAAAAGCAGCGTCCGAACGATATTTTGCAAGAATTTCTCCATGAGATTTCATGCAATCCAAAGGCATTAACAAAATGTCAACTCCTGCTTCGATTGCTTTTACACTGTTTCCTTTCACAGCAGTTACTCCGCCCATATTCATAGCGTCTGTTACTACCAAGCCTTTAAATCCAAGCTCTTTGCGCAATAAGTCTGTAATAATGACTTTCGAACAAGTTGCCGGAAGTCCGTTTGTATTGTATTTCGGGTTATTGACAACTGCCAGGTGACCGATCATAATACTTAGAATACCTTTTTCGATCAATCCCGGATATGTTTTTACTTCTTTCAATTCACCGTCAATAGCCTGAAGCGACTTATGCGTATCTCCGGAAACTAATCCGTGACCCGGGAAATGTTTTGCTGTTGCAATAATTCCCTGTTCCTGCATGCGTAAAATAAAAGCATTCGACCACGGAACATTGTTTGCTTCAACCTTCGCAAATCCGCGGTAACCAACTGTTCCGTTTTTCGCCAAATCTACAACCGGTGCAAAATTATAATTGATTCCGATGGCTTTCAAAGTAGCTGCGATTGTATCAGCACATTGGTTTACTTCTGCCAGGGATGTAATTTCGTTGGCCTTCTTCACTGTTGAAGAACCGGAAATCTTGCGGTTGAATAAACTTGGTTCAGCGTCTGCACTGTAAAGGAATCCCGGATTTCCGTTTTTTTCGTTCAATTCATTGAATTCGTTGATCCAGGAAGTGAATTCGGTTTTGGTTCCGTTCAACATCAATACACCTCCAATTGTTCGTCTGTCAATCAAAGATTTGATGGAATTTGGAGTATTTCCCAATCTTCCAACTGCCGGCATGATCAATTGAGCAACGATGGCCGTGTCATCCAGTGTTTTAAACAACTCTTCCACATCTTTATCCAAATCTTTGTTTTCGGATAAATAATCTGCCAGTTTATAAGTGTGTTTGATTTCCGGGAGCTGAGGAACTTTCCGCTCTTCTTTTCGAGGTTCTGTTTTTGCTGCTTCGCTATTTTGCCCGCAAGCCTGCAACAACAGTACAGAACAAGCGCAAATCGTGATCCAATGTTTCATTTCTACTTTTATCATAGTTGCTGCAAATGTAAGTCGAAAGTTGGGAAAGATTGCTGTTTTGACCCTCACTTATAAACAATTCAAAGGTGAATTAGCCTTTTTTAGCAGCTGTTGAAGTTTTCTTCGGGGCTGCTTTTTTAGCAACAGTCTTATTGGGAGGAGTTTTCTTTACCGGGGCTTTTTTAGGTGCTGCCGGCTTTTTGGGAACATCCGCATATTTCTCCTCGTGATCTTCCGTTGCCTCAGCAAGCGAATGAGAAGTCTGAACGGGCTCGTGCTTATCCGATAATTCACTCAGCTTTTGATAGTATTTCTGAACGATGATCATTTCATCTTCTGTCATGCTTTCAATATCTACCAATCTATTACTGGATTTGTCATTGGATGCAACCAATTCATTCAGTTTAAGCTGAATGGCCAATGAATCTTTATTTTGAGATTTCTGAATGAGGAAAACCATTAAAAAGGTAATAATCGTTGTCCCGGTATTGATAACGAGTTGCCAGGTTTCTGAGAAATCAAAGAATGGTCCACACACTGCCCATGCAATAACTAATGAAAGAGCACTGACAAAGGCGTAAGGACTTCCCACAGCTTTAGATGCTTTTGTGGCAAAATTCTCAAAGAATTGTTTGCCGGATTTTTTTTTATC
>CAMLFH010000013.1 GCA_946479285.1 uncultured Flavobacteriales bacterium | reverse complement strand
TGGATCTGATCAATGTGGTACCGAATCCTTACTATGCGTTCTCGGAATACGAGCGAAATAAAGTAGACAAACGCGTCAAAATCGTGAACCTTCCGGAAACGTGTACGATCACTATTTATACCATGTCGGGAAAAATGGTGAATCAGTTCAAAAAAGACAACGATTTGACCTTTATGGATTGGACACTTACCAACAAGACCGGTATTCCGGTTGCTTCCGGTGTTTACTTAATTCATGTTGATGTTCCCGGATTGGGTGAACGGATCGTTAAGTCCTTTATTTCAATGCGGGCATTGGATATTGAAGGATTTTAAGATTCCAGAAATACCAGAAGGAACATAATTCCAATGATCAATAGGAGTAAAAATAGCTTTGGATCTCTGTACAAAGGCCGTTTTGGTCGTTTTGCCAAACGCTCATATTTATGAGAAAGCGAGGCAAAATCCTTGTAACGCACCATTTGTTCCTTGGTAGGTTCTTTTGATTTTTCGTTCGTTATTCTTTGAAATTTTCTCATGATTCGCGTTTCCAATTGGTGTTGATCTTTTCCAGTAGTCGATAAACTCTCATTTTAGCATTTGCTTCGCTAATCTGGTAGATATCGGCAATTTCTTTGAAACTAAGCTCCTGGAAAAATCGTAATTCTATTAAATCAGACTGAGTTTCTTCTAAGTTATTGATTATTTCGATCAGTTGATCCAAATTCGCTTGTTGAACTCCTGTTTCACCACTTTCTTCCAGTATGGAATAGAGTTGGTGGTCGCTTATTTCCACGGAATAATTCTTCTTTTCAGATCGAAAGAACATATTGACCTCATTTTGAGCAATGCGGTAAAGCCATGCGCTGAATGGAAGTCCGCGGTCTTCGTATTTGGTAATGTTGGCCATTGCCTTAATAAAGCATTGCTGTACCAAATCTCCGGCTGCTTCTTCATTTCCTCCAAGCCTTTTAAAAATGAACCGGAAAATCTGCTCAAAATAGCGCTCGTAAAGCGGACCAAAATGCCGATGGTCTTTTTGAGCCAGTTCAATTTGCTGGGCTTCGTTAAATACAACTGGGGTTTTCTTCTTAAACAAAGTCTTCGGTTTTCAATGGTAATGTACCGTTTTGGAAAAGTAACAAGTTAATTGCGAATTCCTAATTACAAATATTGGATAATTAAGTAATTCGTAATTATTTCAGGTATTTACTCGCTTCCCGCAATGCCAATCCTTTAACCGGGTTGTTTCCAAGGATTCGGACAACTTCTTCCGGTTTGTACTTCGATAATTGCCTCAAGGACCAGCCAATTGCTTTCTGAATGAAAAATTCTTTATTACTGTTCATCTGCTGAATGAGATTTTCCAGGTAAACGCTGTCGATTTGGTCTTTGTATTTCAATTGGTAGATCAAACAGGAGCGCTGCAGCCAAAAAGATTCGTGGTAACGCCATTGTTCAAAGGTTTCACGTGCTTTTCCCGGAAACAGGAGCGCCCATTTACCCAAATAGTTGGAAGCAATCGAATCTACGCTGTCCCACCAGGATTTGTGATTTAAGAGCCATTCCAATTCTTCGGCATCTTCTTCCGAATAAAATTTCTTCGGCCAGGAGTTGAGAAAATCAATAGCCGTGTGCTGGTAATCGCGCTCTTCTTTTTCCCAAAGAGCGCGAATAATTAACCATCTTAAATTTCTGTCATCAATTGTTTTGAGCGAATCGATCCAGCTCTTCTGAGCATTTCTTCGAATTTCAGTTTTCATCCCGATGAATGGAAACTGATCCCGCATATATGCACTGGCGGTTTGTGCGCGCCCTGCATGACGAAAAGGTTCGAAAAGTTCTTCCAGCTGTCCGATCGTTTCCTCGATCATATCTTAGAACTGGTTAAACTGGAATACCGGTTTTAAATCAATTGCACTGTTGATAGATGCATTCATATCACGTAATTTACCGTCTTTCAAACTATAAACCAATGCGTGGATCTCCAACGGATTCCCTTGCTGCCATTCTTCCTGGATAAAGGAAATCTTACCCATATTCACTGCTTGCTGAATAGCATTCAATTCTACCAAACGATTTGTTCTTTCTTCCATATCGGAAATAGCTTCCAGTTCAGCCTGGTTTTTCAGGTATACATTTTTGATACTTACCAACCAGTTATCCAGGAATCCGAAGCTGGTATTGCTCATTGCTGCAGCAACACCACCACAGCCGTAATGTCCTACGATCAAAACGTGTTTTACTTTCAGGTATTTTACCGCATAGTAAACAACGCTCAACAAGTTCATGTCGGAATTAATGACTTGGTTTGCAATGTTGCGCTGTACAAAAATACTTCCCGGAGGAAGGTTTACGATTTCGTTTGCCGGTACACGGCTGTCCGAACAACCGATCCATAAATATTCCGGTGTTTGTCCTTTTGATAAATTGTCAAAGAATGCCGGGTCTTTTGCTAATGTTTCTTCGACCCATTTTTTGTTTCCTTCAAATATTTCTTTCATATTGTTTCTATTGGAGTTAATATTTCAATTGCTATGTTCTTATCTTTTGCCCGTATTTTAAAATCCTCAATGGAATCTACAATATCGTGCGCAAGTTGTTTAACATCCCGCTGATCTATTGTGACCTTTGCGTTATTCGGGATACTGGTTAATGTTTTTAATAAAGACGCTTTATTTAAAAACGTCATGTGTTCTGTTAATCGGATAGTATAATTTTTCCCGTCCACGTCTATGTAATGTGACAGTTTAAAATTGTGGTATAAAATTACAAGGAATGAACAAACTAATCCACATAAAACACCAACTAATAAGTTGGTAAAAAGAATACACCCGATTGTCACTATAAATGGAATGAACTGAAGCCAGCCTTGTTTGTAAACTGTTTTAAAAATCGCGGGTTTTGCCAGTTTAAATCCTACCTGGATCAAAATTGCAGCCAGTGAAGCATAAGGTATGTAGCTAAAAATACCAGGAATGAGCAAGATAGACAGCGCTATAAATGTACCATGAGCGATTGCTGATAATTTATTAATTCCTCCTGAATTCACATTTGCAGAAGTCCTAACTACAACTTGCGTTACCGGCAATCCACCGATAGATCCTGAAAGTACATTTCCAATTCCCTGGGCAATTAATTCCCGATTTACCGGCGTGATCCGCTTTTTTGGGTCTAGTTTATCCGAGGCATCCACACTTAATAAAGATTCAAGACTCGCAACCACAGCAATGGTAAATGCTATGATATAGATCTTCGTGTTTGCCAACTGACTGAAATCAGGGAAAGTGAAGAACTCTTTCATGGGCTTGCCGGCAATTCCAAGGTCTACCCGGTGCTGTGCCTCTATTGCAAAGTCGGTGCCCTGAAGGGAAAAAGTAGCAATGATCCCGATTAATACCACTATCAATGGTGCGGGAACAAACTTCAGGAACGTTCTCTGGATGAATTTTTTGTCCCAAAGCACCAGTAAAAGAATGGATACCGCACAAATGATCAATGCTGCAGGTGTTATATATCCCAAACTGTGATAGAGTTCCGAAAACGTATTTTCACCATCAGATTGGAAGAAGGATTCATCCCCTTCGTAATCTTTATCATACCCCAATGCATGAGGCCACTGTTTAAAAATGATTTGCAGACCGATGGCAACCAGCATTCCTTTTACAACGACGTTCGGAAAGTAGTAGGAAAGATATCCTGCTTTAACGATTCCGAAGATTATTTGTAAAACTCCCGCAATTACAACTGCACTTAGAAAGATCGAAAAAGATCCTAAGTCCAAAATGGCTGGAGCCACGATGGTGACTAAACCTGCAGCAGGCCCCGAAACCCCGATGGAAGATCCGGAGATTGAACCGACCACGAGTCCACCCATGATTCCGGCTATTAATCCGGAAAACGGATTGGCACCTGATGCCAATGCAATACCTAAACAAAGAGGTACAGCAACTAAAAATACGACCAAGCCGGCAGGTAAATCCTGCTTCCAGGTCTGGAATAAATTCTTCATGAAAAAATGGATAATGAAATAAACTAGTAACTGATGTTAGCTGAATATTTATCCAAGTTCGGGGGGATTATCGAGGGGAGCCTTATCTGAGCCAACTGGCTTAGCGATAATAGCAGAAAAAGTACTTTTTTTCAATAAGTTGAAATCAATGTCGAAGTTCGAAAGCGAAGTATGTTCAGCCAAATGAAGTTCTTCTTCCAAAAGATTGATTCCTCTTTTACTGCTGTTGCTGTTGTTTTCATCCGTGTCAGAATCTCGCTCTTCGCTGTCATCTTCTTCGGAAAGTGTAATAGACTGCTTGTCTTCCAGGTACGTCCACACAAAATTACCAACGATGTTGCTAGTAAGCGCCAGAAAGCAGATGAGTGATATTAAACGTAATCTTTTAAACACGGTGTAAATATAATTACTTAAAAAGGGTTCTGGTACAGCCTGCTGTCTTTTTTTGTTAAAAAATGCATGTGAAGATAAATTCACTCCACTTTTGTTTAATTACTGTCTTTCAATTAATTTAGCCGAAAAATTACTTGAATTATTGAAGCTGAGTTTATTAGTTCGACAGCTTGATAAAAACATTCACCCATTAGACAAGGGACATTCCCGGAAAATAAATCATTGATCGGGTAACGCATTGGTTCAAAAGAGTAAGTATGACAAAAGCAGATTTGCGTCAAAAGTATAAGGAAATGAGACTCCAACTTTCTCCCGGTGAGCTCGAAAGGCTTTCGGAAACAATTGTGGAACAAGCGTTGACTCATTTTCAGCTTTCTGAAAAAACAATTTCACTCTTTCTTCCCATCGAAAGACAGCGTGAAGTGAATACTTACCTGCTTTTGGAAAGAGCTATGGGAATAGGAGCTTCAGTTGCTATCCCGAAGACTAATTTTGAGACCATGGAAATGCGTCACTACCTGTTTGAATCTACCGACCAGCTGGAAGTCAACCAGAAAGGAATTCCCGAACCTAAAAAAGGAAAAGTAATCGCTGCAGACCGCTTTGATTTGGTTTTTGTGCCGCTTTTAGCCGCAGACATAAAAGGAAACCGCGTTGGCTACGGAAAAGGATTCTACGACCGCTTCCTGCGCAAATGCGCGCCCAATTGCATCTTCATCGGTTTGCATTACTTTGATCCGGAAGCAAAGATCGAAGACGTTCTGCCTACAGATATCCGTTTGAATGCTTTGGTGACACCAACAAAGGTGATTCGCTTTGATTAAACAGAATGAGGATCGGATTTAGTTAGCGAGTTCGATTTTTTCTCCGATTTTTTAAATTCAATATTCCAGAGTAATTGACGTTTTATTCTCTTATTGTTCTGTTTGCGATCTTTCTCCCTCATTCTCTTTTCTCATTCTCATTCTGAAGTGAAACATTTTCTCCTAAACTTCCGTTTAATCCTTTGTGAAATACTGCGTACTATTTTTGCTGTTCCTGTTCTCTTTTTCATTTTCTACAGTGAAACCGCCTTCCTATAAGGTAGTTTTTGGTGCGCGTATTTCTACCGGTGCTAATTCAAGTGTAGTAAGTTTTGTGGCTTTTAAATACTCAGACGATGGTATTCTCCGCTCAAAAAGAGTTTACACCAGTAAAGAGGAGTTCATCAAAGTTCTCAGCGGTTATTGGCCAAGTCCTTTCAATCCCAATAAGATCGATTACTTCAAACAAAATAAAATTATCGGCGGTGTTTTTGTCAATGATACAATTCGTGTGGAGATTGGCTATTGTCCGGCATTGGATAGTTTGTGGAAGATCCGCTTTTCTGACTGGCCATACTACGGAAAAAATGAAGCCGGCTGGAGTTTGAATCGGACACGGCCAAGCCTCAAACAGGAAGAATACCTGGCGAAACGATACAATATCAAGCAACTCGATTTCGATTACATCGTTGATACCAACTTCTGGAAACTTTTGTACGATGTGTCGGACCCCGTTTGGATCGAAAACTATAAATTCATTCAATAATAAAAACAGTAGGGGCGCGATTAATCGCGCCCCTACTGTATAAAATTTTATCTGGAATGATCTTATCCCCGTCGCAATTCTTTCAGAGAATTAAAGAATACAATTCCGTATCCGATAGTCAGCATCAAATGGAAAGGTACCATTCCCAAATCTCCGTAGATTGCTCTGTTTACCACCGTAAAACCGAATACGCACATCAAAATTCCTTCTCCGATAGTAATTAAGGAAATGCTCTTTTTGTCGTATTTGTTTCCTTTAAATTCGTTTTTCTTGCTCACGTTGAACTTCGGTGTTCTCACAAATGAACTCTTGATTCCCATAAATCCTTCCAATACTGCGATTGTATTTGCCAGGGAAAGACCCAAAGAAACCGTGAGGAATAGTAAGAATCGTCCAAGGAAGCGGAAGAAAGAAGTAAACAGGTTATCCGTTTTATCGCGGTATGCCAACCAGTAATAATACATCAGGAATACTGTACTGCAAATGAATACGGAACCATATTGGATCACATAATTCAGGTCAGAGAAACTGTCTTTGATCTGCAATACAACCAAACTCAATAATGACATGATCAAAATGAACATGAATACAGATGAATTGAACAAATGTGCCATTCCATGAACGCGATTCGATAGACGCACACCTTTAAAGGTCAGGATCGTTTTCCACATTTTTACGAAACATTCCGCTCCACCTTTCATCCAACGGTGCTGCTGTGCTTTCAATGCCGACATGGTAATCGGTAATTCAGCCGGAGCAACTACATCTTCCAGGTACTTGAATTTCCATCCGCGTAACTGAGCACGGTAACTCAAATCCAAATCTTCTGTCAAAGTATCATGTTCCCAGCCACCTGCACTTTCAATACATTTTTTCCGCCAGATACCACCGGTACCGTTAAAGTTGATAAAATGTCCTGCAGCATTACGACCTCCCTGCTCTGCAGCAAAGTGACCGTTCAAACCGAATGCCTGTAATTCTGTTAATAAGGAATAGTTTTTATTTAAATGTCCCCAGCGTGTTTGAACAACACCAATCTGTTCATCCGTCTCGAAATACGGCATAGTGCGCTGCAACCAGTCACTTTCCGGAACGAAATCTGCGTCAAAGATTGCGATAAACTCGCCCTGTACTTTATTCATGGCAGAATCCAATGCTCCTGCTTTGTAGCCCGTTCTGTCAGTGCGGTGAATGTGCTCGATGCGAATTCCGCGTGCGGCAACTTCCGCTACCTTTTTGGCAATTAAGTCTTTTGTTTCGTCCGTTGAATCATCCAATACCTGGATATCAAACTTATCTCTCGGGTAATCAAATGCGGCGGCAGCTTCAATAATTCGATCTGCAACATACATTTCGTTATACATCGGTAATTGAACCGTTACTGTAAGTGCTGTATCCGGATTGAAAACCGGTTTCACTTCCTGTGCTTTGCGTTTTCTGTTTTTGGCGTATGCAATGGATAATGAAAGCTGTAACAAAGAATAAATGAATACTAATACCAAACAGAATCCATAAACCACCAATACTGCTTTTGCAGTGAAATGCGACCAGTAATTTTCTTTTCCGTTCCAGGTTCCCCAGTCAAACATCCACGTCACTTTCGTAGCCGTTTTGAATGGGTTTTTCTGGCTCATTTTATATTCACCGGTATGATCAGAATCAATTTTCACAAGGAATGTTTCCTGCTTGTATTTTTTGTTGGAAACCGACAATTCAAAAAGGGTGGTGTCGGCGTCTTTTACTAAGGCAACATTTTTGAATAAGAACTTACCATCCTCATTTGTGATCGCTTTGTAAGTTTCCCCGGTTTCCTTGTTAACCAATTGAACAGGAACCTCTTCAGAAGGTCCTTTTGTTCTGGTGTCCTGGTAATAACCGGAGACATCGCGTTTGATTTGCCCGAAAGCTGAAAGCGTGAATACCGCGCAAAATAAAACAAGTAAAGACCTTGTCATAGATTCTCTTTGTTAATTGTTCAACCACTACTGCAAAATTCAGTAGATTTTTAGCGCACAAAGATAGTTTTTATTCCATTGAACCAATGTTTTTTTTTAAACACGAGTGGGGTGATTAATACATCTATCTGATTATTTGTACCCACACCATTTTTAAAGCGTAATGTTTTCTGTTTTACCACAGATACGCAGATTTTTGCTTGGCTAATGCTTACGCTGACCTTGCTCCACCATAGCGGTTACGAAAAGGTGAAGAGCTTCAGCATAGGCGCACCACACTCGCTTTAAGGAAGATCAGCAATCTGTAGCTTACAGAGAAACAAAGAGGCGACTGGTAAGCGCCTCCAATTATCTGTGCATTTGTGGTAAAAAAAATAGGGGTCGCGATTAATCGCGACCCCTACATCTATGATTTTTGGTAATATTATTGAATCACCTTCAATTCTTTTCCAACTTTGATGAAAGCCGCGATAGCCTTGTCCAAATCCGCCATGCTGTGAGCTGCTGAGATCTGAGTACGGATTCGAGCCGCGCCTTTTGCAACTACCGGATAGAAGAACCCGATTGCATAAACACCTTCCTGCAATAATTTATCTGCAAACTGCTGCGACAAAGCGGCGTCGTACAACATGATCGGAACGATTGGTGAATCTCCGGGCTTGATATCAAATCCTGCCGCGATGATTTTTTCTTTGAAGTATTTCGTGTTTGACTCCAATTTATCACGCAATTCTGTGGAACTTCCAAGAATGTCAAAAACTGCGTTTGATGCCCCAACGATAGATGGTGCCAAAGAGTTTGAGAATAAATAGGGTCTTGAACGCTGACGAAGCATTTCAATCACTTCTTTTTTTCCGGTTGTGTAACCACCCATTGCACCTCCAAGTGCTTTGCCTAAAGTTCCGGTGATAATATCCACGCGGTCCTGGCAATTGTGGTACTCAGGAACTCCACGGCCTGTTTTACCGATGAATCCCGCACTGTGGCATTCGTCTGTCATAACGAGTGCATCGTATTTATCAGCTAAGTCACAGATCTCGTTCATTTTCGCAATATCGCCGTCCATTGAGAATACTCCGTCCGTAACAATGATGCGGTGACGCTGACCCTGAGCTTTTTTCAATTGTTCTTCCAAATCGGCCATGTCGGAGTGCTTGTAGCGGTAACGCTGTGCTTTACACAAACGAATTCCATCGATAATAGAAGCATGGTTCAATTCATCTGAGATAATCGCGTCTTCTTCACCGAACAAAGGTTCAAAAACTCCCCCGTTCGCATCAAAAGCAGCTGCATATAGGATTGTGTCTTCCGTACCGTAGAACTTTGCAATCTTTGCTTCCAGTTCTTTGTGAATATCCTGCGTTCCACAGATAAAACGAACAGATGACATACCAAAACCGTGAGTATCCAAAGCATCTTTCGCAGCCTGGATTACAGAAGGATGAGAAGAAAGTCCCAAATAATTATTCGCACACATGATCACAACCTCGTCACCCGAGCTCACATGAACTTTTGCTCCCTGTGGAGAAGTAATAATGCGTTCTTTCTTAAATATTCCACCTTCCTTAATCGTATTCAACTCTTCGGAAAGGTAATCCTTCATTTTTCCGTACATGGTCTTCAATTTGTTTTGAGTTGTAAAGATAGGATTAATTCAAAATGCAAAATGCAAAATGCAAAAGTTGAAAAGTGTTTCAATTGGTTTAACTTTTCTGAGATTGTAATTTAATAGATATTATAGAGCTCTATAAAGGGGGATTCAGGTTTTGAATTTTGCATTCATCATTCACTCTACCCACACTTTCGCGCCCTCAGAACAATTCGTGCAGATTTCTATGGAATTGCGATCCTGCAAAACAGCATTCCGGAAGGAACGATAAGCCGGACTTTTCCAAATTGTTTCGAAGGACTGCTCCTGCAAACTTCCCAATGTATGGTGTGCATCTTTATCGAAACAGCAGGGAACCACTTGTCCGTCCCAGGTCAACACGCTCGAAGACCACATTCTCCAGCAGCTATTGCCGCCTTTGTATTTGAACCGGTAAGTTCCGTCTTTTTGTTTTACATAGCGTGAATAAGCCTCATTGTCCGGAATCAGTTCATTTCCGTATTCGTAATCATAAACCTGTGCGGTTTTAAAACGCACTTCATCAATCCCGATTTCTGTTGCCAGTTCCTGTACTTCGGTAATTTGATGTTCGTTTGCTTTGACCACCAGGAATTGGAAGATGAGGTGCGGTGTGGCACTTTGTGCTTCTTTTTTGGCCTGGACCAATGCTTTTGCACCTGCGATCACTTTATCCAGTTTTCCATGAATACGATAAGATTCATAAGTTTCCTGAGTCAGTCCGTCAATGGAAATGATCAAACGGTCTAACCCCGATGCAACGATTTCCCGAGCCTTCTTTTCATCAATGAAATGGGCATTGGTCGAAGTTGCTGTATAGATCTTCTTGCTTTTCGCTTCCCGGATCAATTCCAAAAATTGCGGATGCAGAAAAGGTTCTCCCTGGAAATAATAATTGATGTAGAAAACCGAATTGGAAACCTGTGAAAGCCAGTTTTGATGCTGGTATAAATCAATTTTGCCGGTTGGCCGGGTAAATGCTTTCAAGCCGCTGGGACATGCCGGACAACCCAGGTTGCAGGCTGTAGTTGGCTCTATGCTCAAAGCAAAGGGTTTGCCCCAGTTTTTTTGAATTTTAAAAAGACGCGCCAGTCCGTACGAAAAACGAAGCGTGGCAATATTCCAAACACGCTGAATGTTAAGATGTTTGATAATATTTCGCTGGTCTCTAAAAATGCTCATCCTTCTCTACGAAATTACGGAAGTCCAATGAAACTTCACGATTTTTTTAGGGAACTGTAACTTTTTTTGACTTAGTTTGTCTTACCAATAAGACAAAAAATTTATGAAAGCAATTTTACTAAGCTTATTTGCCCTTCTTTTTACCACCTCATTTTTCGCACAACAAATTCAGGTTCAGGAGAGTGTTTCTCACACTACTATTCCGTTCGTGAAGGTTTATCCGCAGAATGGAAGACCCTTTTTGGCAGATTTGGATGGCAGATTTACAAATCCTCCGGGAAATAAGCAGGTAACTTTGAAAATGACAAGCTTCCGTGATACAACTATTACCATTACCGGTGATATGATTGTTTTTATGTCCGAACAAGCCAGTGAAATTGAGGAGGTGACGATTTTGCCGGGAGTAAATCCTGCCGAACGCATTATGGAACTGGCTATCGAGAACCGTAAGAAAAATCACCCGAAGTCGGATGTGGCATTTAAGTACGACAGCTACAATAAGTTTGTCTTTACGATCAACCAGGACGCACTGGGACAAATTTCAGATACAACAGCAGATACGAACCTGCTTGATTTGAAAAAATTCTTTAATCAGCAGCATATCTTTTTACTGGAAAGCACCTCTACCAAATATTTCAAACCTCCCTTTAAAGAAAAGGAAATAATCAGCGCTTACCGGGTTTCCGGGTTTACGGATCCCATGCTTTCGACCTTCGCAAACGAATTGCAGTCATTCAATTTTTATGACAATCAGTTTGATATTTTCGGAAGATCGTACCTGAATCCGCTTGCACTTGGATCTATCCGCAGGTATTTGTTTATCCTGGAAGATACCACGATCACAGCTCCCGGAGATACCACTTATACCATTCGTTTTCAACCAAGAAGAGATAAAAATTTCGAAGGGATGAAGGGAACTTTGTATATCAATACAAGAGGATATGCGGTTGAAAAGGTAATTGCTGAGCCGGCAGAAAATAACGGGGGAATTCATCCTACAATCGTACAGGAATACGCTTTGCTGGATGGAAAAAAATGGTTCCCATACAAATTGTCTACGGAAGTCATCGCTCCGGGATTGTCATTCAGTTCAAAGATCAAAGATGCATATCTTGTTGGTAAAGGGAATACTTACATTGATCGCGTGGTGCTGGATGCAGATATGAAGGATGAACACTTCAATGCAGTCTTTGTGGAAACTGCCCGGGATGCAAATAAAAAAGACAGTACGCACTGGGATGCCAAACGGAAGTATGATCTGGATGCAAAAGATTTGAAAACCTATCAGGTAATCGACAGTGTTTCAAAAGCAGAGAACCTGGAAGGGAAATTGAAAATGCTTCAATCCTTGCTGCAGGGTAAGATTCCTTTAGGATACTTCCAGGCAGATATCCTGAGATTGGTAAACTTCCGTGATTATGAAGGTTTCCGTTTGGGAATCGGATTGGAAACAAGTGATAAACTATCGGATCGTTTCCGGGTTGGAGGTTATTTTGCTTACGGTTTTAAGGATAAAATGTGGAAATACGGAGGTTATGGAAAAGTAACTTTGTTTCCGAAATACTTCCTGGATTTTGAAGCGCGTTACCAGCAGGATATTATCGAAAGAGGAGGAACCGGTATGACTTCTGAGCCGGTCATAACACTTTTGAATTCATTCTACCGAAATATTTACATCCGCCAGATGGATAAACAACGAATCGGAGAAGTTGCTTTTTCGGGGTATATTTTCCCGCGTCTGAAATTCCGTCTTTCCGGTTCTTATCAGCGTATTGAGTTTACCCGTGGTTATCAATACCAGTGGACGAAGCCCGAAATGGGATCCATCGATCACTATGATATTGCTGAAAGCTCTTTGGAATTGACCTGGGCAATCCGCGACAAAGTTATTTCATTGGGAACAAAACGGGTTTCGAAAGGTTCAAACTGGCCGATTATTACCGCTAAAGTTACCAAAAGCCTTCCCGGAGTTACGGCAGCTAAAATTGATTATACACGCCTCACAGTCGGTGTTCAGCAAATTATCCCGATTCGTGCAGTGGGTAAATTTACCTATGTTTTGATGGGAACTGCAGTAGACGGGGATGCTCCTTTGTTATTGCAGCAGGTTGGTCAGGGAACCGGAGGAATGTGGAAAATATCAGCGGCGAATTCTTTCGAAACGATGATAGCTTCTACGTATTATTCTTCGCGCATGACAGCCTTGTTCACACGGTTTGATTTTAAAGCCATTAAAACCAATAAGAAATGGACGCAGCCGCAGTTTGCGGTTCACCATGCAATCGGTTACGGAAGCAAAGAAGATGCGAGTCGTCATTCCATCGCTTTCAATTCATTCGATAAAGGATATGCTGAAGCGGGATTGATCGCTAACAGTGTGATTATTCTGAACAGGATCGGATTTGGTATCGGAGGTTTCTATCACTATGCCGGAGGAGTCATTTCTCCAAAGGTTGAAAAGAACATCACTGCTAAATTTACCTTGAATATCAGCTTGTTTTAACGGCCGGAGATAATCTCGGTAATAAGAATAGAAATTCCGATGATCAGTACAAAGATCCCGAAGCCTTTTTTCAGCTTTGCAGCATTTAGTTTGTGATTGAGCTTCAGCCCGATTATTAATCCTGCTGTTGCAATCAAAGTAAAACCAAGAAGGACCACCCAGTTTAATTTCAAATGGGGTGTAAATAACTCTGCTGTAAACCCGCTCAAGGAATTAATAGCGATGATGACGATGGAAGTTGCTATGGCATTCTTGATGGGAACTTTCATAAAAATGGAAAGTGAAGGAATGATCATAAATCCGCCACCCGCGCCAACCAGTCCGCTGATAAACCCAATAATACCTCCGAAGATTACCAGGATAGTTGGTCTGTTCTTTTTCGTAGCAGCATGTTCTTTCTGACCTCTGATCATGGGAATAGAGGCAAGGATCATCAAAATCGCAAAGAGGATCATGATAAACGTGTTCTTTTCAAAAACAATGTGTTCGCCAAGTTGAATAACAGGTGGAAGGGCCGGAACCACAAATAAGCGTGTGAGCGAAATGCTGATGACTGCCGGAATTCCGAACAGCAGGGTGTTCTTCGGATTGATCAATTTGGAATTGAAGTGTTTAATAGCGCCGAATAATGACGTTACACCAACAATAAAGAGGGAATAAATAGTTGCGTTTTGAGGTTCCAGTTGGAAGAAAACAACCAAAATCGGAACTGCCAGGATAGAGCCTCCGCCACCCAGTGTCCCGAGTACCAGCCCTACAAAGAGTGCTAAAAAATATCCGATAATCTCTAAAGTCAAGGAATCCGGTGTTTAATGTAAGGTTAAGTGTTCGGCTTCAATCTGATCGTTCATCAACAAAGAAGCTTTTTCGCTGAAATCTTTGGCGCTTTCGGTAGTCAAATAGCGAACAGAACCGCTTTTCAAACACTTTGCATCCATTTGCGGGTGACGGACCAAATAATCCGCCAGGCTTTCTGCTACAATTTTCCCTTGCGACAATACTTCAATATGCGTTGGAAGCAGTTTTTGTAATTGCTCCTGTAAAATAGGGTAGTGCGTACAAGCCAATAAGATCGTATCAATTTTAGGATCTTTCTCTATCAAAGAAACAAGGTCGCTCTGAATGAAATAAATTCCGCCCGGTGTGTCGAATTGATTGTTTTCGACCAGCGGAACCCACATCGGGCAAGCATGCTGGTTCACTACCAAATCCGGCGCAAAGTTGGCTAATTCGATCTGGTAGCTGTTCGAACGAATGGTTCCGTCTGTTCCCAATACGCCCACATGTTTTGTTTTGGTATGTTTATCCAGTTCTTCTGCACTTGGGCGTATGACTCCCAGAACCCGCTTATCCGGATGTAATTCCGGAAGCTTAATGCGCTGAATACTGCGGAGTGCTTTTGCAGAAGCGGTATTGCAGGCTAAAATGACCAGCGAACAATCCCGGTCAAACAAAGCCTGAACGGCCTGCCAGGTATATTGATAAATAACGTCGAAACTCCTGGAACCGTAGGGTGCCCGGGCATTATCTCCCAAATACAGGAAATCATATTCGGGCAGCTTTTCTCTGATTTCTTTCAGGACGGTTAAACCACCGTATCCCGAATCAAATACACCAATTGGACCTTTCACTGACATGCGCCAAAAGTACACAACGTTTCTGTTTTACCCAAATCGAACAGAGGTCATATTGAGGGAACCTGCAACTAATTCATTATTGAATATTGTAATCTCATCTTTCGTGTCTGATACCCCCAAACTGTAGATCAGCGGGTAATAATGGTCCGGTGTCGGGATCGCCAGCTGTGCAAATGATCCAAGTTTCTGATAGTCGATTAAAGACTGGTGATCTCTGTCGAGGATCAGTTTATTGAAGGTGTCATTGGCTTCAATCGCCCAGTCGTAGCCGTAATTGGAAGTCTTTAACTGATCCCAGGCCACCATGCGCAGGTTGTGAACCATGTTTCCACTTCCGATAATCAAAACTCCTTTCTTGCGCAGTTCTTTCAACTCCTGCGCCAGTGCATAGTGATAAGCAGCCGGTTTGTTGTAATCAATTGAAAGTTGTAACACCGGAATTTCTGCTTCCGGGTACATGTGGCGCACTACGGTCCAGGTTCCGTGATCGAGTCCCCACTCATGATCCAGATGAACATCTGTGCTTTTTACCAAATCTTTGGTTTGTTGTGCCCATTCCGGACTTCCCGGTGCCGGGTATTGAACCGCAAATAATTCATCCGGGAAACCTCCAAAATCGTGGATCGTTTGCGGATGTTCCATTGCCGTAACAAAAGTTCCCTTCGTGAGCCAGTGAGCAGAGATCACCAAAACCATTTTCGGATCGGGCAAATGCTGCACCTCGTTCTTCCACTGCCTGGAAAAATGTGTGTCTTCAATTCCGTTCATGGGAGAACCGTGACCGATAAACAATGCCGGATACGTATAATCTTCCTCTTTCAATATTTTTCCCAGCGAAGCAACCGAAGTCAATCCACCCAATGCAGCAAATCCCAACATACCTTTTACAAATGATTGGCGTTTCATAGCACAAATATACGATGTTATTATTTACCACGGTAATTAAAATAGGTTAAATAAAAAAAGGTGCCTTAGTCCCGAAGGTTCGGGAAAGGCACCTTTAAAAGTTGATTGAATATTATTTCGTTTTAGATGCAGCTTCCAGCTTCAATAACTCCACGATTACCTCGTTCGTTACGTCAATACCACCAGCAGAGAAAAGCGTGGTGCTTTCATCGATGATGTAATTGTATTTCTTCGCGTTCGCTACAATCTCTACCGCTTTTTTCACACGGTTAAGGATCACCACATTCATTTCCTGTGTCATCATTTGCAATTGCTGATCAATTTGCTGTTGACGCTCTTCCAGGTTTGCCTGCATGCGGCGAATACGGTTTTCTTCATATTGTCTCACAGTTTCAGACATAGTACCCATCTCTTTCTGATACTTCACATAAGCAACCTGTATAGCGCTGTCTGCATCTTTCAACTCTTTCAAGCCTGCGTTCTCAATTTCTTTGATTTCTTTAATAGCAGCTTTACGCGACGGCATTGTATCTAACAATACTTGAGATCTCACGTGCCCGATTTTTGATTGAGCTTGCGTAGTTGCGATTGCACATACAGTAAGTGCCAGGGCAAATAGGATTTTTTTCATTTTTGTTTTTGTGTTTATTTGGTTTTATTGCGTCACCCTGATAGTTAAGAGCTCTGCTTTTAATTGTGAATCCGTGTCGCGGATTGCTTACTTAGTGCTGACACCCATTTCTCGAAGGACCTCGTCGCTGATATCGAATTTGCTATCGGCGTAAACCAGGTTACTTTGATTTGACTTGTCAAAGATAAAACTATAATTCCGTTTTGAAGCAACTGTCTGCATGGCTTCGTAAACACGGTCCTGGATCGGTTTGATTAATTCCTGTCTTTTCTGGAAATAATCTCCCGCAACTCCAAAGCGCGTTTGCTGCATTTGCATGGCTTCTGATTCCAATGTTTCAATTTCTTCCTGGCGTTTTGTTTTCTCTTCGCTGGGCAGTAAACTCTCTTCTCTTAGAAAGTTCTCCTTTTTCTTTTTGATCATTTCATAACGCTCTTCAATTTCTTTGGTCCAACGTTCGGCCAATTTGTCTAAACGCTCCTTAGCCTCTTTGTATTCCGGCATCTTCCCCAAAATGAATTCAGAGTCAATATAGCCGTACTTTTGAGCAGAGCTGACAAAGGTCATGCCAAAGACCATGAATAAGCATAAAACAAGTGTTTTCATAGGCGAAATTTGAAAGAACGACGAAGATACTACTTTTATTGTTTTCCAAAACAAAAACCGGGTGAAAGTGTTAGAATACCGTACGATATCCTAACACTTCTTTTTTAATTAAATTATTGTTTCATCATTTTCTTAGTTGCCACGGCTTGTCCATCTGCAACCAAAGTGTACGTGTAAACACCCGTGCTCAAATCAGAACCAAATACCGTGATACTTCCCAATCCGCGATCAACAACATCCACCGACTGGATGAGTTTTCCTTGCCCGTCGTAAAAATGGATCTGTGCCTTTTTCACCGTCTCCGGAATAGAGAAGTTGATGACTGTTTGTTCAGCAAACGGATTCGGAACGTTTTGGTCCAAAATGATCGTATTGCGGCTGCTCAGCGTCACGTCCAGGTTGCTTCGAACTGCTTCCTGTGCAGCAGGAGTATTTGCCTGGATTGCGCTTTGGCTTAGCTGGCATAAATATGGAAGAATTCCTGATAAACAGTTTTCCAATTGCGTCAAACGATTGTTCAGATCATCAATGGTATTTTGTTGAGTAGTATTCTCAGTCACCAATACATTAATAATCGAATCTTTGCCCGATACCTGTTCATTTAGTTCTTCGATCGCCTCGGCCATGATTGGCACGACCTTTTCATACTTGACGTGCAAAAGATTATCATCCGCAACAAATGTCAAACGTGGATCAATTTGCTGAATCTCCTGTGCGATAAATCCAACCTGATTTAAACTATCTAAATTCAATTCTGGATGTACCGTATTATCCCAGTCATAAGAAACTCCGCGCATATCCAAAACCTTAGCCAATGATCCTGTCAAATCCTGCACGTTGGTTTTGATAGACTCGTCAGAAAGTGAGATTGCATCAACCTTTTTGTTCAGTTCGATGATTGCCATTGTATTTATAGGGATCATTGCATTGTAGTTAAGAGACTTGTAAGGTACTGCCGGAGAAATTTCAACTCCTAAAGAATCATACTGCGCGGGATGTAAACTTTCGTACACCAAATTAGGAAAGACTGTTGCGACTTCCTGTGCAATAAATCCAAACTGCTTTTTAGAATCAAAGTTAAATTGAGCAAAGTTTGTCGTATCCATAAAGTACGAGACCGGTTTCAAAGTTTGGATCTTACTCAAACTTCCTTTTAATGAGCTTACATTAGTTTTAAACTGTTGATCTGAACCAATAAGTGGAGCTCCTGTCACTTGAACGGGACCAGTGAAATAACCCGCTCTACTAACACTATTGCTCATGTTAACATGTGAATAAACACCATAATTGACACCAGTAGTACATGCGACTCTGCTCTCTACTCCATAGTTATATAATCCACCTGTTCCTTGAGTGTTGGCAAAAACTGCTGTATTTGTATTATTTCCTGCTCCAAAGGCAAGTGCCCATACACCACGGTTAGTTGTTGAAATACTACTTCCCGCTGCACTACCTTCGAAATATCCACCTGTGTTATTTCTTGATAGTCTTGCAACACCATACATGCCGAAGTTAGCAAAGCCATTTGCCACTGACGACGTCGCGTGAAATCCTGCATTGGTGTTACTCGTTGCACTTGTGCCGACAAGTACTGTCTTTACACCAGTGGTATATCCGCTTCCTGCGGATACAAGCAAGCTGCTTCCAGTATTTGAATAGTTGGCGCCAAGGACGTTGATGACCTGACCAAAGCTGGCACTAAAAGTACCCGTTGAAGCTTGATTATTGGTTACACTTAAAGAAGTTGAGTTAGCAATAGGTACACCGCCCGCATTTAATGTAATATCTAATTTAGCTGTAGGCGTAGATGTGCCAATTCCAATACGGTTCGCATTGTTATTTGAACTTGTAGGATTCGTAAATAAAATATTGTTGTCGTTCATTGGCACTTCACGTGTACTTAAAAGTTGTCCTGGATTTCCTATCTGATTCAGATTTTGACCCAAAGAAACTTTGGTAATATCAATTGTAGAAACGGATGTTCCGTTGTGTGCACCAGTTGATGATCCGGCTGGACCTTGTGGACCAGTTGCTCCTATTGGACCTTGCGGTCCGGTTGCTCCCGTTAAACCTATCGGTCCCTGAGAACCTTGTGGCCCAGCAACTCCTTGAATTCCCTGTGGTCCTGCAGGACCTGGTAAACCTTGCGGTCCCTGTGGACCTTGTGGACCGACTGCACCTGTTAGTGCTTCAACATAAACCACATCACCACTTGCATTTACTGCTAACATACCAGTTCCCGGATTTGTTTGAGGAGTTGAACCTGAATTCAGGTCAGTAAAGCGCAACCCTGCCCAGCCTGTTGCAGCCTGTACACCATTTGGCGTATTCGGAGTACTGAATTGAGAGTTTATTTCGAGCGTATTTCCAGGATTTGAGGTATTGATCCCCACATAGCGTTGTTTGGAATCTCTATTCGCTGTCGTACTTAAGGTATTATTAAATGCCTGGATAGCCAGGTCACCGCTTGATCTGGGCTCAAAATCAATGAACTTTCCGGTAGTAGCTGAGTTAGCGGGATCCTGTTGGGTATGCGTCAACCGCAAAATGGGTGTGCCGTTTGCGTTGGCTGCTGTTTTATCCGAAAGAATCTCCAAACGCCTGGAAGGATTGCGAAATGGGAACAACGGATCATTGTAGAAATTCCCGATTCCTACCGAGCCATTGTGTTGAAAACGCATAACTTCCAATCCGTCATTCCCGGCAGCATACGTATTATAACCGGCAAGTCCGCGTGGTGCAGTAAAAATGAACCGAAGAAAATCCGGTCCGTCTGTGATTGGGTTTCCTGATAAGTTCGTATTATCGCCCCAATTAATAATTGCATCAGCACGATCCCCGGTTATGGAAGTTTCCAGTTTCATTCCGACGTATAACTGATCACTACGATGCCCATAAAAAGTACCTACCTGCATCCAGGAACGGTAACCACCTTGTGGACCGCCTCCCGTTGCCAGGTTTCCCTGCAAATGCTCGCCAATATGCAGCAATGCAAGCGGGTTTCGGATAGGATTTGAAGGATCCAGGTTAATGGCCATTCCGCCACCGAAGGGTAAAGGGTTTACCCATGGTGGAGCCATACCACCTTGATTTGAAAAGAACGTGGCTCGATCCAGTCCATTGGTTCGGACGTAAATCGGGGAATCCCACAAAGTTCCGAAGATGTTATTTTGACCTCCGAATGGAGTATTCCCTGCGCGAGACCAAAATTGGGCGTTGTTTGAACCATTTGCCGCCGCACCGGCAGGAAAAGTGTTGGTTGGAGCCTGTTGAGCATCCGCATGAATTCCTATTGAGATAAATATTCCCAATAATGATATTCGTTTTTTCATAAGTAATTGATGTTTATCTCACCAATTCAATAAAACCTGCTATGTTCGTATCTTTTATTCTATAAAAATAGGTGCCATCCGGGCAATCCGAACCATTAATAGTCTTCCCATCCCAAGTAAATCCCTTCAAATCTCCTTCTTTGACCTTATTACCCCAACGATTAAGAATAGTAATCTCGTTTTCCCCGGTTTTCCCCGAAAATGGGAAAGTCCACACATCGTTGGTTCCATCACCATTTGGTGTAAATGCATTTCCAATGGTAGGTTCGTAAGATGGATCGGTTAAAATTACGTTGTCAATATAGAAGTATGTTGAATAAGGATTTATCCCGGGCGAAAGATCATAACGCCGTAAAGTATCTGTGGTCAGATCGTTCCTAAAGTTACCTATCGTAATATATTGCTCACCGCCGTTGGCGGTGAAGTTCATTTCCAGATAAATCCAGTTTATAGTATCACGAAAATAATTTGGTTCATAAAACACACACTGGGGGCTGAAATTTAGTGAAGCCGTATTTGGACTGGAAACTGGTGAATTTGAAAAATAGGCTCCTAGCTCAGTAATCATTAAATCAGAATATTCACCTAATGAAACCTCCATAGAGAATTTATAGGTTTTTCCGGCTTCCAAGGGTGCAACTAACGTTCCTTGTATATATTCCCACCACATGATGCCAGAATAACCATCATCGCCAGTCCCGCCAGTATAGGTCATACCTAGTCCAACATAACCATTTCCATTATATGAAAGTTGTTCACCTGCGAAATTGGAAGGTATTGATATTAATGAATTAGACGTACAGCTATTAAAATAATCACTTGTCCCAAAAGTCGGAGCTTTCCAACCAACACATTTTTCAATTTCCTTAACGCTTTGAGCTGGATAACTAACCGTTTGCGGGCAACTCGAATACTCCTCAAAATCGCCATTGACAACCAAATTTTGTTGCGCGATGACAGATAACGAGAGTGTCATCAGTAGAATAGTGATATAAAAAGCAGGTTTTATCAATTGATAAGTTTTTTGTAAATAGTTTCCTTTATCACGCAAAAGGACATGGCAGAATGTAGCGCTGGCTTGCTTTTCCGAAGTATCTTTCTCAAAGATACAAAAGAGTGTGAATAGTTGGATTCTAAGTAGTAATGAATAGTTTTTGATTCGTGAATAGTTATCAATTATTCAATGTAACAATTAAATTCAATTAGAGTTACGTTTTTTCTGGTTTAATTACCTGAAAGCCAGTAAAATCATTTCATCAATTCAATAAAACCTGCTAGATTGCTATCACTTATTCTATAAAGGTAGGTGCCTTCGGAACACTCAGAACCATTGGTTTTTCCATCCCAACTAAACCCATTCAAATCTCCTTCGTATATAAGATTTCCCCATCTATTTAAAATAAAAATCCTCTTTAGACCAGGCTCCCCAGACAAAGGGAATAACCATTTGTCATTTATTCCGTCTCCGTTTGGTGTAAATGCATTTCCAATGGTAGGTTCGTAAGATGGATCGTTTAAAATTACATTGTCAATATAGAAGTATGTTGAATAAGGATTTATCCCGGGCGAAAGATCGAAACGTCTTAAAGTATCAGTTGTCAAATCATCCCTAAAATTACCAATAGTAAGGTATTGTTCACCTCCATTTGCTATGAAATCCATTTCCAGGTGTACCCAATTTAACGTATCTCGAAAGTAATTCGGTTCAAAAAAAACACATTGTGGACTGACACTCAATGATGCTGTATTTGAGCTGGATACAGGCATTGATGAAAAATAAACTCCTATCTCAGTTATCATTAAATCAGAATATTCTGATAATGAAATTTCCATAGAGAATTTATAGGTTTTTCCGGCTTCCAAGGGTGCAACTAACGTTCCTTGTATATATTCCCACCACATGATGCCAGAATAACCATCATCGCCAGTCCCGCCAGTATAGGTCATACCTAGTCCAACATAACCATTTCCATTATATGAAAGTTGTTCACCTGCGAAATTGGAAGGTATTGATATTAATGAATTAGACGTACAGCTATTAAAATAATCACTTGTCCCAAAAGTCGGAGCTTTCCAACCAACACATTTTTCAATTTCTTTCGGGTTTTGAAATGGAGAACTTACTGATAATGGACAACTCGAATACTCCTCAAAATCGCCATTCACAACCAAATTTTGTTGTGCGATGACAGATAATGAGAGCATCATCAGTAAAATAGTGATATAAAAAACAGGTTTGATCATTGAATAGTTTTGGCGCATATATGTGTAATTTGGTTACACTTAAGGTAAGACGCATTAACAATCGAATGGTTGGAAACCTCCCTGCACAAAAAAAGCCCCGTAGCAGATGTGATCATTGCTATGGGGCTTTTTAATATTTTAATCCTCCTTACAACTCACCTAAGTTCATACCAATGGTAAACGTGAATTTAGGGAAGAAACCTTTTGAGTCAATGGATTGATCAATAGATCCTCCGTACCCGGAAGAGTGTTTATCCAGTTTGTCGAAGCCCCAACCATAATCCAGTCCAAGCATACCGAACATTGGTAAGAAGATACGAACACCTGCACCCACACTTCGTTTCACGTTGAACGGATTGAAGGTTTTAAAGCTTGTGTAGGTATTTCCAGCTTCGGCAAATGCCAGTACAAAGAATGTAGCTTGTGGGTTTAGTGAAATCGGGTAGCGCATTTCAAGCGTATACTTCGCAACAATCGGGTCACCCCCGTTGGAAGACAGCGCATTGTCGTCATATCCTCTCAATGCAATGATCTCACGACCTCCAAACTGGTTTACACCGGATAATCCGCTACCTCCAAGGTTAAAACGCTCAAATGGTGTAATTCCTTTCGCTGCGTTGTAAGCTCCCATATAACCGAATCCGATGCGCGGCATCAAAACCAGTTTTTTATCCGGGGAAAGCGGCAAATAGTATTCAAAAGTGAATTTTAATTTATAATACTCCAGGTATTTAAAAGTCTCCTGTGCCGACATGGTACTGAAATCCTTGCTTGGTCCCAATAAGGAATAAGGAAGTGTTCCTTTTGCCGTGAAAGAGATTTTGGATCCTTCTGTTGGGTAAATAGGGGAGTTGATGGAGTTACGCTGCAAGGCATATTTCAAACTGATATCATTGGCATAACCGTCGTTGAAACTTGGGAACAAAGACGAATAATTACGTACATCGTAGTATTGGTAAGCCAATTCGTAGTATGCACTAAAGTAATCATCCGGGAATTTTTTACGTCTTCCCAAACCAACACCCATACCTGTAATTCCAACACCGGAATAACTTGGGTCACGCTTCTTCAATGTCAAACTCGAAGAGAATGAAGTGTGATTCAGGTAGAATGTAAACGAGTTTGGTTTTTTTCCACCCAACCACGGTTCGGTAAAGGAGAAGTTATATCCCTGGTAAATGCGTCCGTTCGTTTGTGCACGAATAGAAAGTCTTTGTCCGTCACCGGTTGGAAGCGGGCTCCATGAATTGGGTTTGAAAATATTCTTAACAGAGAAGTTGCTGAATGTCAATCCAAGTGTTCCGATGATGCGGCCTGCACCATAACCTCCGGAAAGCTCAATTTGATCTGCAGATTTTTCTTCTACGATGTATTCGATATCCACCGTTCCGTCTTGCGGATTCGGAATTGGATTTACCTGGAAACCTTGTTCGTTGAAATAACCCAGCTGAGCTAATTCGCGCTGTGTACGAATGATATCGTTCTTGCTGAACAAATCACCTGGCTTGGTGCGGATCTCCCGGCGGATTACATGTTCGTTTGTTTTGTAATTTCCTTTAATGATGATGTTCTTAACACGGGCTTCCTTCCCTTCAACGATGCGCATTTCATAGTTGATGTGGTTGGCAGTAACTCCCGTTTCAACCGGTTCCAGGTGGAAGAACAAATATCCTCTGTCCATGTAAAGCGAAGTAATGTCTCTTCCGTCCGGACTTTGGTGTAAACGCTGATCCAATAGCGGTTTGTCATAAACGTCCCCGTTTTTGATCCCAAGTATCGTATCCAGAACTCCGGAACTGAATTTCGTGTTTCCTATCCAGGTAATATCTCCAAAGTAGTATTTCTCACCTTCGTCCACTTTTAAGTAAATCCCAATATTTCTGCTGTTTATTTTATAAACCGAGTCGGTTACAAAATGGACATCTCTCAGACCTTCACCTCTGAATTTATCCAGTACGGCTTCTTTATCTCTGGCATAAGCAGTAGCATTGAATTTCGAACGCTTGATAATCCGCATGATAGATCTGCGCTTTGTATCTTTCATTGCTTTGCGCAGTTTCCAGGGTTTCACAGTCGTGTTTCCGTCAAAAATGATGTGCTTGATCTTTACTTTCTTTCCTTTCTCAATATTGATTAAGAAAATCTCGGAGTTATTGATCAGGGTATCCTGAATTTGTGTGACATTGACCTCCACATTGTTAAATCCTTTTTCAAGAAAGTAACTCTTGATCTTATTTTTTGTTTTGAATACTAAGTTCTCTGTAATTGTTTGCCCCGAAGATAAATCCACTTCTTCGCGGATCTTATCTACTTCGCGTTTTGAAACACCTGTAAAGCGGAATCGGGAAAGTTTTGGTCGGGGAGTAAGCTTAATCACTAAGTAAATAACCCCTGCAACCTCTTTTTCTGCTTCTATTCCGATTTGTGAGAATAAACCTTCATTCCACAGGTTTTTGATCGCATTACTGATTTTGTCGGAAGGAATGGTAATTTGCTCTCCCTGCTTTAATCCTGCAATCAGTTTAATAGCCTGCGGATCAAAATTATCAGCACCTTCAATGCGGATGGGGCCTAAGATATATTTTTCGGCTTTGCCGTAGTTAAAATTCATTCCTCCTCCGAGAGTTGTCGGGGAATTGGGTTTGATACTATCACTATCAGTTTTAGGTTGCGTTACGGCAGTGGTATCAGGTGTACCGACTTGTCCAAAAGACAGAGAAGCGCACGTAAGAAATAAAATCGATAGGAATTTTTTCATAGAATAAATTATAATTGCTCGGAAACCATTCCGAAGCGTCTCTCTCTTGATTGATAATCAAGAACTGCTTTGTACAGATCATCCTCACGGAAATCGGGCCACAAAACGGGGGTGAAGTAAAATTCGCTGTAAGCTGCCTGCCAGAGCAGGAAGTTACTCAGGCGATGCTCACCGCTTGTGCGGATGAGTAATTCGGGATCAGGAATGTGTTTGGTTGATAAAGATGCCGAGATCAATTCCGGTGTAATGTCCGAAGCTTCCAGTTTTCCATCCTTGACCTGGATAGCAAGACTTTTCACTGTTTCAGCAATTTCACTTCGGGAACTGTAGTTTAGTGCGATCACCAGGTGAACTCCCGTATTGTTTTTGGTAGAATCAACGGCATTGTACAATTCATTCTGGCAATCTTCCGGCAAACCTTCCGTATCTCCTATACTTAACAAACGTACGTTTTGAGCATTCAACTCAGCAACTTCATTTGCAATGGTATAAACCAGTAAGCTCATCAGTCCTTCAACTTCGTCCTGCGGACGGTTCCAGTTTTCGGTCGAGAAAGCGTACATGGTAGCATATTTTACACCAATATTCTTGCATGCTGTCAGGGTAGCACGAACTGAGTCAACTCCGAAGGAGTGACCGTAGAGGCGCTCTTGTCCTTGTTTTTTAGCCCAGCGCCCATTTCCATCCATAATGATGGCAATATGGGTCGGAACGTTAGTTAAATCTATTTGATCCTGTAGATTCATGATTACAGAACGAAAATAATTAAAGAATCTTATGTACTAGTGCAAAAATACTGTTTTATAACAGACCTTAACAAAAAAAGGACCCGCCACGGCGAGTCCCCCCTTTATCTGTTTATAACTACGTATTATTCAGCTAATACGATAATTTTATTGTTTTGCATTTCCACAACACCACCTTTGATCGCAACATGGATTGTTTTTCCATTGTTTTCAGCAGTAATGTTCGGATTTGTTTTTGGAGTCACTTTAAAAGCTTCTACCAAATCCACCTTGATTGATCCTGCACTTAATCCGGAGATAATAGGTGCGTGATTGTTCAATACCTGGAAAGATCCATCCAATCCCGGGAACTGAACCGCAGTTGCTTCGCCTTTGAATACCAGGGTTTCCGGAGTGATAATTTCTAATTGCATACTTATTGGATTAAAGACCGAAGACTAAAGACAAAAGACCTGTGTCAAGTCTTTTGTCCTATGTCTTTCGTCTAATGTCTTTTATTTTAAGCTTCAGCCAACATTTTTTCACCTGCAGTTTTCACATCTTCGATGCTTCCTTTCAGGTTGAATGCTGCTTCAGGATATTTATCCATTTCACCATCCAGGATCATGTTGAATCCTTTAATTGTTTCCTGGATATCTACCAAACATCCCGGGATTCCTGTAAACTGCTCAGCAACATGGAACGGTTGAGATAAGAAACGCTGAACACGACGAGCGCGGTGAACGATCATTTTGTCTTCTTCGGATAACTCATCCATACCAAGGATCGCAATGATATCCTGCAATTCTTTGTAACGCTGTAAAGTGATTTTTACACGGGAAGCACAGTTGTAATGCTCTTCACCTAAAATGGTAGGAGTAAGGATACGAGATGTAGAATCCAATGGATCTACAGCAGGATAGATACCTAACTCGGAAATTTTACGGGACAATACTGTTGTTGCATCCAGGTGGGCAAATGTATTTGCCGGAGCCGGATCCGTTAAGTCATCCGCAGGTACGTAAACCGCTTGTACAGATGTAATGGATCCTCTTTTTGTGGAAGTAATACGCTCTTGCATAGCACCCATCTCAGTAGCCAACGTTGGTTGGTAACCTACTGCTGAAGGCATACGTCCAAGTAGTGCAGATACCTCAGAACCAGCCTGAGTGAATCGGAAGATGTTATCAACGAAGAATAAGATATCCTTTCCTTGACCTTCTCCATCACCGTCACGGTAATATTCTGCCATTGTCAATCCGGAAAGAGCAACACGTGCACGAGCTCCTGGAGGCTCATTCATCTGACCGAATACGAAAGTAGCTTTAGACTCTTTCATTTCGTTCAAATCAACTTTTGACAAGTCCCATCCACCTTCTTCCATAGAATGAAGGAAAGCCTCACCATATTTAATAATTCCTGATTCCAACATCTCACGAAGCAAGTCATTCCCCTCACGGGTACGCTCACCTACACCAGCGAATACGGATAAACCTCCGTGTCCTTTAGCGATGTTGTTAATCAATTCCTGGATCAATACTGTTTTACCTACACCGGCACCACCGAAAAGACCAATTTTACCTCCTTTTGCGTAAGGCTCGATCAAATCGATTACTTTGATACCTGTGAATAATACTTCTGTTGCAGTGGATAAATCCTCAAATCTCGGAGCTTCACGGTGAATTGGTAAACCATTTGCATTATCTACAGCCTGGAGTCCGTCAATTGCCTCACCAACTACGTTGAATAAACGACCCTTGATCTGATCTCCTGTAGGCATTTTAATAGCGCTTCCAGTTGAAGTAACTTCCATTCCACGACGGAATCCATCAGTTGAGTCCATAGAGATTGTACGCACTGAATTTTCTCCAACGTGTGATTGTACCTCTAGTACTACCTTAGTTCCATCTACTTTGAACACTTCTAATGCGTCATAGATGTTTGGAAGTGACATGCCTTTGTCGAATGTTACATCGACAACCGGTCCGATAACCTGTGATATTTTTCCTTGAATTTTGGACATTTTGTTGCCTTTTAAGTGTATTCCTTAATTTGGCGCAAAGGTACGTCTTTTATTTTTTTATGCAATTTTTATTGAACAAAACTTCCTAAAATTTTAGAATTAAGCAAGTTCAATAGTTCAATTCCCGATAGCGATCAGGATCAATAGTTCCATATAGATTTTCTTAAACACCTTTTAAACCAAAGCGACTGAAAGTCTGCTTTCGGTTTGAACCCTTTGAACCAAAAAAGGCGGGCAGCCGAAGCATACCCACCTTTCCGGATTATGAAAAAGAAATCTTGAATCTATTGAATGTTGATAGGAAGCCTGTAATAACTCTTTACTGCTTCACCATTTACTTTTCCGGGTTTCCAGTTCGGCATGGATTTCACCACTTTGATTGCCGCTTTTTCACAGGATCCGCAATCATCACTTGTTTTCGTTACGATTACTGAAGAAATAGTTCCGTCCGTATCTACTATGAATTTCAAAGAAACCTTTGCGCTTCCATCGATAGTGCTCAAATCGATGTTTTCACGAATAAACTCACGCAATGCATCCATTCCTCCCGGAAATTGTGCCGGTTCGTCAACAACATCTACGGGTTTGTCATCTTTTTTCTTTTCAAGGATTCCAGTTCCACCATTTCCTTTTGTGTCTGTAATTTTTGTCGGATCAAAAGGATCAACATTTGGATCGCCTTTCTGATCTTTTACACCAATTTCTTTATTGGGATCGGGAGGAGTGATCTTATTGTCTTGAGGGTCATCCGAAGGTGTAGGAGCTATGAACTTCGCTATGTCAGCTTTTGATACAGCAGCAGCAGGTTTTTCAATTTCAGGTTTTGGAATATCCGGAATTTCCTCCGGTTTATTGAAAAGTACTGCAATGTTATCCCCTGAAAGAGGGACATCTTTTTTCTGTTCCAGCGGTCTGAACAGGTTGGATGCTCCCCACAATGCTCCGATTCCTAAGGTTACACTAAAGAATACCAATAGGATTCTTTTGTCGTAATCTTTTCGGATTTTGTATGCGCCATATTCCTTATTTCGATTTTCGAATACGGTTTCGTTGCGTTCCCTTGAAGTGATCATCTGCCAGGATCTGGAAGAGAAATAATCATAGAGCGAGAATGCTACGATGATTGCCATGATTGAAAGTGTAAGTACCATGATTTGGTTTTTTTAAGTTTATTATCTAGCTAAACGTAAATCCAATAGGCCTTTTTGGCTTTACTCTATTCTAATCTAATAACTTATCGAATACCTTTTTTTAAAACAATTTTATCTGTCGAAATGCCCTATTTAACGGTAGCATTTTTGGATTCAGGAAATGATTGTCAACTGGTTGGCGGTTAATTCCATATAATCTGTCGCAGTTGATTAAAATCCTGTCTTGAACTTTTTGAACGATTTCAACTTGATGTAAAGTTCATTGGCACGAATTTGGTAAGTTTGGGAAAAAATTAAAAAATTAAACCTATGAAAGTATTAATGATGGCCGGTTTTATTGGAGCAATGGCTCTTTCGGGAACTGTTTTTGGTCAGTATGAAAAGGTGTATTACAACGATACAACCTTTGAAACGGATAACTACAAAGTAGAAATTGATAATGTAGTTGCGCTTCCGAAGGAAGTAAAATTCAGAATGACGATCACCAATAAAACTAATGACTGGATCATGTATGTTCCGGAGGAAGGAAAGTTTGAAATGGCAGGAAAGCCGCTAAGTTTCAAAGAAGATAAATTGTTGATTGCTCCATATGATAGTAAGAAACGTGTACTGAAAGCAACGGGAGATAAATTAAATGACGCACGTGCATTCAGTTTTGTTTGTGACGGATTCCATAAATTAACTTTGAAAGAAGCTGCGAAATCTCCGGAATTCAAATTACCGATTGCATCCAACGAGTTTGTTGCCGGAAACTTCAAAGTGACTTTGGTGAATTCATCTAAAACTTCCGCAAGGACAGATGTGAAATTTAATGTGACTTACAACGGAGAAGGAATTGGTTTTGCTTCACCTGCAAAGATTTCCATGAGAATGCCAGACGGAGCTGTTTATGCAACTGCAAAAGCGAAAGCAGATGTGGTAGCAATCGAAAAAGGTAAAACCGAATCAATTTCTGCTTCCTGGAGCAAAATGGAAGGTGGTTCCAAAAACGATATGCAAATGGTGGAAATGTGGTTGATCTTTAACGGAGTATTCCAGGAAAGCACTGAGACTAAAATCGAGAAAGCAACGATTCCTTTAAGATGGAATGAAGCAATGACTTTAGGGAAAAAGTAATGCTACTTTAACAGATTTAGGCCCGGACAATACGTTCGGGCTTTTTTTGTGTTCTATTCCGTCAGGTGCTCTATTGATTTAACCAGAACATTTAGGAACATTTATAGAGAAAGCACTTGGCTCCGAACACTTTTAATTGATCTTCGCGCTTCCTTCCCCCTTTATCTCCTCCAAAAGGGGGAGTTTTCAAATCCTCCAAAAAGAGATTGTTTTCAGCTATTTTAAGTCTCGAAGAAGAAATCATGCTTTAGGGGTGAATGTTTGGTTTCCCCTTTGGAGGGCGATTTCCTATTATAAGGCACAATTGCTTTTCGCAATTGAACGAGGATCTGAAAAAGGGCCCTTACGCGAAGAATTGTAGCAAACAAGGGAATGGAGCGAAAAAAAGCATTCCTTGTTTGAAGTCCGGTCCGCCTAAGCGGGCGGACAAGTTTCGAATGCTTTCGTGAAAAGACCCGTAGTTTGCAGATTCTTTAGTACAGGCCTAGACCTTTTTGCTTACTTTTTGGGGCAATGCCAAAAAGTAAGATTCATCTAAGAAGTGAGGTTGTGCTGTTTACTAGTCAATCTCCCTTTGGAGAGGGACTAACGCTTACGCTGAAGCTTCAGCTCAGGTGCTAAGGGGGAGGACAAACCCAAATTCGGTTTTATTGCATGAAACAAAAAATCCCTTCCTGGTTTGACCGGGAAGGGATTCATGAATGATTGTTTTAAATCTTATTTCTTAAAGTAAGCTTTTGCCTGTGCATCGTTTGGATCTAATTCCAATACTTTGTTCCACATAGTGTCAGCTTTCGCTTTGTCTTTCATCGGCGAGTTTACATAGTAATCCCCTAAGTATTTGGAAGCTTCGATGATGTAGGCTTTGTATGAACCTCCAGTGATGTCTTCCGGAGTCAATGCAGCCAAGAAGCTTTCGTATTGCGGCTGGGCAAGGTACATTTTTGCTTTAGGGTTCAAATCCAACTGAACACGTGATCTTGCCTGCCAGAAATGCCCTCCTGCGAAAGCAGGGTTCACTACTACCAAGCGTCCGAAAATAGAATCAGCCATTTTGTAATCTTTCGGTCCGAAGTAATAAGCACGTCCCAGATTATAGTAATCCGTAGCGCTCATTTTAGCCGGATACTGGTTCATCATTTTCGTGTATACTTCGATCAATTTCGGGTAGTTTTTCTTTTCGGTATACAACTTTGCAATGTCTGAAAAGTAATCAGCAGCCTTTGAAGTGTCCATTGAAGCAGCTATGTAATATTGCTCAATGGATTTGTCTTCCAGTTTCAATTTACCGTAGATCAACCCGCGGTATTTGTAATCACTGGAAATCATCTTGTCTTTAGGAACTATTTTCAGGAAGTTTTCGCTTTCGTTCAATGCACGTACATACTTCAAACTGTCTCCTGTTTCATTACACTCGTACAAGGAATAGAAAAGCATACGTTTCGTATACATATTTGTAAAACCGTTCTTTTCAAGATTTTCAAGTTGAGGAAGTGCATTACAATATTGTTTCCCTCCGAATAAAGAAGTTGCGTAACGGTAACGAGCTTCGTCTGTGTCATTCAATGCCAGGTATTTTTCCCACATTTCAATTGCAGCCTTGTATTGGTCGAAAAGAATGTTCAACTCTGCATTTTCACGGTATGCCGGAGCATAAGTTGGATCTGCAGCCTGAGCTTTTTTATATTCATCGTTTGCCAGCTTGTAGTTTTCTACACCCTGATAAATCTTTGCTTTACGTACAATTACCTTTGCAGCGTTCGGGTCAATGGCCAAAGCCAAGTTGTATTGTTCTGTTGCTGCTGAAGCATTTGAACGGCTTTGAGCCAACAACACATCACCCAATAATACAAATGCATCTAAGTTTTTAGGGTCCAAACGAACCACATCACGTAAATACGTTTCTGCCAGTTTCAGATTTTTCAATGGTCCTGTTGCATATGTTTCAGCAATTCGGTGAAGAACTACCGGGTTTTTACGCTTTGTCTTCTTGATGATCTCACAAAACTGTTGACCGGCTGTTGTGGTGTCTCCGGAGAAGTACAACGCTTTTGCAGCAGAAACCATTCCTAGTTTGTCTTCTATATTAATTGTTCCTGCTTTTCTCCACAAAGTGATCGCAGAATCCTTTTCGCCGATCAGGGCATAGAAATTCCCGAAGAAGAATGCATTCTCCACACTTGTTGGGTCAGCCTGAACTAACTTTTGATACTCCTTACGAGCTAAGTCGTAACGCTCATTTTCCGTTTTCTTGTTTGCGTCCTGCAATGTCTGAGCCTGTGCGGCTGTTCCTAAAATCAATGCAAAAACGAATAATTTTAACTTGTTCATGTTTTTTGTCTTTTCAACGTATTGGTCTCTATACAATTCCTTTGCCAAATTAGTATAAACTGTTCAAATGAAATCCTTTCTTAACGATTATTTCATATTAATCGACTTGGATGTAGCACCGATTGAGTAAAATGATCTTGCTGGAGTTCAAAGGGTTTAAACGGTTCAAAACATTCAGAATGAATGACATTCAACTTGAACGGTGGAATTTTTGTTCCCGATAGCGATGGGGATTTCTACTCTGTAATGAAATTGATTTCTCGTGGTGTTCCTTTTCCGGGACCCAATTCGCATTTTTCCAGGAGTAATTGTCCTTGTCTGCTATTGAGGAAATTCACAAATCCGGTATTTAATCCATCGGGTGCACCGGAGTTGATAGCCCAGATTGATCGCCAAAAAGGGTATTTTTTCTCCGTAATATTTGCTTTGGATGGTCTCCAATAGTATTTGTCATTTCCCTTAATGCCTGCAACATGGAATTTCTTCAGTCGTATTTTTACGTCCGGATCATCCAGATCACTGATGTGATTGTAACTGATTATTCCCAGCGTGTTTGGATTTGCCTGGATGTACTTGATTAAGTCTTCGGTGTTCTTGGCTGCGTGAACCTGTTTTCCAAAGTCTTTTCCAACCCAGTTCAGTAAGTAATTGAAATTAGCAGACTGCACCCGGTCAAATACAATTTCTATGGGTTTTTGAGAACCTGGCCAGGTAGTGCTTTTTCCTGTCAGCAAATCACGGATCTGTTCCTGGGTAAGCATCGTGTCTGAATTGTTCAGGTTGACGATGAATGCAATTGCATCGTGTGCTATGATGTCGGAGGTAACAGTAATATTTCGCGACCTCAAATATTTCTTTTCTTCTTTGGTATAATCTCTTCCTGTGAAAATAGTTCTTGCAGTTCCTTCAGACAACCCTTTCATGGCTTCAGTTTCACTGGTATAGATCATCTTCAGGTCAGCATCCGGGTAAGTTCCCATAAAGACTTCCGACGCTGTTTTAATGAAAGGTTGAAAGGACTCATCCGCATACATGGTTTTTGTACCGCGTCTGGTGGTGTCATCCTTTGTTTCATTGGTATTGCAGGAAACCTGGATTCCCAAAAAGACCAGGATGCTTAGAGAGATAAAAACAAGTTTTTTCATGATTTATTTTTCTCTGGTTTGTTTGAATTGGCTATATACACGATAGCCCCTGAAGATTCCGTAAAGGAAAAGGATACCGATAAATAAGTAGCGTTTGGTCCCGTTCAGCTTGTCGATCATGACATCTGTGAACATGAAATAGAAACCCATTACCAGAAAGATGGCAACCATAAATCCGGCTATATAAATTGATGCGTTCTTGAACATATTAAATGAAAAAATCCCCGATGCGCTAAGCGTACCGGGGATTAGTATTAATACTAAAATTAACTTAATTTAAATGAAACCGGTAATGAGAAGGTACTGTTTACAGCCTTACCATTGATTTTCCCTGGTGTCCATTTCGGCATTCCTTTCAAAACGCGGATTGCTTCTTTGTCACACTCCGGACAATCTGTTACACCTTTCTTCACTTTTACGTTAGAGATGTAACCATTTTCACTCACTACGAATTGTAAGTAACATTTACCTTCCAATCCCATTTCAACCGCAGTTTGAGGATAAATGATATTCTCCGCCAAATACTTTTTCAGAGCTGCCATTCCACCTGGTGGTTCAGCATTCTCATCCACGATTTCGTAGATAACCGGCTCTTCTTTCTTAATTGGCTCTTCCTTCGGTTTTGGAGGAGTGGGATCTACTTTCGCAAATGCATCGCTTTCGTTCTCGTTAGTAACTGTAGATGCTTTCGTATCTTCCAATTCATCTTGAGTTGGTGTAGGATCATTTACTTCGTCATCTGTTACCACAGGAGGCAAGAACTGAACAGTTTGTTCCATCGGTGGAATTTCCGGCTCAAGAGGCTCGATGATTTCTTCATCCAAAGGAGCATCCATCGCAAAAGCTGTTAAATCCAAAGGAACTTCCTGAGGTTTCTCTTCCGGAAGATTCATAATCAACTTATAAATCCCGAAAGTTGTTCCAATGAACAGGATTACACCGGCCATTACAAGAATTAAGTTACGGCTGTAATTCGTTCGGATTTGATACGCACCATATTCGTGGTTGCGGTCTTCAAATACAACATCATTACGCTCCGTAGACGTAACCTGCTGCCAGGTTTTAGAGCTGAAGTATTCGTATAACGAAATACCTGCTACTAATAGGATTACAATTGTTATTAACATATCTATTTTTTTAATGCTTCATCTAACAATGCCTGCTCGCTGTTCATAATATCTACCGGAGCAATTACCCCGATGGATGCAATGTACAACTCATCAATGACGTCAATAAAGTTTCTGGTTCTGGCCTTCATATCCGTTTTAACCAAAACTTTCAGTGCTTTAGGACTTCCCTTAACCGCTTGAAACTCTTTTTCACGAATTGAATCTTCGATTTCCTTACGTTGAAACTTAGCATCCAGTTCGACCTTCTTGTTCAGAACATATTTGTTCTTATCCGCAAGTAATTTACGAATACCCTCCGGACCGAAATTGGTTTCAGTCAATTGAGTTGCTGGGGCTCCGTCTGCATTTCCTGCCAAGTGAAACTCTCCCTCGTAGTAGAACAAACGATCATCCGAAACAATGAAGGTAATTGCATTGCTTATAGGTGGATTTTCGACAGTTTCATCCGGTTCTTTCGCGGGATAAGCCAAACTCATCACCTTTGGTTTTGCAAAGGTGGAAGTCATAACGAAGAAAGTCAATAGAAGGAAACCTAAATCCACCATCGGCGTCATATCGATACGTGCCGAGCCTTTCTTAGGGCGTTTTTTACCGCCTTTCTTTCCGCCTCCGCCGTCGTCTTGTGCTAATTCTGCCATCTTTTCTTGTTATTTATTGAACTGGTTTTGATTCTTGTGAAGTCACAAAGTTCAAGTTGTTAATATCCAGGTCGCGGAACGTTTCAATTGCTTGTTTGGTACGAACATATTCTGCTTCCATATCAGCTTTCAGGATGAATTTCGGTTTGAAATCATCTGCCTTCAATGGTTCGCCGTTTGAACCTTTGTTTCCGCTTTCTTTCTCGTATTGATCTTTACCATAATCAAGCATGCGGTTCTTGGAAAAATAGATCCAATCCTTTAACTCATTATGTGTACTATCTGAAGGTATTCCAGCAAACGCAGGGTCTTCTCTGCGGTATTTTTTTCTTCCTTCACCATCCAAAGAAAGGTATTGCTGAAGTTCACGCATCGAACACCCAAAACTTCCCGACATGTATGAGAAAGTTGTGTAATCTTCTTTGCTTAACTTTATCTTGTACTTGCCCGCCATATCTGCAAGGATTTTGGTGCGCACTTCTTCACCGCCTTTCACGTCGAAGTAAATACGACCGCCCTTGTCAACACTCACCAAAACTGCTGTTTTTGGTGGGATTTCTTTGTCCCCAATAGATGAGGGAATAGAAATGTCAACAGGTTCATCCGTACGGAAATTGGCAGCAAGCATGAAGAATGTAACCAATAGGAACGCCAAATCTACCATCGGCGTCATGTCGATGCTTGGTGATCCTTTGGGCTTGCTAATTTCTGCCATTCCTTTTAGTATTTATACCGTTTAGACGGATATTAGTTATTTGCGTTGAAGTTCTGAATGATAGCAAATCCTGCCTCATCCATTGCATGTGTCATTTGATCAATCTTCGTGTTAAAGAAGTTGTACATAACTGTTGCCAATGTAGAAGCGAAGATTCCTAAGAACGTGTTGATCAAGGCCTCAGAGATACCTACAGAAAGTTTTGCTGTATCCGGAGTACCAGCACCCATCGCCTGGAAGGATTTGATCATCCCCAATACTGTTCCGATCAAACCGATCAAAGTACCAATAGATACACAAGTAGAGATAATAACCAAGTTCTTAGACATCATTGGAAGCTCTAAAGCAATTGCTTCGTCAATCTCATTTTTCAAGATTTCTGATTTTTGCTCTTTGTCCAAAGTAGGGTCTTTTTGAATGGACTCATACTTCTCTAATCCTGCACGTATTACGTTAGCTAAAGATCCTTTTTGTTTATCACACTCTTCCAAAGCACCCTGGATATCGTTTGAATCCATCAAAGATTTAATGTTTTCAACGAAATTGTTGATGTTTCCACGACCTTTTGTCTTAGAGATACTGATGAAACGCTCAACAGAGAAAATTAATACAACAAGGTTAACTGCCATCAAGAAAGGTACGATGATACCTCCTTTATATACTGTACCAAGCGTATTTCCGTCAATTGGATGCTCGTTTGGATCTCCGTTAACGAAGTTTGATGGATCTCCCAAAATGAAATAATAAATTAGAAATCCGATTCCTAATGCAATTGCAATAGATAATGAGGCAACTAATGATGAAAAACCTCCTCCTGTTTTTGTCTTGCTCATAATTTAGTCTTTATTGAAACTTTTTACTTGTTTAAGCCTCAAACATACTAAAAAGGTTTTAATTAGTTCCAAACCTTTTAGTGAAATGAGTTGCCTTTTTTATCAAAATGTTCCAAAATGCGTTTTAAGTACCTGAATTATCAATTAAACCGAAAGAAATGATTGATTTTGTGGAATGTTACGATAAAATCAAATCTGCATTAACACAAAATGAATATTCCTAAGTTCTTGCTCCCGTACAGATAACCTTCGCTTCGGTTCAATTCAGAAAGAAAAAGCTGCACCGAAGTTGTTATTCGGGTCAATTCAGTTAGAATTGAACATTTGAACTCCTTGAACTTTCATTATATTTGAGGGGAAATTTTCAGCGAAAATACAGATGATACAAGTAAAGAATTATATATGCGGCCAATGGGTGGCTGGTGAAGGTGAAGAACAGAAAATTTACAATGCCATTACCGGTGATCAGATCGGTGCTGTTTCCAGCGCCGGATTGGACTACGAAGCAGTATTGAATTACGGAAGAACTCACGGAGGGAAAGCTTTACGCAAAATGACTTTCCAGGAACGCGGACGGATGTTGAAAGCTTTGGCGTTCTACCTGATGGACCGTAAAAAGACTTATTACGAAGTTTCCGGCTGGACAGGTGCAACGAAAGTGGATTCCTGGATCGATATTGAAGGCGGAATCGGAAATTTATTTGCGAATGCGTCTTTGAGAAGACAGTTCCCCGATTTGCCTTATTACGTAGACGGAAATGCTGCACCATTATCAAAAAACGGATCTTTCATCGGGCATCACATCATGGTTCCCAAACAAGGTGTTGCTATTCATATCAATGCATTCAACTTCCCGATCTGGGGAATGCTTGAGAAAATTGCGGTGAATTTGATGGCAGGTGTTCCGGCTGTGGTAAAACCATCTGAGTTTACGAGCTTCCTGACAGAAGTCATGGTGAAAGATATCATTGAATCGAAGATTTTACCGGAAGGGGCCTTGCAGTTGGTTTCCGGATTTGGACGTGGAATTATTGATCACGTAACAAGTCAGGATGTGGTAAGTTTCACCGGAAGTGCATTTACCGGAAGAAAATTGAAAGCTCATCCGCGTTTGATCGAAGAATCGGTGCCGTTTAATTTGGAAGCAGATTCATTGAATGCAATGGTCCTGGGACAAAAAGCTGCTCCGGGAACAGAAGAGTTTGACATCTTCGTAAAAGAGGTTACGAAAGAAATCACCATCAAAGCGGGACAGAAATGTACGGCAGTACGCCGAATTTTGGTTCCGGATAATTTCATTGAAGAGGTACAAAAGGGAGTTGCTTCCCGCCTGGCATCCACCACGATCGGTGACCCGAAAGTAGAAGGTGTGCGCATGGGGGCTTTGATCAACAGAACACAAGTTGACCGCGTTCGTGAGAATGTAGAATTGCTCGCAAAATCACAACAAATCATTTATGGTGATCTGGACCAGTTTGATGTAGTTGGTGCAGATAAAGACAAAGGGGCATTCTTTTCCCCGATCTTATTCCTCAATGATGCCCCGTTCGATAAGCAGGATGTACACAACGTAGAAGCTTTCGGGCCTGTTTCAACGATCATGCCTTACAAAGATTTGGACGAAGCCATTGAATTGACGAAGCTCGGGAAAGGTTCATTGGTAACAACGATAGTTACTGCCGACGATAAAGAAGCACGTGAGTTTGTGGTAGAAGCAGCTTCCGTGAACGGACGAATTTTGGTCCTGAATAAGGATTGCGCGAAAGAAAGTACAGGTCACGGTTCCCCAATGCCATTGTTGACACACGGTGGACCGGGTAGAGCAGGTGGTGGAGAAGAAATGGGCGGAAAACGCGGAATTATGCATTATTTGCAGCGCACAGCTATCCAGGGACATCCAACAACCATAACTGAAATCACACAGCAATACCAGCAAGGTGCTAAAGGGAAGATTTCTGCCATTCACCCTTTCAAAAAGCACTACGAGGAATTGGAAGTGGGAGATCAATTGATCACCGACAGCCGTTTGATCACCCCAGAAGACATTGATGCATTTGCTGCATTAAGCGGAGATAATTTCTACGCACACAAGCGGGAAACCAATTTTGCCGGAACGATGTTCGACGAACAGGTTGCACACGGATATTTGATCATGAGTATTTCCGCAGGATTATTTGTAGACAGCTACGAAATCAACCCGGTTTTGCTGAATTACGGGATTGATGAATTGCGCTTTACAAAACCCGTTTATTCCGGGGCTAAAATCCACATTCGTTTTACCTGTAAAGAGAAGATCAGTACAGATGTAACGCCGAATGACGAAGATCCGAAGACATTGATCCAACGAGGCGTTGTAAAATGGCTGGTTGAAATGCTCGATGATACCGACGAACCTTTGGTAGGGATTGCTACGATCCTCACAATGGTGAAACGATTGGATCAGTCGAATAATTGATAAAAAATTAATTGATAATATGTAGGGGCGCGATTAATCGCGCCCCTACATGTTTATACAAACCAATGATTCAAAATAAATGGATCGAACGATTCGAATTTCGTACTTTGGCATTCGTAATTAAATACAATGAAAACCATTTCAATCATCTTTCTGCTGTTTTTCAGTTTCGGCACATTCGGACAGTCCGCGAAAAAAATGAATAAAAAGCTTCGGGCGGATTTTGCTTTGGAAGAACAAAAACAGGATTCTACTCTGGCTGTTTTCCTGAAAAGGAGGTTTGAATTTGATTCGCTAAAACTGATTGCAAACAGCAAGATTGTCTTATTATCAGACAAAGAAAGTTTTGCGCGAAATCCGTATTTGAAAATTTATGAATTAACCCGTCAACTGGAACAGTTGGGAATTAATCCAAATACACTGATCCCGGCAGATTCCGGTGTAAAGGGCCTTCCGGATTACAGGCGGTCATTTGTACCAATCAGGGAAATCATTCGAACAGATGTGAAATTTGAAAAAGTTTCCAGCCGGCTTTACCTGGATATGTTCAAAATAAAGGAACAGAATAGTATGCTGAGCGGGAAATTGAATGAATATGAGCTTCACACAAAATCGAATAGAGAAAAACAAGAAGAGTTGGAAATATACAATGAGCAATTAAAGGCCTTTTTACCCCGGGTAGATTCCTTGATAACTGTTTATGAAAAACTCATTGTACAATTAAATTCACAGGAACAAATTCTGAAGAATAAATTGGGCGAATTGGAAGAAAATTACCGTTTAAAAGGTCCAAAAGGGTTTCCGGAAGGTTATAGAAAGGTTTTTCCAAACATTCATCCCTTACCAGGCGATGTAGAAGTTGCCGTAACAAGAGATACAGATGAAGGACCATTCGCTTCTGAAATTGTGCCAAAGGTGGTTGAAGTTCCGGAACAAAACCCGGAGGTTTACAAAGTGGTTGATGAGCCCGCTGAATTTCCGGGAGGAATGTCCGCGTTAAAAAATTACCTGGACACTCACCTAAATTATCCGCCGGTTGCGAAGCAAATGGGAATATCCGGGAAAGTTTACCTGCAATTTGTAGTTTCTGATAAAGGAGTTATTTCAGACATTAAAATAAAGAAAGGAGTTACAGATTGCCCGGAGTGCGATATGGAAGCGAAACGATTAGTGAGAACAATGCCCAACTGGATTCCCGGTAAGATGAGTGGAAAACCAGTGAATTCATATTTTATTTTGCCCATTATATTTAAACTGAATTAGATGCGAATAGTTTTGGTCCTTTTATTTCTGACGGCAAATTCACTGGTTTTCGGGCAGTCGGACAAAAAAATCATTAAACAGCTTAGCGCACAGTTATTACTGGAACAGCAAAAGCAGGATTCGGCTTACGCAATTTTCCAGAAAGCCAAAAAAGAATACGATTCAATTAGGAGGCTGCTCACCGAAAAGACACTTCGTTTATCCGTGGAATACGGACTTGCTGAAAGTTCCGGGGAGCTTTTTTTTAAGAGATGTGCTCAATTGAAGGATTTGGGCCTGGATGCGGATGCAGTTGCAGCTCCTTTGACGAAGACCGATGGCCTTCCGGATTTCAGGCAAGTGTTAGCTCCAATCGACAAGTTTTCCATGAAGGCAGAAGAATTCGATAAAGTGGCTAATTCCTTTTTTCACGATAAGGATACTAAACGGAAGGAATTAATTGCAATTGTCCGCAAGAAACTCATCGAATACCAGGATAATGAAAGATCCAACGAAGTGCGCCTGATAACTATGGAAAGAAAAGGTGAGCAACTGACTTCTTTTCTGTACGTAATCGATTCTTTGCAGCAGGCTTACAAGTTGGTGAATAATGAATTGGAGTCAAAAAACGCGAAATTAAGAGACAAATTACATGAACTCCGGATCAATTATAAGGAAAAAGGTCCGAAAGGATTTCCTGAAGCATATCAAAAAGTATTCTACGATGCATTTCCACGATCAGTTTCAGAAACCAGTGAAGAAGCAATAAAAAATATTCATTCCGAAGGCATGAAATTGGATGAAGTTGTTGCTGAACCTGTTCTGCCTGAACCGGAAATTTATGAGCAGGTAGATGAAGTGGCTCTTTTTCCCGGAGGGCCTGAAGCCCGGAAGGAGTTTGTTTCCAAGAACCTGCGTTATCCGGATAAGTATAAAGAAATTGCAGTAGAAGGAAAAGTGGTCTTGAAATTCATTGTCTCTGAAAAAGGGGAGATTTCTGATATCAAGGTGCGAGTAAATTTCCCGGGTTGTAAAGAATGCGATGATGAAGTAGTACGAATCGCCCAATTAATGCCACACTGGATTCCTGCCCGTTTGAACGGAAAGGCTGTGAAGTCTTATGCCCACTTGATCGTACGATTTGAACTGGATTAAAATCAGCTATGAAAATTACATTATTACTTCTGTTGCTTGGGTTCTCTTCAGTGGCTTTTACGTAATCAACACGAAAGCAGAATAAAGAACTGAAGAAGGAGTTTGAAATACGTAACCTGCAATCGCAGCTGAAATCAGAAGCTTATCAAAAAGAAAAAAAGGAACTGGATTCCATTCGGGGAGAAGCGATGCAGCGAAACTATTTAGCAATCCAGGCAGAACTTCCTGCAAAAGAATTGTTTTTGAAAATCGATCCGTTGATCAAAGATTTGAAATTGCTGATGGAGAAGCGGTGAATTCCTGGTACAACTTGCCGATTTACATTCATTTGGACTAACAAATACCACATTGGAAACCCGCAATGAATGATGGTAGAGCGGTAAAAACAGTTTTTACGATGCCGTTTGAAATTAAATTGAATTAAATCACTTCAATATTTCTTTTTTTAAATCCTGTTTTTTCTTAAATTAAATAAGAAAGCACAAATGGGGGTGAAACATATAAATGGTTCTGTAAGAGCGAAATGGTGGGATTATTCTGATACTGGGACTTACTTCCTTACAATTTGTACGAAAGACAAAATTCCTTATTTCGGTAAGGTTCAGAATGGTAAAGTTCAGTTAACCAAAATTGGTGAAATTCTTTCTGAAGAATGGTTGAAAACGGCAGGATTAAGGCCGAAGATGAAAGTAGAGCTGCATGAATTTGTTATAATGCCTGATCATTTTCATGCGTTGATCACGATAGGGGTAAACCAGTTCAATGGGAAAGATTCCTTTGTAAATGAATCCGGGAGTTTTAAAAACAATGAATTCAAACCACAATCAAATAATTTGGGATCAATTGTCCGAGGATTTAAATCGGCAGTTACGACAAGGTGTAAAAAGGCTGATTTACCTTTTTGTTGGCAGCCCCGTTATTATGATGTGATCATCAAATCACCGGAACAATTTGCAAATGTTCAACGATATATTTTGGATAATCCTCGTAGGCACGCGATGCGTCGCGTGCCTACATAAATCGATCAATCAAAATACATTTACCGCAGCAAAAATTCCAAAACCGCATTCATAAATTCCTCCGGTTTTTCCGCATGTACCCAATGTCCGGCGTCTTCAATCGTTATAAATGAAGAATCCGGGAATTGATTTTCAATGTCGGAAATATCTGCATCAACGATGTAATTTGAAAGCCCGCCGCGAATGAACAGGGTTTGCACCATGACTTCCTGTTCCGGTATTGCTTTCAGTATATTGGGCATTTCTCTTTCCAATACTTCTACGTTCATGCGCCAGGCCAATTTCCCTTTTTCAATCCAATACAGGTTTTTCATCAGGAAAAGACGGGTTCCGTTTTCGGGCACAAAAGGAAGTAGAATTTCTTCTGCAGCCGAACGGGAATCCATTGCAGTGGCATTTAAAGCGGTAATTCCGGCTAAAATTTGCTGGTGATGCGGCGGATAACCCCGGATTCCCATGTCAACAACGATCATTTTCTCAATCGTGTCGGGATAAAGCTGCGCATAACGCATGACGGTTTTTCCACCCATGGAATGACCCAATAGATTGACTTTTTCCAATCCAAGGTCTGTGATCAGTTCATGAAGATCTGCTGCAAGTAAGTCGTAATCGAATTCGTTGCTCCAGTCTGTGTGACCGTGATTTCGTTGGTCGACCAGAATAACCTGGAAATATTCCGATAAGCGTTTGGCGTGGGTCTGCCAATTGTCTGAAGAACCAAAAAGTCCGTGAAGGATGATCAATGGTTTTCCTTCCCCGATAATGCGATGCTGCAATTTCATGCTGCAAAACTACAAATCCGCTTTGTTTTTAATCGAGCAAATGCGAAAAAAAACGGAAGATATTCGGCATTTCCCAATTTGTTTCGGAAACTTCTACGTCAATGCCGGTAGTTTTTGTTTCTGTTACCGTTGTTGTTTTCGTGGTTGAAGGACTGCTTGATTTGGTATCTCCTTCAATATCCGTAGAACTCGATTTCCCGGTAGTGAATTGTTTGTCATTCAATGTTTCAATGATCGAAGCAATTTTGTCAGCAGAAATTTTTGATTTGTCAAAAGTGATGTAAGCAGTGTTAGTCTTTCTTCCGTCTTCAAAATCGTAAGAAACCCGATCAACTGCACCTGTTTCTTTCAATGCCATTCGGATTGAACCACCACAAGCGTGTTCACAACTCATTCCTGAAACCTCGATTGCCAGTTTACGATCTGCGTGAACCGGGTCTAATTTTTTAATGACTACTTTCTTTTCAACAGAGATAATTTTCTTTTCCGGAGTGGAAGAACAGGAACCCAGTACCAACACGGTTGCAAGTCCTAAAAAAATCGAGTGTTTCATGGTTTGAATGTATGTGTGGGCGTAAAAGTAAGCCAAAACGAAAGACCTGTTTCACTAATTTTTGTTAAAATGAATCTTCGGCATCTGAAGTTTAACAGTTGTACTAGCGGGAAATATGAAGAGCTCACCGCAGGTGGAGATCTGGAATCGTACAAATCTGGGTCAGCTGCGCCATCTGCGGGAGATATTTCCGTAATTTTGTGTTATGTCTGAAATAGTAAATAAAGTAGCACAAAGCGGACTGATTGCAGTTGATTTGGCTGAGTACTGTCCGAAAAACGGGGACTTTGCAGGTTTTGATTTTGAACCTTCTTTGTGGCAGGGACTGGTTTTGAAGGAAAAAGACTTTCGCGATTACGTGAAGAACTTTGACTGGAACCAATTTCAGAATAAGCACGTTTATTTATACTGTTCGGCGGAAGCGATTCTGCCTTCCTGGGCTTTCATGCTGGTAAGTTCAAAATTAGTTGGTATTGCGCACTCGGTTACCATCGGGACTTTGGCCCATGCCCGACAAAAAGCCTTGGAATTACAAATTGATCAATTGGATGTGTCTCAATTCAATGACGGAAAACTGATAGTGAAAGGATGTTCTGATATTCCAAATCCGGAAGCGGCGATGTCGCAGTTTTTGGTGAAGGTGCAGCCTGTTTGTTCCAGCATTATGTATGGTGAACCGTGTTCTACTGTTCCCATTTACAAGAAGCCTAAACAGAAATAGCCTCCGACCGAAATCCCATTTCCCGGATTTGTTCGAATAATTGCGGCAAAAGTTCTTTTTGTCGTTCGGTGATCTTTGGATTGTCATGCAGTACCAGGATTTCTCCTTGTTTAATTCTTTTTGCTTCTGAAAGAATCCGTTTACTGCTGACACTCAAGTCGTAGTCGTATGACAACCACGACCACATAATAATTTGATGCGTTCGCCCGATCTCTTTGGCAATGCTTGGTTTGATCCTGCCATACGGCGGCCGGAACAATTTCGTCGGATAGCTTTTTTCGAATTCCCGAAAAGATTCTAAATAAACTTCGTTTTCCGTTTTCACGGAATTCAGATGTCTCATGGTGTGATTTCCAATTGCATGACCTTCGGCTGTGATTCGTTGAAAAAGTTCCGGGTATTTGAGCATGTTCTGGCCCACACAAAAGAAAGTTGCTTTCCAATGGTATTCCTTCAGCAGATCCAGTGCGAAAGGAGTGATTTCGGGATTCGGCCCGTCATCAAATGTGATAAAGACAACCGGCTCGGAAATGGAAAACCTCCACCTTAACCTTGGAAAAACCCAATTCGTTAAGTGTGGAGGTTTAAATAATTTCATTTAAAATTTAGTTATCCGACAATCGGTTCACTATCTGATTCAGCACCTTTCGGCAATGTTTCGGGCAGAATTGCATCGCTAGGCATTCCTGTTGGAGCCGGCTGTGGAGCCATTGGAACTTGTGTTCCTGTCAGTTCAAAAGTAAAGTCAATAGCATTCATCGTTCCTTGTAAACGTGATTTTGACGCAGCAATATTTCCACTGGTTGGGCTTTCGCCGTTTGCCAGGGAAATTTGTTCTAACTCGCTGTAAATGCGTTTCAGGTCTACATTGTAAAGTTCACTCAAACCTTTTGTGGTTCGGTTTACCAATGCACCGTTTTCACCTGCAATTCGCGGATCTCCTGCAAATTTGTGAATGGTTGCATAGTTGATCACTGCAGCAATATAATCTGATTCGTTAGAAGCAGCAAAATTTGCCGGGCTGTTTTTAAAGTAACCCAGGATACTTTCCAACTGACGAGCTACTTCAGCTCCTAATTTTTCAGCACCAGCTTTGTCACCGGCCCTGTAAAGAAGCCCTACATAATCCTGTAGAACCCCATCCTGGTATTGCTGGTAATCCAAACCATTTGCATCCTTAATTGGTCCTGCCGAAGAAGGTTTTTCACCGTAATCCAATACAATATTTGCCGGCATTACTTCCAGTGATTTGTGAATCACCTGGGCCGCTTTTTTACGCAGCTGCTGCACAGTCAGTCCCATGGAACCTTTGAACGTGTTTTCCAATGAATCTGCAACTCTTGCCTGCCCGGAAGCACGCAGGTTTTTCAGCATCGGACCGTATTGTTCTTTGCTCATTTCCATTTGCTCAGCTTCAAGCACATAATGCTCAGCCAACTGCGCAAACATCGTTCTGAACTGAACCGTTTGTCTTCTTGCATAGTAATCAGTCAATACATCCGGATCATTCATTTTACCAAAATGGTAAGTTTCCATGATGTGTTTGTACATCAATTTTTCATTGATCGGAGTCTTACCCTGAGCAAGGATTGGAGTAATTTCCCAAGCCATACCATTGGTGCGTAAATGTCCGCTTTGATACATTGCCGTAGAAACTTCCGTGTTTCCGGGAGAAGTAAAATACATCGGACGTTTCCAGTCGTTGTGAGCCAACATGTCCAGGATCATAATGTCTGATTTGGTGATTGCCTGAACCGAATTAGAATTGAAACGGAAACGAATTTCATCTTCGCAGTTTGCCACTTCTTCTTTGGAGATAATTCCTGATGCCAAAGCATTTTTCTTATTCACCGGAAGGATAAAACCGGTACTCGGAATAACTCTTAAAGAAGCTGTTCCGTATTTGATCATGTTTTTATCATCCTGCATGAATGTGATTACATCTTTCAAAGGAAGGAATGACCATCCATCTTCCCAGGATGTAGCAATTTGCTGCAATGTTTCTAAACCTTTGACATCAGCCTCAAGGATTCCGTTGCTGTATCCGTCAAAAATCTCTCTGATTCCATTGTCCATGTTTTCCAATAATGCAAAATCCGCAGAATCAGCGCTTGCATTGTTGAATATTTGGCGAATTTCATTGATTCTCGGATCAAATGACACATCCTTAGCTTTAACCGTAGAAAGCACAGAAGAAGCCGTGTTTTTGAAGTTTCCGAATGCTTGTTTAAACTCTCTCGGGCTGTATTTCAATTTCATTCGGAACAACTTTTCCAGTGTTTCGCGATCAATTCCCTGTGCCAGCATTTGTGAGGATGACATGAAGAATGCCTGATCCGTTCCACCTGCCCACTGAAGAATTTGATCTTCCCGGAACGTAATAGGAAGTGGTTCTGAATCGTACATTTTCATTTTCATCTGGTTGGTATACCAATCCGTATCAAATAAGCTGGTATTACAAACACGAACGTCCGTACTCACACCTTCTACTTCCTGCAGGTACCAAAGCGGGAATGTATCGTTATCTCCTACTGAGAAGATAATTCCGTTTTTAGCACAGGATTTTAAGTAGTTGTAAGCCAAATCGTGCGCAGATGATTTATTGGAACGATCGTGATCATCCCAACCTTGTTCACCCATAATATAAGGAACGAAGAGCAGAAGAATGGTAAATATGCTCGCTGCCATCGCATTATTCGGTAAGACTTTTCGCAATCCGAAGGCTATTCCGAGTAAGGCAAGAGCAATCAATGCAATGATTAACCAGGCTCCGAAGATGAAAAATCCGCCGGCTGCAGCGAAAATTAAGATCAATCCGCTCAATGAACCAAATCCGATCATTATTTTCCCCCAATCTTCTTTGGTGAAGTTTTTATAAGCATCATATAGGGCTAAAACGCTGAGGCCTATCCAGAACGCAAAAGCGTAGAATGAGGCGGCATATGCGTAATCACGCTCACGAGGCTCATACGGTTTTTGGTTCAGGTAAATAACGATCGCAAACCCTGTAAAGATAAATGTTAAGAATACGATAAAGGCATCTTTCGGTGCCCGGTAGAAATGGAAAATAATTCCGATTACTCCCAAAACGAGCGGAAGCATCCAGAAATTATTGTGTGCAGGATTTTCTAATGTGTAATAAGGAGCATGTTCCTGGTTACCCAAACGGGCATCGTCAATAACAGAGAAACCTGAAATCCAGTTTCCACGCATTTGATCACCGTGTCCCTGGAAGTCGTTCTGACGACCGGAGAAATTCCACATGAAATAACGCCAGTACATCCAGTTCATTTGATAGCTGAACATGTATTCCATGTTTTCACCAAAACGCGGAAGTCTCAATCCGTCAGTACCAATTTCATCGGATTCTGTTGCATCGGTAGCATCATAGCCTGACCAATTTTTGTAGGCAACAATTTTCGGATCATTCGGATTGTTGGAAGTGTAATACATACGAGGCAGGAAGGTCGTTTGACTTGGTTCATAAACCTGTTTACTGCCTATTCTTACACTTTCATTACTGGAGAAATATTTTTCTTTGACGGAATAGTTTCTTCCGTTTGCCTTCGACCATTCGATTGCTTCCTGCTCATTTACGAACGCTTTGGCATCCAAACCGGTTTCATCATTTTGAACCACAAAACGACGTACGTAGAAAGGAGATCCATCCTGGTACTGATCCTGACTTGCCAACTTGGAATTCCAGTGGTTTCCGTTTAGAATTGGCCATGATCCATATTGCTCACGTTTCAGGTAAGCGTGAAGTGTAACCAGGTTTTCAGGGTCATTTTCATCCAAAGGCGTGTTTGCATTGGAACGAATGACGATAACGGCAAATGAACCATAACCGATTAAAAGGAAAGCTAAACTCCACAAAGCAGTATTTAAGATCGGTTTTGCCTTCTTCTTCGCGTATCTGAATGCCCACATGAACAATCCGATCAATAAAAGGAAGAAGAAAATGGTTCCCGAAAAGAATGGCAAACCGAAAGAATTTACAAAAGCAACCTCGAAAGAAGAAGCAACTGCAACGGATCCCGGGATGATTCCTTCCTGAACGAAAGCAAGAACGACTACCGAAATCAAACCTGTCAGGATAATTCCTTTAAAGGTGGTTTTTTCCCAAAGGTTAAAGTACATCACGAAAGCAATTGCCGGAACGGCAAGTAGACCCAATAAATGGACTCCGATCGCCAAACCGAACATGAACCAGATCAGGATCATCCAACGCATCGGAGATCTTCCGTCTTTAATTTCACCGTGTTTGATACCAATCATTTCAGCATCCCATTTCAGGATCATCCAGAAAATGGCAGCAGTGAAAAGAGATGACATCGCATAAACCTCCCCTTCAACAGCAGAGAACCAGAATGAATCAGAGAATGTGTAAGCTAATGCACCAACAACTCCCGCACCAATTGTAGCGATCTGATCACCTCGTGACCAATCTCTGTCTTTGCGCTGCATGATCTTTTTACCAAACATGGTAATAGACCAATACATGAATAAAATAGTAAATGAACTGGATAAAGCTGAAAGACGGTTGATCCAAACGGCTACCATTTCCGGCTCCGCGAAGAATGAGAATAAACGTCCTAAGACCATGAACAAGGGTGCGCCCGGAGGGTGACCAACTTCTAATTTATTTGCTGCAGTAATATATTCCCCGCAATCCCATAGTGAAACAGTGTCTTCAAGGGTAAGGAAATAAACAATCGTTGCGATTAAAAAAACAAACCAGCCTGTTAGGTTATTCAGTTTATTGTAATTCATGATTTACTTTGAAAGTTTGACTCGCGAAGTTATAAATATATTGCGACGATTCCTCATAGAAACGGTGAAAATTGCTAAATGAATGAAATTCAATCATTTTTAACTTTTTTGCCCGAAAAAACGAACTTTTTTTAAAAGATCCCTTGGAGAAAAAGAATTTAGTATTAACTTTGCCCTCGCAATTGGCCCATGGTGTAACTGGCAACACGTCGGTTTTTGGTACCGAAGAGTCTAGGTTCGAGCCCTAGTGGGCCAACAATGAAAGGGAGAAAAAAGGAGTTTAGAAATAAGCTCCTTTTTTTGTGGGCATAAGTTTGGTGGTGGAAGTTGCGACAAATCGACAAATCAAGTGGGGATTGAATTCATCATTCATCATTCATTGTTCTTTCATCTATTAACTATTCATGATTCGAAACAAGACCTATAACAATATGGGCATATCTTCCTTTAAAGAGTCGCAGGTGGAATTCAAATATCTTTTCCTTTTCTCCTCCTGTTTTCTCATTCTTTAACTTCTCCCAAACTCTTTTTCTCTTAACTTAGAAATTGTAACGCAAAAATGAGGGGTATGAAAAAGCAGTTTTATCTTGCAAAAGAGCAGAAGTTTTGTCCGGCGTGTGGAACGCCATTACCAGAAGGACATGCACAATGTCCGAATCCAACTTGTCCGGCTAATCAGCCGCCGCCGGTTCATTAATCGGTCAGGTTTCCAACAAAATATGAAGCTTTCCGCTGTGGTGGAAAGCTTTTTTTCATTCTTCGAAGCTCGAAGAGCGAAGGAGAATTTATTCCTTCGAAGCTCGAAGTGCGTGGAAGGATTCTTTTTATAAAGAATGTGAAAATCCGGATTTTAAAATTCCTTAACTTTTTCCGATTTCTTTTCTTGCTATTTTAGAATCAACAGAAAAGGCACAACGAATCAGAAGTCAATTCTGATCTCTCTATATACTAAGCTTCATCGTCAATTCGGTGAAGCTTTTTTTTTATTCTTCGAAGCTCGAAGAGCGAAGGAGAATTTATTCCGTCGAAGCTCGAAGAGCGAAGGAGAATTTATTCCGTCGAAGTTCGAAGAGCGACGAAAGAATCTCACTCCTTCACAAAATTCTGGATTCGTTTCATGTTCTCGGATTCATACAAAAACCAGTAAACACCTTTTTCGAGAGCAGAAAGATCTAACGTCAGGACTTCGTTGATGTCATTGAACTCTTTCAGCTTTGCCCCGCGTGAATCAAAGATTTGAAGTTTGTAGGGCTTGTTTTCAGGAAGCTGCACCTGGATCGTTCCGCTTGTTGGATTTGGAGCAAGCTTCAGACCTGAGTCCGGATAAGGGATTACCGGCGGTTCAATATAAGTGTAAACCGTGATTTTATCCGTTCCGGAATCTGCGCCGCCATTGTTACAGAGGTAAATCTTCTTTCCATCGGGAGAAACGGCTACATCACGGAGACGACCGTTTAACTGCTGATCCTCGCCAAAGAACCGTTTGGGATTTTCACTGCCTGAACTTTCTATTGTTCCCTGTGTATTTAACTTCACCTGGTACAGTTCCATGCGGGTATTATCTCCTTTTTTCAAGGTTACGAGCAGAATACTGTTCGTCCACTGCGGAATAGAATTGCTTTTGTAGTAAATTCCATCAGACGGAGCAACGGTGCACCAGGAAGTTCCATTATTGGAAGAAGGGAGCGGCTCGGCACAGAAAGAATAAATGGGTTCTATTAAATGATCGTTCGCGATTTGAGGATGCGGCAGGTAATTATTCACATAAGCAGCTTCTCCCGGAAAATTATTGTCAGAATGATAGCCGCGCACATCCTTCCAGCCGTAGTTCATTCCTTTTTCCAGGATATTGATCTCGTCGTCAGTACGGTCTCCGTGTTCCAGGTCGTAAAGAATGTCGAGGTTTGAGTTATAAGCTAATCCTTGCGGATTGCGGTGTCCGCGGGTGTAAAAGGAATTTCCCGGAATCGGGTTATCTGCCGGGATACTTCCGTCCATATGGTAACGATGGATCTTTCCATTATCAGCAGCCGGGTCCTGGGCAAAATTATTCGGGTTATCCGATTGCGGATTGTAGCATTGCGGACTATTTGTTTCTGAAGCACCGTGATCACCGATTGATACAAAAAGATAAGGGATGTTATTTCGCTTAACGGCCAGTAATCTTCCGCCCAGGTGATCGTACCCGGTTGATATTCCGCTTACAATATCCTGCGATGCAACTACCTGTTGTGTATTCAGATTCCATTCCAATCTTCTGATTTTGAATTTGGTTGCCGGACTTCCGGAAGTGCCTGAATTATAAGCATACATGAAATAAATAAAAGAAGAACCCGGAGTATTAAAATCAGGGTGTAATGCCAGGCCTAAGGTTCCGGCACCAATTCCAAGGTTCGGACAAAGCACGGAGGTTTCCAACGGACTTCCGCCGAAATAATCGTTTGCTGTATAAACGATGGTTTTGGCCCCTGTTTCCGGGTTGATTCTGGAAACTCTTCCATTGCTTTCTGTGACCCAAAGCATGGAGTCTGGTCCGTAAAAGAGTTCCCAGGGAGTTGAAACAGTCGTTGGAAGTTCGGAACGTACAAATGTTTGAGTATTTCCGGAAATGGAATGGAGCAGGATAAGGAGGAAGAGGAAATTCTTCATGAATGATGGAGTTGATTCATTAAAAGTACAGCTTTCAAGAATAGCTTGTTAGATTTCACATTCAAATACAACTTCTTTTCCGTAAAGTGTATCTTTGTAGGATATATTAAATGACATGTCGGAAGAAAAAAGAACGGACCTGGAATCCCTGGGAGAATTTGGGACCATTGATTTATTGACGAAGAATTTCCTGATCACCAGAGAATCAACAGCTTTCGGGATTGGGGACGATGCGGCTGTTTTGGAAAGAAATGAAGAGCAATACACATTGATTTCCACAGACATGCTGGTGGAAGGAGTTCATTTCAATTTAATGTATGTTCCTTTTAAGCATTTGGGATACAAATCAGTGGCGGTAAATTTATCTGATATTGCTGCGATGAACGGAACTCCCGAACAAATTACAGTATCAATAGCTGTATCGAACAGATTTCCTTTGGAGGCTTTGGAAGAATTGTACGATGGAATCCGCCTGGCTTGTCAGCATTATAAAGTTGACCTCATTGGTGGGGATACAACTTCATCTCGTTCGGGGTTAGTGATTTCGGTAACTGCTGTTGGTGTGGTGGATAAATCCAAAGTAGTTTACAGGTCCGGTGCCCAGTCGAATGATCTTTTGGTAGTTTCCGGAGATTTGGGTGCTGCTTATGTTGGCTTGCAGGTGCTGGAACGTGAAAAGAGCGTTTTTGAGGCAAACCCGGAAATTCAACCTGACCTGGATGGAAAGGATTACATTGTTGAAAGACAGTTGAAACCGGAAGCGCGATTAGATATCATCACTTATTTGAAAGAATTGGATGTTGTTCCAACTGCCATGATAGATGTTTCGGACGGATTGGCTTCAGAAGTACTGCATATTTGTAAATCGAGTAAAAAAGGAGCAATGGTCTACAATGCAAAACTTCCTATTGATTCGTTGACTTCAACGACAGCAATTGATTTTAATTTGGATCCTACAACCTGCGTATTGAACGGAGGAGAGGATTATGAGTTATTGTTTACAGTTTCCCAAAATGATTTTGAAAAAATTAAAGGAAATCCTCACATGACGATTATCGGTTATATGACGGATGCAAGTGAAGGTGTTTACTTGGTTGATACCAATGAATCTTTAATTCCGTTGAGAGCTCAGGGTTGGGATCATTTCCAATAAGAGATTGCCAATTTATAGCACAAAAAAAATCCCGATTCATTGAACCGGGATTTTTTATTTATTGTCTTTCTGATCTTTCTTTCTTAATGGATCGGTGATCTCTCCTCCGTTTGGATCCGGATCAACCGTTGGATTGCCGGTAGTAGTACCACCACCGCCTCCTATAGCGTTTGCATTTCCTGATCCGTCATTGGTGGACCCAGGAGTTTCATTGGTAAGATTTTTTAGTTCTTCCGTTGTCGTTGGCTCCATACATCCGTGAGTTCTAGGGCGAATGTCAGCTTTCTCACAAGCTGTGAACACGACTAATAATAATGCTATAAGTGTTATCTTTTTCATATCGTAAAAACGCATACTGAACAAATATAAACTATTTAATCATTCATTTCCAAATTTTCATAAGGAATTTTGATTAAAACCCTCGTTCCTTTGATTGAACGGTCAGGATTCGTCATTTGAAAGGGACCAATCAGCTCGTAATCTTGGTTCCACATTTGTCGGATCAGGTCTATTCTTTTGGAAGTGATTTCCATTCCCTGCGACTTGTGATCGCCTTTAAAACGGGCCTTTTTATTCAAACTGTAGTCAATCCCGATTCCATTATCATCCATGCAGATTTCCAATTGATCACCAAGTGCTTTTATGGTCACCACAATTTCTCCTTTTTTGGTTTCATCCGGAAGAATTCCATGAATAATACTGTTTTCCACAAATGGTTGGAGAAGCATTGCCGGAACGTTTACTTGCTCAAGATCAATGTCCTGGTTGTCAATTCGATAAGTGAACCGGTCTTTAAATCGCATGGCTTCCAGTGAAAGGTACAATTCCAGCCGCTCGAGTTCCTGATGCAGGGTTACTACATTATCTCCTTCGGAAGCGCTGTCGAGGTTCTTGCGGATCAGTTTTGCAAAACTGGTTAAATACCTGTTTGCAGATACACGGTCCTGTGTGTTAATGAAGTATTGAATAGAGTTGAGTGAGTTGAAAATAAAATGGCGGTTCATACTTGCATTCAGAGATTGCTGCTCTAAGGCAAGCAAACGTGATTTATTCTCTAAATTGACTTTGTAGTTGCGTTCTCTTTCGCGCTTGATCTGTAATCTGAAATAATAACGTATTCCAAGTGCAATGGCTGCAAATACAAGGATATAGAACCACCAGGTTCTCCAGAAAGGAGGCGTGATCGTAATTGCAAATGAACTGATCTCCGAGATTTTCTTAGTTCCGGAAATAGCACGAATGTGCAGGGTGTAATCTCCCGCGTCCAGGTTGGAAAGAATGATTGTTGGGTTTAAAGTAGGCGGGGACCATTTATCGGATTCACCTTCCAGCCAATATTGAAAAGTAACCGATTCGGGATCTTCCATCGAAATTCCGTCCAGGTCAATAATCAGGTTGTTCTTCGAATAGTTCAGTTTCAATCCGTTGTAAATTTCCGAAGGATTGATTTCGCGGTAATTGACCAAAACGCGCGCTATGCTCAACTTGGGAGAAAAATCAGAGAATCCTTCTTCCAGCCCGAAATGAAGTTTTGCAAGTCCGTCAGTGGTGCCGAACCAAAAATTCCCGCCTTCATAAAGGGAAGAATTAATATTCGATTCCAGGTTAATCAACCCGTTATTGGTTCCGATATGCTTGACTAATATTTGCGAGTTTTCCCGATTCTCAAAAACATATAAACCATCATTTGTCCCTACGAAAATGTGCTTTTCTACCCGCTGTATAAAATTGATGAAGCGTGCCCCGCTTTTGGAACTGTAGGAAACGGGCGCATAATTGATTCCGTCAAAAATAACCAGTCCGTTTTCAGTTCCTATCCAGATCCGGTTTTCAAAATCTGTTTCTATGGAAGAAATACTTGCTTTGAATTTTTTGAGCAGTTTCTGTGTTCTTTTTACAAGATCAAGTTCATACAATCCTTTGGATGTTGCTACCAGGATGTTTGAATAAGAGGGAGCAATGTCCCGAATATTCCCGTCTTTATTGAGATTGAACTTGAAGTAGGGGTAATAGTGCAGCGTGTTGTTTTCAATATAACCGATACTTTCTTCTCCGGCAACAATCAATCTGCCCTTAAAGGGTTTTAAAACCCGGAATGTCTTTGAGAAATTGGGGGAAAGATAACTTTTGGGCTCGGATATAAAATCCCAGCTGAAGATCCCAACATCTGTTGCGAACCAAGCCAATCCTTCAAAATATTCAATGTCCCAAATAGTGGTAGCCGGAATAGGAATTTGTTCGCAGGTACCGTCCAGCTTCATTTTGAATGCACCTTTATCGTAGGAGCCGAACAGGTAAGTACCGTTTTTCAGTTTCGCACCAGAAAGGATCAGGTCTGAAGGCATTCCTGTTTTTGTGGAATAGATTTGCAGGTTCTGATTGGCAAACCGGATCAATCCTTTTCCGTCGCTTCCAAACCAAATGTTTCCTTCCTTATCCTGGAAAGAACAATTGATCGTTTTAATCGGCAATCCGTTCGCTTCATTTAAATTAAGCTGTTTCATCTGGGAATTCAGCCTGATAATTCCTTCCGGTGAAGAAAGCCAAAGCTGGTTGGAGCGATCGCTGTTCAATGCCCCGATATACAAATCCTTCGATTGAACCGGGATAGAGTCGAATTTTTTAAAGTCAAAATCTGATCGGAATAACCCTTCAAATGAAGTGGAGATGAAAACGTGATCTTTTGTTAGGGCAATTCCGGAGATGCGGCGGTCTTTGAATGCTTCCACACGACTGAAATTGACCAGGTCTTTGGTGAAATACAATCCGTCGCGGGTACCGATAAATAATTTTCCGTTGATTAATTCGAGATCTCTGCAGGTAGATGCATCCGGATTTTTAAGCGTAACTTTTGAAATATGTCCGTTCGAGATGATAAACAAACCGCTGCCTTCCGTAGAAACAATGACTTTTCCCTGGTAAGAGATAAAATCCGTAACGATTACCGTTCGATTATTGTCTCCTAGTGAAAAAGTCTGTGCTTGATTATTGGTGATTTGCGTGATTCCGCCTTCATGACCAACCCAAATGGACTTTTGGATAAATTGAAGGCAGGAAATTCGGTTGTTGAACAAGCCTTGTTCCAGTGGAAAGGTTGTAAAGTTTTTCCCGTTGAATTTGGCTAAACCACCCAGGGTTCCAACCCACAGATAGCCATCGTCATCCTGGGTGATGCATTGCACCTGTGACTGAGGTAAACCTTGTCCGTTGGAATAAGTAATGAAAGAATAGTCCTGGGCCATTCCGGGAACAGAAACGGCCAGAAGGACTATTACTATGAATATCCTCATCCTTCTTTCAACATTTTTACAAAATCAGTTACGCGGTTTCTGGCAACAGGAATCCGTAATCCGTTTTTCAGTACGGCAAAATGACCGTCTTCATTCACGTATTCAGCAAGGTTGTTGAGGTTAATGATGTGAGATTTGTGAACTCTGAAAAATTTGGCAGGGTTCAATATATTTTCGTAGATCTTTAATGTCCGGGTATCCAAATAACGGGTTGCGTCATTGAAATAGATGGTAGTACAGTTTCCACTCGCTTCCAAATGAGAGATCGTATTATCCTCCACAATTTTCAATCCTTTTGTGTGGCTGATCGCAATGCGGTTATTGGGCTTGTTGCGAAGCAATTGGTCAGAAAGATTGCGCAAACTTCGGAAGTAAGTAACATAATTTTCAGGATCCTGCCCGAAAACACTATTTGCTTCAACCAGTTTTTCTGCAGCTGTTCTTAAATCATCAATATCGATTGGTTTCAACAAGTAGTAAACAGCACTTGCATTAAAGGCGCGAATGGCATAATCCTTAAATGCAGTTACAAAAACGATCAGGAAATTTTTTTCCTCTACTTCTTCCAATAATTCGAATCCTTCTGCACCGCTTGGCATTCTTATGTCGAGAAAAACCACATCCGGCTTGCTGGCAGTAATAAGCGCTTTGGCCTGTTCTTTACCGGAAGCTTCACCGATTACTTCAATTTCCGGACAGAAATCGTCCAGCATCATAATTAAATTTTTGCGTGCATATTCTTCGTCATCAACGACTAAAGCACGAAGTCTTTTCGGTTCCATAATGTAGTTTGTTACTTGTTCTTACCGTCAATTTACGAGTTCTAATAAACTGGCTATCCGTTTTTACACAGAATACATTCCGTTTTCAACTGTTAAAATAAACAGTGTACTAGTATAATCAAAAGTTAGTACCGTTAAAATTATTTATTTTTTGCAGAACATCTTTCCGGGTCTCAAAGAAAAGAAAGAATAGTTGGCCGAAATTTGGAACGCAGAGAGTTTAACTTCCATCCATCCAGGTGTTGGTTAAACATTAAAAATAGTCCTTAGCAGTTGAATCACTTCTTCCCGGTTCTCTTCGTGCGACATATGCGCTGCATTCGGAAAAACAATGCTCGATATTTTATGCTGCTTGCAAAACGAATCCAGCAAACCAACATTCACCAACTTGTCATTCTGACCACTGATAACAGTATATTTCTCCGGACTTTTCTCCATCAGATAAGCCAGGTCAAAACGGTTTTTCATCGCTAATGCTGCCCATGCAATAGCTTTGGGTTCCATTTGTTCTGCAAGTTGAATGTAATGGGAAATGGCATCCTGCATGTTTGAAGGATCGTAAAAAAGGTTCGGAATTGCCTCCCGAATGAAAACAGGAGCCTTGGTGAGCACCATATTGGCAACTCGCTCGCGGTCTCTTTTCTTATCTTCCGAATCACTCCATGGATGTGAATGGAAGAGGATTAAATGCTCCAGCCCGGGAATGAGTTTCATCAACTCCAAACCAACGTATCCACCCATGGAATGCCCGATAATGATCGGATTTTTCACCTTTTCATGAAGAATGATTTTTTCTGCTTCTTTTGCCATGGACAAAATAGACGGAGTTGCATCAAAATCGATCGGACTTTTGCCATGGCCGGTCAGATCAATACAAATTGCCTTCACCGGAAGATGCATGATCAATTCGTCCCACATGCTGAGATCTTCCATGAATCCATGTAAAAAAACAACAGGACTCCCATTTCCGGAAATCCTGTAATTCAATAAATTTTCAACCATAGATTTATTCATATTTTTGTCTTCAAATGGTAGTTTCCTAGTTGGTTCAATGTTCAAAAGGTTAAATCGTTCAATAAAATTTGAACCCTTTTAACTCATTGGAACTTTTGAACAACTTGGTCTGTACTACTTATTGATTCATCAATGTTTCTATTTCATCTGCTTCAATCGGAATATTTCTCATCAGATTGAAAGGTAAGCCGGAAGCCTGAACTACTAAGTTATCTTCGATACGAATTCCCAGATTTTCTTCCGGAATGTAAATTCCCGGTTCACAGGTAAATACCATGTTTGCCTCGATCGGAACGTTCCACAAACCAACGTCATGAGTGTCCAGTCCAAGGTAATGCGAAGTTCCGTGCATAAAGTATTTTTTATATGCCGGCCAGTTCGGGTCCTGGTTTTTGATGTCTGTCTGATCAATTAATTTCAATCCCACTAATTCGGATTCCATTAATCGACCGACTTCCTTCTGGTATTCTGCCAGCATGGTTCCCGGGATCAGCATTTTTTCAGCTGCCGTTTTAACTCGCAGAACTGCATTGTAAACTTCTTTTTGTCTTGGAGTAAAGCGTCCGTTCACAGGAATGCTTCGCGACATGTCTGAAGAATAGTTGGCGTATTCCGCACCAACGTCCAGTAAAATAACATCTCCGTCCGCACACTGCATATTGTTTTCGATGTAATGAAGTACGCAGGCATTTGCTCCGGAAGCAACGATCGGAGTGTAAGCCCAACCTTTGGAACGGTTACGCAGGAATTCATGGGAAAATTCTGCTTCGATCTCGTATTCCCAAACTCCTGGTTTCACAAAGCCCAAAATCCGGCGGAATCCTTTTTCAGTGATATCGCAAGCCGTTTGCATTAAATCCAATTCGATTTTTTCTTTTACGGAACGAATCTGGTGCATGATCGGAGCGCTTTTGTGAACCTGGTGTGCAGGATAATCTTGCTTTACCTGGATAATGAAGCGGTCTTCACGGGTTTGAACAGTTGTATCTGCACGCAGGTGTTCATTGGTGTTCAGATAAATGCCTTCTGCCTCAGCCATGAGTTGTTTGAAGATCGTTGGAAATTGCTGCAGCCAGTAGACGGTTTTGATACCTGCTGTTTCAAATGCCTGATCCTTATTCAGTTTTGCACCTTCCCAAACAGCAATGTGCTCATTGGTTTCCTTTAAGAAAAGGACTTCACGGTGTGCTTCGTTACTTGCGTTCGGAAATAAAACCAAAATGCTTTCTTCCTGGTCTACTCCCGACAGGTAAAAAATATCGCGGTGCTGCGTAAAAGGCAACGTTCCGTCGGCACTTACCGGGTAAATATCATTGGAATTGAAAACAGCCAGGGCATTTTTTGCCATTTTTGCCGTAAATTTCTTCCGGTTTTCTATAAAGAGTGTTTTGTCTATTTGGAAATATTTCATCGTTCTGTCTATAAGTCGGGTGAAATTACTAAAAAGAAGGTAAAAAAAGAATGATCAATTATAAATTATCAAACCAGAAATTACTCCTCTTTATAATTGATTCTTTTAATATTGCTAATTAAAATGGTACTAAATCCGTACTTTTCAATTCTCCATTTCAATTTTCATTTTTTTTCATTCTGTGGAGTAGATCGTAAGTACATTACGAACTACTGGGTGCAAATTTGTATCATCAAAGTCAAACAGTATGAAAACAATATTCGACAGCATCCTATTAAACCGCATCCAATTCGAGAATTCATCCACGGAAGTTCAGCTGGATTGCTGTATTTATGAAAACGGAAATGCATATGACAGCCAGATTTTTGTAAGTATGAGTGCATTCAACCAATTACTTTGCGAATTAAGCGTACGTGGAATTGACTTGAACATCGACGAAAACCTGGATACGATCGTGATCTCTGAAACGGAGATTATTTACTCCATGGATTTAACGAATGATACGGACAAGCCGATTTTCCTTCCATACTACTGTTTTCCGGAACAAAGCAAGTTGTTAAGAGCCTGATCAGCCAGATTGTATTGCCAAAGTTTTTCACTAAGTTCCGGTGGAGACATTTATCTCAAAATCAGTGCGGATGTGTGAGATTTTTAGAAATATCTTTGGAGTAACAAAAAAAGTTGTATTTTCGAATTGTGTTCTGTAGAACATATTGGTTTGAAAAACATTATCTATGAAAAAAGTTATTGCACTTTTTGTGTTTGGTTCGGTATTTTTAGCAGGCTGTCCAAAGCACGAAATTATTCCGGCACCGACACCAGAGGTTGAATTGGAATCGAATTTTATCGGGACTGTCAATGGAAGTCAGGTAGAATTAACGGAAAACGTTGACGGTTATTATTTGGATGCTACGAAGACCAAATTTATTCAGCCTTCACCCACACCTTCAACAGCTACTTATTATGCAAACATGAAATCTGCCAACGGATTGGTTTCTATCCGCGTAGGACTGGGCGTTATTCAGTTTGACGGAAGTGCTTCAAGCGATCCTGCTTTAACGGCATTTAACAGCTTCTTCTCGTCAACTACAGCTCCGGCTTATTCTGATTTGGCAGCAGCAGGATTTGAAGTGGTTTATCGTGATGGTTCAGGAAATATTTGGACTTCGGATGAAGCTTCACCTATTCCTCAGGCAGTTGGTTTCACAGGAATTGTCCAGGAATCTGACGGTTCCGGAGATTACTCGAAATTCACATGTACCTTTAATTGTAACGTATATCGGGATACACCGGATTTGACTACTCCGGATCCAAATGATATGATAACGCTTTCAATGCCAATCACGAACGCAGTTTTTAAGGGTTGGTTTAGAAGATAATTGATAATTTAAAGAAGCCATTTGTCACCTGACGGATGGCTTTTTAGTTTATTCTATATGCAGCAACTGAAGATCGGGATCATTGGAGATTTTAATTTTACCTTCAATACGCATCATGCGACCAATATGGCGCTGGATCATGCAGGTCGTTTTCTGGAAGTAGAATTGTCTTATTACTGGATTAAGGTAAATGAGATAATTAATATGAAACCTCAGCAATTGTCAAATTACGACGGCTTTTGGTTTGCTCCCGGCCCATATCTCAATTTATTTTACCTCAATGGAGTGATTGATCTGCTGCTTCAGCAGGAAGCTCCCGTATTCATTACCGGAGAAGGCTATAAAGCATTGATAGATGTGTTGATCCACCGCAATAATTTGAGTGCAAACGGAGAAAAATTGATTTCAGATAACCTGGTTGATGGAAATCATTTTGAGCGCGTGTATGTAGTTCCGCATTCTTCTGCATTGATTCATTTATACGAAACCCGAAACCCGGAAGAACTAACGGCAACCCGCTATAGTTTATATCCGCAGCTCATTGGAAGTCTCATGGAAACTGATTTGGATATTGAAGCTTACAATCAGTTTGAAGAGCCCGAAATAATCAGTTTGAAGAATCGCCGGTTTTTCCTGGCGTGCGGTTTTTGTCCGCAAATTAGTTCCACGCGGGAACTTCCGCATCCCCTGGTCTATACTTTTGTGAAATCCTGCTTCCTGGGTAGTTAATTTTCGTGCCGCTGAACTTCTTCGAAGTATTGGTCTACCAACAGATTTGTTCCTAACGCAGCTTCTACGGCCAGTATATCACAGCGCTCGTTTTCCGGATGGCCGTTATGGCCCTTTACCCAAATGAATTCAATTCGAAAAGATTTTGCTACCGACAAGTAACGAAGCCAAAGATCTTTGTTCTTTTTCTTGGCAAATCCTTTTTTCTGCCAGCCATAAACCCACCCTTTCTCAATGGCGTCGATCACGTATTTGGAGTCAGAATAGACTCTGACAGGAATGGTATTGGTTTTCAAACTTTCCAATGCACAAACTACTGCCAGCAATTCCATGCGGTTATTCGTCGTTAATCGGTAGCCCTGTGAAATTTCTTTGACGGATTGCTTGTATCGCAGGATGATTCCGTAGCCTCCCGGGCCCGGATTTCCCCTGGCAGAACCGTCTGTAAATATTTGGATGTATGCTGACACCCGACAAAGTTATAAAAATCTGCCGTTTTAAAATTCTTAATAAGAGTTTCAAAAAAAATGATTTTCCCTAAATAGTTGTTAAAATTCACCCTGGTGAATTTTTTTAGGATTCCAAGAGTCGTAACTGCCGAACAGGTGAATTGTTCTTCTGAATGCACCAATTATACCGATAAAGCAATGGTTTTTAATTCGGTAATGGGGTATTAACTTTCAAGAAATGTTGGAAATGTTGGAAATTGGGTTTTGAAATACATAATTTAATGCGCACTTTTGTAATCGAAAAGGAGCTGATATCTTCAGTTTCTGATTCAGTGAATAGTGGTTAGGTTAGGTTAACGAAAAGCGGACAGCAATGCCCGCTTTTTGTTTTTTACCTATATACTAAGTCTGAAGTTTTAACTAAAGTTTTTTATCTGACAACTTCGAGGAATCCAGTCTTCTCGATAGGATTGTTGTCTTTTAAGATTCCGTTCAATTTATAGAAGTAAACTCCTTCGCTGCACGGATCGCCGCCTTGTGTTTTTCCGTCCCAAAAAATGGTTCCTGTGACGTTTTTACCATCATGAACAACATTTCCCCAACGATTTACAATAAGGATGTCAAATGACTTGAAGATGTCAAATTTGAATGAGAAATTCTCATTCGTTCCATCGCCGTTTGGAGTAATGATATTTGGCATTTGAAAGTCGCCTGTAACAGTGATAACTTGTGTGTAAGTATCAAAGCACCCATTCGGGTCTTCTACCTTTAATGTAATCGTGTAAGATCCAGGTGTGTAATAATTCGTGTAAATAGAAGCTCCCGAATTATTGATCACTGTTGGATTTGGAGCCACATTCCAGGTCCAGGTTAAAATACCGTTTACACTGGCTGATTGGTCGTCTATCTCAACGGTTGTGCCCAAATCAATCAAGGTTGGGTTTACCACAAAAAAAGCATTCAGACCAATGTCCGGGATCGTAATAGGATTCATCGGGTAAACGACCTTGCAATCATTGCTGTCCGTAACAGTCAAAGTTGGATTGTAAGTGGTAACATCCTGGTAAGTATGTGAGAAGCTGGTGGAATCGTTTACGCTTGACCCATCCCCCAAATTCCAAACAATGCTTTCCAGAAAACTAGTCGCTCCGATAGTGAAATCAACGTCCTGTCCGCATCCACCGGTGTTTTGTGTCCATGAAGGGTTGGCAACCGGCCCGAAGATCGTCAGGTAATCAACATAGGTAGTGTCGGATGTACAGCCAAATTCGTCTGTGATAGACAAGCTCAAACTGTAAGTTCCCGGGAATACATACGTATTGTCCGGATTTTCCAGTACCGAAGTTTTTCCGTCACCAAAGATCCAGCTGTAATTGGAAATGTTGCCATAGGATAAAGAAGCGTCTGTCAAATCAGCAAAAACAGGCGGACATAAATAATCGCCGTTTGCGTTCGTTGAAGCCCCGCTGAATGAGTATTGTGGTATGGCAACCGGAGTTGAAATAGTCAATAATTCGGATAAAGTATCTTTACATCCGTTTGCGTCTGTTACAATCAATACGTAACCGTGCGTGAAGCTGGAAGTGGAATTGTTTAAGCTTTCATTGTAAGTATGCCCGTAGTCCGTGCTCGTACTCACCTGGGATCCGTCAACGAACCATTGATAACTCAACGGTGCGACACCGGAAGAAGCATTCACGGCAGTCACATTTTCCTGGTTACAAATGACTGAATCAATTGCAAATACTGCTGTTGGTTTCGTGACGGTAATAGAAGTGCTTGCCGGTGCAGAAACACAGCCGAATGCATCTGTGGCAACTAATGTTGCGGTAAAGGTACCTTCAGTAGTATAAGTATGGTTCACGGTTGTACCTACATTGGTTGTAGTTTGAGTTGTTCCGTTATCATTAAATGTAAACAGGAAGGACGCCAAATTCACTCCGTTATTCATCAGTGTTGAACCGTTGGTGAACGTTACCACAAAAGGAGCACAGCCGGTATTGTCGTTTGCTGTAACTTGAGCAGCAGGTAAAGCTAATGCCACCATCGGGCTGAAGGTCTCATTGTCCGCACAGCCAACACTGTTCGTTGCTGTTAAAGTAATCGTAAATGTTCCAAAAGACGGATATGCATAACTTGGGTTTGCACCGGTAAGTGTTTGCCCGTTACCCATATTCCAGGAATAAGTCCCGAAAGGATGAGAAGAAACGGCATTCTGCATCATGGAGAATGTTGAATTCACACAAACGCTATCGTTTGCAATGCCGGTAATTCCTGCTGTTGTAGTAGAAATGTGTACGGTTTGAGTGGTACTGTCGGCACAGCCTGTAGTGAAATTGTAAATAACCTGCTTAATAACGTAAGTTCCGTAAGCCGCATAGTTATGTGAGGTAGTACCCAAATCCGCATCATCAAAAACAGGATCATCAAAAGTGGTTGTAGCACCATCTCCCCAACGCCAGATCATCAAACAATCATCCGGAAGTTCTCCAATGATAGATTGGTCGTTTACAACTACATTCACCGGTAAACTTGCAGGGTTACAATACAATGTTTGAGCCGGTTGAAAACGGCTGATCGGAGCTTTGATATAAACGGCATCCGGGATAATCAGTGTATCACTGCAGCCTCTGAAAGTTACAATGAGACTGACATCAAAGTAACCGGTGTCTGAAGAATAGGAGTGAGTGGGGTTTTCCAAAGTGGATGTTCCGCCATCTCCGAAATTCCAAAGATAAGTGACCTCATTTGAAGTGTGTGGAGTCAATACAACCGATTGGTTGTTGAATTGAATCGATCGTTTAGCACATTCAGGTGTTGCATCAATTGTGAAAGCGACCAAATCTACTTTCCCCACTTCAATGTATGCCGGAATGTTTACTGTTCCCTGACAGCCTGTGGAAGTTGTAATCGTTAACGATACGTTATAAACTCCCAGGTTATAAGTGTGAGGAGGAGGGTTTTGTCCTGAAAATGTGGTTCCGTCTCCAAATGTCCACAACCAGTTCGTGATAGGAATACTGGCAGATGAAGTATCGATAAAAGTAACGGTCAATGGATCACATCCTGCAGTATCTGTGCTTGTGAAACCCGCAACCGGCGGTGTAAGTGTAACTGCATTTAAACTCACAGATCCCGGACAGCCGTTGGCTCCGGTCATTGTCAATGTAACGTTAAAAGTTCCGTTGTTTTGGTAAGTATGAACCGGCGGTGTTTGTCCGTTGAAAGTTGTTCCGTCTCCGAAAGTCCAAACGAAATTTGATCCGGCCGGACTTGTATTTGTAAATGTCACGCCCTGCGGAGCACAACCGGTTGTTGGATTGGCAGTAAACGAAGGAACCGGAGTTGGTAGGATCGTAATTTGTTTTGTGGTAGACCCCGAACAACCCAAACCGGTATTTTGAGCCGTCAACCCAATAGTATATGTTCCCGGAGTTGAATAAACGACCGTATTGTTTTGAGCAGTAGAACTGCCTGGCGAACCGCCCGGGAAAGTCCAGCTCCAGGAGTTGGAACCAACTGTTGAATTATTGGTAATGCTTACAGGAGTATTCTGACAAGCTGTTGTTGGAGCGGTAATTCCTGCCTGGAAATTCGAAATAACTATCGGTTTGATGATCGTATCCTTACATCCGAAACTATTGGTAGCGATTAGTGTTACATTATAAGTGCCGGCAGTGGTGTAATTCACCGCTGCGGGGTTTTGTAAGGTCGAAGTTTGAGTGTTCCCGAAGGTCCAATTGTAAGAAACAGCTCCTGTGGTAGTATTTCCAAAAGTAACACTCACCGGAAGGCTGCAGCCATTTGCCGTAGTTGTAAAGTTTGGTACCGGTTTCGGATTTACTTTTACGTAAGCAGACTTTAATTCAAAATCTGCCTGACCGTTTGACGCCTGAACAGTCAAAGTTACCGTATACGTTCCCGGCGCCGCGTAAACGTGATTCGGGTTTTGGGTAGTGGATGAATTCCCATCCCCGAAATCCCAGGACCATGACGTGATGGGTGAAGTACCGGCAGTTGATTGATTGGTGAAGTGAATACTTTGTTCCAAACAAACAATTAATGGTGATGCGGTGAATTGCGCAGTAGGTGGTGTTTGAGAAAATCCAAAAGAGGAAATCAGCAGGCATAAAAGTAGTAACCGCATATTAGCTTAGTTTCAAGGTTCACAATATGTGAGATTAACGAACGCTCGTTGTTAATTTGTTAACAATTAGGTAATTAAACCGTTAATCTTCTCGATAAAGATGCTAAATTAATCCATAAGGTTGCTCGATAACCAGCGTTTCATTTCATTTAAATCCATCTTTTTTCTGGTAGAAATGTTATCTACCTGATCCAGAGTCACTTTACCAAGACCGAAATACTTGGAATTCGGGTGTGCGAAGTACCAACCTGAAACGGATGCCGCAGGCCACATAGCTAAAGTCTCTGTTAAAGAAACACCGCTTAGTTCTTCTGCGTTAAGTAACCTGAATAAGTTTGGTTTTTCTGTGTGATCCGGACATGCAGGATATCCTGGTGCCGGACGTATTCCTTTGTATTCCTCAGCAATCAACGCGTCTGTGTCCAAGATTTCGTCACTGGCATAACCCCAGGTTTCACGTCTTACTTTGGTATGCAGGTATTCTGCAAATGCTTCTGCAAATCGGTCAGCGAGTGCTTTAATCAGGATGGAATTGTAATCATCGTGATCGGCTTCAAAACGTTTCACGTGCTCATCTATTCCGTGACCAGCCGTAACTACAAAGGCTCCGACGTAATCTATTGTACCGCTTTCTTTCGGTGCAATGAAATCTGCCAGGGAAAGATTGGGCTGTCCGGCCGCTTTTTTAGTCTGCTGACGCAAAGAGTGCTGAATTCCCAAAATGGAAGTTCGCTGTTCGTCTGAATAAATCTCAATATCATCGTTGACGCTGTTTGCCGGGAAAATCCCAAATGCTGCTTTGGCCGTTAGCCATTTTTCATCTACGATTTGTTTCAGCATGGCTTGTGCATCCGCATAAAGCTGGGTAGCTTCTTTTCCAACTACCTCATCTGTTAGGATCCGCGGAAATTTTCCGTGTAACTCCCAGGTTTGAAAGAAAGGTGTCCAGTCGATATAAGGGACCAATTCAGAAAGATCTTGCTGTTCGATGACCTGAACACCAAGCTGATTCGGTTTTTTAATGGTTTCGGAATTGAATTCCAATACCAGTTTATTCTTCAGCGCATCAGCATAAGTCAATAGCTGTTTTGCTCCGCGGTGTTTTTCATGGTGTTCGCGAACACGGGCATAGTCTGCCTGAACGTCTTTTACGAATTGTTCTTTTTTATACCCGAGCAATTGTTCTACCACTGTTACAGAGCGTGAAGCATCCAGAACGTGAACAGTTTGTCCTTTGCTGTAGTTTTGTTCGATTTTAACCGCGGTATGCACTTTGGAAGTGGTTGCCCCGCCAATCAAAAGCGGAATGGAAAGGTTTGCACGCTCCATTTCTTTGGCCATGTGAACCATTTCATCCAGGGAAGGAGTAATTAATCCGCTTAGTCCAATGACATCTGCCTTTTCATCAATAGCCGCCTGGATAATCTTTTCAGCGGGAACCATTACTCCCAAATCTACGATTTCGTAATTGTTGCAGCTGAGTACAACGGAAACAATATTTTTCCCGATATCATGTACATCTCCTTTTACGGTTGCCATGATCACTTTTCCGGCAGAACTCGACTTACCGTCTTTTTCTTCATCAATAAACGGAAGAAGGTAAGCAACGGCTTTTTTCATTACACGGGCAGACTTCACTACCTGCGGCAGGAACATTTTCCCGCTTCCGAAAAGATCTCCAACGATGTTCATACCATCCATCAAAGGCCCTTCAATAACCATGATCGGTCTTGGAAACTGATGGCGGCACTCTTCCACGTCTTCGTCAATGAAATCAACAATTCCTTTTACCAAAGCATGCGCAAGACGCTCGTTTACTGGAAGATTTCTCCATTCCTGGGAAACTTCTTTTTTCTTTTCTTCTCCTTTGAAACTTTCGGCAAAATCCAGCAAACGTTCTGTAGCATCTTCTCTTCTGTTTAATAAAACATCTTCAACATGCTCCAGCAATTGCTTGTCAATGTCGTCATAAACTTCCAGCATGGATGGGTTCACGATTCCCATATCCATTCCTTCCTTGATTGCGTGATACAAAAAAGCAGAATGCATGGCTTCACGTACCGGGTTGTTTCCGCGGAAAGAGAAAGAAACGTTCGAAACTCCACCTGAAACATGTGCTCCCGGCAGGTTTGTACGAATCCATTTGGTTGCCCGGAAGAAATCCAAAGCATTGTTATTGTGTTCTTCCATTCCGGTTGCTACCGGGAAGATATTCGGGTCGAAAATAATGTCTTCGGGAGCAAATTTGACCACGTCTACCAAAATCCGGTAAGAGCGCTCACAAATCTCGATACGCCGTTCGAAGCTGTCTGCCTGACCTTTTTCATCGAAAGCCATCACAACCGTTGCAGCACCGTATCGCCTGATCAGTTTTGCCTGGTGGATGAAATTTTCTTCCCCTTCTTTCAGTGAAATGGAGTTTACAATTCCTTTTCCCTGGATACATTGCAAACCGGCTTCTATAATTTCCCATTTGGAACTATCCACCATGATCGGAACGCTTGAAATATCCGGTTCAGCAGCAATGAGATTTAAGAATTTTACCATGGCTTCTTTTCCATCGATCATTCCTTCATCCATGTTGATGTCGATCACCTGCGCACCACCTTCTACTTGTTCGCGTGCAACGGACAAAGCCGCCTCGTAATCGTTTTCCTTGATCATTCGAAGGAAAGCACGTGATCCGGTTACATTGGTACGTTCCCCAATGTTTGTGAAGTTACTTTCAGGTGTGATGGTGATGGCTTCTAAGCCCGATAAGCGTAAATAATTCATGCGTTTGCTGTTTCGCTGATTTTTCGTGGTGAATATTTGGCTGCAATTTCAGCCATTTTGCGAATATGGTCAGGAGTTGTTCCGCAACAACCTCCAATAATATTGATCAATCCTTCCTGCAGGAATTCTTCGATTTGAGCACCCATCATTTCCGGTGTTTCATCGTATTGTCCGAATTCATTCGGTAAACCGGCATTCGGATGTGCGCTGATCGCAAACGGTGCCTGATTGGAAAGTACCTGTAAGTAAGGCCTCATGGCATCTGCTCCCAAAGCACAATTCAAACCGATGCTTAAAAGCGGCATGTGAGAAACGGAAACCAGAAATGCTTCCGTGGTTTGTCCGGTTAAAGTTCTTCCGCTCTGGTCGGTAATGGTTCCCGAGATCATGATTGGAATCTGGATCCCCCGTTCTTCGCTCAATTCATCAATGGCAAACATAGCAGCTTTGGAATTCAATGTATCTGTGATGGTTTCAACCAATAAGAAATCTGCGCCACCATCCATTAATCCGGTTGCCTGCTCTTTAAATGCAACTACCAGTTCATTGAAAGTAATTGCTCTGAACCCAGGATCGTTGACGTCCGGAGACATGGATGCCAATTTGGTTGTTGGTCCCATGGAACCTGCTACAAAACGCGGTTTATCCGGATTTTTGGCCGTAAACTCATCACATACTTCACGAGCTATTTTTGCCCCGTGGTAGTTGATGTCGTAAACGGCATGTTCCAAATGATAATCTGCCTGGGCAACAGTTGTTCCACCAAAAGTATTGGTTTCCAAAATGTCTGCCCCTGCTTCTAAATACTGTGCGTGGATTTCTTTGATGACATCAGGCCGTGTTAAGACCAATAAATCGTTATCTCCTTTCAATTTGTGCGGGTGGTCCTCAAACCAGCCTTTGCGGAAGTCTTCTTCCTCCAGGTTATAACGTTGAATCATGGTTCCCATAGCTCCGTCGAGGATGAGAATGCGTTCGTTTAGTAATTGCTTGATGTTTTTCATAGCTGTCTTATTGCTTTGCAAACTATGAAGTAGGGGAAGTAGTAAAAAAGACTACTGTTCACTTATCTTTTCCCAACAGAGCCGGGATCGGATTTGGCACCTTTTCGCTTTAAAACGGCAGGTTGCCAAGGTTTCACAGGGCCAGTCCCTCCACCTTTCTTCATAAGTTATCTCAAAGATCTGGGGCAAAGATACGCAGTAGATTTGATTTTGAAAAGGAATTGGATGAAATGAATATAAATTTGGTAGGGACGCGATGCGTCGCGTCCGTACAATTTTTATTTTCAGAATTCATTTAAAAATTGAATTTCATATTCCGGTCATCCAGTACGGCAAAGGAAATCTTCCCGGTCCATCTTGGTGTAATGTTATTCCCATCTGAGAAAACGCCGTAAATACCGATTCGAAGCCTTCTTTTTGAAAACTTGAAGTTGCGTTCTATTCCTGCCAGGACCTCATAATGCTTCCAGTTATATTCGGCTACATACAACGCACCAAAGCCAAAAACCAACCCAATTCCGGTTTTCTTCATAAAAGGGATTTTATTCATGATGGACCCGTTATCGTGATGGATGAAGTGCGCTTCGATGTAATAATCCCGGGAAGGAAGAGAAGAATCCTGGTCCTGGAAAGAATATAAAGGATTGGAGAACCAAAGCGGATCACTGCGGCGCTGGTATTTAAAGTCCGCATCCTTCAGGCTTTTTGAGCTCAGGAACTTTCCGGATTTAACATGATAAGAAGAAGTTCCAAAAGTTCCCAATTGAAAGTTCTGATAAATTCCCAGTAATCCGTATTCGTGGTTTACATCGCTTCCGAATAGTTTAGGAATTCCGCGCTCGTAAGAAGCATAAACGGTTGGCCATTTGGAACCCAGAACAACTTTCCGATGAGGTTCGCGCATGTATTTCTGTCCGGGAGTATAACTAACGGTCATTGATCCGATGAATGCCTGGTAGCCCTGGAATGGTTTAAAATCGTCATTGGGAAAAACGCTGTCCAGGAATCCCATTTTTTTGTAGCCGTTAATAGACCGGCGCTCGGTAAATTCAAAATCAACATCCACATACAAACCGTTGATGTATTCCTGGGTCTGACCGATGGTTAGCGATGTAGCTTCAATAAAATTACTCCGCTTATAAATCTGGGTGATTGCATCGTAGGAAACCACGGCATCGAAATCATGATCGAAACCGCCCCTGAGCCGGGCCTGCCTGAATGGATCATAAAGCCAATTCCCATTGATGTTTCCCTTGATGTCATGATTCAGGAATCCATAGGAAATCTCTGTGTTGATATCCAGGGTCCGCTGGTCGTCCCATTTTTTGAAGAAACTGAAACCCGGTGCAACACGCGGACCGGCAGGATACAAAGGTCTCGCCATTGCTGCCAGTGAACTGATCGACCATTGTGTTCTTTTCAAACGATTCCGGTGTTCGACTCCAAACCAAAGCACTTTCAGGAAAGTAACTTTGTTAAAGACTTTATCAATCGAATCGAGGTATTCTTTCCGGTTCATCGCATCGTGAATACTGTCCCTGACAAGAATGAAGCGCTGTTCTTCCGGAGTTAAAGCAATTGCGCGCTGCCCGTTCCAAAATGCGGTGTCCTGTTCATATGCTTTCTCCGTTGTGACTGCCAGTTCATTGTTGAAAAACTTCGGAGAGAAATTCGGCTGGAAATTGTAATTCGAGAATTGGGCAACCGTCTTGCAGGTCGAAGTTTCATTTTTGTATTTCACTCCATAATCCAGGGTCTGTTCTTTCAGAACGCACATAGAATCTCCGGGAAGATCAAATTCCTGGTGGATGGAAAAGTAATCGTAAACGAAAAGGTTTCCCTTTTCCATGGTCAGGTCCAGTTTCTGGATCAGCCAAAGCGAATCAATCACGTAAATATATCCCGAGAGAGTAGAAGTGGAACTCATGCGCGGAATGATTTTGATCTTATTAATCTTTCTGCCGTTCTCTTCGTACTGTGCTTCCAGTTTGTAACGATAGGACAAAATTCCAGGTGTGGAAACAGGACTCATGACGGGTGTGCTGTGCAGGTCTTCCAAATGAAGCAGATTCTGGAAAAAGTTGAAATTGGATTTAACCGTTGTGGTGTAATAAAGATTTTGTTCCTGTCCGCGCAATTCATAAGCATTCCGGATTTCTTTTACTTTGTTGGGCGGAGAATAATTGCGTGTAAGCTGGATTTCTGCAATGTTCATGTTTCCGGCCAGCTTTTCCATTTTCTGTTTTTCCAGTTCAAAAGGATCTGTTTCGGGCTTATCGGGTTTATCCGATTCTTTTTCTTTTCGAGTGATAGATTCCGTGGCTTTGATATAGACATCTGTTGAATGCGCACGTTCCCATTGATTGATCTGGTCGCGTTTTTTTACAACCTTCAGCATGATGTCCCGCCCGGGATTACTGCGTTTTGTAGTAATTTCAATATCGTCCAGTTCTTTGATTTTAATGGGGAAGAGCTGAATGTCTTTTACAGCGCTTTTATTGGAAATAACCACATATGTTTCACGTTCCTGGTAACCTGTGGCGTTGACAACCAGGAAGTATTCGCCGTCGTAAAGCTGGATGGAGTATTTTCCGTTTTCGTCTGTTTGAGTCCGCAGGTCTGTATTGTTCTTCACATACACATTTGCGAAAGGAATGGGAAGCTTTTTTTCATCCAGCACAGTACCGCTCAGATTCCATTGCGAAAAGGAAAATGCAGGTATGCAGATAAAATAGAGTAGGTAAAAACCCTTCAAAAGCTTCATTTAACCCGAAATGTTTTGGTGAAACGAAAATAAGGAGATTTAAGTGCTAATGATCTGAAAATTAGTTAAAAACTCAAACCTTTGGGATGAACGGTTATTTCTGCTTTTTCTCATTCAAAAAAGCCTGGTGTTTTTCCATGCGCTTTCTCATAAATCTTCTCAGGAAATAAGTTCCCAATGCCATGAAAGCAAAAGCATAGTAAACTGCCCAGCTGCTGAAACTTTCTTTCAGGCACATAACTGTTACCAGGATGATGATGATAATTCCCACCGCCAGCCAAAACAGCTCCATAATGCGATTGTATAGTTTCATGTTTGCTTACTTTTTAATTGAAATACGACCCTGAGGCTCCAAAAATTCATAATACGAGAAATCCTGCTTAGCGCGAATCCCTTTTCCGTAAATGAGTTCTGTGGGACTTTTGATCATGACCATTTTGTCTGTAAAGATAAGACTATCTTTTTGATCCCAGTAGAGTGCCTCTGTGTACATGGTTTGTTTTCGGGCCGGATTATGTAACTGAACAGAGTCCAGGACACGCATCCTTCCCTTTGTTTCATTGATCTCACCGTAAAGTCCGGTTAAAATAGATTCCGGTTTTCCATTATCGTCAAAAAATTCTACTTTGATTCCTTCTTTGAATTTTGTTACCTGCTCCGGTTTGGAATAGGCTTCCGCCAAACGGGCATAAAGCCTGAATTGAGGAAAGCCGCCTTCTGTTTGAAGGACGTACAATTCCTCTGTTTTTTGCTCGGGATCCGTTGATTTGAAAGTAATCTGCTTGATCTGGTCCAGATCATTGACACAGGAACCAAACATCATTGTGCATGCGATGCAAAAAGGAAATACTATTTGCCCCAGCTTCATTTAATCCAGTTTATACTTTTTGAACCATTTCTCGTAAGAAGAAGGTGCAACGATGATTCCGAATTGGATCGAATAAAAAGTTTCTTTCAGATCGGCAGCATTTCCTGTGGAATTAGAACCATACTGGAAACTCACATTCAGAGAGGAATTTGTTTTCTGACTTAAGAAAGGGAATCCAAATCCGACAGTAGCGCTGGCAGTTTTCAATTGTCTTCCGTTCATCATATTGGGAAGCAAACCGTATTGACCTCCGATGCGGTATTTGATCTTTCCGAAGTATTTAATTCCTTTGATCTTTTTAGTCACATCAATATTCGGAATGTATTGCAACCCTACTTTGGAAACAAATGTATTCGAGAATACGGAAGCGGTTGTATGTCCGTCAAATTTTTCGGAATAGTTTTTCCACTGCATCAGGTCCACTTCTGCGAATACTCCTATCTGGTATTTCGTACGGTCAGAAGTTTTGGTATCAGGAGCAAAGGTATAACCCACGCCCAACGTCTGTTTACTCGGGAAAACGATCTTCCCTTTGCTGTTATCGATGTAACTGATTGTATCAACGTATGAAAGCTGGTTATTTACATCAACTGCATAAAACAAAGAGTAATCCAGGAATGAATTAATGGAAATTTTTGGCGTATAAACCGCAGAGATCAACAACTGTTTGCGCTTGTCAATATCCAGGAAACGCTGATAGCTTGCTCCAAAAGAATAATGCAGTGATTTCAAACGGTAAGTAGTTAAGTCAACACCTCCTGAAGCACCGCTTGCATCAAAAACACTGCTTCTTTGGTTGGTTACCGACCCAAATAAATATCCGAGATTAAACCCGATGCTTAAGTAAGATTTTTCATTTTTAATGATCGAATAAGCCAAACCTACAAAGAGTAAGTTGGTAGATCCGTAGCCTTTATAGTTGAAAGTTGTTGAATCATCATAAGCATAAGAACGCTGGCTCAAATCGTAACCTTTACGGGAGAATGGTTTTAAACCCAAACCAATACCAAAGTATTTTCCAATCGGAATAGCCATGGTGAAATTCGAAATTCCGGTAGTTTTCCCGGAAAATGATCCCATATTGCCGGTGTAAGTTGAGAATTTAGTGGCAACTCCTACGGAAAACAAGGGTTGTCCGAATGACATTAAAGAGTAACTGGAAGGATTGTAAGTATTAATCAATGTTGAATCGATAACAATTCCGCTAATATTTCCCAAAGCTCCGTATTGTGCCTCCGGAAGTCCGCCTTCTTCACCAATTCCGGTAGTAGTATAGGGTGATGATGAAGTGGTTTGTGCCCACATTGTGAAACACGAAATAGTACTAAATACTAGAAGAATGAAATGTTTGGGCATGTAAGAGTGCTATTAATAATCCTTTTAAGGTCAAATTCTCGTCGGCAAAGATGCCATATTTATTACCTAATTCAAAATATTGACTATCGCCCCCCGTGAGAAAAATTGTTAATTCGGGGTAAAGTCTTCGATATTCTTCGATAAAACCCACCATTTCCAAATGCATACCGTTCATCACACCGCTCCGCATGGCGTCAAGTGTGTTTTTTCCAAGAAACGGACCCTGGATCCGGTCTTCGATCAGGGGTAATTTTCCGGTGAACTGGTGCATCGAGCGGTACCGTAATTCTATTCCCGGGGAAATACTTCCGCCTTCATAAATTTGGGGATAACGAACAAAATCATATTTGATACAGGTTCCAACATCAATCACTAACGCATTTTTCTCCGAAATATTGGCTGCGGCGATGGCATTTGCCAATCGATCAATTCCGAGTGTTTGCGGAGATTCGTAATTATTAGTGAGTGGAACGGGCAGGGAATTGCTGAACAGCATGGAGTTCGGGAGAAGTCCTTTGATCCATTTGGTGTTCTTGTCTGAGCGCACCGAGCTGATAATTCCGCGTAAATTTTTATGCTTTATCAGGAAGGACTTGAGCTTATCAAGCTGATCATTCGAGAAAGCATGAACTTCCTGGATGCTAGAATCTTGGAACAAGGCAACCTTGATACGGGTATTTCCGGCATCAACAACAATTGATTTAATTCCTTGCTCCATCAGCAACAAAGATAGAATTGATTTGTAAAAAAAATCACTTTTTTTTAGGAGTAATGGATTCTATTACTATCTTTGCCCCCACAATTAAGGATGGTGATGTAGCTCAGTCGGTAGAGCAAAGGACTGAAAATCCTTGTGTCGGGGGTTCGATTCCCTCCATCACCACGAAAAGAAAGCCTTGGCAGTTTTGCTAAGGCTTTCTTTTTGTTCTTCATTCTCATTCTGCTTCTCATTCCTTGTAGCTCTTTCTTTTTGAAAGTGAAAATGAGAACGAGAATGAGAGAAAATCCCGGTTCGAAGTACGATTTGAAGTCTCCCTCTTTGGAGAGGGATTAAGGGAGAGGATAAAACACAATCTTCCGCAACCACCAATTTCATTCGCTTTCCTAAAATTTACAGCGGTTCGATTCCGGTTTGCTCGAAACGTGTCTTATTTCATATTTTTTTGGTAGTATTGAATGTTAAAAAAATCGCTATCACATGATTGACGGAATACACCCTAAACTAAATTCAGAATTTATTAGAGAGATCAATATGGTTAATGATGAACCATTCGTTTCAATGGGACTGATCTCTTTTAATGATGTTTTGAAAGGGCATTACCTTATAGCTGATTATTTTATGTCAGAAGGAGAAGAAGTTGTATTTGGGGTAAAAGATTTTAATATTTTGGGATCAGCTTTAGGGCGTCAAGTAACTGGTTTTGGCACTTTTCAAAAATGGAACAAACCTGAAGAAATATGTGCAACACTGTTTTATGGACTTGTTAAAAACCATGCTTTTCACGATGCAAATAAACGAACAGCATTATTGATATTATTGTATCAAATTGATAGATATGGTAGGACTATCAAAGCTAAACAAATAGAATTTGAAGATTTAGCTGTAAATGTTGCTAAAAACAATCTTGATTACTACGAAAAATATAAATCATTTAAGGATAAAGAGGATGGAAATATTTTGTTTATAGCAGATTTTATAAAGAGAAGAACACGTATCATTGATAAAAAGTCTTACGTTGTAACTTTTCAAGAATTGAATAGACTTTTGAAAAGACATGGTTGTTACATTGAGGATGCATCAGGTAATTATGCAAACGTATTTAAAATTGAAAAAAACAAGGGGATTTTTGGTAATAAATCAAAACCTAAAAAAGTTTTGCAAATTGGTTTTCCAGGTTGGAAAAAACAAGTTAATGGAAAGGCTTTAAAAGAGCTGTTAAAGGCTACGAACTTAACCGAAGAAAATGGAGTCGATTCACACGTTTTTTTTCGTGAAGCAGAGCCGTTAGGTGCACTTATTGATCAATACAGCGGCCCATTGAAACGTTTAAAAGACAGGTAATGCTAAGTATTACAAAAATTTAATTAAACACTATAAAGAAGAACAAATGTGCTTCTTGTTTTTATTTATTCAATATGAAAGAATTTGAATTCGACCCAACTTTTGAAAATTTATTTTTAAGTTTTGGCTGTATTCAATGCTCAGAACGTCAGCAAATTGAATTATATATTCCTGCTCAAGAAGACATTTTAGAAATGGATGAAACAACCATTCTCACATCTGAAGGAGTGATGTTTTGCAAATGTGGAAAAGAGTATTATTGCAAAATTTTCGTCACACCTCTTCGAGGTTATGGACATATAGATGGAATCACAGAAGGTTATCGGATTACCAAATTGGAAACGGATGGTAATTTCAATGAAGAGGAATATGAAGCACTTATTGATGACCAATATGATGCAATAGTAGATAACAGCGAATTTTACCACACTTTCTGTGCAGAAATTCGAAATTTAAAGGAACTTAATTCTATAAATCTCCCGAATAATCGTGTTGATAGAACTTTGAGACGCCAGATTTATATAGGTATAATTTCTTCTATGGAAACTTATCTTTCAGATGCATTCATTAATACTACATTAAATTCAGATCTATTCCTTAAGAGATTTGTTTCCACTTTTAAAGATTTTAAAAATGAAACTGTTCCTATGAATAGATTATATGAAGAATTTGAAACAATCAAACTCAAATGTAGACATGTAATGTTAGAAATCATCTTTCACAATTTGGGGAAAGTAAAAGGAATGTATCGTGACACTTTAGGAGTTGATTTCGGAAATATAGCTGTACCTTCTAAAGCCGTCACAAAACGTCATGATTTAGTTCACCGTAACGGTTGGACTAAAGAAAAAGATCAAGTAATGATTGACAGTGATATAATTAATGCTCTAATAATAGACATTCAGACTTTTATTGATAAAATCGAAAATCAAGTTAAGAAATTGTGAGAATCACCATTTCCATTCAGTCCCGACCATCCTCAAACGAAAAGCTTTGGATAATTTCCGGAGCTTTTTTATTCCCATGTCTACCTGATACAGTCAACACCTGAAAAGCATCTCTAAGTTTCTAGTACTTGGAAAGCTTTCTGAATCACAACAATCATTCGATTCGGTAGTTAACTCAATAACTGGCCCTGATTAGATTTTGTGTCCAACTAAAAGAGAAATAATCTCGTTCATTTAAACAGTTGTAGTATTAATACCTAAAACAATCACCATGAAAAAAATTCTATTTACCATTTTCACTTGCGGATTCCTTTTCGTTTCGCAGGCACAAAACGTTAGTATTCCGGATGCTAACTTTAAAAATTATTTATTAAATCATCCCGGGATTAACACCAATTCTGATAATGAGATCCAGGTAACGGAAGCATTGAGCTTTACGGACAGTATTATGTGCCCGGGACTGCAAATCTATGATTTAACTGGTATTGAGGCCTTTGAGAACATTGTGTTTTTGTCGTGCGTTAACAATCAGCTGGAAGGATTGGATGTATCGCATAATACCGCTTTGGAAAGTTTGATCTGCGCCTGGAACAATATTGCCTCCCTGGATGTTTCAGCGAATACGAACCTGCGTAATCTCCGCTGCTCACTAAATCCAATTCAAAGTCTTGATGTTAGCAATAATCCGGACCTGGAATATTTGTATTGCGAAAGCAATGGTTTGAGTGCTTTGGATGTCAGCCAAAATCCGGATTTAATTGAATTATTCTGTACAAGTAATTCTATTCAGACCTTGAATTTAAGCGCTCATTCTTTGCTTAAAAGATTGGATTGTTCCTCAAATCCGTTGAATCAATTGGTTTTCGCCCCAAACAATGCGTTGGAATACATCATGTGTAATGGTAACCAATTGTCAACTATCAGTTTGGAGAATTGCCCGGCCCTGGTAGAATTTCGTGGGGTGAATGGATCTTATACCCAACTTGATTTATCCAACTGCCCGAATTTGAAGCGATTTGATTGTCCGTTCACCCAATTAACAAGTCTTGATTTTTCTAATAATCCCTTACTGGAAGTTGTGTATTGTTTTTCGAGTCAGCTTACATCTTTGAATATTGCTAACGGAAACAATCCCAACCTGCAATTGCTGTGGGTTTCTAACAATCATTTGACATGTATCCAGGTGGATGATGCCGCATATGCTGCAGCCAATTGGATCGGAAATGATTTCGCATTTGACGCAGGAGTATCTTTTGACGAGCATTGTGTGCTTGGTTTAAGTGGACTGGAAAAGCCAATGATTGCGTTTTACCCGAATCCGGCTATAAGCTTCGTAAATATCCGCGCTGAAGAAAAAACGAGTTATAAATTAGTTTCCGTAGACGGAACTACAATCTCCTCGGGTGAGTTCTCGGTTGGAGATAACGTAGTAAATACGGCATCTTTACCAGCAGGAGTTTACTTTTTTGATTGCGTGGGTGTAAATGCAGGAAGATTCATTCAAAAACTCCAGAAAACGGAATAAGAACTGTATAAGAGAATACTTGAAATGAATGGTGTTTCCCTATCGGTTCCATTTGCGTCCGCTCTTATCCACACCCACGAAAATAAGAAGGTTATCCATACGGATGGCCTTTTTCACTTTGTGCGAATAAAAAATCCCCAAAGCAATCTCCGGGGATATAATAAGTTGTGGGAGCCTGAGCTCAACGAAAATGATTCGTTATCATCGTCAGAAAAGCTTCGTCACTCATTCTGTTGGAGGTGCTTTCGGCAGCCACTGCATGTTTATATTGCGGAGTGTCGGAAAGAAAGTGAATGAATTGTTCCTGGGCCTGGCCAGTACCTGTAACATGAATTTCATCAATATTGACCATTTTCGCGGCAATTTCTTTGAAAAACTTATTTGTGAGTGCCTGTTCCTGGTTGTTTTCGGCATTTTCATTGGTGTTTCTATCGGCACCCGGGTTGTCGACCCTTCCAAGGATTACAAATTCAGTATTATTTTCATCTTTGCGACCTGTGATCGTTGCGTGATGGGCATCCATCCACACCCCAAATTGTTTTTTGTGTTTTTCTGACATATCATTTTTCTTAAAGATAGACGAATGGAATGGTGATCCGCAGTTTTTTGGGATAGATTGTGAGGATCTTGTTGAAGGATTATTTGATTAAAAATAGTACGAGTTCGACTTTATATTTCGTTTTTGCTCTGAGATTCCAAAAATTTTTCACTACTTGCAGTCAATGAGTAGACAAGGTTACAAATTGGCACTTCAGGCCGGGAATTCTCTTCACGTTCACAAAACAAAGGAAGAAGCTGAGAAGTATTACTTTTCCTATCGCGACAAAGCACTGAAAAGTATATTGAAACTGGTGAAAAAGTATCCTGAATACCAACTTGATTTTTCTCCTGAAAGTCTAAAGCGCATGGAAAAACTCTATTTCGATTTACTTGAAAAAAATGGATATTCAACTTATAAATTACTGGGGCTAACGTTCAAACGAATGGAGCAGCTTCTGGCAATTTACTACGGAGAAGTATTTGTAAAAAACACTAGTTTTAGTTGGGTTACACAGCCGTTTGGGTTTGTTGAGAATAAATACGAACTGGCAATTCAATCAGAAAACAAAGGATTGACAATAACCTGTTCATCATTTTCCAATCATTTTAAAACTCCGGACAATATAAGGAAACAATACCTTTACAGGGAATATATGAAGTATTCAAAATTTGCTTAGAACCTATGATAAATTCATCCGACTCTGAGAACCAAATCCACTTAGTTACCAATTTTCAGGACCTGGTTTCTAAACCTCTTAGGGGAGAACTAAATGCGGTTTGCTGGAAGCGTAAACTTACCGGTGATTTTTCCGAGATCGTAAATAAGATAGCATTTACAGGAAATATGACTGTTGTTGAACCGGATGAACTACTGGCGCTTGAGTTGAGTGAAGATGGAAAATTGGCCCGGGAAATCCTGATGAATGATTTGAAGTTACTCGAAGCACATGGTGCATCGCCGATTCTCAATGTGATCCGGAATTATGAAACGGATGACGATGATTTCTTTTTTCCGACGGATGTTTATTCTTTTCATGTGGATCGTTCTCCGATCCCGGTCGATACTTTTTTGTGCACCTATTATGGTGATTCAAGTGAAATATTACCCAATTCGGAGGCCGAACAAAAAGTCCTTATCCCGGAAATTCGCAAAGAGCTGCGGAGTTTGTATTCGGGGCCCGATGAAGGATTTGAAGCCTTCTTGAGCGAATACTTCTTCGACCTGCATTACCAGCCAAAACCAAACGCAAAGCCGATCAATTTAGGCATCGGACATTTGTGGCGATTGGCAACCGATCACCCGGAAAACCAAAGTCTTCCCTGTATTCACCGTGCACCCGTTGAAAAATCCGGAAAGCTCAGATTGCTGCTGATCTGTTAAAATAAGAGTGAATTTAACAGGCGAAATCTTTATTCGCAAACATAATGCTGAGAAGGATTGTGATGGATGCCGCACCGATAAAGAAAACGATCAGCGCTCCAATTCTTCGGGAGTTGATTCTTCCAGCTCTGAAGAGCAGGTATCCGATCAGGAGATTCGACAGGCCCCAAATTGCATTAGTCAGCGGCGAAGAAAGTCCTATTCCCGGATCATCCGCAAATGGAGTAGGGAAGGGATCTCCCGAAATTCCGTTTACAAGATGCGGGATCGCATTCGCCAGGAAGAAACCGGCGAAAAAAGCTGAGACGTAATGGTACCAGCGGTATTTTGGTGTGATTGTCCAATTTTCCATAGTGAGCTATTGTAATTTATTAATGAATATACGAATTGTCCGGATCCAACGGCGAGCGGTAATTTGAGCGTTTTGAGACTAGAAACCACCCAAATAGAAGAATGATCACCGAAGCGCCAAGAAACAAATAATTTTCATTGTCCGGATTAAATGAACGCTGACGTACAAAATGCAATTTTAGCAAGTGGTGGTCGAGGAGTCCCTCCACGAGATTGAAAAGTCCCCAACCAAGCAGCAATCCGCCGGATAATAAGGTGCCTGATCTGTTCAGGTCTCTTCGGAACATCAGTTTCCACATCAGGATGATCCCAATCAGAACAACAGCCCAGCAAAAGAAGTGGAAAATACCGTCCCAAAACATGTTCACACTTTTACCCACCACGGAATCTGTGGAGATTTTGTTGGAAAGCATTTCGTGCCATTGCAGGATTTGATGAAGTGAAATGCCGTCTATAAAACCGCCCATACCAATTCCCAATACCATGGATGCCGTGGTCAGCGGAATAGGGTTCAGGGTTTTATAGGAAGGACTTTGAAGCGTGTACCTTTGGTATTTTTTCATGGATAACCAGCTTAACAGCCAGACAAGTAAACCCAATACGAAAAAAGCAGAAAGCATAACTGCCAGGTTTGGGTAAAAAGTACTGTCGAAAATTGCCTGCTGTAAAGGTTTGTTGCAATTGATGCATGCGATTGAATCAGTGGCATAAAACATCGAAATTAACAAACAGATTTTTTTCATAGAATAGTATTATTTAATAACTAAATTAGCTGATTCGGCTTTCAGCTGTTTATATTGTTTGGAGAGAATTTTACATAATTTCCACATGCCGCAAACAGCAATTAATGACTGATTTTGAGCGAAAGTGCTTGAGGTTTTAAGCATTTGCAGAATCCCCCGATTATTCCTAAGTTCATCAGAAAATGAATCGCTATGAAATTTTGGAGTATCTCTATTATTCTTATCGCATTGAGTGCCTGTAATTCTCCCGATCCGGCAAAAACCGTTTCCATCGAAACAGTCGACGAGATTAAAAAGGAAGATGCAGTAGAATATGCCGCCAAAGAACAGCAGGTCGGAAACTTTGTGCTTCCCAATGAAGTGGTGGTACTGAGTTTCAAAACCAAGAAGAAGAAACAAGTATTCCTGTGTCGGGACAAAGACTATCACTACCTGGTGTATCGTTTCGGGACCAAATCTAACCTGGAATTGCAGTTTCCTGAAAAATTGAATGAATCCAGCTTCCAAAAATTCGAACATTCGTCTTATTTCCGGGGCGGCGGCATAGAAAACCTTGCTATGAACTTGGATTATTTGTCGTTTACCAACAGCGGTTACCGATACGTGATCTATAAAACCTACGCCTCAGAATCAGTGGGAAACGAAGACGAGATTGGAATCCGTGTCATTCATTTGAACACCAATAAGGAAACCAAAATTGAAGGCGATTTCAATACCTTCGAAGGCGGCTTCCCCGAAGAAGTGATGGAAAAAGTCTCTCATAGCGAAATGCTTTATGATTAGATAGTGCCGCCAACCCTCCCGATTATTAACTCAAAAATGTAATTCCGCCATATTACGTCCGGGTGTTTTTGGTGATTCTTAACGAAGCCTTCATTACTGCTTAACTCTGATCCCAGCCCCTTATTCTACCTTTGCAGAAACAAACTCTCAAAGAGAAATCATGAAGGAAAATAAATTCAAACTAATGGCTTTTGTAGATCGCACTTTTTGGCTTTGGTTAGTGCTTGGCTCAGCGATTATTTATTTCCGGTTTCGGTGAAAAATATGCCCAAGATCTGCCGGAACTTTTAATTCGCAATTACTTAAGCAGTTTCCCCAGCGTCAGCTCAAACATCAGTTTGTACGAATAAGCATAAGTCTTCATACCATGCGCTGCATCTCCCATCAATCCGTTGCGCGATACATTCGGAGTCGTGAAATCTACATTGTAATCCGTGATTTTGGGCAGAGAGAAACCGAATTCAAAAGCCAGTGCAAATCGTTTTCCATTTTTTAAAGTATAGTGTCCGCCAATCGAAGTCACCATGCGGTCATATTGTGAAGCCCGGATGGTTTGACGAGAGAAATCGAATACCTGGTATTTGTTATAGTTGAAATCCGTATGCCCGCCGAATTGCATGTTCAGACGGTCTGAAAGTTTAAAATCGAGCCCAACCCCGATATTCGTGACAGGTTTGTAAGCTTCCCCGTAAGAAAGGAAGGCCTGTCCACCGAATAAAGATGTAATCAATGAGTCGTCAATGATTGCAGGATAATGTTCCGTTTCTTCTTTTGCATTGTGAATCAGGTAATATTTCTGTGCCAGGAAAGTTTCTGCATTCACGTGCAGCCAGCATTTTGACCAAAGCTGCGTGCTGATTCCATAACTGAAAGAAGTGGTTGTTTTGTGCTGCACCTTATTCTTGCGTGTTCTGGAAATCACTGCAAAATCGAAAGGTAGAATATCGTTCATATTCAAAGTAGAGAACTCGCGGTAGAAATTCCCTTTCCCGATGACATTGATAGAAGGAAGAGTTACAGCCAATCCAAAACGGAATTTCGGGTAGTGCACCAATACGGATGGTTTGAAAATCGCCTTCACACTCCAGTAATTGAAAGACATTGTAGAGGCAAGACGCGTTATTTGCGACGATGAGGTATCCGGAGGAAGGACTGTGATCGAATAATTGTTGTAATACTTGGTAGTTTTGTAAGCGCCCATGTGTGAAAGTCCAAACGACAAATGCGGATTCGCATCATAGGAAATACTCAAGCCGGCCCAGTATTCACCTGTGTGGATCTCATAAGCATACGAAGAAACAAAAGTTTCATTTCCCGGTAATTCCAAGACATCATATTGTCCGGAATTATAGAGGTCAAGCTTGTTATTGTAGACATTCCTTGAAATTACATGGTAACCTGCCCGCCATTTCGGATGTTTTCGGAAAACAAAAATTCCCGCCATCATATTGGGAATTGCCGCATAATCGGTGCTTTCCAGTTGCTGATTCGGACCTAAAGCATTTTTCTGTTTGAATGTACGGTATTGGTAAGCGTTGATAGAGAATGAAAGACTTGGAGTCTGGACCAGCGACATAGCTGCTGCATTGTAAAAAACCATCGAATGATCGTCCTGTCCGCTCACTACTGCACCGCCCAAAGCCGTCGCCTTAATCCCAAACTGGTCCGTCCAGTAATGAAAATCCTGGGCTGACGACCGGAAAGCTAAGAGGCTAAAAAACAAAAAGAATAGAATGTTTTTCAAGATCATGCACTAAAAATACAAAATCCTCCAATTCCTCACTCTTCATTCTTTGCGATTGAAAACGGCTATGGAAGATCCTTTTTAATTTCCTCTATAATTTTCCCCAGAGTTAATTCGAGCATCAGGCGGAAGGAGAATGCCTGTGTTTTCACCCCAACGCCCCGGTCGCCCATTAAGCCGTTCCGTTCTGCATTGGGAGTTGTGAAGTCGATGACATAATCCGTTGTTTTGGGAAGTGCGAAACCACATTCAAGAACCAGGGCAGCACGTTTTCCTCCTTTTAAGTCGAGATTACCGCCTAATGCAAAGACCAAACGACTGTATTGAGAAGATTGAATGTGCTGTTGAGTGAAGAGGTAAAGCGGGTTTCGGTTGTAGTTGAAATCCGTATGTCCGCCAAATTGAAAAGAAGCTCGTTTGTTAACCTGGACATCAATCCCGATCCCGATATTCGTTACGGATCTTGCGCTTTGTCCATAAGCCAGGAATTTTTGACCGCCAAATAAGGTTTCAATGGTTGAATCAGGGATAAATTCCGGGTAGCGTTCCGCAGTTGTCGGATCGTCGTGGATCAGGTAATATTTCTGCTGCAGGAATGTTTCTGCAGTAACGTTCAACCAAACCTTTTTACTCAATTTCAAAGCAATCCCCAAGCTGAACGAAGCCGGATCTTTTATTTTTACTTTGTTCCTGGTAGATTTGGAAGCAATAGAGATATCAAACGGCAGCAACCCGTCACCGTCCAGGTTGAGGGTAGAGAATTCCCGCAGGAAAGTACCTCTTCCAACAATGTTGAAGGTAGGAAGTGTGGCTGCAAAACCAATTCTGAATTTCTGATAATGAAACAGGACGGAAGGTTTGAACATGGCTCTTACATCCCAATAATTAAAGGACATACTGGAAGAAAAACGCGTGTCCTGGGAAGAAGAAGTATCCTGCGGAAGAACGGTAATCGAATAATCGTTGTAATACCGCACGCCTTTGAATCCGCCCATGTGGGTTAAACCCACGGATACATTGTCATTGATATCATAAGAAATTCCAAAACCTACCCAATATTCGATGTTGCGGATTTCCTGGGCATACTTGGAAAGGAACTTCTCTTCACCCGGAGCACTGATTGCATCGTATTTCGCGGAATGGAAAGAATTGAGTTTGCTGTTGTGTACATTTTTCGACATGAGCATATATCCCACATGCCATTTCGGAAATCTTTTCGGGATCGTGACTCCTGCCACCATATTCGGTACTACTGAAAATTCGGTGCTTTGAAGGTCCTGATCCGGTCCCAGGGAATTCTGCTGTTTGAATTTCCGGATCTGGTAGGCATTTAACGAGAAGGAAAGTGCTCTTTTTTCGACCAGGGTCATGGCTGCCGCGTTGTAATAAACCATCGAGTAATCGTCGAGCCCACCAACAGCAGCCCCTCCCAAAGCGGTAGCTTTAATCCCGAATTGATCGTTCCAATAGTGATTGTCCTGACCCCAAGAACTCAGAGGAAGCAAAATCAGGCCGAGAAAAAGGAAGGTAAAATTTATCTTCATCCTTCGAAGATAGTATTCCGAACTCCGAATTCAACATTCTTATTTGCCAAATTATCTGAAAAAATCCATTGCAGGTGAAAGTCGCGACTTCACCTTACCGATTTTTTCATTCAGAATCATCTAAATGCCAATATGTCAGGAATTTATTTCCGGTTTACTTTTTGACGGGCGCCATTCGTGAGAATACAAACTAAAATAACCGGTTCGGCAGCTGAAGCGATCATTTATCCGCTGCTTTTATTGCTTCTTTGTTGGGCAATCTGGCTCCTGGAAACCACTCCGGGCGGTAATGATTTTATTCAGTGGGGAATTCGGCCGCGCCATTGGAGCAGTTGGAAAGGAGTGATTTTCATGCCGTTATTACATGATCCTTACTCTGTAAAACACCTCCTCAACAATTCCCTTCCGACCTTATTCCTACTAGCAGCCGTGATCTATTATTACCGGGAAATTGCATTAAAAGTTTTCGTGATGTCCTGGTTAGGAACAGGTTTGATTGTTTGGTGGATTGCACAGGATAATGGTTCGTACCACATTGGAATGAGCGGAGTCATTTATGCCTTATTCGGGTTTTTGTTCATTTCCGGTTTCTTTAGAAGGATTCTCGCACTGCAGGGAATTTCATTGGCTGTCATTTTTGTATATGGAAGTATGATTTGGGGAATCTTCCCAACCGAACCGGGAATTTCCTGGGAAGGCCACTTTGGCGGATTTATAGTAGGAGCCGGTTTAGCAATTGCCTTTCGAAAACATGGTCCTGTGAGACAAAAATTTCAATACGAAGTGGAAAAAGAATTGGGAATAGAACCACCGGATCTGGAAGGAATGTGGAGACGAAACCAGGAAGAAATTGCTTACCGGCAGCACATCGAACAACTATACCGCGAACAGCAAAGTCAATATGGACCTCATCCGCCAATCCGGGTTATCTATCACATAAATCCAATCACGAAACCGGATGGGGAAGAAAAACTTCCGGACGGTAACGGAAACTAATTCCGGCCGTGCCTTCACTTAAATAATCCCAGGATTCGAAAGGAATGGCAAAAGAGATCATTTCCGAAGTGCGCATGTGAGTGGGCTCACCCGAAAGATAACCGGCCAACTGCGAAATTCCTTCATTGTGACCTATAATAGTTACAATGCCTTCATTTTTCCCATGATTTTGGATCGCTTCTATGATCTCCGAATGAAAAGCTTCATACAGTTCTTTTGTCAGTTCATAGTTACAGCGCTCTGTCAAATGCTGACAAATAACAGACCTTGTTTGCTGAGTTCTGACAGCGCTCGAACAAATAACTTTTCCGAGATTGATATGATGTGACTGTAAATAGTTGCCCAAAACATTGGCCTGGGAAATCCCCTTATCTAAAAGTTCACGATCGAAATCCTTCCCGGTTGGTGATATTTGCTGGGTTTTTGCGTGCCGAATGAGATTTAATGTCAACATTTTTACTTAATTTCCAACCAAATGTAAAGATAGGACGTTATGTGTAAAAAGCAAGATTCAACTTTCAACATTTTGACTTGTTAATGAACAATTTGAACCCAAATAAATGCAAGTAACCAAACAGATATTGTTGGGGTCCGCTGAAAATGATAGACGCTCGCAAAAAGTGCTCTACGAGTATTGTTACAGGCAGTTTATTCGCCTGTGCATGCGCTATTATGCCAATCACGAGGACGCACGATTTGCATTGAATAATGGGTTTTTGAAGATTGTAAACGGCTTGCAGAATGTGGATTTGGATGAATTGAACTTTCCTGCCTGGGCAAAACGAATTATTGTAAACACGCTGATTGATGAATACCGCAAGAATAAAAATCACAATCAGCTAATAATAGCGAAGGAAACAGAGTCAGAACTGGCGAATTCTGCTGAAAGGGTTGAAAATTTAGGATCATTGGAATTGAATTACCAGGAAATCCTCGATCTTTTAAAAACCATTCCGCCGATTTCAGCACATGTTTTTACGCTTTATGTGATTGACGGATATAACCACAAGGAAATCGGTGATTTACTCGAGATTTCCGAAGGAACTTCTAAATGGCATCTTTCTACGGCACGAAAACTGCTAAGAGACAGATTGGAATTGATGGAGAACAGGTACGACAAACGCTTTGTAATATGAAATATTCAGACCGACATATCAGCGACGAAGAGCTGGATCAGTTGTTCAGAGACGCACATGCTTCTGAAGGACCAGAGGCGCTCTTTGTTCCGGAGTTCTGGTCTGACATGGAAGCCATGCTCCCGGCAGATCCCAAAAAGAAACGCGGGTTTTATTGGATTCCTTTAGCAGCTGCAAGCATTTTGGTTGGAATTATTCTATTCTATCCTTCTAATCCTGCGAAAATTGAACACTTTACACAGAATGAGAAAGATAATGCGAATGAGAAGGAAATCCGTAGCCGATCAGTTGCGGCTGATCGCTACGAAAGATTAAATGAGAAATCAGAAAATCCGGTAATTGTTGCAAATACAACGGTTCAATCGTCTGATATTGCATCACATAAACCGCAAATCAAAACAACGTTTAAAACGAAGAAAAAACAAATACGCATCCAGGAATCGGATAACAACACAGTGAAAGAAACACCTCTTAATTCAACAGATAGAAACAGTGAAAATCCGGCGGATAGAGTTGTAACCGTAAACCAGGAGATTGATTCCAATCCTCATTCTCTTTCTCCCCTTGATTCTGTTAACCTGCAGGCTCGTTACGAGAACGTTCGCCACGACCAGATTGAAGCTTTGCCAGCTAATTTGTCGAATGAATCCAGTGAATGGTATGTGGAATTAGGTCCGACCCTTGGTCAATCTCCTTACTTGTCTCCTGACCAGAAACGCAATGCGGCCGGTGGTGCAGTATTCGGTGGTGGGTATACCAAAAGAATTGATAATGCCTTTGTAAGTTTTGGTTTGCAGGCACGAATGGAAGGTTTTGGGGGATTGGAATACCGCGAAACAAACTTCTCTCAGAATATGGTGAGAACGGTTTCTGTGAAACAATTGTATTCTTTGGAAATTCCTTTGAAATTTGGTTATAGCTTTAAACGTTCAGAGTTTGCTATAGGCGTTACACCGGGATTGCAATTATTCCTACATGGAAAAGAGCGGATCACCGAAAATCAGGTGGTACAACGTGAAAATAAATTCACCGGAAAAGTAGAACATTCCAATTCATTGACCATGGAATTCGGTTTGCAGTACTATTATAACATTACTCCACGCTTTAGTCTTGGTGCGAAATTGAATGCAGATATTTTACGTCCTTTCCATACGGATTATTACTTAGGTAAATCTGCCGGACTTCCAATGAATGGGCAAATTGTGTTCCGGACAAGATTCCTGAAGTAGGGACGCTACGCATCGCGTCCCTACATTCGATTTTTTCTTGCTATATTTGTCCAAACTACTTTGAAAATGAAACATTTACTACTCCCGGTTCTTGCGATAAGCTCCCTTTCTTTTGGCCAGATTACATTGACGGATCAGCATTTTGCCGGACCAGGTGAATCGTATGTTTTTAGTACGCTCACTGATCCGACAATTGATTATGCTGCAACCGGTACAAATTACATTTGGGATTTCTCAGATTTGATTCCACAAGACCAGAGAGGCTTCACCACTCGCCCAAGCAGTCAGATCTCCGGATTGTCGATCATCCAGTTCGGAAGTTTTGCTCCGGCTCCATACAAAGCAACCTATTTCAATTCCTCTACTGATTTGCCTTTGGACCAGGCATCTGGTTTTTTGCCCATTCCTATTGAGGAATTGAATGCATTCACTAAAAAAACAGCAACGGCAATTACTTCTATCGGTTATGAATTGGTAAGTAACGGCCAGGGAATCGGATTTCGTTCCGATACTATTGAAACACGCTATGCACTTCCAATGACATATGGAAATAACTACGAATCGCGTGGGTACACAGACCTGGACTTAAATCCGATCTACGATGCACAATGGAAACAATACCGTCACCGTGTTACGAATGTAGATGGTTGGGGAACGGTAAAAACACCCTTTGGAACTTTCCAGGCATTGCGCATTCATCATGTGATCGATGAATTTGATTCGATTTATATCAGTTTCCAGGGCTTTGGTACGTGGGTTCCGATCCCGGTTCCCTTAGCACATGAGTACGAATGGAGATCTACTTCTGATAAAGAAGCAGTGATGCGAATTAGAACCAGCGAAGTAATGGGAAATGAGACGGTTACTGCAGTAGAATACAGAGATGATTTCAATGGATTGGGATTGACAGAAAGCAAATTGCCCGTTTCATGCTACCCGAATCCGGTTGTCAACGAATTGCACATTTCAACTCCTGAAATAGCTGAAAGCTTCTTTGTTACAGATCAATCAGGACGTATTTGGAAGCAGGTTCCGGGATCATCAAAAGACCAGGTGATCGATGTTTCTGAATTGGCTTCCGGATCTTATTCATTGGTTGTTTTGTTTTCAAATGGCTTTACATCCGTAAAATTCATTAAATAAGCGTAATTTTGTCTTAAGCAAGCCGACTGTCGCGTTGATCCCGGATATCCGGGATTGCCGAGGAAAGTCCGGGCAGCATAGAGTAACCGTGCTTCCTAACGGGAAGGATCTATTCGGGAAACTGAACAGGTACAGAAAGTGCAGCAGAAAATAGGTAGCCTGCCTTCGTTCTTCGGAGTTTTGGCAGGTGATAGTGAAAAGGGGAGGTAAGAGCTCACCGTTCCGGTGGTGACATTCGGAAGCTAGGTAAACCTCACGGGCTGAAAGATCATGTAAACCAGGCGAGTAGAGCTGCTCGTTCTCTCCCTGACTTTTGTCAGGGTGCCTGGAGGGTAGATCGATAGATGCTGATGGTGACATCAGTGCTAGATAAATGACAGTCAGTTCGGTCCGCCTCGGCAGATCGGATGTACAGAACCCGGCTTATGGCTTGTTTTTTTTATGATTCTCCTTGTAAGCTCGTTTGTGGGCTTTCAAAACCGTTTCAATAGTTCCGCCTTGCATAGGCTTTCCACAGAGAATGGTGTGGTATTGAACTCCGTCAAATTTGAATTTCAGGAAAGTCACCGATAACCCCAAAAGGGCGAAAGATCGAGCTTTTTTGATACAAATGAATTCCAGTACAAAAGAGCGTTCCGATAATAATTTGAGGATTACCACATCGTTTTTAATGTAGCCGGTTGCAAGACTTACACGAATAAACTTTACCCAAATGGTGAAAATAATTCCCAATCCGGCAGTTGTCGCTAAAGGAATGGAAAAATGATTGGTCATTTGAATCGAAAGGACTACAAACAGGGAACTTACTAACAGGTATGTACCCACAAGAACGCCAAAGGTTTGTTTTCGGTTATCCGGGTTTAATAGTATTCGATCCGTATTCAAGAGCACGGTAGAATTCATAATAGTAGTATGAGTTTGACTAAAAGTAAGTTAAATTTAAAATACTCTTTAGAATTTAACAAATTAATTTTAAGTCACTTAAACGAAGTTCGGTCAGGAACTAATGTATTTCAAGAGATCTGATCAGGAAATTAGGCTGAATGGTTTTGAAAGTGGAAAGTTGATTCCGATTAGACGCAATTTGGTATTGGAAGCGGGAATAAAATGCCACGAATTGCTGTGAAGCTACTTTGTTCCGGCTATACCGGTAAAGGCTTACGCTCGTGAAATTCGTCATGAATCGCTGGTTCTCTACCAGGTAATCGAAACAGTTGGATTTGTCGTAGCGGATATCTTTTTCAGATAATTCGGTTACCTGGCTCAGGGTGGAAATGCTGTATTTCGAATTAACAGGAACACGATCGTTGTCAAGATTTGCAAACTTCTTGGTTTTCTTCAGTTTCAACAGGTAAGAATTTCGGTTGGATTCGATCGTAATTTTAGGGTGGATTGAGATGCTGTCATTTTTGAATTTATCCCAGTTGACCGCCGTACAATGCGCGCTGGAATCTTTTTTCGAAACCAGGATCAGCGGATCATGACAAACAGGAACCCAGAAACCATGGTTGTTGTTGAACTGGCGGTCGATATTCCTGAAAAAGCTGCGGTCTCTGAGCTGACCGAACAGACTTTGATTGTAGAGTGCTTCCCGCAGGCTGTCAGAAGAAATTAACAAAACATCAATTCCGGTATTGAACTTGTTTTTTCGAATAGTTTTGGCAATTTCATCGGTGGTTTGATAAACGACCTGCACTGAAATATGCCTGGATTCCTCAAATTCTTTGATGATCAAACTATCTGCCGGACAGTAGGTATCCGTGTAAACCACCACCTTTGGATGTGCGTTGGGTTTTGCTTCGTCTAAAACGCAGGAATGAAGTCCAATAAGAAGTCCGGAAAAAAGGACATAAATCTTCCAATTCAACATGGATCAAAGATAGTGGTATTTCGTACTTTTGTAAAAAAAAGATTCCCGTGTCAAAAAGCAATCTCAATAAACAGGACAAGTTAAAGATCAATACACTCTTGAGTGATTTGAAAAGCAAGGATAAAGTAAAGGTTGCTGGTGCAATTAAGGCATTTTCCGTTCATGGACATGCAACGATTATCGAACCAATTATGGAAGTTTGGAGATCCGGTTTGTCTGTTGAAAATGAAGCACTGGTTATTGATCTGCTTCAAAGTTTGAAAGATACTTCTACTATTGAACCTTTGATGGAAGCATTTAATGATCCTCAGAATGTTTCTTTGCGCAGAAAACTGGCAAGTACTTTCTGGAACTCAAAACTGGATTTCTCAGATTACCTGGCAGATTTTGTACTGTTCGGAATTGAAGGTGACCTTTTGGATGCTTTGGAAGTGATTACACTCGTTGAAAACTTCGAAACCGTTGCGCCGGAATCCGCTATTTTGGAATCGCAATTATTACTGACGGAATATTTCGGGCAGACAGAAAAGCGAGACGATCAAAAAGATGCAATCTTAACGGATTTGGCTTTGCTTTTGAAAGATTTCTCGGAGCAGGAGGGAACGGACGATTTGTTCTTAGAATAAACCGTTTATTTCTGCGTCAATTGACTGGATGATCTTTCCAAGGTCTTCCTGGTTTTCAGGGAAACGATTGTTGTCTACATCAATGATCAATAGTTTACCGCTGTCGTAAGTAGAAATCCAGGCTTCGTAACGCTCATTCAAACGCTTTAAGTAATCCAAACGGATACTTTCCTCGTATTCTCTTCCGCGCTGCTGGATCTGGTTCACCAATGTAGGAACCGAAGCTCTCAGGTAAATCAATAAATCCGGTGCGGAAACAAAAGAATCCATCAGGTTGAATAAAGAAAAGTAGTTTTCAAAATCGCGGGTTGTCATCAACCCCATGGAATGAAGGTTTGGCGCAAAAATGAAGGCATCCTCATAAATTGTTCGGTCCTGTATCACGTGAGTCTTACTATTCTGGATCTCCTGGATCTGGGTGAATCGGGAATTCAAATAGTAAATCTGCAGGTTGAAAGACCAGCGCTGCATATCTTCATAAAAGTCATTTAGATACGGATTCATTTCAACGTCCTCAAAATGAGTTCCCCAGTTATAATGTTTTGCCAACATTTGTGTCAGGGTTGTCTTTCCGGATCCAATATTTCCAGCTACTGCGATGTGCATAATTTATGAGTTTTTCGGGGTGACTAAATTACAAAATCTGCCTACATAAATGGCTCTTTCTGCAAAAAATAATTACTGCTGTGTGATTGCACGAATTGGCTTTGTGGGTTGTTGGGTTGTAGGTACGCAATGCGTTGCGTACCTACGGTTCAATTTTCAATTTTCACCTGATTGATCTTAAAGCAATAGAGCATTTTCTGCGTCTGGACGTACAAACGATCACCCGAAACCTCCATTTTCAGTATTTTGGAATCAAGTACGGCATCTCCTGCGAAAAAAAATGCAACAAATTCCGCATTGAGATCTATTGTTTGAATGTTTTTGCCCTCGGCGATCAGGAAATAGTCCTGGATCGGGTAAATGGGCTTGTTGGGAATTAACGTGGCCACATCCATAAAATTTCCGAATTGATCGAACCAGGCAACCTGGTTGACTTCGTCAAATAAATACAGGCGGTTATCAATTTCTTGTATGTTGACAATGGATTTCATGTTCAGCAGCCCTTTTACATTCTGAATCAATTGTCCTTGTGAATTGCGCAGTGTAATCAGTTCTATTTGTGAATTCGGTTCGTCGTAAATCCAAATGCGGTCTGTTTGAATGGAAGCGCTCATGCTTGCTGCCAAGCTGATGTTCAGATCGCTTAAATAAATGCATTCTCCCTGCAAGGCCAAAGCATTGTCCAAAAAACAAATACTTTGCTGATCTTCGGAAAAAAGGGCAATTTTCAAAGGGTTTTGAGCATCTATCTTTTGAATGTTCCCAAGCGACTTAATACTTTCCTGCAGCATGACCTGTCCTTTGGCATCCCGCTTTTGAATATTCTGATTTTGATAAATGATACTTTGATGAATCGGGTCAATGTCCCAGATAGCCGTTGAGTCCAGGTCAATGTGCCAGAGTTCTTTCCATGTTTGCTGTGCACTTCCCAAAAGGGGAACTGCTGTCAGTAGAACCAAACCAAAAAGTCTAGACATATTGAAGGGTTTCGAACTCCGCGTCCTGCAAGATCTGTTCCACGATTTCACGTGAGTTCATCAAGCGGGGAACTTTGTGTTGTCCACCTAATTTACCTTTTTTTTGTAACCAGGCATCAAAACTTCCTGATTTTAAACTATGCAGCAGCGGTTTGCCCAGGGCCATATTTTTGGTGCGTTTGGCATCGTAATCCGAATTGATAGTGCGAAGTGATTCATCCAGCAGGAACATAAAGCGATTCAGATCATCCGGTTTCCGGTCGAATTCAATGAGCCACTCATGCCTGGCTTGTGTTTTTCCATCCATATAGATCGGAGCAACCGTATATTCCCGGATAATTGCATTTGTTTTGGAAGAAGCTTCCGCAATGGCAAAATCGGCATTGTTTACAATGACTTCTTCTCCAACAGAATTAATGAAATGCTTCGTTCGTCCGGATAACTTAAACCGGTAAGGTGCCTTAGAGGTAAAACGAATGGTATCTCCTACAATATAGCGCCAAAGACCTGCGTTGGTTGAAATGACCAGTGCATATTCTTCACCTGTTTCTACCTCATCCAGTTTGTAAATGACTTTGGAATCGGTGTCTTCAAAAGCATGCATGGGAATGAATTCGTAGAAAATGCCGTAATCGAGCATCAACAGCAATTCATCGGATCTGTCCACATCCTGGATCCCGAAAAATCCTTCCGAAGCATTGTAGGTTTCCACATAATGCATGTCGTCAAAAGGAATGAGTTCACGGAATGCTTGTCGGTAAGGTTCAAAGCTCACACCGCCGTGCATGAAAAGTTCGAGGTTCGGCCAGACCTCCCGCAAATTCGATTTCCCGCTAATCTCCAGTATTTTTCGCGCCAAAACCATTGTCCAGCTCGGAACACCGGCTATGATGTATACATCTTCTTCGATCGTACTTCGGGCCATGAGTTCAATTTTCTCCTCCCATTCGGTCATTAAGGCAATCTCTTTGGAAGGAGTTCTGCGAATTTCGGCCCACCAAGGCAAATTTTTAACAATAATAGCAGATAAATCTCCCTGGTACGCGTCTTCTGCAAGGGGAAGAACCTGCGCACTTCCGCCTATAATGAGGTGTTTTCCTTTATAAAGTTTCCTGTTGGGGAAATTCTCATAATACAAAGCAAGTAAGTCTTTTCCGCCTTTGTAATGACAGTCTTCCAGGGATTCCCGGCTCACTGGAATGAATTTGCTTCTGTCGGAAGTTGTTCCGGAGCTTTTTGCAAACCATTTGGTTTCCTGGGACCACAATAAAAACTGTTCTCCCTCCATCAAACGATCGATCCATGGTTTCATGGACTCATAATTGTTTAAAGGAACCAGTTCTTTAAAGTCGGAATAAGATCGGATTTGATGAAAATGGTTTTGTCTGCCATAACTGGTAAGGTTTCCCTGTTCAATCAATTTTTCGAAGAGTTCATTTTGAACATCTTCCGGGTATTTTCGAAACAGCTCGATCTGATGCAAGCGCTTTTTAATTACCCATGCAAAAATTGAATTGAATGGCATATGCTGATATTCAGTGAAATAGAAAAGTCCGCCGCGGCGGACTCCTTATACTAAGCGAATGCGTATATAGATCCGATAATTGCTAATAGGATCACAGTATACACAAACCCAATTCCTACTGTTGAACTTTCAAAGAAAGTATCATTCTTATCGTGGTGATCCGAATGATGATCTGAATGATGATCTGACATAACTTCTAATTTTTTCCAAATTTAAGATTTTGTTTGAAAAACCGAAAGAAATTAATCATTGTTTGAGCCAATTAATCTCATCAGGTAATAGATCATGGTTACGATTGCTCCAAGAGCTGCAACAACATAGGTTGAAGCTGCCAGGTTCAGAGCTTTCTTGGAACGTTCATACTCGGCTCTCGTTGCTGTTCCTGATTGTTCAATCCAGGCCAGGGCTCTTTTGGATGCATCGAATTCTACCGGAAGTGTTACCAGGCTGAATAATGCAATCACACCATAAGCGCTCACAATTGCCCAAAGTACCCATTTGATCGGGAAAGATTCGAAAAGAACGGCGCCTCCAATAAATGTAAGCATCATCAGGATGTTTAAAAACAAACCTGAAGCGTGCTGGAGGGGAACTAGTTTTGACCGCCACTGAAGTGGAGCGTATGCCTTAGCATGTTGAACGGCATGTCCGCATTCGTGCGCAGCAATTGCTGCTGATGCCGCGTTTGTTCCATGATAAACTTCTTCTGAAAGGTTCACGGTTTTTTCCGCCGGATTGTAATGATCGGTTAATTGTCCCGGAATGCAGGTTACACGAACATCGTAAATGTTGTAATCACGAAGCATGCGTTCGGCAATTTCACGGCCGCTTAAACGACTTTGAGAGGGAATTTTGCTGAATTCCTGGAATTTGCTTTTTAAGCGCCAACTCACTATTAGTCCAATTCCAATAAAGACTAAACCTATGAGCATCGCAGGTCCGAATGGTATCATCGATTCTGTATTTTCCTCAAATTTAAGCAAGAAAAAACCTGCTATACTTGAATTTTAGCAGGTTTTAACTTAAAGAATGTTATGTAAATCAGTCTCGCCCTCCGAATAAACGAAGCAAAGAAAGAAACAGATTTATAAAGGTTCAAATAATTAGATGTTTGAACGCTTTTACTAGGCTTCCTGAATGATCCATTTTTTTGTGACAATGTTTCCCCATTCTTTCAGCAGGTCAATGTATTCCTGATTTTCAAGAGGAGTAACAAGTGTACGTTTGCTTAATTTTATTTCGTAACTGACTTTAATGGTCTTCGGATTCGTTTGAATGATATCACATTTGACACTTCCAACACTGTTTTCTTTTGAAAGAGAGGTGATTTTATCTGCCAGTTTAATCGTATCCTGAGCTTCAATATAGATAGCATACTTTTGCTGCTTGG
>CAMLFH010000012.1 GCA_946479285.1 uncultured Flavobacteriales bacterium | reverse complement strand
GGGAATCTCTCAAACGGTGATGCTTTTAGTTTGTATTCGGACACCTATCTGAATATGGATGCAGGCCTTTATAGTTCTTTCTTTGTGGACGACATCGATGGAAATGGATTTTTAAACCTGTTCGTCGGTCAGGATTTAGGTGGATTATTCCTTTTCGAAGCAGATCCGTTGAGCACTTCCTCCGTTAAAGAATTGAAAGTTGAATCGAACCTGGTACTTTTCCCTAATCCGGGAAATCAATTGATCCAAGTGCTTTCCAAAAATGGATCTTACTCTGATTTAAAACTTCACGGAGTCTATAACAGTCTTGGTCAAAAGCAACAGATAGAACTTTCCGGAATGAGTATTGATGTAAGTGAATTGAGTAATGGAACTTACTATTTTGTGCTGGAAATGAATGAGGAAATTGAGTACTTAAACTTCATTAAATATTGAAAATCAATAAACTACATAAATATCTGTTCGCAAATTAGCGAACAAGCGAATTTGCGAATTCGAGAATTCTCGAACTCTCAAAAACTCAAAGCTTCAAATATGCTTCATAGGCCACTTTCCGCGACCACTGGATAGACTGAATCTCCGTTTCAAATATTCCGAACAAAGTTGACCCCGAACCTGTCATAGCAGCATAAATGGCCCCATACTCGTACAAATCATTTTTAATTTCAGCCAATTCCGGGTATTTCTGAAAAACAGACTGTTCAAAATCATTCACCAACTCCTCTTTCCAGCTTTGCATGGGTTTATTCAGAATCTCTTTCAAGGAAGGTCTATCATTATTCGGAACAATTCCTTCAAAAGCTTCTTTGGTGGAAACATGAATTCCCAGGTTCACCAGTACGACATACTTATCTTTCAAATGGAGATTCAGAGGACTCAACACTTCTCCCCTTCCTGTTGCGAACTGCAAACCGCCATCGATGAAAAAAGCGCAATCTGAACCAATTTTGGCAGCCATTTCTTTTAGTACCTCATTGGGGATACCCGGCAAGTATTTATCGCGCAGCATTTTCAATGCAAAAGCAGCATCGGAAGAACCGCCGCCTAAACCGCCTCCCATCGGAATGAATTTATGCAGGTGAAAAGCTAAAGGTGGAAATACTTTCAATTTTCGAAATTCTCTTTCGGCATCCCGAACCAAATTCCCTGAACCGGGAATCTCCAACCCGGAGGTTGTGAAGGCTGATTCTTCGCTTTCAACAAATTCAAGGATATCGTGAAAAGGAAGTTCCAACATAGCAGTTTCAACATCGTGGTAGCCGTCATCCCGTCTTTTCAGGATGTGCAAACCAAGGTTTATTTTACATGTTGGAAAATTAATCATGCCGTAAAATTAATAGATGCGAACTATTTTCGTAATTTTCGCCCCTCAAAATAGCAATTATGTCCACATATTTAGATTTTGAAGAACCTTTAAAGGCTTTAGAAGAACAAATTGAACAAACACGTGAGATCGGCAACAGTACAGGTGTCGATATGTCCGACAAGATTCGTGATCTGGAAGACGCACTCACTAAAAAAACAAAAGAAATTTTCAGCAAGCTGACTCCGTGGCAGCGTGTACAGTTGTCCCGGCATCCGGACAGACCATATACATTGGCTTACATCAATGCAATTACCGGTTTTTCCTTCCAGGAATTACACGGTGACAGAACGGTGAAAGATGACAAAGCAATGATTGGCGGTTTCGGATTACTAGACGGAAGAACAGTCATGTTCATCGGTCAACAAAAAGGAATCAATACCAAAATGCGCCAGTACCGTAATTTCGGAATGCCAAATCCGGAAGGATACCGCAAGGCTTTGCGGTTGATGAAAATGGCTGAGAAATTCAATAAGCCGATCGTAACTTTTATTGACACTCCGGGAGCATTCCCTGGATTGGAAGCTGAGGAAAGAGGTCAGGGAGAAGCAATTGCACGAAACATTTATGAAATGATGCAGTTGAAAGTTCCTGTGATCTGTATCATTATCGGTGAAGGTGCGTCAGGTGGTGCTTTAGGAATCGGCGTTGGAGACAAAGTAGTGATGCTTGAAAATACCTGGTATTCGGTTATTTCTCCGGAATCCTGTTCTTCCATTTTATGGAGATCATGGGATTACAAGGAAAAGGCAGCTGAGGCATTGAAATTGACCAGTACGGATATGAAACGTTTGAAACTGGTTGACGATGTGATTGAGGAACCTCTTGCAGGAGCTCACAGAGATCAGGAAGCAAGTTTCCAAAACGTAAAAGATAAGATCATTGAATATTTGAAAGAATTGGATCCGAAAAACCCGGAACAACGGGTTGAAGAACGTATTGAGAAATTCAATTCAATGGGTGTTTGGAACGGATAAGGGGAATACATTTATGATAAATTTTAGGGGCGCGATTAATCGTGCCCCTAATTATTCCCACCTATTTACCGTTTCTTCATCATTCAGATCAATCACCAAATGAACCCGGATCATTTTTTTTACCTCCACCGTTTTCTCATAGACCGCTTCTATCGAATAATTATTGACGATTGTATGATCCTGCCATACTCCATCTACAAATGATTGATTTACGATTCGAACCCGGTGCATTCCTTTAGGGATTTTCAGCAGAAACTTTCCCCCCATGCTTTCTACCGATTGCTCGGAAGTTCCATATTCAATATCATCCACAAAAACCTGAATGCGGGAAACATGGTTGTAGCCGGATTCTACATTCATGAAGTGCCAATCTATTTCCATTGGATAGTGCTTTCCTTTAAAAGTCGTTTTTTTATTGTTTGCGACCAATGCACTTCCATTTAAATCGAATTGAACAATGGAAACATCCTTCACATCCAGGTCAAACTCAATCTGAACCTTGGAAACATGCTTCACATCCACATCAAATTCACAAATGGCATTAATACTGAATTTGTTCTCAAAAGTGTGTTCGATCCATTTGCCTTCATAGAAAGCTTCATTGATAAACTTGATCGTATGGGTAGTTTTTGAAAGTTTCAAAGAATAAGAGCCCCAATCGCTCTGGCGAAAAGAATTGGAAACCGGTAAAACCGTTCCGTCAACAGATACCCTGCTTCTGTTCAAATGATCGTACCCTTCTTCAATCCCTTTGAATTTCCATTCCAGGATCACCCATTGATCTTTTGAATATGCATTCAAAAAGAACACTACAAATACGCAAGTTAAGAAGTTGTTCACAGTTTTATCTGTTTCAGTATTACAAACTTAGTCATTTAACCCGACTCTTCCCTACTGCAAAACGACGTATTTTAGGAATCCTATATTGACACCCGTTTCCTACTGAAAAAGTAGATTGTTTTCGAAAAAGCATTCCAACCATCCTTTTAATTCTGTATTAAATGGGTAGGTATTTATCCGGGTAAATATTATCTTGGCAGACAAAGAAGGAATGAAAATGATTCAAAAGCTATTATTTATGGGAACGGTGTGTTTCCTGACACAAAGTTCAATTGCACAGGAAACCGATTCAACAGAAGTTGTAGAAACAGAAACTGTTGAAGAATCAAACCTGGTGGAACAAACGTTCCAATCAACTCGAATTGTAAGCGGTCATTCCGTTGAATGTTTGCGTAAAGGAGTTCTTGAGTTCCGGGTAGAGCATCGTTTTGGTGATTTGGCAGGATCGAACGGAGGAGTTCAAAATTGGTTTGGATTCGATAATTCAAGTGATATCCGCCTGGCATTTGAATATGGGATTACCAATAATATCATGGTTGGTGTTGGAAGAAGCAAAGGAAGCGGAACTCCTTATCGTTCATTGATCGATGGATTTGGGAAATACCGTATTCTGCAGCAAAAGAAAAAAGGAATGCCTATTTCACTGGCTGTTACGGGAAGCATGTTTTACACTTACATGAAAGCACTTCCGGATATTTATGCCGTAGCCCATTTTCCCAAACAAGAATATCGCTTCTCCTACTCCGCTCAATTGAACATTGCACGTAAGTTTGGCGATTTGGTAAGCCTGGCTTTGGTCCCTACAGTTGTTCACAGAAATTACGTAGCGGCAGACGATCAAAACACCTTATTTGCTTTAGGTGGCGCAATGCGCTGGTCCATCACACAGCGATTAGGAATCATGGTGGAGTATTACCAGGTTTTCCAGGATAAAGGAATGAGAACTCAAAATTTCAACAGCCTTGGATTTGCTGTAGAATGGCTGACTTTCGGACATAACTTCACCGTTTACCTCACAAATGCAAGAGGTTTCGGAGAATCACAATTTGTTACCAACACCTATGAAAACTGGCTGAAAGGTCAATTTAGGATTGGTTTTTGCATCGGACGAAAGTTCGAATTTGGACAGTAACAAAGTTCAAAAGTTTAAAAAACAGTTCAAAAAGTTCAATATCGTTTAAACTTCAATTTGAACCTTTGAACCTTTGAACCTTTGAACCTTTGAACAATTTAAATAAATGATTATGAAAAAATTACTTTACCCGGCCTTAGCAATCTGCTTATTTGCAGGTTCGGCATTTGTGACGCTTACTGCATCCAAAGATTACACTGTCAAGGAAGGATTTACCATTGGATTTAAAAGCAAGGACCCAACCGGAGAATTCAAAAAAGGAAAAGGAACTATCAAGTTTGACGAGAACGATCTTGCGAATGCCAAGTTTGATCTTTCCATCGATGTAAACTCCATCAATACCGGAAATTCGATGCAGAATAAGAAAGCCCAAACCTCCGAATGGTTTGAAGCAGACAAATATCCAACGATTAAGTTTGTTTCCTCCAAAGTGGAAAAATCCGGAGAGTCATACACCATTACCGGAAAACTGACCATGAAAGGCGTTACCAAGGAAAAGAAAATTCCTGCAACGGTCACAAAATCCGGAAATGACCTGACATTCAGCGGCAAGTTTACTGTAAATCGCATTGACTACGGCGTAGGGCACAAAAGTGATGCAGTTCCTGATGTGATGAATATTTCTTACTCCATTCCGGTAACCGAAAAATAGGAGAACATGTTTAAACGCTTTTTTTTCCTGGCAGTCATATCCGGTTTGTTTTCATCGATCGTGTCGTGGATCTATTCATCCGTTTACAAGAACATGATCGCTGATTTCACGGAGGTAAGCGGCTATTGGCACCTGGTGTGTTTTTCGTTGATGATCACCATCGGGACAAGCATGCTGGCAGCAGGAATTTATGCGCTTTTAAAAAACAAATCTTTAGCCGGCTTCGTTACTCAATTCATTCTTTCAGGTGTTTCTGTTTCATTGGTATTTTATGTATTTACCATGAATGATCCTGAATTCAAAAATGAGGATTCGATGGCAATGATCGACTACTTCAAGGGATATCTGATTCCCTTTCTATTCATTCCGGCACTTTCATGGATGAGTTTCAAACCTTTATTTATCAAATAGATGAAAAAAACGACACTGACTTTTTACGTATTTTGCGGTATCGCATTTTTAATTGTGCTGCTTCCGGGTGGATGTACCAAAGCTAAAACTCCACCTGCATTGCCCCAGGTGATCTGTAACAGCACTATCTCATTCAGTACACAAATTGCACCGATGATTGAAGAAAACTGTTCCGGTTGTCATGGAAGCGGAGCCGGAACTTCACCCGTACTATCCAATCACGCAGAAATTTCTGCAAATTCGAATGCAATCATTCAGGCATTACGCGGAACACCGCAATTAATGCCTGAAGGTGGTCCGGCACTGGCTGATTCACTCATTCAACAATTTCAATGCTGGATTCAGCAGGGAACCCTGAATAATTAATACATTATGAATAAAAACTACATCTTTATCGGCTTGTTGGCCGCCTCTGGAATTCTACTCAGTTTTTCCGGACATGAATCTATCGGAACAGTCAAAAAATTCAGCAAAGAATACCACACGCTCAACCAGGCCGGAAGTCCAGGCGGAAGAACAGGTGCTCCGGGCGACGGAGTTTGCACACAATGTCATTCAGGAACGGTTCAAAGCGGTTCCGGATTCAATACAGTAACATTGATGGATGCAGGAAATCCTGTAACGGAATACGAAGCATCTACCACTTACCAGGTTCAGGTCAGCATGGCTACAAACAACCCGAAAAATGGTTTTGAGATTGTTGCACTTAGCCCAAGCAATACCGCAGCAGGTACTCTTGCTATCACAAATGCTACGCATACAAAAATCATTACTTCCGGTGGAAAACAACGAGTCACTCATAAACTGGCAGGAACAGACCTCACCACCTGGTCTTTCAACTGGACATCACCGGCTACCAATGTGGGAACTGTGACTTTTTATTTAGCGACCAATCAAACTAACAGCAGCAGTAGCGATGACGGAGATGTAATCCGTACCTCACAGCATCCTTTTGGAACACAAGCCGGCGTGAAAGAAGCAAGCTCGAAAGTAGAAACACAGATTGGCTATCAATCAGCTACCAATTCACTGAACATTCATTTGAACAGCAAAGTGGACGGCTCAGTGTATGTCAATGTGGTGGATCTGAACGGGAAATCCGTCTTCAGAGAAAATCTTGGAACTGTGAGTGCCGGCGAAAGCGCACTTTCCGTTCGTCTGGACAATGAATTGAACAGCGGAATTTACATGGTAAATGTTTCCGTAGATAACAATATGACCATGAAAAGGGTGTTTATATCAAAATGATTAAAATTCGGTGGGCGCGGGATGCATCTGCGCCCACATATTTTTATCCAATTCGTCTTTGAACCAACTCCTCCACCCGCTCATAAAACTGGGAAGGCGTGCCCGTTCTCCAATCAATATCTTCCAAATCACCCCCCATCACAAAATAATGATCGATTCGAGCTTTCTCAAACTCATGGATTACGTGATCGTGAAAATTGACCAATGCAATCCAACCATCTTCCACCTCGTCAAACCATTCTTCGTAATATGAATCGTCTGAATAATGAAAATTCAGTACATTCTCACCTACCAGGATGAACTTATTGATCCCATGCTGCATGATCTCTTCAATCACATTTCGCTTAAGGGTCATAATATCATTCTCTATGGCGTCATTCCACTCCCCTATAAACTCCATAATTGCATAACCTTCTTCATAATCCACAAACAGGATCTTGGTAAAAAGGGTTCTGGAATCAATAGTATCCCATTGCGGATGGATCAGGAAGTTGTAAATCCGGTCAGTGAATTCAAATTCACTGTACTCTCTGTCGTAAAACGGTGAAAGGGAATCCTCAGAAGCAATGTATAAGTGTCTCCAATTAAAATACGGCTCAATAAAATGCACAGAATCAGACTTTTAAGTTTGGAATAAAAATTGTAAAAATGAACTTCGAAATTAAAAAGAAAGTCTACATTTGAGTGTTCATTTGAAACAAATATTTACCTATGAAAAAATACAATAAATCACTATTATTCGCCGCTTTCGCAATCAGCGGAATTTTGTTCTTCAGCTCCTGCTCTTCCAATTCTACAGAAAGAGATGCAGCCGAAGCAACTTCAGCGATGATTGAAGGTAATGAAAAAATAGTTGCCTTTGGTCATGTAAGTGCCATGGATATTTTGAATAAAGCCGATTACAAGAGCGTTCCGAAGGTAAATACAATTTTGGGAAGTGTACTTGGGAACTGGAAAAGAGGTTTGGAAATCGAAAAACCGATTTATTACGCACTCGAAGCTCCGTTTCGTCACGATGGAACTCCTGAAACTGTTTATGCATTGATCAATATCAAGAGTCCGGATACCCTTGCATCCATTATTAGTGAAATGGGATATGCACTGGATAAAGACGGCGACATTTCCTATCACCAGGAAGACGACGTAACTTTTGGAATCCGCAATAAACTCCTGATCATCATCAGCAAACCGGCAGATTATGACGGAAAAGCAGCAATGAGAGCAGCATTTACCTTAACAGAAGGCGATCTTTCTGAAGATACTGCAGAAGAAATCATCGAAGAAAAAGGCGATATCGTTTCAGGAATTGACATTGCACGGTTATTGAATACTTCGAATACGGAACTGGAAAAACTTCCGGCTGAAAAGAAAGAACATCTGGATGAATTGGTAGAAGGTGCCTACATCAAAACGGTAGCAAATTTCGATAATGGAATGGCTACTATCGACTCCAAAAATATTTTCTCCGATGAACTAAAAGACGAATTATTCTTCAAAGACAACAACGGAACAACGTTAGTGAAACAATTGGGCGGAGGAAATCCGTGGATGGGAGTTGCGCTGAACCTGGATCTTAGAAAAGGAGAAAGTTTCCTGACCAAGTATCTTCCAACGGCTCAAAAACGACTAACAGAGGATTTCCCGGGTGAAGTGAAATTTGCATTACTGGCTCTTGGACAAAACCCATTATCTAAATTATTCTCAGGTCAGGCCGGAATGGTATTTACAGGAGACCCAAAATCACCAATGGGAATGGAATTGGATTACAATAGTTACTTAGGACTTGGTCCAAAAGGAGATTTGCTTCAAAAAGTATTGGACGACCAATTCTCTGCTTTCGGTGAAAAGAAAGGCGATACTTACATCATGGGCGATTTACTGGTAAAATCGACTAAGAAAGCAATCTCTGCTTCAAGCGGACAGCAGACGGGAGGACAATTGAATCTGCCTTCTTATGCTAAAAATTTCGGTGAAGACAGTTTCTCTATGTTCATTGCATTTGAAAAAATGGATGTACAAAGCCTGGAATTGCAAGACGCAGCAAAAGTGGTAGAGATTCTTCAATATGTGACGATCAATGTGAACAGAGACGGTTCTAAAATGGTTATTGCAGCGAAGAAGAAAAATGTAAATATCCTGAAGCAGGCAACTGATTTTTACGCCAAACAGATCATGGACAAAATGGACTCGATGGGTGTTTAATCTCAACTAAATATTAGATTAGAAAGGCTGTTCAAATGAACAGCCTTTTTTTCGCATCACAGCAAAACAAGCTTAAAAACAAGAAATCACAGCAAATACAGTTCTAGAATTCTCGAACTGTAGAATTCTAGAATTCTCGAATTCCCAAATTCCCAATATTGGGACCGGCATGAATTCAAGCTGTTAAATTTCAGGTTAATTTCATCATATCTTAACTTTTCGGTGTCTGATTCATTCATTTTTTTTGTACCTTGTATCACCGAAACAAGACCAATGAAAGAAAAACAAGATTGGAATCCACTTACACCTGATGAAGAACGCATCATCGTACGAAAAGGAACAGAATATCCCTTCACAGGTCAGTATAACAAATGGAACGAACAAGGCACTTTTGTATGCCGTCGTTGCGAAGCACCTTTGTATAAAAGTTCAGATAAATTCGATTCAGGATGCGGCTGGCCGTCATTCGATGACGAAATTCCGGGAAGTGTAAAACGAATTCCCGATTCGGATGGAAAACGCGTGGAAATAATCTGTGCCAATTGCGAAGGACATTTGGGGCATGTCTTTTTTGGTGAACAATTTACTCCCAAAGACACGCGTCATTGTGTCAATTCCCTAAGTATTCTCTTTAAAAAAGCTTAGTTCTTTATTCAACTACCGTATTACAGTTATACACCGGAACTCCCATGTGCTGAATCATATCGTTCAATTGAATGTGTGCTGCCAATGCCAATTGCGAATAATTCTGTGAGCAGTTCCCGAAACTTCCGGCGCTGGTAACCCACATTTTTTGAATCAATTCTTCCCCTGAAGTAACGGGTCCGATTGCATTTACTACAGCTTTCACGTTCAAAGCACCAGCGTGATACACATGCATGGTCAATAAACGGAACCAAATCGACTGTTCATCAACCACCAGGCCAGCTCCTTCTGCAATTCCTTTCGCCGAAGGAATACAAATGCGCTTTAATAACTGAGAAGCTGCATAGGCAGAACGCATGAAATCTTTCCGCTCATCCACCGAACGATTAACCGTTAATCCCATAGAACGTGCCACAGCCGGCATCAATTGAAATGGTCCGTAAGCTCCAACAGAAGATTTTTGCATTCTTCCGGGACTTTCAATTAACAGGATTGATTGTGCATACCATGGATCCACTCCAAAACCTTCAAATGCAGAAACTCCTTTTGGCAGACTTTCAAATACGAGGTCAAAGCGATAGAAATCATTCTTACCGGTTGTTACATTTATTTTTTCACCAGCATTCAGTCCAAACAAGGTTCGAATACTGTCTTTAAAGATTGTTTTTTGAGCTTCTGTTTGCGAGTTCCAGCCTTTATTGGACATTTTAGTAATAATCTGTCGGGTTGAACCTACATTGATCAATACCGAATCCGGAGAAAGAATCATAATTTGCTGCCAGAATTTCGGATGCTGAAGCTGGTCCCAACTTGCGGCCTCGATGCCCGCTGCTCCCATGATTATGTGTTCGGAAGTGCCTTCGGTAACAGCGATCATCTCTTTTTCCCAGGTGGAAGTTTGAGAAGAAGCAATCAGTGGAATACACGCAAGTATTGCAAGGAGAGTTTTGCGTTTCATTTTTGTTTGTGGGTTTTGGGTAATGCAAATTAGGAAAAACGCTTGAAAAACACAAGAGCTGTACGAAATTTTAACGTTCTGTAGTGATCAGTCACGATTATCAAAACCGCTTCAGTCCTTCGCCATTGACATATCCTTTCAAAATCACCTCCATTTCATCAATAGAAACCGGGAACCAGGGTTCTTTGGCAATTTTACGAATCGTCAAACGTTCTTTTACGGAAAGTGTTCCATCTACAAGGAGTCCAAAAATCAACAAACGAGCGACTAATTTATTCTCCTCCGGATCAGCACCAAATAACTCATCTATCTTTACTTCCTGATCATATTTCAGGTCGAGATCCGGAAAAACAACCATCATTTCTTTCATGAATGAATACAGCGCGAAATTATACTGCCGCTTTTGTTGAGCCACAAAATGGAATAATTTAGTCAGCCGCTCTTTGATCTGTTCCAATTCTTCCTGGGAAAACTCTCTCATAAAATCTTTCGTGGCAGCCGTAGCAACAATCCGCATCTGAGTTTCTTTCATGACCTGTCTGCTGCTCCACGCATTCCAAAAGGCAAAGATTGGAACACCAATCAGGTCTGTAACTATTCGCAAGGCATACCTTCCAAGTAAACGCCTCACCAAAAATTTCATCAGCACATTGGAGAGTGTCGCTTTCAATTTGGTCCCTATCAATAATGCGTAATACGAAAATTTTGTCAGTCCGACGTAAGGATCAATTTCCAATAGCTTCATATGCTTTGCCGGCATTTCCAATCCTGCTTCCGTTAATAACGCAACCTGCTCTCCATAATCATTTTGAGAAACCGATGGATATTTGTAGATCTCACAAATACGCCTCACCGCATAAATATTCAGCATATTCAGCAGCCAAATCTCGGGAAAGAGCATCGCAACTCCGTAAATCGTATAATAAAGCTCAAAATCAAATTTGTAACCGAAAACATCCAGGTGCTGAGCATCGAGTAAACTGGTGAAATGAAACGGGAAAACAACAATCAGTACAGCACCGGCTCCGATCAAACCGGCAATGAGGTAAATCTTCAACTGCAGGTTTTTCAATTGCGTTTTCTGAACCGCATTCAATGCATAACCAAGCCTGTCTTCATTCCTGATACCTGCCGTCTTCCTGCTCAAATAACTATTTCCAAGTCGAAATGCAATGCTCTTCTTTCGCTTATTTTGAATTTCTTCCATAAGTATTGGCTAAAATTACAAAATAAGTATTCCATTCTTGCTTAACTTTGTGCCGAAGAAGCACATGAAGTACATCCGGCAATTTTTTATTTCCATTTTAATCGTCCCGGTAAAGATTTACCAGTGGATCATCAGTCCTATTCTTCCAAATGCCTGCAGGTATGATCCAACTTGTTCGTCTTACATGATCGAAGCATTAAAAATTCATGGTCCGATAAAAGGATTATGGCTGGGGACCAGAAGAATCAGCCGTTGCCACCCCTGGGGCGGACATGGTTATGATCCGGTTCCGGAGAAGAAATGTTCCTGCAAGAAAAATTGAAACTTTTCCCCCTCTATCTGCCTGACTGGTGTAGGATTCCATTCAACTATCCATTTATTTCAATTTGAATTTTTAGCCCGCGGAGAACTATTTTTTATAATCCCTCCATTATTTATCGTAATATTGCAATAATACGATAAAAGATATGGGAACAACAAAAACGGACCTGTTTACGACAGAACAGAATGAAATGGCAAATCTGTTAAAAGCAATAGGACATCCTGCAAGAATCGCAATTCTGGAATACCTGATAAAAGTCGACACCTGTATTTGCGGAGATATTGTCAATGAATTGCCCCTTGCACAGCCCACCGTTTCTCAGCATTTGAAAGAGTTGAAGAACGCAGGATTGATTAAGGGAAGTGTTGAAGGAACTGCTATTTGCTATTGTGTCGATAAAACTACCGTTGCCCGTATCCAATCTTATTTTGCCGGAATCTCTCTTCAAATGGAGAATAAAGGCAGTCAATGTTGTTAAACAAAACTTACGCAAAATGAAACTTTCAGAAGTAAAAGCAATTCTGCCAACATTAGATAATGTGGTATTTGAAACACCTAACGGCTCATTCGTTCCTGAGCATTTTCACGTAACCGAAGTTGGAAACGTGCGCAAGCATTTTATTGATTGTGGCGGCACAATCCGTAATGAATCAGTTGTGAATTTCCAATTGTGGAATGCAAACGATACCGATCACAGATTAAAACCCGGGAAACTGCTTCGGATCATTGAACTTTCAGAAGAAAAACTGGGAATTGAAAACAATGAAATTGAAGTAGAGTACCAGGGAGAAACAATTGGAAAATACAATTTGGAGTTCAATGGAAAACACTTTCTGTTAGTATCAAAAACAACCGCTTGTTTAGCGAGTGAATCTTGTGGTGCTCCTGCTGAAAAAGCAAAAATCCAATTGTCCGAATTATCCACTAAAGAATCTGCTTGCTGCACGACTGGCGGTGGATGTTGTTAATCTATGAAAACACTAGCACTCAAATACAGAAAACCAGTAATTATTACCACTTCGGTTGTTGTGTTACAACTCATTTTCGGGTTTGATCCGAAGTTCTGTATCATCAACATCATTTGGTTATTTGTATAGTATAAGAGCAATGAAGAATATTTTAGTTTTGTGCACGGGAAATAGCTGTAGAAGTCAAATTGCCCATGGATATTTACAACATTTTGCCGGCGATCGTGCAACCGTTTACAGTGCTGGAGTAGAAGTTCATGGCGTTAATCCGAAAGCTTTAGCCACCATGAAAATGGACGGAATTGATATTTCGCACCACACTTCCAATCACGTGGATGAATACAGCAAAATCGCTTTTGACCATGTCATTACAGTTTGCGACAACGCAAAAGAACACTGTCCGTACTTCCCAACTCAAGCACAGAAGTTTCACCATAATTTCCCGGATCCCGCAAAAGCAATTGGCAGCGAAGAAGCAATCAGCCTGGAATTTGAGCGTACCAGGGAACTCATAAAAACATTTTCAAAGCAGTTTGTAAACGAACAGCTGCTTTGAAACTCCTGCTGCAGCATTTTTGACTTTCGGGTGATAGGCCTTTGATTTATCACTTCTAACAAAGCGGTATCGAAGTTCAAAAAAAATCACAAAATTATTTCTCCAATTCATTTATTTTATTTTACTTTGGATTTCAAAGTTCTTTTATGGAAAGTGAAAAATATTTAGCACAGCTTCAGGAAATTCAATCCATGATGCAAAAATCCTCTAAGTTTTTGTCCTTATCAGGCATCTCCGGAATTCTTGCCGGGACTTATGCATTGATTGGAGCAGGAGTTGTTTACTCCATGAGAGAACGACTGACTTCTTCCATCCGTTTCGATTCTGCTGAATTCATTACGATTGCAACAACTGCTGTTTTAGTAATGGTCCTTTCAGTGATTACAGGAGTCATCTTTTCCATCCGAAAAGCAAGAAAAAAGCAGGAAGTGATCTGGAATCAAGTGTCAAAATCATTCATCATGAGCTTCCTGGTTCCATTAGTTACCGGCGGATTATTCGCAGTCATATTAATCACCAAAGGCGCTATCGGCCTCGTATCCCCTGTTACACTCCTATTCTACGGTCTTGCATTGGTAAGCGCAAGCCGTTATTCTTATGAAACTCTAAGAAACCTGGGGTTCATGTTCATTATTTTGGGATTAATAAATAGCTTCTATATTGGTTATGGTTTGTACTTTTGGATGCTCGGTTTCGGGGTTTGCCATATTTTATACGGTGCATACATGTACCTGAAATACGATTATAAAAAGCAATGACAAGTATCATCTCAGATATCAATAAAACATTTGACCATCGGATCAGACTGGGAATTATGTCTATCCTGATGGTGAATGAATCCGTAGACTTTAACAGACTGAAAGAGCTGCTGGAAGTCACCGACGGAAACCTGGCTTCGCACATCAAAGCACTGGAGCAATCAGAATACATCGACATTAAGAAGCAATTCATTGGTAAAAAGCCCAATACAACCTATGAAGCAACTTTATTGGGAAAACAAACATTTGCCAAGCATCTGGCCGCGCTTGAGCAATTAATCAAAACAAGTAAATAACTATTTTTTTATTCATTTACTTTGAAATTCAAAGTTCTTTTAAATCAATTCTAACATGAAAAACAATCAAGAATCAGAAAACAGGGAAACGAGTGAGTTCTTAAAATTCCTGAACTCATCGATCGGGCGATTAACCCTCATCGCCGGTTTAACCATCGTTTTGCTCATACCAATGATCAGCGTCACTTCACTGATTCATGAGCGGCAAAACAGAGCCTCGGATATCAAAAATGAAATCCGTTCGGAATGGGGAGGTAATTTCACCTACAAAGGCCTGGTTTTAAGAATTCCGTTCAAAAACAGTAAAAACAAAAAGTACCTGTTCTTCTTTCCTGAAAACGAAAAAACAACACTCAACGTAAAGACAAGCACCAAGAAGCGTGGTATTTATCATTTCCCGGTGTTTCAGTCCCGAAATCATACTTCAGCAGGGTTTATTCCCAACCTGAACAATCCGGACCTGGATCTTTCAAAAGCACAAATCGGTCTTCTTGCTCTTGCCGAAACAAGAATCTCAGACATGGAAAAAATAGAAGTAAACGGATTAGGATTGGAAATTGAACAGCAAATCCTGGCTGAAAACAGTACTCAAAAGTTATTTTATGCAACTGCTCCATTCACTATTGACAAATCAACCACCCAAATCAATGTCAATACCACTTACACCGTAAATGGATCCGGGAAAATCATCCTGCATGGTTTTGCCAAAAAAAGCGTGTACAACATGATTTCAGACTGGAACAATCCATCCTTTTCCGGTACTTCTCTCCCAAATCCGGATTCCTTTGAAGTCAAAAAAGGCTTCACAAGTTCCTGGAGGATGATGAACATTGCTCAAAATACCAAGGCAGGAATACAGCATTCCGATCACTATGGAAAAACGGCTGAAGCGTCGGTAGATTTCCTGGAAGCAATTGATCATTATCAACTGAACGAACGCACCGTGAAATATGCCATCCTGGTCATCCTTTTAACTTTTACAGTATTCTACCTCATCGAATTAATCGGAAAAATGCTCATCCATCCCATACACTACCTGATGATTGGTCTTTCCCTGATCTTATTTTACCTTATCCTGCTCTCCTTCTCCGAGCAATTCGGTTTTGCACGTTCTTATTTAGCTGCGGGAATCGGAATTATTACTTTACTAAGCTGGTATGCTTATTCCGTGCTTCGATCTTTGAAGTTTGCAATCACCGTTCTAACTGCCATTTCAATTCTATATAGTTTCCTTTATGTAATCGTAAACCTGGAAACCTATGCATTAATTATGGGAAGTTTGGGATTGTTCGTAGTCCTTGCTGCGATTATGAGCTTTACCCGAAGATTGAAAGTTTGAGTTACACAAACAAAATCCCCGGTCCCGTATGTACGGTAACCGGGGATTTCCCTCCCTTCATCTCTCCATGCTCCTCCGCTAAAGCTTGTGCCATCGCTAAAGCTATTGGCGACACGCGATCGGCGAAGGCTGATTTATTTGGTGTAGGTGTATTTACGAGATCTGGTTATGTTGATTCCAAGTGAAATCCCATAAGTGGTTCCATATTTATTCATACTGGCATAGAGATTCAGAGGAACATTCAAAGCACCCGGACGGAAGGTTTTTCCAAAAGCAAAAATGAAGTTGGTCGAGAAATAAGTCGCTCCACGTGTATCCGGCCGTTTGAAGTAAGACATGGTAGTTGCTGCATCACCTGCTCCCAGAGCATACAATTCCTGGTAAGTACGGAAGCTTCCGTCATAGTCGGTAGTTCCCGAAACCAAACGCTTCATTGTAAACGACGGCCCCATTGCAATCTCCCACGCACCTTTACCAAAACGGACACCATGCATAATAGCCAATGAAGGAATTGGAGTACCATGTTCCATTCCTGCAACATTTCCCAAAAACTCAAACAATCCGCTAAACTTTTCACTCCCGGCATATTGAACTTCCAACTGGTAGCCAATATTGAACAGAAGTGGCACCGTTCCAACTCCACCTTCGCGCTCGTTCCGGGTGAAAAATGCTCCATTATCACCGGTTGCAACTGCAAAACCAATCCGCGGACCTGAATTATTCATTTTCCCCAATCCGGTGCTGGCTGTTGGGCCGTCTTTAAAAAACAAGGCTTTGTAAACGGAAAGATCCACGTCCATCTTCAATAATTTATAGATCATGATATCCGTCATGCGGTTTAACTCTCGCGGCTGATTTTCAAATTGCTCAATTTCATTCCGCTCAATTTCACCTGTTTTCACATTGACTATTTTCATCGAGATCAAAATGCGGTCCCCTAATCCTTCGTAACTCGCGCTCATAGCAAAATCGGCAGCCAACTGGGCCCCTACTTTTCCAAGGCAGTCTTTCCCCATACATTCCTTCATTTTATTGTCGCCCAATTTCTCAGCTACATCATATCGGTCGTTTACAACGTACTTTTTAGAATTAACCAAACTTTTATAGATGACCGAGCGAAGAATGTCTTCATTAGAGGCGATATTCCTTACTTCTATTCCTGCTATTACCATGGATGGCAACTGCGGGGTTTGTGCGAACGATTTATAGGCATATAAACCCAGACACATTAGAACTAATTTTTTCATGGTTTCGAATTTTAAGTTTCGAGACAAATTTGCTAGGTATGCATAAGATTAGAAAACGGAATTTTGCGCCTTGCTTTTTACTGTTGCGATTTTCCGTACAACATTTCAGGATAAAACAATCGCATTGCGATTTTGTGTGAAAATTAACTTGTAATTATATTTCTTCGTTATATAACGAAAACATGATATCAAAAAAAAGGCCGTTACGCGATGTAACAGCCTTTTAGAACAGGTTTAGTGAGTCCTGTTATTTCTCCAATACCACTGGAATATGTTGTGTTCCTACTTCCGTTATTACACGAACTGTATAAACACCTTTTGCCATGTTTCTTAAATCAATCCCTTGTTTCGAAGACTGTAAATCATTTACTTCATAAACAAGCTGACCTACTGCATTAAATACTTTTACCGAGTTCATATTCACTTCTCCCGAAGAAATCGTAAACGATCCGGTAGACGGATTCGGGTAAAGCTGGATGAAATTCAATTCATTTTCACCAATCGATGCACAACCGTCAACTACAACCGTAGTCTGGGCAGTTGCCGTACAGCTAAAGATATTCGTATAACTGTAAGTTACCGGTGTTGAACTAACTCCAACAGTTGCCGGATTGAACTGGTTTCCTGTAACACCTGTCCCCGAATAAGTTCCACCTGCCGGACTTCCCTGAGTCAAAGTATAAGGCCCGTCAGATGAACACAACATCGGAACTGATGCGAAACTCACATTTGGATTTGCGTTTACAGTTACCGAGATACTATTCGATACAGGTGAAGGACAGGAAGCAACGGTTTGTGTTGCCGTATAGGTTCCTGAAGTCGTTACAGTAATGGAAGATCCGTTTGCAGTGTTTGACCAGGTAGTTCCTGATCCAGCGGAAGAAGTCAATGTTACAGAACCTCCCTGGCAAAATGTTGTTGTACCACCAGCATTAATTGTTGGCGCAGCTGGAGAAGCATTTACTGTAACATATCCTGTTTGATTGGATGCATTTGATCCACCCAAATTCGTTGCAGTCAATGAAACATTGTATGTTCCCGCCGCCGCATAAGTCACAACCTGACTTACAGTAGTCGATGTGGAAGGAGTTCCACCCGGGAATGACCAGCTGTATGAAGTTGGATTGTTGGTAGAAGTACTCGTATAAGTAACCGATTGACCCGCACAAACAGTTTGACCTGTAGAAGTAAACGAAGCAACCGGCGCTACTGGAGCACCACTGATTCCTGTTACATTGATGTTATCGACGTAAATATTATTTCCAAAACCGGATAGGTTACGGAATGCAATCCAAACAGAGCTGTTTCCAACGTATGGAGTCAAGTCCACAGTTTCAGATCTCCACTGCGCAGCTGTAGGAACAAAAGCATTCTGGGTTGCAGATGCAGTAGCCAAAGTGGTATTCGATTTGGAATAAACAGATGTAAACGTTCCACCGCAATTTGTTGAAACCAATACTTCTAACCCGTCGAAATTAGTAGCATCATAAGGTGCATAAGCAACATCAAACACTAAGGATGCGCTTGAATATGCCGCAATATCTGCTTTCGGCAAACGAATTTCATCATTACCTGTTTGAATATTGAAATTGTCAAATCTCAATGAGTTACCTGCAGTTGGTGCTCGTCCTACAGAAGCGGATCGTGTCCAGGTACCTGCAGCTCCAATGTTTACAATCGTCCAGCCAGTTGGCGGGAATGTAGCAGAAACAAAACCTTCTGAAATGGGTAAACTAACTGTTGTATTGGTATTAACAGTAATATAATTTGTTTTTGTTTTCGGATAGGTTGTACCGTTTGAACTTGCCGTAACCGTTAAACTTGCATTGTATGTTCCGGCAGTTGGATAAGTAACTGTTGGGTTCACAGCTGTAGAAGTTGCAGGTGTTCCGCCCGGAAAAGACCAGGAATAAGCAGAAATCCCCGAAGTTGAATTTGGGGTGTAAGTCACTGTTGTACCTGCACACATGATGGTTTGGTTTGCGCTGAAATCTATTGCACAAAGCGAAGTCCCGGCACCGCCACCGACTAAATTCAGATTGGCAGTTGTCCAGATATTGCTTCTTCCACCTGTTGAGCTGATGATTGCTGCTCGCATTCTGTCAACCTGCCCTTGTGTAAACATGACTGAACAATAGGAATAGTCCATGTAATTCTGAACCTGGTCAATCTGGTTGAATCCCCAGAATGCATTGTCTGATGTACACGAGTTTTGAGTATAATCACAAGAAGTTGATCCTTGAGTTGCCGGTGTATCGTTTACGTTATCTGTACCGGCACAACCTGCTGAACCCGGGTTATTATTTGCTCCCCAAACATGAGATAGGTTTAACCAGTGACCAACTTCATGCGTAAGTGTTCTACTATTATTAACGCTCGATGTTCCGATTGATCCTGTATAATCGTGCAAAGCGAAAACCCCGTTGAAATACATATTTGTTGCATTCGCAGTAGAACCTCCGTTGGGATTAAAGGTATAACCGGCTGCACCACCAATATCATTTGCGATGTAGATATTTAAGTAACGGTTATGAGGCCAGACTCCCTGGTAAACATTGTTACCCGCTACAACGGCATTTACCTGGAGTTGTCCGTCAGAACCATCATTAGTAAGTGCGCTGACGGTTCTTGTAATTCCTGAAAAGCATGCACCGTTTGGAGCTACGGTAGCAAAAACAAATCGTATTTCCACATCTGCAGCATCACCTTGAAACGCAGTTACAATATCACTTGTATCGGCATTCAACTTTCGGTAATCGCGGTTCAGAACATTTAAGGCATCCTGTACCTGGGCATCCGTGATATTTTCCGAACCATTGTTATGGATAATGTGGAAAACAACCGGAATGGTATAAATAAGACCTGTTAATTTCTCCGTGCCTGCATTCGGTTTGTATTTTGATCCTTGACTTGGCAAGGGATCTTTAAAAATTGAAGCATAACGTGCCGGATCATTCATCTGCATTTGCTGCATTTTGTGATGCTGGCTGCATTTCTCAGCTTCGTGCGGAGTGGACGAAGAAAGCTGCTGAGGTTTTGGTTGCGTAAGCTGCGAATAGGACGTGAATCCGCATAGCACAGCTATAGAAAAGAGGAGTTTTCTCATAAGCGTAGTTTAATTTTGAGTATAGTTTTTAGTTCTGCGAGGGAAATTTAGTGAAAAAATTGCTTCAAAATCCTCCTGTGAATATCTTTTGGAATCAGAATTCTGATGGTTATTTCACAAAACCATCAAAACACTTGTAAAATATCACTACCGGAAAACAAAAAAGCACAATCGAACCGACCGTGCTCTTTGCATGTATGTTGTTTTTAATTAACTCAATTTCTCCAATGCTGCTTTCAAATTCGAAATAACCCCGTCTACATCTTCCAGCCTACAGGTTCCTACAGAAAGCCGGTACCAATTGGAATCGTCCGAAGAACCAAAAGCATAAAAAGGTACGATAGCAACTTTCGCTTCATCGAGTATGTATTTCGTCACATCCTGGGTAGTTTCCAGCATATCTCCGGATGCTGTTCTAAGACCATGCAATGCAAACTGAACAGTCAAATAAATGGCTGCTTCCGGAGCAATGGCATCCACCTTATGCCCTGCAGCTTTCAAAGATTGAATTCCGGTATAGAAACCAACCAGCCGCGCATTGATTTCAGATTTAATGTGATTCAAATAATTATCGTACTGGCTTAATTCGTTCAAATATTTAGCCGTTGCAACCTGTTCTGCTTTTGGGGCCCAGGCACCAACGTGTGTTAAAATCGACTTGATCTTATTGATCAGGAACTTCGGTCCCATCGTCCACCCTACGCGAACTCCGGTTGCTGCCAGCGATTTCGAAATCCCATCCACGAACAAGGTATAGTCGCGCATTTCCGGACGAAGGGAAACAGGATTGTAATGCTCAATTGATCCGTGAGTCAAAGGCCAGTAAATTTGGTCATACATCACGTACAAAGGTTTTGCACCTGATACCGCACGCTTTTTATTTTCAGCAAGAACCAAATCACAAATCTGCTCCAAATCTTCTTTCGAAAAAACAGTTCCTGTTGGATTCAACGGTGAACATAAAGCCAGTAAACTTGCTTCCGGAATAAACGGCGCAATCTCTCCGGCACGCGGCATGAAATTATTTTCCGGACTCGTCTCAATTAAAATCGGACGGGCATCGTTCAAATACGTATAATGATTATTATTCCAGGATGGAACAGGAAAAATCACCGCATCCCCCGGATCTACAACTGCCTTGAAAATGGCATAGATTGCCGGTCGGGCTCCTCCTGTTATTACTATTTCGTCTGTTGCATATTCCAAATCGCCACGTTTACTCAACAACTGGGAAACCGCCTGGCGCAGCTCCAGCATTCCGTCTGCAGCGGGATAGTTCGTCTGGTCATCTTCATAAGCTTCCTGGATCAACTGCTTTAATTCACCCGGAATAGGAAAAACTTTCGGATTAAAATCCCCGATCGTTAAATTGTAAACTTGTTCTCCCTGCTTGATCTTCTCATTGACTTCCGCAGCTAATTTGATGATCTCAGAACCAATAATATGCTCTGCAAGCTTAGAAACACGAGGAGTCGAAAGTTCGTTTTTTGTATCCATGACTTTATATTAGTGTCGCAAAAATATACAGAATTGTTACCAATAATGAAACAATTATTTAAAATTCAATCGGAAAAAGCAGTATACTTATCAGCAGAAATTCAATCAAACCGGCATGCAAAAATGGATCATCCTATTTATTTTCTTTCAAATCACTCTCTTTTCCTACGCCCAGGATACAAAAACCGGGGAAGATTGGCAAAAAGTGGAGATCAGAATCATTGAAAGCCGCAAAACCTCCAAAAAACTGGATCTTGCAGGCGAAGCCATGCTTAAAATAACGAGTCAGATCAAAGAAATTAGTGATCTGAGCGAAGAACAGATCATAGAGCTTAAGAAAAAGGCAGCAAAGGACCATTGTAAATTTGTCTACATTGATACTAAAGGGGTGTATGATTCACCGGATCTCCCAACGATGTATTCCAAAGGAAAACTCTATTATTACTGGGCGAACGAAAAGTAATCCACAAAAAATCCGGACCATTAATTGATCCGGATCTTAAAAACTCATTAGCCATAATGATTACTTCCAACTGGAGACAATCAATTTAATATCTTCTTTGTCCAGTTTAGGAACATTCTTGATGTAATGTCTGGTATATGCAATGGATTTATCATTCAGATTATAAATCGTAATTTCGGAAAACTGGCTTGGGTTCATGTACAAAACACAATAGTTATCCGCATCTTTTGATTCCAATTCTAAAAACCGGTCAAAACTCACAAATTCATATTTGATTCCCGCTTTTGTTAATTCAGCTTCATTCACCGCGGTCTTCTTTTCAGAAATAATCAACAGGGTTTTCGTTTTCAACGCAGCTGCATTCGGAAGATACAAAGCATTCATCGCATTGAAATACGGCAAACCTCTTTTTTCAATTTTAGCAGCATTCATTTTAACAGCCATATCGTTGAAAGCATTGATCATATAGGGCAAAAAATAGAAAATGGTCTGATCGTTCACCTCATCCGTAAAACCAATGATATTTACAACTGCTGTGGTGCTGTAAAGATTCATTCCTTTTTTCTTCAATGTTTTTTCACTCACAATTGACAGATTAAAAGGAAAAGGAACTCCTTCATCTGCTAAAAGAGTTAATTGAACGTCGTCAGCATTTAAACTCTCTCCTTTTGATTTGATCTTTACCGGAGAAACTTTCCAATAGTCGTTCAAGGCTTTAACCATTATTTCATCCGATGGTTTATCTCCGCTCAACACATAAGTAAGTCCGTTTTTCATGAGATTTTGGTAGTCTTCATCTCCGATATCCTGATAATAGGTTTGTCCGAAAGCAGATAATGAAATGAGTGAGAGAAACAGGAATTTGATTTTTTTCATATTTAGATGATTCAATTTATACTTGCCCTAAAGATAACAGTTTATCGATCTGAAACAAAAAATCCGGACCACAAACCGGCCCGGATTCCTGCAAATTAACTATCGGAATTTAGTTCTTAATGAACTTATCCTGAAGAATCGTTCCGTTTGCACGGATCTCAATTACATACGTTCCGTTTTTCAAAGCCGAAATGTTCAATTCATTCTTGTTCTTCAAATTTTCAGCCATTACACGATTTCCTGCCATGTCGTAGATCACCACATTGAAATCTGTTGCTGTTGTTTGAATTGTAATCACCTCATTTGCCGGGTTTGGTCCGAAAGTAATTGCTGAAACTGCATTGTCTCCCAATCCTAATCCCGGATCAACTACGGTCACTTTCCCAGTCATCATTGCCGAGTGAACATTGCAGCGGTATAAGTAAACACCAGCAATATTAAAACGTTTTCCGAATGTCCAGTTTGTACCAGTCGTTAACATCGAAAATGATTCCGGATTCTGTGGAAATGTTGCAGTTGTCCCGTTCACATTGTGTGAACCATTGTTGTTGTTGATCCATGTTACGGAATCTCCAAGATCAATAGTCAGATCATTCGGCGACCAGGATGTTGCCTGCGCATCCACTGTAAAATTTGTTTGTCCGAATGCAACCGGTGCCAAACACATCATTAATACTTGAGTAAATTTCTTCATAAGCTCTCTTTTTTTCGTAAAAGTTATATTATTAAATATTTATTTAAGAATATAACGCGCTATTACCGCAAAGGTTGGAAACCAATTGCTAACTTAAATCTACAAATTGCTCAACAGGGATTGAAAATTTTCAGCCTGCTGCTAATTTCCCGCATTCATTTGTAATTTGGAATTCGGCGTTCGTAATTAAAAAAGTCCGTCCCACATTTGTCCCAACGAACTTCTCCAAACTTTACATACTTTTAAAAATCTAAAATCAATGTATGAAGAAACTATTTGCTTGGGTCATGATTGCCTCAATGGTTATGAGCCTTCGATTGCCTAACCCGCCGGAACAAACTTCAAACGCTCCGCTTTGGATGCGCTATCCGGTTATTTCACCCGATGGTAATACGATTGTATTTACCTATAAAGGAGATATTTACCAGGTTCCTGCAACTGGCGGAACAGCTGTTCCCATTACTCTAAGTGATTCTTACGACTTTATGCCGGTATTTTCACCCGATGGAAAAATGATCTATTTCGCGTCAGACCGCTATGGAAACTTCGATGTTTTTTCGGTTCCCTTGCAAGGCGGAACAACCAAAAGACTCACACTTCATTCCAGCAATGATTATCCGCAGTGCATTTCACCAGACGGAAAACGAGTTGTTTTTAGTGCTTCCCGTGTCGACAATGCGCAGATGACCCAGTTTCCTTATGGAGCATTGGGCGAAATTTATTCCGTTGGAATTGACGGCGGCCGCGAAAAACAAGAACTTTCAATCACTGCTGAGAACATTAAATGGAACAAAGCAGGAACAAAGATGATCTTCCACGATAAGAAAGGATATGAAGACCCGTGGAGAAAACACCACCAGTCATCCGTTACGCGTGATGTTTGGATGTATGAAAAAGCCGGTGATAAATTCACAAAACTGACTGAATTTAACGGAGAAGACCGGAATCCGGTTTGGAACGATGATGAAAGCAGTATTTTCTATTTGAGTGAAAAAAGTGGTTCGTACAATATTTGGAAAATGAACCCGAATTCGCCTGCTTCGGCTACACAAATTTCCAAATTTGATAAAAACCCGGTGCGTTTCCTATCCGTTTCAAACAACAACACGCTTTGCTATGGGTACGACGGTGAAATTTACACCCAAAAAGAGGGCGCAAATCCGGAGAAAGTAACTATTCGAATCCATGCAGAAGATCGTAGTGCCGATACCCAAAACAAAGTGGAAACAGGCGGCGCAGGAGAAATCGCGGTTTCATCGAATGGAAAAGAAGTGGTTTTCACCAGTCATGGAGATGTTTTCGCAGTTTCCCTGGAAAATGGCGTTACCAAACAAATCACCAATACACCGGAAGAAGAACGAAATGTGAGTTTCTCTCCCGACGGAAAAGCTATTTTATACGCTTCGGAACGAAATAAGATCTGGGGAATCTATCAAACAACGATGATCCGAAAGGAAGACAGCTATTTCTATGCTTCTACCCTTCTGAAAGAAGAAGCCCTGGTAGTTACTGAAAAAGAATCTTTCCAGCCGCAATATTCCCCCGACGGAAAAGAAGTTGCTTTCCTGGAGAACAGAACTGGAGTGAGCGTTTACAATATCTCCGGCAAGAAGATTCGAAATGTACTTCCGGAAACAAAAAACTATTCTTACAGTGACGGTGACCAAACTTTCAATTGGGCCCCGGACAGCAAATACATCCTGGTTTCTTTCCTTCAGGATGGAAACTGGCACGAGCAGATTGGGCTGGTAGATGTTGCCGGTGGAAAACCAATGATCGAATTGACACAAAACGGATTCTCCAACGGCGGACCGAAATTCCAAATGGATGGGAAAGCCGTATTGTGGTTCTCCAACCGCGACGGAATGAAGAATGTGGCAAGTCATGGTTCGCAGCAGGATGCATATGCCCTTTTCCTGGATCAAAATGCTTATGATCTTTTCAAGATGAAAAAAGCGGATTACGAACTTTGGAAAGAACAAAAAGAGAAAAATGACAAAGAAAAGGATAAGGCTAAAGAAACCGATCCTAAGAAAAAAGACGCGAAAGCAGACACAACGAAGAAAACCGAGCCTTTGAAAATTGACCTGTATGGTTTGATGGACCGCCAGGTTCGTTTGACGGAGAATTCTTCTTTCTTACAGGATGCATTCCTCGATCCGAAAGGTGAAAAATTGTACTACCTAACCCCGAATGAAGACGGAACCAATTTATACGTCCGCAACTTCAAGGATCATGAAACCAAAACGCTCATTCCATTAAAAGCCGGTGGAATCTGGAGCACTTCCATGGACAAAGACGGAAAGAACATCTTTGCGGTTATTGATGGAAAACTGACTCGTTTAGACCTGGAAAAAGGAGAACGAAAAGACATTCCCTTCAGAGCGGAACGCACACAGGATGGATATGCGGAACGCGCCTACCTGTTCGAGCATATGTGGAGACAGGTAAAAACGAAATTCTATGTCACAGACCTCCAGGGAACCGATTGGGATTATTACAAAACAACGTACGCGAAATTCCTACCTCATATCAACAACAATTTCGATTACGCTGAAATGTGCAGTGAATTATTGGGTGAATTGAACGCTTCGCATACCGGCTGCCGATACAGACCTCAGCATGAAAATGGCGACGAAACCGCTCAGCTTGGCGTGATCCTGGACGAGACATTCACAGGAACCGGATTGAAAATTGCGGAAATCCTTGACAAAGGCCCATTGGTTAGCTCCGAAACAAAGATCAAAGCCGGAGCTATTATTGAGAAGATTGACGGAGTGGAAATCAAGCCGGAATTGAATTATTATTCCTTATTGAACCGCAAAGTCGGGAAAACCGTATTGCTTTCCATCTTCGATCCTGCAAGCGGCAAGCGCTGGGAAGAAATTATCAAACCAATTTCGGCCGGTGCTCAAAGTGAATTGTTGTACCAGCGCTGGATCAAACGCATGCAGGCAATGACGGAAAAATTATCCGGTGGAAAACTGGGCTACATGCACGTTCGCGGAATGAACGACGGAAGCTACCGTGATTTTTACGATCAGGTTATGGGGAAATACATCAACAAAGAAGCATTGATTGTTGATACGCGCTTCAACGGCGGTGGTTGGCTGCACGATGACCTGGCGACGTTCCTTTCCGGGAAACAATACATCAATTTTGTGCCCAGAGGTCAAAAGATCGGAATTGAACCGGGATCCAAATGGACCAAACCAAGCTGCGTGATCATGGGCGAAGGAAACTACTCCGATGCGCACATGTTCCCGGTGGTTTACAAAACACTGAACATTGGTAAACTGGTCGGAATGCCGGTTCCTGGAACAGGAACTGCCGTTTGGTGGGAAACATTGCAGGACAACTCACTCGTATTCGGAATTCCGCAGGTGGGTGTCATGACCATGGATGGAAAATACTACGAGAACAACCAATGCGAACCGGATTACAAAGTCGTAAACGACTACAGCACCATGCTCAAAGGCGAAGACGCGCAATTGAAAAAAGCAGTGGATGTATTATTAGGGAAATAAGAATCCATAAATAATTAAGAATCCCCGGTCCCGTAAGTACGGGAACCGGGGATTTCTAGTTTCATTTCTTCTTACCGCCAAATCGGTAGCCCAACTGCATGTTGACATTAAAATCCAATTTTAGTACAGTTTGATTTGTCTGCTGGGACACTCCAATAAAATCAGAAGTCATAAAGTTTGATTTGTGTATGGAATAAAACCCGGGATTAAAGCTAACTGATGATCCCAGGTAGAAACCACTTCCGATCTGCCATTCCAAACCGTAACCGATACTTAGATTCAGTCCCATTTGTTTGTAATTATACGGGTAACCTGCCACGATCGTGCCCCCTCCAACGTCTTTCACCGTATTGGAACTGGTGGTAGAAAATCCGAGACCACTGAAAAAATAAGGTACAAAACGGTTCCCGAATCCATTGAAATAGCGTTTGTAATTAAAGTTCACCCCAAAATATTTGTGATTCTGCCGAATACTGGAATTTGCGAGTGAAAATTGAGGCCCGAGCTCAAATTGGTTTTTACCCCTGGTGTAAGTTACCATAGGTAGTATTCCCAATACCTGATGCCTGCGAAAAAGGGAAATATCCGATTTGTAGCTGTCCAGGTTCAATCCGGTACTTAATCCCCATTGCCCTTTGATGGGAGATTCCTGGATTTGAGAAAAGCTGGTTGTGGATAGCAATAAGGCACAAAGTGCCAGGCCTGATTTAGGCGGTGTGATTAACTTCATAGATTTAATTTTAAAGATTGATCCAAACATAAGTCATCACATCAAAAGTCTTCGGGCTATTTGACTTATTTTAACGAGCTGCCACCTCGATTTAAGATTTAGTAACAAAATCGAATGGTTAATAAACATTTTCTACAGTTATTCGTTAAATTGCAGGAACGAACACAATACCATTTCGCATCAAATGATAACTTTAAACTCATATGAGTACGAAAACTTAGAGGATTGCATTGGAGAAATTCAACAAAATTTCAATATTCAATTCAAAGAAAATGAATTCGAGCACGTTTCAAATATAGACGAACTAATCGATGAGATTATTTCAAAGATCGATTTGGAACATGCTGAAAGCTGCACTAAGCAGCAGGCTTTCTATAAATTGAGAAACGCAATCGCCGAAGTAAAACAACTGGATCCAAAAGCCATTCATCCACAAACGCAACTCAAGGAATTGTTTGATAAAAACAACATCCGGTCAGAAACCGAAGCACTTGAAGAGAAATTAGAATTCAATCCAGCAATCTTTGGGCTTTCACCTTTTGTGACTGTATCGCTTGCAGCATTTTTCATTGGTTCTTTGGCACTCTTTTTCTACGACTACAAGTTGGCTCTTCTATCATTGGTTATGTGGTTTGTTTACTATAAATTGGCTCGAATTTTATCAAAAAATATCCAATTCCGAACCATGGAAAAATTGACAGAACATGTAGTTTCTCATAACTATCTAAAAGTCCGAAGAGATTCGAAAACAGTCAACAAAAATGAGCTTGATGAGATCTTTCGTAATTTATTTTCGGAATACCTGAACATAGAAACGAACAAACTTCACGAAATTCATTTTAAATAAAACGATAGACAACAACCTCGCCTGGGACCAATTCATGAACATATTGCTCATTGGGACAATTATCCTGGCTGAGAAATTCTTTCATTCAATAAAACTGATCATTTCACTACCTTAGAACCATGAAAAAACTACTGGAACTCCTCACTGTACTTTCCATAATGGCAGGAATATGGTTAACTATTTTCGGTTTAATGACTTCTCAACAACAGAATTTTTCTGGGATTTCATGTGCAATTGCCGGAGCAATAATCTTCGGATCTTCATTGGTTGGAGCTATCCTTTTGGTGAAAGATTCGAGGCGCTAAACCTATTATTTTTATGGAAAAAATAGCTGAGAACCTCACCTGGGACCAATTCATGCAGGTTGAAATGCGCGTTGGGACCGTGCTTTCCGCGGAAGCTTTCCCGGAAGTCCGCAATCCGGCCTACAAGATCACCATCGATTTCGGGGAATTCGGTATTCGTAAAACATCTGCGCAGGTCACTGCTCTGTACAAACCGGAAGACCTCATCGGGAAACAGGTTGTTGCCGTTATCAACTTTCCTCCCAAACAAATTGCCACGATGATGAGCGAATGTTTGATCCTGGGCGGAATTGGTGAGAACAAAGAAGTGACGCTGTTGCAACCGGAACGAAAAGTGAAGAACGGTACACGAATTGGATGACTTGGAATTACTGAGCCCTCCTCCCTTGAGAACAGCTAGCACTGCTCGTGATAAATATTGAGGAGGGTGGCTTATCGATAACTCTCTGTGCCTGCTCCATATGCCGCTGATTGTGATAAATCACAAACCGAAATGTATCTCCCAATTTCAATTTGATCAGCTTAGAAATACTGATTGCCGTTCTTGTTTTATTCAAACTCACTTTGCGGGATTCTGCCAATAACCGAAGCAATTCCTCCTGCTGGTCAATAAACTCATCAATCACTTTCCTATCCAGCTTGCTGTTTATCGGATTCATGTTTTGGAAAGTCTTCATTTTTTTCATTCCGGAATCTTTTGGAAGCATGCTGTTGGCAAAGTAATTTCCCAGCCAGCCGCTTTTGAAATCAGGCTCCGTCAGAGTGGAGGATAAAGAGAGTTGTTCCTGAATTCGCTTACCGATCTCCGGAATATAAAACCGGCCGTACAAATTCAAATGCTCCAGGCATTCCAATACGCTCCAGCTTTCCGGGTTTGTTTTGTAATTCAATTCCTCTTCCGGTTTCTCCCGAAATTGTTTTGCTTCCTCTATGAGCTGTTTGGTTCTGTTTGCCAGGTCTGTCACCAATACTTCTGTCTGAATTTTCATCTGCTGTTATTTTTGACAAAGATCTGGCATCAATCCACAAAAAACATTGATTGAAATCAAGACTTTTTTAAACGCGATAAAGTTTCGGGAGTCATGCGCAGGTAATTGGCAATGTGACGGTTAGGGATTTCCTGGAAAAGCTGGGGACTGCGTTTCATTACCCGTTCAAAGCGCTCTTTTGGAGAGGAAGTCAGCAGGTCCTTTTCACGTTCAATCTGCTGAAGGACTAAATCCTCCATGATCCCAACCCATAACTTTAAATGAAGTTCATCCTCCCCAATAAAATTCAAAAAACGAACTTTAGGAATAATGTGGATCGTTGATTTTTTAATTGCCTGGATCACGAATTCCGAAGGTTTTTCCGTTAAAAACGAATCAATGGAAACCAGGATATTATTTTGATATGCAAACCGAATCGTTCGTTCTTCATCACCATCGTAAACAAAAGCGCGTAAACTTCCTTCTTTCACGAAATAAATATCCGTGTCAACGGTCATTTCATACTTCAGTATTTCATTGCGCTCCACCACAATGGTTTTCTCAATGAGATTATTCGTCGTGATCAGTGAAATCAGATCTGATTGTTTCATCAATGAATACTTAAAGGAATATCATGTAACCTGTGAAATGACATTTTATCCCAATAGCCGCGCTGAAATACAATTTTACCATCTATCACATGAAAAAATCCACAGCCGCGCATTTCTTTCGGATCTTTCCATTCTACGATGGCCCATTCACCGTCCTCAAAAATATTCTCCGGAATACAAACCATTTCAGTACTTGCAAATTCCCGGATGAACATTTCTTTAATCGCTTCTTTCCCCACAACCGGCTCATTAGTAACCTGGTGATTCACGGCATTCTCCGCATACAATTCAGCAATTTGCTCCCCATCAGCCTGGTTGAACAAATCCAACCACTTCTCTAAAACGTCCTTTGGTGTCATGTTTCTCTTTTTGGATGATTAAAAATACAAAAATGCAGTTCCCGATTGAACCGGACCTGTAAATCCTGCAACTTTTAACTGTTATCATACAATAGAATATCAGCCAGGTCTTAAGAAATTGTAATGGCGGTCCAAAAGGATCGGAAGTTAACCCGATGTCGAATTTAAAAAGCTAAGAATATGTTTCATCATGTAAAAGAATTGCAGTTTAATGCAAGAGTTTCCAAACCAGACCCGCGTTTCGCGCGCTTGTTACTGGAGCAGTTCGGAGGACCGAACGGAGAGTTAAAAGCTGCTATGCAGTATTTCGTACAAGCCTTCGGATGTAGAAAACCACATCCGGATAAATACGACATGCTGATGGATATTGCTACCGAAGAATTCAGCCATTTGGAAATTGTTGGGGCTACCATTCAAATGTTACTAACCGGTGTCAACGGAGAACTGAAAAACGCAGCAGACGAATCCGATCTCAATAAATTGCTGGACGGGACAGCGGCCAAAGAAACCTATATTCACGATGCATTGGTTGATCCGCACTTCTTTTTGGTCAGTGGAGGAACACCGGCACTCACAGACAGTAACGGAAATCCATGGTCGGCAACTTACATTATGGGAATGGGCGATATCACGGTAGATATGCGTGTGAATATTGCCGCAGAAGCAACCGCCAAACTCGTTTATGAAAACCTGATGAAGTTTACGGATGACCCTTATGTCAAAGAAACACTGCGCTTCCTAATGACCCGTGAAGTGGCCCATCTTCAAATGTTCCAGGCTGCATTGGAAAGCGTTCAGCCCAATTTTCCCCCGGGAATTCTGCAAAGTGATCCCAAATTCAGCAACAAGTACTTCAACATGTCGGATGGTGATAATTTCTCCGGACCATGGAATGATGGCTTAAGTCCGCTGATGGGAGAAGAATGGCAAGTGATTGAGGATCCTGTTCAGCATGTAAAAGACACGAATGGTTTGCTGGATGAAAAAGCGAAAGGAACCGATCGTACTGAAAAAACAGTTCAGAAAGCAAACAAAGCTTTGAGTGCCGAACGCAAGGACGAAGTGGATAAAGCCACTGTTCCGAACACTGACGGACTAATGGATTGGTTTGTCAATCCGGAGCTAAAAGGAAAGAAGGAAAAGAAATCCGACGGTAAATCATTCTAATTCACAAACCCGGATGCGTCTGCAAATGGTAGGCGCATTCTTTACTCTTAAAACAATGCCCGAAGGCCCGTCCATAGTTATCCTGAGAGAAGAAGCCCGGAAATTTACCGGGAAAAAGGTTCTTTCCATTAGCGGAAACAGTAAAATCGATCTTTCGCGGATGGATGGAAAAAAGGTGATTGCATTTAAAAGCTGGGGAAAACACTTTCTGATCTGTTTCTCCGATTTCACATTGCGCATTCATTTCCTGCTTTTTGGAAGTTACCGCATTGATGAGAAAAAAGAAGGCGCAAGTGAACGACTGGCTTTTACTTTCGAGAACGGCGAATTGAACTTCTACGCTTGTTCCGTCAAAATCCTGGAGGGTGACATTGAGTTGCATTACGACTGGAGTGTCGATGTGATGAATGACGCCTGGGATCCAAAAAAAGCCAAAGCAAAACTCAAGGAGCATCCCGAAATGATGGCTTGTGATGCCTTGCTGGAGCAGGATATCTTCTCCGGTGTCGGGAACATTATCAAAAACGAAGTATTGTACCGCATCAAGGTTCACCCGGAATCACTCGTAGGAAAATTACCACCTGCCAAGCTGAATAAATTAGTAGAAGAAGCCCGGATTTACAGCTTCCAGTTCCTGGAATGGAAAAAACAATTCGAACTTAAAAAGCATTGGCTGGCCCATACTAAAAAATGGTGTTTACGTTGTGATCTTCCTCTCACGAAAGAACAACATATGGGAACTAAGAAAAGACGCAGTTTCTTCTGCACCAATTGCCAGGTTTTCTATCACTGATTACCATGTCTGAATAAATTGTTACTTTTCGAGGCATAAACCCTCGACATGAAACACACACTATTCACCCTTCTATTGGTTTTCGCCTTTCACGTAAAGGCAGATGACTTCAAGGCACATTTTATCAATGTGAGCCAGGCAGATGCTACCTTACTCGAATTCAGTAAAGGTGTTGTGATGATCGATGTTGGCGGAGAACTGCACAATATCAAACCAAGCCGCACTTCTTTGAAGAATTATCTCTCAAAGTTTTTCACCCGAAGAACCGATCTGAAAAAAACAATCGATGTGCTCATTATTACTCACAATCACTACGACCATATCAGCCTGATTATGGATTTATCAAAGAATTATACCATCAAACGAATTATAACAAGCAAATTCAAACTTACCAAAGAAGTTGAGAAAGCTGCTAAGAATGAAAAGATCAAATTGGAATTCATGGATTACCGGTTGATGGACAGTTTGATGCCCGGGGGATATGAAGTGAATCTTAAAAATTTGGTCACCGCCGGAACAACTATTCCCAAATTGATGCTTTACTCGGGTGAAATCTCCGTAAAAACCAAACATACGGTAAACGGACACAGCTTTCCTCCTTCCGATTTTGCAAATCCCAATAACAACTCCATCATTTCCAAATTGATTTATGGAAAAACGTCCATGCTGTTTACGGGTGACCTGGAAGTAGAAGGTATCGAATACCTGTCTGCAAAATACCACAACAACCTTTCCCTCTTTGATGTTGATTTCTATCACGTTGGTCATCACGGTGCAGAAAATGGTAGCACGAAAGCATTTTTGGATATCATGTCTCCGAGAATTGCAGTCATCAGTGCCGGCGACACTACAAACCGAAACGGAGGTTCAGCCTGGGATCATGGACATCCCCGAAAAGCAACCGTAGAGTTGTTGAATGCCCAGGCTTCTTTAGCGAACCGGAACCAGGCTGTTAAAGTACACGCATATCCAGATCAGGAAGCTTATCCCGAAATAATCAATTTGAAAAAAGAGATTTATTGCACCTGCTGGACGGGAACTATTGTGATGCTGGTCGATCCGAACGGGAAATACACCTTACAATAACCCCACCTGATTCTTTTACCACCTTGCTAAATTCTGAATTCAAATTTATGCAGGTAATTTAATTTTCATAAACACATAGAGTGACCGGAATCCCGCAATTTTCTGTGAAAACCACCGAAATCCACTTCTGCGAGCCACAATAAAAAAATCCCGACATGCAAAGCATCGTCGGGACAATTTCGGGCGGAGAATGTAGGATTCGAACCTACGGTACCTTGCGGTACAACAGTTTTCAAGACTGCCGCAATCGACCACTCTGCCAATTCTCCGCGACAAAAGTAGTGCTATTTTCCTTTTTGGCAAGTATTAAATGAAAAAAAAATAAAAGTTATTTACTTGTTACCTGATAATCAGTACCGTTTAATCAATGATTTCCCTTTTACCGGCTTTACTTTTCGGTAAATCCCTTCAAATTCATTAACTTTACCCTACCTATATTTGAATTATGAAAAAGCCGCTTTTGGTGATTTTGACTTTACTTCTTCTGGTTTCAAATTCGTTTGGACAGAAAAATCAAATGAAAGCATTCATTGATTATAAAAGTTACTATTCACCTGAACAAGGACCATACATCGATCTGCAATTTCAATTTGTAGCTTATACGATCAAGTTTATACCCGTGGATTCTGTGCTTCAGGCGAAAATTGCAGTTTCAACTTTCGTAACAAGTCAGCCAACCGGAGACACTGTTTACACCAGTGTATTTGCTTTGGAAAGTCCGAGAATGCGTGATTCAATCGTGGAGGATTTCTTCGACAATATTCGAATTCCGCTGCAGCCCGGAAATTACATCGCTCATGTAAGTCTTCAGGATATCAACGGAAATGACAAGTCCCTTGACGGACAAGTAGAAGTTTCAGTTCCTGATAATTTCACCAAAGTTTCCACATCCGACATCCTGATCGCTGAAGTTGCTACACGAAGCAACAATCTGGAATCACCTTTCCAGAAAAGTGGCTATGAAATCTTGCCGAGAATTTCAAATTTCTACAGCCCGGCGTTGTCAAACCTTCCATATTACGTGGAATTGTACAATACCAATCAAATTCAGGACAGCAGTTTTGGTTTGAGACAACAAATTGTTTCTACTCAAACGAACCAGGTTATGCCAGGTTTTTCACGCTTTACTAAGATAAAACCGAGTACGGTTGTACCGATCCTTCGAAACATCGATATTTCAAAATTACCTTCGGGATCATATCACCTTACACTGGAAATCATTGACCGAAACAGTAAAACGATTGGGAATAAAGCAGATTATTTCTTTGAACGAATCAATGACATAGAAACACCGGAAAATGTAGACGAAATCATTTTAGATCCGGCATTCCAGGCTTCTTTGACAAACGATTCACTGGATTACTATTTGGCAAGTTTGATCCCGATTGCAAGACCGGCTGAAGTGAAATCAATCATGAAGACACTGAAAGCAAAAAGTCCGGATCTGTCCCGCAAACACATTCAGCAATTCTGGGTACAAACTTCAGGGGCAAATGCTTCCAAAGAATGGCTCAACTACAAGAAAAACGTACAATTGGTTCAAAAAAATTACGGAAACAACTTCCAGGATGGTTTTGAAACGGACCGCGGAAGAGTTTTCTTACAATATGGACAGCCAAACACCATCATTGTCCGCGAAACTTCACCGGCTGAATATCCTTACGAGATCTGGCATTATTACAAGATCAAGAACTTCAGCAACAAACGTTTTGTATTCTACAATCCGGACCTGGTAAACAATGCCTACCGTTTATTGCATTCCGATATGGTTGGAGAACAGCAGAATTACAAATGGCAGGAAATGCTTGTGAAACGCAACAACGGAGCTTCCAATGTGGACAGCAACGGCGGGAACAATCAATATGGTACAAACAGCGGCTATTATTACAAACAAGACTAAACGTATTTGTGCAGAATCCTGATATTGCTGTTGTCATTCTCAACTGGAACGGCTTACATTTCTTAGAACAATTTTTACCGGAAGTAGTAACGCATTCGAAACCTTTTCGAGTGGTCCTTGCAGACAATGCTTCTACCGACAATTCGGTTTCCTGGACGAAGGAACATTTTCCTGACATGGAAATCGTAGTCAATGATTCAAACGGTGGTTTCGCTAAAGGATATAACGATGCCTTGAAACAAATTCAGGCAGATTATTACGTTTTGCTCAACAGTGATGTGGAAGTGAGCGAAAACTGGCTTTTGCCACTTGTTGAAACCATGAAAAACGAAAACGTTGCCGGTTGTCAGCCAAAAATCCATTCGTTTAAAAACAGAGACACTTTCGAACATGCCGGAGCCTGCGGAGGTTTTTTAGATAAATACCATTATCCGTTCTGCCGCGGTCGAATCATGGACCATGTAGAAGTTGATGAAACTCAATACGATCATCCTTCCAAAATATTCTGGGCAACAGGTGCTTGTTTAATGATCCGCGCCAAAATCTATTGGGAAGCAGGTGGATTGGACGAACGTTTCTTTGCCCACATGGAAGAAATCGATCTTTGCTGGCGCATTCAACGCATGGGGCTTCATTTCGAGGTAAATCCGGGAAGTGTTGTCTACCACGTTGGCGGCGGAACACTGAATTACATGAACCCGAAAAAGACCTTTCTGAATTTCAGGAACAGCCTTTTGATGATCCATAAAAATCAACGGAGCGCATTGGCTTACGTCTTATTCAGAAGATTGTGCTTTGATGGATTAGCCGCTTTCATCTTCTTACTAAAAGGACAATTCCCACATTTTTGGGCAGTCTTCAGAGCGCACATGTCGTTCTACAATCACCTCCCATCTTCTATGAAAGAACGCAGAAAATGGAAGAAACGTGATCTCAATAAGCCTATTTCTTTTTACAAGGGAAGTATTTTGTGGGCACTTTATATTCAAAAAGTGAGTAAATTCAAAGATTTGAACCAACGCAAATTTGATCTGTAATGAGTTCTTCACTGGCTATATTCTTAGGTGGATACCCGCATCCGGTTAGGGAATTATTCCTGGAAACACAGGAACTTCTGGAGCGCGAACTTCCAAACAGCCAGCAGGAATTGGATATTGCTGCAAAAATGCTTGCTTTCAGTTATGGCCTGGGTTACAAAGGAATGATCTGCGTGCTGCTGCCTTCCCAAAGAGGAGTTAAACTCTCGTTCAGCAAAGGTGCTGAATTGGCAAACAAACATCCCTTACTGGAAGGAACAGGTAAGAAAACGCGGTATGTAGAAGTGAGCAGATCTTTACTTAAAAGCCAGAAATTACTTGATATCATTCGTCATGCAAAGGTTTTTCATGAAATGACATCCGGGTTGTAAACCTTACAAAAGAAGTTAATTCATCTTAAAGCAAAAAGTCATTTCTCCTTCCTTTAGTATATTTACTTCATGAGAAACAGCTTCCTCCTTGTTATTTTAAGTCTGATCGGGATTCATTCCTTTTCCCAAAGCAGGATTCCTTACAACCTGAAACAAGAAGACCAAAGTATTATTCTTCCTGCGGAATTACGCGAAATCTCCGGGCTCACAATCATTGATTCCAAAACGCTGGCCTGTGTGCAGGATGAAGAAGGAACAGTTTTCATTTATGATCTGAAAAGTTTGCGAATCAAACATCAGATCCATTTTGCAGGCCCCGGAGATTACGAAGGAATTGCTATTGTGGAAAAAGATGTATTCGTATTGAGAAGCGACGCCACGTTGTTCCATATTCACAATTATCAATCTGAAAGATGGTCGCTGGATTCTATCGCAACCGGAATTCCCAACAAAGACAATGAAGGTTTGTGTTTTGACCCGAAAAACAACCGCTTGCTGATCGGTTCCAAAAGTAAAATTGCAAAAGGAGCAGCATTCAAGAATCTGCGTACCATTTATGCGTTCGACCTGAAAAAAAATAAACTAAGACCAGAACCGCTTTACACCTATGACATTACTTCCATCAAAGATTTCGCATCGAAAAACGGCATCGAATTACCCACCAAACCAAGTAAAAAAGATCCCAACGAAGAAGAACCCGCTTTGAAATTCCAGCTTTCCGCCATTTATATTCATCCGGAAAACAAACAGCTGTATGTCCTAAGTGCTTCGGATTATTACCTCTTTGTCTTTAATCCTGAAGGTCAGATTATGCACCTGGAAGTATTGGACCCTCAAAAATTCAATAAAGCAGAAGGAATTGCGATCATGGAAAACGGTGACTTGTATATTTCCAATGAAGGGCAAAGCGGTGCCCCTAAAATCTTACTTTTTAAAGCAAAGAAGTTCTAATTTTTACCGCAAAGAAATCATGTGTTTCCTTAGCGCCTTTGCGTTATTCGCGGTAAAAGAAAAAATATTTCAGATTATCTCTGTTTTTTCACTCGGTTTGTCATTTGGAACTGCGCCCCGAAGACAATATTATACTGCATGAAGAAGAAATGCTGCTTCGCTTTGTCTATATCTGCACCAGGCCGATTATAAGTCGTTCGAATATCCGGCATGTGAATGAATCCATATTTCGCTTCTCCCTGGATGAAGAAATATTTGAAGAAACTTAATTTCAAACTTCCAACCAAACCAAGGCCATAACCTGCCAAATGGAATTCATCGTGACGTGGATTTCCTAAAAGTGTGGTATTTGTTCTTGGAACCAACACTCCTGCTCCAATTCCATAATTCGTACTCAGGTTGAAATGTTTTACGTTAATCCAGGCATCGGATCTTCTCACTTCAATATTCAGATAATTCAACCCGTCTGTGTGTTCAAACATCAAAAAAGCAGTATCCATCACCATAGGCTTGTTATCATAAACACCATCATAAGGCGTTCCTGAATGCTCTATATAACCGTTCATATTCACAGTTTGGAAATTCTTCATCACATATTTCATGTGATCAGCGCCAAAGGAAATCTCGTATTTATCCTTAAAATAATACCCCAATCTCAAGTTGTACTGAGGAATCGAAATGGTTTTCGGGTTGAAATACAAATTTGCGTTGAAAGCTGATTGGCGGTCATTTGCAATCACATCGTCCAGTTTGAACTTATATGAACTTCCCCAAAAAGTAATATCTGATTTGGTATAAGCTCCCCTGTTCCATCCCCAATAAAGGTAAAAAGAGCCTTTTTTGTTCGGTTTCCAGATCTCTGCCTTTTGAGGGGTTTGGGCCACAACAACAGGCATGGCACTAGCCAGGGCTAGAAGAAGAACATGAAATTTCATTTGTCTAAGTTTGTCGCAAAGTTAGCAAAGAAATGGTTCTTAAAAGTTAAAACCCGCAGGGGCAGAAAATTTTCCATCTCTACTGGTTCATTCATTAGTAGAAACAAAAAAGGGAGATCCCGCGTGTGCGAAACCTCCCTTGATTAGGATTGGTTCTTGTTTATTACTCTTTCACGAATTTAATCGGTGTTGTTTCACTACCGGATGAAGTAATTTTCACGAAATAAACTCCCGAACTAATGTTCGAAACATCAATCGTTGCATTGCTTCTCAATTCAGCAGTAGAAAGTACTTTCCCGCTCATATCCATTACTTCTACTGTCATCACCTCATCCAGATCGGAAGAACTGATAGCCAGCTTGTCTTTTACCGGGTTTGGATACAAGGAATACGTAGGTGTATTTGTTCCTGCATCAAAGAAAGAAGCCGAAGTTCTAGCTGTATTCAGCGTATAACATGTTGCACTATTTGCTCCGTTATATCCAAAAACACGGATCGAATAAGTACCTACAGCCAGGTTTGCGATCGACACATTCTCTGTTGCTGTTGATCCTGTTCCTGAACCGATTTGGGTTCCCGCACTATTGTAGACATATAAATCATAATCCACTCCGCCCGGACCTGCCAAAGCAAAAAGATGCGTTCCTGCAGCAGTGGTTGTTACCGTGTAATAATCCTGGTCGGTACCGGATGAAATAGCCGCCGAAATGGTTGTAGACAAAGGAATTGCTGCCGCAGCCGCCAATGAATTATTCGGTTCGTAAGCAGTAGAACAGTTTGTTACGGATGAAGCGGTTGCAGTGAACGTATAACAAGTTGCACTAAATGCATTGCTGTATCCGAAAACCTTTGCATAATAAGTTCCTGCTGCCTGTCCGTTCAATGTTATGGATTCGGTTGCGGTACCACTTGTTCCGGCACCAATTTGTGTTCCTGCACTGTTATAGATCACCAGGTCAAAATCCACCCCGGAAGGTCCTGCCAGGTTGAAGACATTATTGGTGGTCGTTGAAGTCGTGATTTTAAAGAAATCCACATCGCCCGCGCTTGCAATCGCCGCTGAAACTGCTGTTCCGCTTGTTACCGAAGCTGCTGCAGCTTGTGTTTCATTAGGCTCGTAAGCGTTTGTACAAGTTTGTCCGCCACCACCGGTGTCACAAGTCAAAGTAATACAACTATTCACCCTGCTTCTAATCAGGTTTCCGGGTTGAGGCCCAAAACCAAGCGTAAAGTTCATTCCGACACTCACCAAATGGCAGTAACTCATGATCGTTCCTCCGTTAGAAGGAATCGGCCCGTTACAACCTTCGGAATATCCTGCCTGTGGTCCACAGCCGTCGATTGCTCCACCGGACCAGCTGCAGGCATGTGTATGCGGTGATCCGAGGTTATGACCAATCTCGTGCGCCGTAACATTTACTGCCCAGCTGTAAGTTGGAATAGCGTTGACAGTTCCACCAACTGCTCCGCAGAATCCGTGTTTGTAATACTCATTACTTCCACACAGTTGATCCAGCCAGGCAACACCGCCGCCGCCTGTTGTCGAAAACAAAGTAGCGATGTTTGCGCCGAAATTCGAACGGTTTGCTGAGAAAGTATTCAGATCATCGTTGTAAGTATCAGCCGTTGTCCAGATGTACAACTGATTCAATTTCGACCCGATCTGTTCATTTTCATAAAGCAATTTGAAATTGTTGAAGATGTTGGTCATGTAATTGGTAACCGCTTGCGTGCTTCCTTTCGAAGTGTACAAATTGTAGCGTGTTTCCCAAAAATAAGTCACGCATTTGTAGACAGCCTTTTCCATGTCCTTTAGATCTTCTTTTTGAGAAGAAAGCCGCTCCACCGCTTCCTGGTATTGCTCCAATCCTTCCGAACCACAAGAATAAACGGGTTTATCTTTCAAATCATCGTCTGAATAAACCACGTGAATTCCATCGGTATTCTCGGGAACTCTTACCAAACCGGCTTCGATGGTTGCATCTTCCGCAGCATTTCGGTTGATCAACACAAAAAATTCATCCTTGAAGAAACTGATTCCGACCACCGCATCTTCACCGCGAATGGTTCCCTGGTAATACAATCCCAGGTCAACTCCCTGCTCCAAGCCCGGAGTGCTGGTTTCCAGCTTGAACTCATCTGTGAAAATGTTTACCTGGACCAAATCCAGGGTCAAAACCCGATCTTCATAGGGCAATTGAACAGAAAGAACTTCCGGTCGGATTGCAAGCAGGTTTGAAATAGATGTGTTGTTTGAGTAGGTCACGAATCCCGATTTTTCCAGTGCCAGATTTGCAGTGGATTCAATCTGCTGAGAGAGCGATTTCGGACGTGAAGTGGTAAAATCAAAGGCGTAAATTTCCTTTATTCCTTTAAGCGCATCATTGACTCGTTTTTGATTGATCCTGTCGAAGGATTTTGTTTCCGAATAAATTCCCTTGGGAAGGGAAACTTTTTTAAACTCCTGAGAATAAGCACTACAAGAAGTCCCTACGACCAATACGGTCGTTACTAAAAATCTAATTTTCTTCATAAACAGCGTTTTAATGTTAGCTGGAGGGATATTACAACTAATGTTTGAATTAAAACAATTCACGATGTTAAAATTTTAATTTTTAACAAATAAAAAATAAATTAACAGCATAAAAATGAAGCGATTAGATGATTGATACACAAATAGTTATGAATTATCACTTAATAAACTGCTTCAAAACCAAAATTTCAGTCTTTGAATAACTCTTTTTTGGTCTGAAAATCGATTCCGGAAAAGAAATTCAGAAATCGGAGCATTGTTCAAACTAAATTCCCGACCTTTAATTGCATTCAATTTTGATTAACCGTGTCATGGAGAATTATAAAGAGATCAATAAAGAACAATGGAATCAGCGTGTTGATCCACATGTGGAATCCGATTTTTATGATCAGCAGGGATTTTTAGCAGGAAAAAGCTCGTTAAAGGAAACTGAATTGGCCTTATTGGGAGACGTGAAGGGAAAACGCATTCTGCATTTGCAATGTCATTTCGGACAGGACACTATTTCACTGGGGCGTATGGGCGCAAGTACTGTTGGAGCTGATATTTCGGATAAAGCCATTGATAAAGCACGAGAAACAGCCGAAAAATTAAACGTTGACGCAAGCTTTGTTTGCTGTGATTTATACGATCTTCCTCACCAACTGGAAGGTGAATTCGACCTTGTTTTCACTTCCTACGGAACTATTGGCTGGCTTCCGGATTTGGACCGTTGGGCTTCCGTAGTTAACCATTTTCTGAAACCGAACGGGAAATTTGTGTTTGTAGAATTCCACCCGGTAGTTTGGATGTTTGATGATGATTTCCAAAAAGTAGGCTATCGTTATTTCAAGTCAGAGCCCATTGTGGAAACAGCCAGCGGAACTTATGCGGACAGGGAAGCCGAAATCAAAACAACCTCCGTGAGCTGGAACCATGGAATGAGTGAAGTTATCACCAGTTTATTGAAGCAGGGAATTCAATTGAAGGATTTGCAGGAATACGATTTCTCGAATTACAATTGTTTTGCGCATACGGAAGAATTTGCACCTGGGAAATTTCGGATCAAACATCTTGGAAACTTCATCCCGATGATGTATTCGATTGTTGGAGTAAAAAAATCTTAGTTTTAGTAACAAATCAACTTCCTCCCCCTTTATCCCCCTCCTGCTCCTACGCTGTAGCTTGTGCCATCGCTAAAGCTATTGGCGACATGCGATCAGCGCAAGCATAAAGGGGGAATTTAAAAATTTAAACTATGGAAATCGCTATTAAAATTGTAATCGGAATTGTGGCATTGTTCCACGTTTATGTGATGTGGCTTGAAATGTTTGCCTGGACGACCAAAGGTCCGAAAACGTTTAAGAATTTCGAAAAGGACCTGTTCCCGAAAACGAAAGCACTGGCCGCCAACCAGGGATTGTACAACGGATTCCTGGCAGCAGGATTGATCTGGACATTTTTTATCTGTAATCCGGAATGGCGTTTCAATGTCAGTTTGTTTTTCCTGATCTGCGTTTCAGTAGCCGGAATTTACGGTGCATTAACTGCTGACAAAAAGATCTTCTTTGTGCAGGCTTTACCGGCAATGATTGGAATTACACTGCTACTGGTTTCACCTAGAAAATGCGATGAGCAAACTGACCCCACCCATAAAAACAAACAGGAAAGCAGCAAGGAAGGCAGGAAAGAAAGACTCACGTATTTTTATTTACCCGGTGACGGAAGAGGTCAGATTGATACGATATCCCGATCTGAAATCACACAAAAAAACAACAAAGATTCCCTTATAGGACTGGGTTTCGTGGATGATGTGAATGGAAAAGGAATTGGGGTTTCATTATTCATCAATGAGCGTTCAGAACCAAGAGACGGAAAAGCAATCCAAGGGTATATTGATGGAATCGGGAAAGTTTACGATCATTCCATTACCTGGCACAATTTCAGAATTCTTCACACCAACAATGACAGTATCAACCGGGTAATTTCACTGGGATTGGCGAGATTGATTACTTTGGAATCGGAGAATAAATGAACTGAATAAAACTTTTAGGTACACGACGCCTCAGTTCATTGACCACGAAGCGCACGAAGTACACAAGGATTTTTTTAATTAATCCCTTTGGGAGGAAGAGCACAAAGAATATACTTACTGATAGAATAATTCTTCTTAAGTGAAATGCTTGCAGCATTTCGTAATAATTCTTTAATCGTTAAATCAAAAACTTTGTGCGCCTCGTGTGCTTTGTGGTTACAATCACTAAGCACACAAGGCTTTTTTTGGTGCCATTGAGTAGGAAGAACACAAAGTAAATAAACTTTACTGATCGATATTTCCTCTTAATGTGAAACGCTTTAACCATTTCTTAATAGTTTTTCATTGAAGTTAATGAGATAACCCAATTCCTTTTTACCCAATTTCATGTAGGTTAAAATTTGAGCTTGATGAACAGGCGCCAAAAAATCTACCGATTTCAATTCAAAGATTATTTCTTGTTCCACGAACAAATCCAATCGCAATCCTGACTCAATAATAATTCCATCATAATTGATTGGCAAAATTTTTTGTCTTTCCACCAACAACCCTCTTTTTGTCAGTTCATGCCACAAACAAGTTTCATAAACTGATTCCAGTAAACCTGGTCCTAAAGTCGAATGAACTTTTAATGCTGATTGGTAAATGATTTTCATCCATTCCTCTTGTTTTTCATAATTTTTTGATTCCGTTGAATAGTGCTTTTCTTATATAAGTTAAGAAAAAACATCTCTTTATCCTACTACATCAAAAAATAAAAAACTTCGTGCGCCTCGTGTGCTTTGTGGTTAATAAATCAATACCCGATTTTCCCGCGTTGATTCCCGTTAAACCATTCCAAAGCCAACCGGTAGCCGTCCATTCCGAAACCCATGATTGAGCCTTCGCAGACAGCCGTAATCAATGAATTGTGACGGAATTCTTCGCGCTGTGCAAGGTTACTGATGTGGACCTCTACTACCGGAATCTCGATTCCCGCAATAGCATCGCGGATTGAAACACTGGTATGCGTATAACCGCCGGCATTGAGAATAATTCCGCTGTGTTTGGACTCATGCAGTGCATTGATCAATTCTCCCTCCACATTGCTTTGGATGTAGTCAATTTCGCCGGGAAAGTTTTTCTTCAACTCTTCCAAAACATGCAAAAAGGTACGATTTCCATAAATTTCAGGCTCTCGTGTTCCTAAAAGATTTAAATTCGGGCCATTGAGAATCAGAATGCGCATAAGTGAAAGATTGGGAACGTATTATTAAACAATTTGTTCATTACCTGAAAATAGAACGAAGCCTGGCAGAAAATTCCATTTTTGCCTATCAACAGGACATTGCTAAGTTACGTGACTTTTGCGAATCTTACACACTTTCTCCCGAGCACATTCAAGCCGGACATTTAAAACAATTCATTGCCGAATTGTACGACATGGGCTTAAGCGCTCGCTCACAGGCAAGAATTATTAGTGGCTGGAAGCAGTTTTTCGATTTTCTACTCATGGAAGATATCCGGAAAGACGATCCTTCCGAAAGTTTGGAACTGCCTAAAATCGGAAGGAAATTACCCGAAGTCTTAACGATTGAAGAAATTGACGCGATGATCGCAGCTATTGATCTGAGTTCGAATGAAGGTCAGCGAAACAAGGCGATTCTTGAAACACTTTACAGCTGTGGATTACGGGTTAGCGAATTGGTTTCCTTAAGGTTTGAAGATTGTTTTTTTGACGAAGGTTTTATTCGTGTGATCGGAAAAGGAAACAAGGAACGATTGGTTCCCGTGAGTCCGAGCGTGATTGAAGAGGTGGGAATTTACGTTGAAAGCGACCGTGAAAACGTGCCCGTAAAAAAAGGCAGTGAAGCCATCATATTCCTGAATCGGCGAGGCGCGCAACTTACCCGGATCATGATCTATACCATCGTTACGCGATTAGCAGAAGCGGCCGGGATCAAGAAAAAAATCAGTCCGCATACTTTTAGACATTCTTTTGCCACTCATTTGATAGAAGGCGGAGCAAATTTACGAGCCGTTCAGGATATGCTTGGTCACGAAAACATTACTACCACCGAAATTTACACGCATTTGGACCAGCGCTTTTTACGCGATGCGATTTTGACATTTCATCCCCGGAATACTATTAATTAGGAAAGTTGTTCTAAAACTTAAATCCAATTCCAAATTGCGGGGTGAATAAAACGGATTTTCTGCGGTCGAAGTATGCATGTTGATTTTTCCCCATGAGCTCATAGCGTGAATCCAATCCAACACGGAAACGGAAACGGTTCCAGTCATAATAGAGACTCAAATTCAATAAGATCTGTGAACTGGAACTGGTACTTGAGCTATCGGAAAACTGGTACTTGCTTCTTGAATAGTAATAGCCCGGACTTACCGCTACACCAAATCCGCTTCCCAAATCGAAATTAAACTGAGTTCTCAAACCAAATGCAAATCGGGTTATCTGAGCATTATTAGTCAATTCGGTAGTTTGGTTCAGTGTATCGTAATTATTGACATAAGTATAACCCAACGTATCTGTCATCGATGTATCCAAAACAGGAATCGAATCAATACCTGCAAGAAAGACTGAACTTGTAGTTGTTGACTGGCGATAAGATTCTTTACCACCACCGTATTCACCGTCAAGAGTTAGATATTTCAGCGGTCCAAGATTCAATTTTCTTGAAAAACCTAAACCGATCTGGTAAGAGTTTGCACTTTTCAAGGCAAAATCCGTTTTAGAAGTCTTCGCCCCAAAACGAGGACCACCATAGATTTCCACCATCCAGTTGCGCGCTTTTGAATCATCTTTTGGAGGTTTGACCGCCGAAGTCTCAGTTTCCGATTTATCCGTTGAATCTGCTGAAGCAACCACATTGGCTATGGAATCAGCCGGCTCTGCTCTCTTTTCGGCGGGATTCTCCTTTTCGGATTTTAGTACGGGTACTACTTTCGGCTGTTTTTCATCGCTTAGGGGAAGTTCTTCCCGAATTTCGTTTTTACTTCCTTTTGCAGCACTTTGTCCTTCATTGCCTGAATCAGGACCTTTCTTTTTTACTGAAAAATTCTTTCCTCTTTTCGAAGTTGTTTTCAAAGAACTTTTAGATGCCGATTTTGACTTATCCGACAAAACCGTTGTTTTCACAGGTGTTTTTTGTGCCGAACCGGAAGGTTCCTTTTTACCGGAAGTTAATCCATTCGTCTTTTCGTTCTTGATTTTGTCTGCTGTTGCAGCTTTTTTCTTAGCTGAAAAGGCCCTTCTGTTTTTCAGTTTGGTTTTCGATGAGCTTGACTGCTCTGACGCTGTCTTCTTGTCATCTGACGCTGCTGCCGCTTTTTGCTTTTCGGTCTTTCCGGGTTCACTTCCACTAGTTAATTCAGACTGATTATTTTCAGAATCCCCTTCTGAAGTCAGCTGATCATCGGAATTGGTTTCATTTGTTTTTGAATGCCCTTTTGAAGCAGTTGCATGCTGCTCTGATCCTGTCAATCCGGGATCAGAAGAAGAATTATAAAACCCGCCTTTAACAACCGCAAATACAACTCCTGTTAAAAGAAGAATGACGATTGTAGACCACCACAAAATCCATCCTGGTTTATTTCTTTTCGTTCCAAGCTGCTTGTCTATTTCTATTTTCACAGAAACAGGCGGATTGACTTCGAAATTTTCGAAAGCTTCCTGGAATAACTTCTCTATGTTATTTTCCTGTTTCATGCTTTATTGATTGATACCTCAAGCAAACTAAGAATCATCTTCTTTGCTTTGAAATATTGGGTTTTACTGGTGTTTTCTGAAATTGACAAATATGCTGCAATTTCCTTATGTGTCAAGTTATCGATCACAAACAGGTTAAAAACGGTCCTGTAGCCATCGGGTAATTCATTCAGGATTTGGATTAATTTCTTTTTTAGCTGTTCCTGATTTTCGGTATCGAACTCAATTTCCTGCTGTTCATCAAAGAAGGAATCATCTTCATGCAGTTCAAACCGGTAATTTTTCTTGATATATGTTAAAGCTGTATTGATTGTAATTGTCTTTATCCAAGCAGCAAGAGGCTTATCTGCAGAATATTGTTCACAGCTCTTGTAAACCCTGATGAATGCTTCCTGCAAAATATCCTGTGCATCATCCGAACACCTGGTATAGCGAAGACACAATCCGAACATGGCCGCAGAATAAGCAGCATATACAGCATCGAAAGCTTTTCGATTGCCTTTTGAAAATTGTTCTTCTGTTTCTTTCGTTAACACTTATAATAAGTTCGGATCCATCCTTCAAAAAGGATAGAAATCAATTCATTTCATCTGCATTTTTCTTTTACGTTCTTACCAATTACTCAGGTCAAAACAAAAGGTTGCCCGGAAACAAGAAATTAATACAATTCTGTTCCTTCAATGCGGATTTTTGCTTTTGAAATAAACTGTCCCAGGCTTTCAAAGTAGGCATTTCGCTGGCGTTGATTCTCTTCCGAAATTTTCACGCAGCTTTTCAGCATGGATTGAAAAACCGCAAATGATTTGTTGACATAATCCTGATCGATTGTATATAGGTAGTTCATCATGTTGTGGGTAATATACAACATGCGGTAGGCATTTGTTTCTGAAATAATCGTATTATCCTGAATATAGGTTTGGTGCAGGTATAAATGGAAATTATCCGCTTCCGTTATAACAGGTTGTCCTTTAATGAATTTCCGGCCGATTTCCGCTTGCTTTTTGATGTGTTCTACCAAAGCAGCAACTTCATCTATCAGGAAAATGGCATCTTCCGGAGTTTCAAAATATCCTAATTCATAGAATGAAACAATTTCACGGATCAGTCCTTTTCCGGCGTCGTATCCTATTACTTCTGTAGATTTAACCCGGATATAGAAATTGGCCATCTGCTGCAGGTGCTCATCGGAAATATCGCCTTTCCATCCTTTGTGAAACTTCACATCATCCAATTGCCCCAGTTTCAAATAACACTTTCCGAAATAGAGTAATTTGAAACGCAAAAGAGCAGGTGAATTCAATAGTTGGAAAATAATCAGATCCAGGTTTGACATATAAAGTTCCTGGGAGCGCTGGGCAACCATTCGTTTAAAGCCGTCCATAATTCCGTTCAGGTAGGTTTCAAAAGAAAATTCCGAACGCTGAATGGGATTGTATTGAAAGGTGACACTTTTACCTGAAACACCGATGATTTTATCTATTGAGAGGTCGTATTTTTGACAAAGCAGGTTAATCTCTTCCGGTTTCAAAGCAGTTTCACCACGTGCTCTCCGATATGCCGAGTCACGCGATAACTCCAGGTCATCCATCAGTAATTTACCCAATGAAGTATCCGGAGGAAGTTTCGCCTTTAGCTGTTCAAGTAGTCGGTTCTGAATGTCCATGATGCCAAAGTAACAAAAAAATAAAAGTCGTCCGTTTCCGAACGACTTTAAAATGAATTTATTCCAAACAGATGACGATTATCTATACACTTTTTCAGTGGTCCCGTCGGAATAATAATAAATCACAATGCCTTTGCAATGATCATCTACTTCCTGTCCCATCAAATTATAAACGTGTGTAACCTTTTTGGAATCTTTACCATTGTCTGCACTTAATAAATAGGCATCATAAGTCGTTCTGGAACCATCTAAGTCCGTCAAATTCAACCGGTAATAATTCACTTCAGTTAGTGACGGATTCGAATGAAACGTACTGTAGTCATGTATTTCCTGTGAATGACCTAATGCGGGCACATTTGCAATTTCAGTCCAGTTTCCGGAAGCAGGATTTGTTGTCCATTCCACCATAAAATAATTCGAACGGTCTTCGGATTGAGTTGTCCAGTTCAGACTATTTCCTTTCGATGTTTTTGATACGGTAAAAGCACTTAATTCAACCGGTAAAACTATCGGTGTACAGCCCAAAACAGAGGAACCTCCAAAAGACATGTTATACGCTTGCCCGGAATTTGAAAAATTATCTACCAGTAAAATATAAACCTCGTTTGCAGAAGTAGTTAAATTACTCACCCATTTATCGCCTCCTGTACCTTCGCTATTATCCGCAGGATTGTTCACAGTTGTTATTAATCCACTGCATGGTCCTAAACCCAAAAAACCACAGCCAAATGAACTCGTCTGTCCATTGACTGGAATCATTAATCCCGTATTTCCGGTTGAGGCGGAATAGCTGCAGCGGATCGGAGCTGCAGTCGGTGGACAATTTGCATTGGCAGTAGCAGCTGTAAACGGTCCCCAAATGGCGAAATCGTAATCATCCGTTCCACTCGTCGGACCAATAGTCATGGTCAGCGTTCCACCTGATTGAACATTCAGATAATACCAGGAAGATTGATGCTCAATACCAAGGCATCCCTGGCTGGTCCCGTTTAATTCCTGTGTTGCCCCTGCACCACCGCTGTTGGCCGTCTGTGACGTATTAGAACATAACAATTCGGCAGTTTCACAGTCATTTCCTCCTGCTTTTTCTCTGAATGTCTCTTTCTGTTTGTTACTGCTCACCGCCAACACCGGAATTCCAACAGATTCAAATACTGATCTGACATAATTTTCAGCATGTTCCTGCTCCAGGATCAATTCGAATTTATTTTCGGAGATAAATCTTCCGTTATTAACAATATTGTCCGTTGCCAGAGCTAAAAAATCTTTGGTGAGATAGCTTTGAGGAACTGAAATCCGGTAATTTGTCTGCGCTTGCGAAAAAGCAGTTGAGAGGAGTAATAGTGAGACAATAAAAATTGCCCGCAGTTGTAGTGAATAGTTCATACTTGTTTAAGGTTTCCGTACAAAGATAATTTCTGATCAGGAAAGATTAACGTGGAAATTAGCATTTGGACGCATTCAACAAATAAACATCCGGTTTCACCGAAAATTTAAGTTATTAAAAAGGGCTGTCTTAAAAATAAGACAGCCCTTTTTAATTCATTGATTTATAAATTATTGCTTTTGAACACGGAAAACAAAACGTTGTCCGTCAACAGATCCATTTACGAAATAAACTCCCGAAACCTGGTTTGAAAAATCAACTTCAATAGCAGTTGCAGCAGATTTAGAAGATCCAAACGGAACTTCTTTTCCCTGAATATCTACTACGTTTACAATAGAGAAATCAGAACCTGAAGTGACGCTTGCAGTAAATTTACCTGTCGTTGGGTTTGGATAAACTTCCAATCCGAATTCTTTCCCATTTTCAACAAGCCCCAAACAAGCACTTACATTCATTGTAATTGTTGCCTGGCCATCACATCCGTTTGCATCTGTGAAAGAATAAGTGATCACATGGTTACCTGCACCTGCTGTAGAAGGATTGAAGTTCCCTCCGCTTACGCCAGTCCCGCTATATGTTCCACCTGCAGGTGCTCCACCTGAAAGTGTCAATGCAGGATGATTCAAACACATAGCTGAAACAGGAGAATTAAATGCAACTATTGGAGCAGGATCTACAGTAATCGACTGAGAGGCATCGCCTGTACATCCATTTGCATCCGTAAACGAGTAAGTAACCGTTTGTGTCCCAACCGCAGGATCAAAATCAGTTCCTGAAACACCCATTCCGCTGTAAGTTCCACCCGCCGGACTTCCACCTGTCAATGCCACTATTCCCGAGTTGCTGCAAACAGCAGAAAAGGCACTTTGAGAAACTGAAGGCGCAGGATTTACAGTGATCACTGTTGATGCATTATCTGTACATCCATTTACATCGGTAAAAGTGTAAGTAATTGTTTGTGTTCCTGCTGTAGGCTCAAAATCACCGCTTGCATTTACTCCTGTTCCACTGTAAGTCCCACCTGCCGGACTTCCACCCGTTAAAGTCACTGCTCCGGAATTATCACAAACTGCTGAAATAGCACTTTGAGAAACACTTGGAGCAGGATTTACAGTGATTGATGTAGTTGTATTATCTGCACATCCGTTTACATCTGTGTAGGTATAAGTTACTGTTTGTGTTCCTGCTGAAGGATCGAAATTACCTCCTGTAACACCAGTTCCGCTATATGTTCCTCCTGCAGGACTTCCGCCTGTCAATGCTACTGTTCCTGCATTGTCACAAACTGCTGAAATAGCACTTTGAGATACAAATGGAGCAACATTTACAGTAATCGTGAAATTTGAATTGTATGCACATCCGTAAGGATCTGTGTAATCATAAGTAAGTGTTTGTGTTCCGGCTGCAGGATTAAACTGACCACCTGTAACACCGGTACCTGAATAAGTTCCTCCTGCCGGTGAACCTTGCACCAATGTATATGGCGAAGCATTATCACACAATGCAGGCGCAGTGCTAAGAGCAATTGGATTTGCCGGACAAACAACCGTAATAGAATAGGCTTGTGATCCTGAACAGCCGCTGTTATCACTTACAGTAGAAGTGAAGTTAAATGTTCCGGTAGCTGTTGGTGTTCCGGAAATGGTTCCGCTTGCAGACAAAGACAATCCCGGAGGGAGAGCTCCTGCTGTAACTGCAAAGTTTGGCGTTCCAAGTGCTCCGGTTTGAGTTAATGTAGTTGAATACGCGTTGCCTGCAGCTCCACCTGTCAAAGCTCCACCAGTTGTCATCGTAAACGAAGGACAAACATATGGTGTGTAGTCTACCTGGTCAATCCCGATATAATCAGAATTTGTTCCGCTAAGACCTGCACCTGTTACAAAGTATCTGAATGCAATACGCCCTGACGTAGGAGCAGGCAATCCTGAAATTGTGATTGTATAAAGAGTCCAAGCTGTAGGATATACTCCTAAAGTCAAACCGGGATTTACACTCATTAATAAGGTAGTGTAATCTCCAACTGCATTTCCCGTTCCAACATTAGTACTTGCTCCATTGGTACTTAAACGCACCTCCAATCTGTCAGCGTAAGTATCGGGTGAAGGTTTACGTGTATAGAAAGTAATTACGTCACCATTTCTGAATGTGCGGTTTGGAGTCATCAACCAGTTGCTGATCGTTCCTACTGATCCGGTATTGTTGTAGTTCGCACCAATATAAGCGTTTGTTGCTCCATTGAAAGCATCAAACGGCCCGCCGGCACCAACAGGATTCCCCTGAAACCAGTTCGTAGATCCAACTGCAACACTTGCATTCGTCATTACCCAGCCATTCCCGGCAAGAAGGGTAATATCGTTAAACGATTCTGAGAAGGATTGTGCATTGGATCTGGAAATAAGTCCAATAGCCATTAAGCCGCATAGAGCAGCTGTTTTTAAAATGCTTGTTTTCATAGCTTCAGTGATTAGCGTGTTTGTGAATTCGTTATTTCAGAATAACGTGTGATTTCTTCCTGCAACTGGGTTCTCAATTGCGCATCAGTAGTTTTCTCTAACTCCACTTTCAGTAATCGAACGTATTCTTCTTTCAACACACGGAATTCGTCATTCAATTTAGCCGCCTGTGCGCGTGAGGAAGTAACAGCCTGGTTAATCTCAGCTTGTTTTGCATCCAATTTTGCACGTTGCGCACTCAATTCAGGGTGTGATGAAACAACAATGGGTGTTGATTCTTTTAAGGAGTTTGTCTGGGACTGCCCATAGCTGAAATTAGCTAATGAACATACGCAAATCCCAATGAATAGTACCTTTTTTTTCATAAGTAACTGTTTAGTTTGTTCAAAAATAGGGAAAACCATTTCGGGCAGAATAGCTGGAGCTGTCAAAAGACTAAAATCAGGGGTTAACCCCTGGATTTAAAAAAATAAGCCGTCTTGATTTATAAATTGGGTGAAATCAAAAACATATAGTCCTCTGAATTTCAGATCTTACGCGTGAATAGTTTCCATTATTTTTTAATAAGTAATAGTATTATCGGAGCAAAAATACAAAGACTATCAATCACTTACTAAATAAGGTATCGACAAATGACTATATTCCACCCATGAATTAACGAATTCAACGGCTGAACAAATATTTAATGAAAATTTAATAAAGTCTTGATTTTACTCCGCAAACTTTCCGTACAAATCGTAATGATCTGCTGATGTGATCTCGACCATGGCAAAATCACCGATACTGACATATCCTTCGGATTTTTTTACAAGTACTTCATTGTCCACTTCCGGAGAATCGAATTCTGTTCTGCCGATGAAATAATCCCCTTCAATACGGTCAAAAAGAACTTTGAATGTTTTACCGATCTTTTCCTGGTTCAATTCATAACTAATACCGGATTGCAGTTCCATGATCTCATCAGCACGCTGGCGCTTTACCTCATCCGGAACATCGTCTTCCAAAGTATGGGCATGTGTATTTTCCTCGTGTGAATAAGTGAAGATTCCCAAACGATCAAAACGCATCCGTTCTACAAACTCATACATTTCTTCGAAATCGGCTTGCGTTTCTCCCGGGTAACCTGCAATCAACGTGGTACGAATAGCAACTCCCGGAACTTTCTCACGGATCGTTTTTACCAGTGCTTCTGTTTTCTCACGTGTAATTCCGCGGCGCATCGACTGAAGGATTTTTGTTGATCCGTGCTGCAAAGGCATGTCCAGGTATAAACATACATTCGGATGTTTCACCATTGCATCCAGCACGTCCATTGGGAAACCCGCCGGGAAAGCATAGTGCAGACGAATCCACTCGATTCCTTCTACTGCAGCAAGCTGATCCAGCAATTCAGCCAGGTTTCGCTTTTTGTAAATATCCAGTCCGTAGTAAGTCAAATCCTGCGCGATCAGCAAAATCTCTTTAACACCTTTTGCAGCCAAACTTTTCGCAGAATTCACCAGCTGGTCCATTGGAGTCGAAACGTGTTTTCCTCTCATTAAAGGAATGGCACAAAACGAACATGGTCTGTCGCAGCCTTCTGCTATTTTGAAATAAGCATAATGAGAAGGAGTCGTCAGTAAACGCTCTCCAACTAATTCGTGCTTGTAATCTGCTTTTAATGTTTTGAGTAAGCGCGGCAATTCCCTGGTCCCGAAAAAGGCGTCCACTTCCGGAATTTCCTGCTCCAAATCGTCTTTGTACCGCTGAGCCAGGCAACCGGTCACGTAAACTTTGTCTACCAATCCTTCTTTCTTCGCATCGGCATAGCGCAGGATCATTTCAATGGATTCCTGTTTTGCATTATCAATAAAACCACAGGTATTAATAATCACAATCTCAGAATCATCCTGTTTGGCTTCATGCTCCACTTCAAACTTGTTGGCAGCCAATTGCGCCATCATCACCTCGGAATCAAAGGTGTTCTTTGCACAACCAAGTGTTATGACATTTACTTTATTCTTACGAAGTGTTTTTGTTTTCATGAAATCAACCAAAGGGGTGCAACGCTTATGCTGACCTTGCTCCGCCGAAGCGGCTTTGCGAAGGCTAAGAGCTTCAGCGAAGGCACAAAGATACGACTAGTAATTCAATATATAAAATGCAAATTCAAAAGGCAAAAAAACAGTAGAGGTGCAATTAATCGCACCTCTACTATTTTTATATAAAAAGCTTTTCGATTATTGTGGAAGCGGTGTTGCCACTGCCTCGTCAAATTTTGCCTGTTCTTTTTGCGGAACTTTCCGGAAGGTCAAATACAAGCCGATCAGGACAAAAGGAATACTCAACAACTGCCCGGTATTCAAAGCCCATACATCATCTCGCTGGGTTTGACCAACTTTAATGAACTCAATAACAAATCTTGCCGTCCAGATCAAAATCATGAACATCCCGAACAATCTTCCCGGAATTAATTTTGCATTCGTTTTCCAATACATTCTCATTAAAACGATGAACGAGAACAAATAAGTGATGGCTTCATACAATTGAGCCGGATGACGCGGGATCACATTTCCATTTGCATCCAAATACTCATCTCCTGCATTGTTAAACAAAAATCCCCACGGAAGATCTGTAGGTGTTCCGATAATCTCATGATTAACCAGGTTCCCCAATCGGATGAAACATCCTGCAATAGCAATTGGAGCTACGATTCGATCCAAAATCCACAACATGGGCCTTTTAACGACGTTCCTGGAATAAACATACAACATGATCAGAATCATAATTGCCGCGCCGTGACTTGCCAAACCGCCTTCCCACACTCTCAGAATAGATAAGGGATGAGACAAATAACCTTCTTCGATCAATGTACCGTTCGGAGAAAATCGATCCCAATATGGCCCATAGAAAAACACATGTCCCAAACGTGCACCAATAATGGTTGCAGGAACCACGTACAACAGTAATTTATCCAGGTATTTTTCGGAAATCCCTTCCGATTTGAACATTCTTTTGATGATGTAATATCCAAGGATCATTCCTCCAACGAACAACAATCCGTATAAGTTTGGTGTAGACCATCCGTCTATTATTTGTGAATCTACTTTCCAGTCAATTACTAATTCCACGTGCTTGATTTTGTTGGTCGAAGATAGCAGTTTTATTGATTCAATTTCTGCAATAAATGCTCCGCCCGTCCTTTTTTGAATATTTTATTACTATTCTCCTGTCCTTTTCTCAAGGCTTTTTGTTCCTCAAAAGAAAGGTGAATAATTTCCTGGCATTCAGGTGTACAGCAGCTTTCATATTTCGCAGTACATTTTTCACACTGGATGAACAACAAATGACATGCTTCGTTGGCACAATTCACGTGCACATCTGCCGGTTCGCCGCATTGATGACAATTGGAAACCACATCGTCCGTAATGCGTTCTCCACGTCGTTCGTCAAACACAAAATTCTTCCCGACAAAACGATTTTCAAGGCCTTTTTCTTTGCATTCGTTCGCGTACTTGATGATTCCGCCTTCCAACTGATGCACATTTTTGAACCCGCGGTGCTTGAACCAGGCAGAAGCTTTTTCGCAGCGAATTCCTCCGGTGCAGTACATCACAATATTCTTATCTTCATTTCCTTTCAGGTACGCATCCTCAATAATGGGCAAAGATTCGCGGAAAGTATCCACATCCGGTAGGATTGCTCCTTTGAAATGACCTACTTCGTGTTCGTAATGATTCCGGAAATCAATCAGGATCGTATTCGGATCTTGTGTGAGTTCGTTAAATTCTTCCGCTTTCAAATGCTTCCCGATATCCGTCACGTCGAAAGACTCATCCGTCAATCCGTCAGCTAAGATCTTACTCCGAACTTTTACTTTCAGTTTCAGGAACGGGAATTCCGCACCTTCTTCTTCCACTGCGATATTCAATCGCACTTCATCCAAAAAGTCGATGGAATAAAGGCTGGAACGAAAATCATTCAATCGATCTGTTGGTACTGAGATCTGTGCATTGATTCCTTCATTGGCTACGTAAATTCGCCCAAGGACTCCGCAGTTATCCAATAACTGGTAAATGTAATCTCTGAAAATTTGAGGATTGGCAATTTTTGCGTACTTGTAGAATGAGATGGTCACAAATTCATGACCCGCCTCGCGCAATTTTTGCTCTAATTCCTCTTTACTAAATGTGTTCCACAGTTGCATGCTATGTTTGTTTTTGTAAAAAGTGATGCAAAAGTAAGGAGTAAATAGTGAAATGGCAATAGTAACTAATTGATTTCATGCAAAAGAAGAAATCCTGATCTGCAAAAGCAAACCAGGATTCTAAAATTATAAACCTAACACCCTAAATTTATCTGGCCTTAGAAAGCCGTACCTAACAAACACATCTATTACAGTTACCACACTGTATGATATTCTAAGTACGAACGAAATGGATTTTTGGATTTCGGGGCAATAAAAAAGTAGGGGCGCGATTAATCGCGCCCCTACTTTTTTTCAAACTATGTTTTCCGTTTCTGTTTTTTCGCCGCCGGGAACAAAATATTATTCAGGATCAACCGATAACCCGGGGAATTCGGATGCAGGTTCAAATCCGTTGGCGGATCTCCTACTTTGTGCTGAAAGTCTTCCGGATCATGACCACCGTAAAATGTCCAGGTTCCCTGGCCCAATTCTCCGTGAATGTAACGGGCAGTATTCAATGCTTTGTTTTCACCCATCACCAATACATTCGACTTGATCAAATCGCGTCTGAAATCGGTTGTCTGCCCCATGAAACCATCAATCACATCTGTGTGACATTGAGTCAGCATGGTAGGAACGATGTCCCATTTCGCCGAAAAATCGGAGAGCATGAATTTATCCTGATTTTCCGGTAAGCGATGTAATTCCGTTCCGTCGATATTTGAATATTCATAAACCATCGGATCCTGTACAAGAATAAAATCCTTGAAAGCAAAGGTCATGTCGTAATCCAGTTTATTCTGGCAGTTGGGATCTCTCGGATCGCCGTCAAACATGCGCTCACAAATATCTGTATCATGTGCTGAAAGTCCGATATCAAAACTGTCGGTTCCACTGCACATGGTAAACAGGAATCCGCCGCCGATGACGAAATTTCGAAGATTATTTGCTACTGCCAGTTTCAATTGCGAAACTTTTGCAAACCCTAACATTTTAGCATCTTTTTCTGCATCTGCAACCTGATTCTGATACCAGGCTTCCCGGTGAAAAGAAGCATAAAATTTTCCATATTGCCCCGTAAAATCTTCGTGGTGCAAATGCAGCCAGTCGTATTTCGGAAGAACTCCCATCACAATGGCTGAATCATAAATCTTATCGTACGGAATTTCAGCATAATCCAAAACCATCGTCACAGCGTCATCCCATGGCAAAGCACTATTTGGTGTGTAAACTGCAATTTTGGGAGCTTTTTCCAACTGAACAACTTCCATGTTCACTTCGGGATTGGCGATTTCGGTGCGGATTGCATTGACTTGTCCATCAGCTACAATCTCATAAGTCACTCCGCGAATGATCAATTCTTCTTCAATAGTGCGCAAATGAGGGAATAAAAAAGAGCCCCCACGGTAATTCAGAAGCCATTCCATCACAACACCGTTTTCAAGCACCCAAAAAGAAACGCCGTAAGCTTTCAAATGATTTGCCTGTCTATCATCCATAGGAACGAGGATAGAAGAAGCCGAAACAGCTTTAACAACGATTAGAAATGCGATTGTCAGGAAAAATTTCATATTTGATTTGTGATAGACACTAAATGTAATTCAAAAAACTATTAACGCCTGATTTGCAACATAAATTGTGAGTCAAAAATTAAAACGGTGTTTCATCCGGTCCGTTGAAATCTTCATCCGGAACATTGTTCATATTGCTTCCAAGCGTAATTGTTCTCGGAGATTCGTCAAAACCTCTGTTCATAGACATTCCGGCACTCATTGCATTCGGGTTGAAATCATTTCCCGGCGCATTGTTATACTGATCTTCCATGTTTTCGAAACGGGCATATTTTCCTACGAAACGCATGCGCACATTTTCCAATCCACCATTTCGGTGTTTTGCAATGATCACCTCACCCACTCCTTCATTAGACGAACCATCTTCTGCAGTTGTAATTCCGTAATATTCCGGTCGGTACAAGAATGCAACGATATCCGCATCCTGCTCAATCGCTCCTGATTCACGCAAATCGGAAAGTACCGGTCGTTTATCCCCACCACGTGTTTCCACCGAACGGGAAAGCTGCGACAGGGCGATAATCGGAATATTTAATTCTTTGGCAATTTCTTTGATGGAACGGGAAATCGTTGAAATCTCCTGTTCGCGGTTTCCGGATCCTTTGCCACCACCGGCCGACATCAGCTGCAAGTAATCGATGATCACCATTTGGATGTCGTATTGCATTTTCAATCGGCGGCATTTTGCGCGCAGATCGAAAACACTCAAACCAGGCGTGTCATCAATGTAGATCGGAGCTTCCGCCAATTTCGTTACGCGGGAATATAATTGCTGGAATTCGTATTCTTCCAGTTTTCCTTTTCTTAGTTTCTCTGCGGAAATCATACTTTCTGCCGAGATCAAACGTTTTACCAGCTGAACAGAAGACATCTCCAGGGAGAATACTGCAACTCCCTGATTGAAATCAACAGCGGTATTTCTTGCCATGGACAATACGAATGCAGTTTTTCCCATTGCAGGTCGAGCTGCAATTACGATCATATCCGACCGCTGCCACCCGGAAGTCACTTCATCCAATTTACGGAAGCCGGTTGGAACTCCTGAAAGTCCGTCGCTGTTTTTAGCTGCCTGCTCGATTTCCTTGATAGCTTCACTAACCACCACATTCATGGTAGAAACGGATTTCTTCATGTTATTTTCGGCAATCCCGAATAAAGCTCCTTCTGCTTTCGTCAATAATTCGAACACGTCGGAAGTTTCGTCGTATGCATCTCTCAATGTTTCGGAACACATACGGATAATCTCACGCTGAATGTGTTTTTGGGAAATGATCCGTGCATGGTATTCGATGTGTGCAACAGAACCCACACGCTGAGTAAGGGAAGACAAATAAACCACTCCGCCGCAAGCTTCCAGTTCGCCCCGCTGCTTTAATTTCTCCGCAACAGTCAATAAATCGATCGGATTGGAAGTTCCGAATAATTCCCGAATTGCTCCATAAATGTAAGTGTGTTTCGGATCGTAAAAGCTTTCGGCAGACAACATGTCAATGGTATCTGTTACGGCATTTTTGTCCAGCATCATAGCACCGAGAACGGCCTGTTCTACATCGATAGCCTGAGGTGGTATTTTCCCCATTTCATTCGCAAGAGGTAAAATTGTATTCTTGGTACGAGCACCTACCCTGCGGGTATTGTTCGGTTGTTGTTCTTCCATTTAGCAAAGATACGGAATCAAAAGCTGGTGACAGACTGAAATCTTAAGATTTAGTTACTAATAGTTAATCAACAGGTTATAAACAAAAATCTGCTATTCCAATGAATCAACTATAAAATTCGGGACCCCGGTTTCGCACCCGGATCTCGCCGATTTTGTGAATCTTACGAATCAAAATTGCGCTTTTATTCAGCACGGCAAAAAAAAAGCCCTTCTATTTAAGAAGAGCTTTTTCCAAACCAATAATCGGCTTCGAGACTAGAATCTGTAACCCAGTGTAAGCTGAAGCCATTGATTTTTATAGCGTGGAGCGGATGAGGAACCATCTCCATGGTTCGTTTGAAAATCCCATCCTGCTCTCGGAGACACCACAAAGTGGTTTACGTTTACATCGAAGCCCACCACTGCTCCCAATGTATTTCTGCGAATATCGTTGTCAAATTCCCTGGACTCTGTTACAGAGCTTGATCCTGCGGTGAATCGATCTTCCTGGCTCAACAGGAAAGAGTATTGCGGACCGGCAACGATGGTGAAAAACGAAGTCGGTTTGACAGTAAATAATAGCGGAACTTCCAGGTAATTCGTGGTGCGCTTGAAGGAGTAATCTTCTCCCAGCATGACCCCGGAACCCTGGAATCCTTTTTGCGAAAACAAAACTTCCGGCTGAATACCGATGAACCGACCGATCGGAATGTGTAAGAATGCCCCTCCTGCGAAGCCTACTTTACCATTCGCTTCAAAGTCATTGTCTCTTTCATCCCATACATTGGAGTAATTTGCCCCGGCTTTGAGTCCCAATTTTAAATTTCCTCTGAAATCTTTTAACTCCGTCTGTGCATTCAAATTCATCCCGAATATTGAAACACATGCTATCAGCATTATCGTAACCTTTTTCATTTTTCGCTAGTTTGAACGTTTGGAATCGAATAGGCCAAATCCATGCCGGCCAAGGCCAGGCGAGCTCATAAAAAAACTTAAAGACCAGTTGTGAAAAGGGATCTAGAAGGAGACCGGTAAAAACCAATTTGTGCCAAAAAGGCGAATCTATTTCATTTTGGAAAAAGAAGGTTTCATTTTGAAATAATAAAGTAGTGGCGCGATTAATCGCGCCACTACTTTTATTTAAATCGTAATCACAAACTCAATTCGAGTCCTACCGGACAATGATCTGACCCCATAATCTCGTTATGAATAGTTGCAGTTTTCAAACTTGGAACAAATGCTTCGGAAACTAAGAAATAGTCAATCCGCCAGCCAACGTTTTTCTCTCTTGCACCGCCGCGGTAACTCCACCAGGAATATTTGATCTCATCGCCGTTCAACACTCGCCAGGAATCAACCAATCCACTGCCAACAAACGCGTCCATTCCGTCAATTTCTTCCTGCATGTAACCTGCCGACTTATTGTAATTTGCTTTTGGCCGCGCCAAATCTATTGCTTTGTGGGCCACATTGAAATCTCCACAAACGATTACCGGTTTCTTCGTTTCTAATTTTTTCAAATACTTCAAGAAATCTGCATCCCACGCCTGACGGTAAGGTAAACGCAGCAATTCGCTTCCTGAATTCGGAACGTAAACCGTGATCAGGTAGAATTTATCGTATTCTGCGCAAATTACTCTTCCTTCTTCATCGTGTTCCGCAACTCCCATATCATAGACCACCGAAATCGGCTCTGTCTTCGAAATAATTGCTGTCCCGGAATATCCTTTTCTTCCAGCTTCATTGGCATACACAAACGGATAACCCAAGGGTTTTACTGTTTCCAACACCTGTTCCACCGTTGCTTTTGTTTCCTGCAGACAAATGACATCCAGGTCAGCCTGCTGCATATCGGTAATAAATGATTTTCCTGCAATAGCGCGGATTCCGTTTACATTAAAAGAGAGAAGTTTCATGATGAAAAAAGTTCAAAAGGTTAAATGTTCAAAGAGTTCAAAATTCCAACTAAGAAAAACTCATTGAGAAAGTAAAAATAGAATTTTGTCCGCGGATTTTGCTTAACACCTCAAAAAAACACTCATTTATTTCCCACTGATGCACAGATAAAAGGCGAGCTTACCAGTCTCGCCTCAGAATATATTAGCGCTTCCGGTAGGAGCGCAAAAAATCTGCGCATCTGCCGGAGAAATTACGCGATCTTGGTTTTGTCCTGTGGAAATCATTGTCAACTTCCAAATTGCCCTTATTTTTACAGCATGAAAGGATTTGATCCGCAAACACTTCACGATTTAGAATTTAACCAAATCCGGGAATGGCTGGCTGCATTCAGTATTGGAGCAACTGCTCAGAAAAGATTGGAGAACCTTTCTCCGAATAATGATTTTGATGCGATCGAATTTGAATTACTGCGCTTAAATGAATTCAAACAAATCCGTGTGGAGGGAGAATCTTTTCCTGCACTCGATTTTGAAGAACTATTGGCAGAGATCAAATTACTTCCTATTCAGAATGCAGTTTTACAACAGGAAGGATTTGTACGGATCATTCGCGCTTCTGAACTGGTTAATCTCATGCTGCACTTTTTCGATAAGCGCTCGCAAGATTATCCGAACCTGTTTGCATTGCTGAACACCGTTTACTTTACCCGCGAACTGGTTGAAGCCATTGAAAAGGTTTTTGACCGAAAGGGCCTGATCAAAGACGATGCTTCTCCGGAATTATATGCAATCCGGCAGCAAATTGCCAAGCTCCGCAACCAGATTAACCGCAATTTCGATAAGGAAATGCGCCGGTACTTGAAAGAAGGATTACTTGGAGACACAAAAGAAGCTTTTATCAACGACCGCCGGGTCCTGACTGTTCAGTCGAGCCACAAACGAAAAGTCGGCGGAATTGCTGTGGGCTCTTCCAAGACGGGAAGCCTGACCTTCATTGAGCCGGGGATCAATATTCCTTTGAATAATGAATTGGAAATGTCTTTGGACGATGAGCGCAAGGAAATCTTCCGCATTCTGCAGGAGTTAACCCGCGAGATTGCACATCACCTGCCCCTGATCGAAGCATACCAGGTGTTATTGACAGAATTCGATTTCATCAATGCAAAAACAAAATTAGCTCTTGATCTCAATGCCAATTTGCCCGGCATTGTTCGAAATACACGCATCGAATTGATCGACGCTTTCCATCCGATTCTTTGGAAAACCAATAAAGCCCTTGGCAAAACAACACTTCCTCAAAGCCTGATCCTCGATGCCAATAGCCGGATGCTGGTGATTTCCGGTCCGAATGCCGGGGGAAAATCCATCACGCTAAAAACCATCGGATTATTACAACTCATGCTACAGGCCGGATTATTGATCCCGGTTCATGAGAATAGCAAATTCTGCTTCTTTCAGCAGGTTCTGACAGATATCGGAGATAATCAATCGATAGAGAACGAATTGAGCACTTATTCCTATCGCCTGAAACGGATGAAATTCTTTTTGAAGGTTTCCAATAGAAGAACACTGCTTTTGCTCGACGAATTCGGAACAGGTTCTGACCCGGAACTGGGCGGAGCTTTGGCAGAAGTGTTTTTTGAAGAATTGTATAAACGAAAATCTTACGGAGTCATCACGACCCATTACGCTAATATCAAACTCAAAGCAGATCAGCTTCCGAATGCGGTAAACGGCTGTATGCTATTCAACACCGAAACACTGGAACCTTTGTACCGTTTTTCCATGGGCCAGCCCGGAAGCTCTTTTACTTTCGAAGTAGCGCAAATGAATGGAATTCCGATGGATTTGATCGAACAGGCCAAGGGAAAACTAGACAAAAATCGCGTGAAAATGGACCATTTGTTAAACGAATTGAACAAGGAGAAAATGTATCTTCAGCGTTTGAACAAAGAGCACATCGAAGCGCAGGAATTGGCAAACAATGCCCGGGAAGAATTCATTGAGAAGAAACAGCGAATTGATGAACGCTTAAGAAACCAGCAGGATCTGGCAGAAAAAAACAACCTATTCATCAATTCCGGCAAAAAGATGAAGTCTTTCATAGACCGCTATCAAACAAGGACAAAGAAAAAAGACGCCAATAATCCATTGCTGGAAGATGTTCGCAAGTACCTGATGGTAGAGAAATCCAAAATTGAGGAAGCGAAACGCAAGGTGGAATTGATTAAAGCAGAAGCAAAACCGCAAAAATCAACCGCCAAAAAACGGAAAACGGAAAAAGCGGAAGAAGACAACTATCAACGTGATAAAATTGTAGTCGGTTCAACCGTAAAAATGATTGAAACCCGTCAAAGTGGAACTGTAGAAGAAATAAAAGGACATATTCTTACCGTCGCATTCGGATTTATGCGTGTAAAAGTAGAACGGGAAAAACTCATGTGGATCCAATAAAGTTCAAAAGAGTTCAAATCTTCTTCGCTCTACGAGCTTCGAAGGTTCAAAGAGTTTAAACGGTTTAATTTGAACATTTGAACATTTGAACATTTGAACATTTGAACATTTGAACATTTGAACATTAAAATAAATTATAATACAATGCCAGCTAACAAATACTACTACCTCCAACAATCAAGCATTCTAAACACTTTGCTTTTCCTGGAACGATTCGCGTTTTATGGATTGCAAACCTTCGCCTACAGCTACCTCGTAAGCGATGCAATGAACCTTTATGGAGACGATGCCAGTGAATTACTAATGACCTTTGCCTCTGCACTTTTGTTTGCGCGCATTTTTGGAGGATTGATCGTAGATTTTCTACTGGGACCAAAGATTGCAATCATTGTCAGTTCGGCACTTCAAATTCTGGGCATTTTACTATTCATGAAAGGCCAGCTAAGCCTTTTTTACCTCGGAATGTTTGTCTTCATTCTTGGACAGTGCATGTTCTCGCCCGCCATCATGAAATCTATCGGATCTGCTTATTCCGACCGAAAGCATAAAATGGACGGTGCCATAACACTGAGTCTCTTTGCAATTAATCTGGGTTCTTTTATTGCTCCACGGGCATTTCACTATTTAGACCTGGCAGAAACATTCGATAGTGGATTCACCACTTGCATTGTCTGTTTCGTGATCATTATCGGGGGCTGCTTCCTGATTAAAAAGAACCAAAAGGCCTCCGAAGAAAATCCTGGAAATCCGGAGTTTGGGAATCGCATAAACGAAGTCATTTCCTTATCAATTCTTGGCTTGTTCGCTTATTGGTTATTTCAACAACTGTTGAATCGTTCTATGCAAAATTTTAACTACAGCGGATTCCGAAGCTCTGACAACAGCCTGTTCATTAATATGATCCCGGCCCTAATCCCATTGCTTGGTTACCTGGTATTCGGTATTTTGTGGAATCGTTTTAAATGCTCACCTCTTCTTAAAATTGCAATTGGATTTATAGCTGCCACCCTTTCAATACTCGCAGCGGTTCTAACCATGAACAACAGCCAGATCGATGACCCTAAATTTATGATCAGTTTTATTAGTTTGAGTTTTATCGGTGAGATTTTGATAGTTCCAATTTTCATGAGTCTCATTCTCCAATATGCGCCTAAAAAACTAATGGGCACTTATTCAGGAGCTGCCCTTGCAGCATTTGGTTTCTTATCCATGTTCATAGGAAACAAAATATACGAAGGAATTGGAGATGGAAATTATGGGAAATCGATAATCATTGCCGGAATCGGCTTTCTTTTGAGTGCATTAATACTACTTATTCTATTCTTGCTTACGCGCTCAAAGGATACTTCAAACAGTGGTCATTTGGATAAGTTCTAACAGAACAACAAAGTCCTATCTCAAAACAAATCGTGCCAATTCATTCCAAGATAGGACTTTTATAACTAAAAGATCTATTTAATCTTTAATCAATGCTGATGCTGCTTATAGAAGCGTACATGTTTTAGCAAACGCTCCACCAGTTTCATAATCGTCACATGCATCTTTTGCATCTTTCAATGTTGAATTATTGATTGAATTATTTTCTGTGACAGTGGTGCTACCTGTATTTTGGTAAGTACACTCACAATTGTAGTCTTTTTTGCAAGACGCCAGACTCAACAATGCTATTGCTGAAAATCCCAATACTAACTTTTTCATAACTATTTGTTTTTAGATTTTATTTAACACTCTTCTACTATATAATAACCAGCTATTACAATAGTGTACACGTTTTTGTGATTGTCCCGTTGGACTCATAACCATCACAGGTTTTTTTCGCGTCATCTAATGATGAGTTTTTAACCGTTTTGTGCTCAGTTACTGTTGTACTTCCTGTATCCTGGTAAGTACACTCACAATCATAATCCTTCTTACACGATGCTAAGCTCAGCAATGCCATTGCTGAAACTCCAAAAACCAACTTCTTCATCTTAATTGTTTTTAGTTTCTAATTCCAAATGAAGATAGCTCGAATTAAAAAACCAAAAAATCAACTTTTGTTAAAAAACGAATCGAAAAATTTAGAAAACCAGAAACGTGAGAAAGTAAAAGCTTCGCTATTCCCCTAAGCGTAAGTGAATTCCGGCCGATGAACTAAAAACAGTTTTCCTAATATTCAAAGGTGGTTTACTGTCATAATAGATGTTAAATTCAATCCGCATGTCCAATCTTTTAGTGATTGCCTGGTTGATTGAATACTGTCCGGAGAAGCGAAAATCGTTGAATTTATCCCATCTTGGCTGATAATAAGTAGTTGCCGAGAAGCTAAAACCGGTTTTTGTGCGGATAAACCAACTCAAATAAGTACTTGAGCGGAAATTATCATTGATAACTCCATCTTCTGTTAATTCTTCATATTCCCAAAAGGTGGATGTTCCTACAAAAAAACGCACATTGTTGGTATCGATGAACTTCCATCGCGGACCAGTTCCTACTAAATACCTGACCCGTTGATTCAACAGTTGATTGTATTGGATCTGCGTATATGCTTCCCATTTCCAGCGGCTATTATTGATTCTTCGCGCGTAACGGAAATGGGCCATTCCTGAATTCGCATACGTGGTTTTATTGGAAGCAGTATAATTGAGGTCCGTGATCAATAAGTAGTGATTCTTGTGTGTTTTGTACTGAACTCTTGGTCTTAGATTTCCGGAATACAAAATATCCGGCGAGTTTTGAGTGACTGCAAATCCGGCATCAAGCGCACCGCTCCAACCGGAAGTATCTTCGTAAATACGCCTGTTTTCAATATTGACGATTTGAGCAACTAAACCAAGAGAGCTCCAAATCAAAAAGCAAGATAAGACAACAAACTTCATTATTTAGGCGCAACACGATACATGAAAATGGCCAAAATGCCAAAAATAAAATTCGGGAGCCAAACGGCTGCTATTGGAGGAAAACCAACTGTTGTGGCTGCTACCGTTGTCACTTTCATCGCAAAAATATAAATGAATACAAACAACAAACCAATAGCAATGTTCACACCGATACCACCGCGTTTTTTCCTGCTCGAAACACTCACACCAATTAAAGTCAGGATATAGGTTGCAAAAGGATAACTCGTGCGCTGGTACAATTCAATCTCAAAAGCAGGCGTACTGGAATTTCCTTTTTCCTTCTCCTTTTTGATAAAGGTTCGCAATTCGGTAAAAGTCATCGCTTCGGCAATATTGTCGCGAACAGCCATATCTTCAATGCGATAAGGCATAACGGTGTCTTTTTTATGCTTTTCCAGGAGTTTTATTTTTTGATTGACCGTTTGGTCTTTAAAAGGAAGCGTATCATTATAAGTAATCACTCTTTCGAAAACATCCACCAAATGCCAATTCGAAGAATCCGGAGCAACTGTGGCTGTTCTTGCTTTTAGAAAATGGATTAATCGGTTGTGATTGTCGTATTTCTCAATAACAAAATCATTGACAATGTTCTCATCGGAATTATAGCTCGCATAATGAATCAGTTCATTTCCCGGAAATTCAGCATGATAATTTTCAACCAGCAGGCGATCCCGGTAAAACGATTCTTCAAAATCCAAACGAACACGATTGGCTCTCGGCAGCACAAAGTGATTCAGTACCAAAGACAACAACATCAGAATAGTTGCTGCAATCATGTACGGCCGGACCATTCGGGTAAAAGGCCTTCCGCTGTTCAGTATGGGAATAATTTCGGTGTCCTGTGCCATTTTCGCGGTGAACCAAATTACCGAAATGAAAACGATCATGGAAGAGAAGGTGTTTCCGTAGTACAATAGGAAGTTGACGTAATAATCCAAAATGATTGACTTAAACGGCGCCTGGTTATCTATAAATTCTGACAAGCGGGAAGCAATATCGAATACCATGGCCAAAAGCATAATAACTCCCAACATAAAAAAGAATGTTGAAAGAAACTTTCGAATGATATATCGATCGAGAATTTTGAGCATTTAAATCCTTCTTCCCAGTTTTTTTACTTGTTCATCTTTCCAGGTCCTGAAAGTCCCGTCGAGAATTCTTCTGCGGGCTTCTTTTACCAACGCCAAATAAAAGGCTAAATTGTGAATTGTCGCAATTTGAATTGCCAAATTTTCCTTTGCTTTAATCAAATGGTGTAAATAAGCTTTCGTGTAAACCTGGTCTACATAAGCTGTGCCATTAATATCCACAGGAGAAAAATCCATCTTCCACTTCTGGTTTTTAATATTGATCGTTCCTTCGGAAGTAAACAACATTCCATGCCGTGCGTTTCGGGAAGGCATCACGCAATCAAACATATCGACTCCCATAGCAATGGATTCCAATAAATTAACCGGTGTTCCTACTCCCATCAAATAACGCGGTTTGTCGGCCGGAAGAATGGAACAAACCAGGTCCGTCATGCTGTACAAGTCTTCATCCGGTTCACCAACAGATAATCCACCGATTGCATTTCCAACAGCGCCTTGTTCTGCAATAAATTCTGCAGATTCTTTTCTCAAATCCGGGTAAACACTTCCCTGAACGATCGGGAATAAAGCCTGGGAATATCCATATTTTGGTTCGGTAGCATCCATTTGCGTGATACAGCGCTTCAACCAGCGGTGAGTCATGTGCATAGAACGCTTCGCGTAATTGTAATCACACGGATAAGGTGTACACTCGTCAAAAGCCATGATAATATCCGCACCAATTACACGTTGAATATCGATTGCTCTTTCCGGAGAGAAAAAGTGATAACTTCCGTCGTGATGTGATTGAAAGCGAACACCTTCTTCCGTAATCTTGCGGCTTGTGGCCAGTGAATAAACCTGGTAACCACCGCTGTCCGTTAAAATTGGTCTTTCCCAACCAATAAACTGATGCAGTCCTCCGGCCCCTTCAATAACATCCAAACCCGGACGCAGGTACAAATGAAAGGTATTTCCCAAAATAATCTGAGCTTCCACATCATCGCGCAATTCCTGCTGATGAACACCTTTTACTGTTCCTTGTGTTCCAACGGGCATAAAGATCGGAGTTTCAATGGTTCCGTGATCCGTATGGACAAGTCCGGCTCTTGCTTTCGACTGTGGGTCGGTATGCTTCAGTTCAAAGTGCATAATTGTGTTGAAAAATAAACGCTGCAAAGATAAGGGGATTTCGGAAAGAGCCCCATCTTTGTACCCGAAGAAGACACATTAATGAAAATTATCCCGGAATTACAGGAAACAGGCGTATTTTATATCTTTTGGATTTTTGCCGGATTATTGGCTGTACAATTCATTTATTCCATTGTTTTCTTTGGCAGATTGGCATTTTGGAAAAACAAAACTCCTCAAAGCAACCTTCCGTCGGTATCTGTTGTGATTGCTGCGCGCAATGAATCAGACAATTTATACGAGAACTTACCCAAAATACTGGAACAGGATTATCCCGCGCCTTTTGAAGTGGTTGTGATCAACAATCAATCCATGGATGATTCAAAGTACTTATTGGATGCTTTAAGCCGTCAATATCCGAACCTGGTGGTTATGGAAGTGGAGCGGAGCAAACATTTGAAACCCAGCAAGAAGTTTCCTTTAACACTAGGAATCAAGAAAGCCCGTTATGAACACTTGATCCTGACTGATGCGGATTGTACTCCGGCAGGTAGTCTTTGGCTGCGTAAGATGGCAGAACAATTCAACGAAAAAAAGCAAATTGTTTTGGGTTATGGGCCTTATACGAAGAAGAACGGTTTTTTGAATAAGATCATCCGCTTCGATACGACCATGATTGCTGTGAATTACTTTTCCCTGGCCCTAAATAAAATCCCATACATGGGAGTTGGACGAAATCTGGCATATACCAAGCAGGTTTTTAATTCTACCAGCGGATTTAAATCACATTATTCCCTGATGTCGGGTGATGACGATTTGTTTATCCAGGAAGCTGCTAAAAAAGGCAATTATACCATTCAATTAGATCCTGACAGCTTTCAATACAGCGAGGCCAAAGAAGACTGGGAATCTTTCGTGCTTCAAAAGTCCAGACACTACACTACATCTCCGCGTTACAAGGTTTTCAAAAAAGCACTGTTAGGAATATATCCGAGCAGCCTGATTTTGATGCTGATATCTTTTGTTCTTTTGATGCTACAAAGTGGATGGTGGATACATGCCCTTGCGGGATTTGGTTTTGTAACAGTGATAAAATGGTGGCTTTTGGGACTTTGCTTTAAGAAGTTAAAATCACCCGGATTCATTGCCTTACTGCCGATTACTGACTTGGTATATGTTTTGATACTTCCGTTTTTTTATTATTCAGCATTGCAAAAAAACTCTTCAAAATGGAAGTAGATCATCTATCGGACAAAGCACGTATAGACCTGGGATTAGTTGACCAGGCCAGAAACGGCCACCAGGCGGCTTATGCGCAATTAATGGACCGATACCGTGAATCTATTTATTTCATGATGATGAAAATGGTCCGCAATTCAGACGATGCGGATGATCTTACCATCGAAGCATTTGGAAAAGCATTCAGCAGACTGGACCAATATTCTCCAAGCTTTGCATTTTCTACCTGGCTTTTTAAAATCGCTTCCAACAACTGTATTGACTTTATACGCAAGAAACGGATCAAACTGACTTCCATGGATACCGGCTATACCAATGAAGACGGTGAAGCAGTTGGAATTGATGCCAGATCAGATACCCGCGATCCGGAAGAGCACATCATCCACAACCAAAAGGTGAAGCACATGCGTCAATTGGTGAGCAAATTAAAACCGCGCTACCGGGAATTGATCGAGAAAAGATATTTTGAAGAATTGAGCTACGAGGAAATTGCAGAGGAATTAAACCTTCCATTGGGAACCGTAAAAGCACAATTGTTCCGCGCCCGCGATTTCCTGGCCCAAATGATGGAGCAGACAAAAGACGCGATCTAAATTATTCTATAAAACAGTAGGGGCGCGATTAATCGCGCCCCTACTGTTTTTATCACTCGTGATGTTCATCCTTATAGAATCCATCTACGATTTCTTTATATTTTTCAAGAATTACTTTTCGTTTTAACTTCAGGGTTGGAGTCAACTCGCCTGTTGCAATTCCTAATTCAACAGGAAGCAATGCAAACTTCTTGATCTTTTCCCAGCTTCCGTAAGCTCCGTTGATGCGGTCCACTTCTTGTTGAACACGTGCAATCACATCCGGATTTTTGGCAATTTCTTCATTCGTAGAACCGATTTGAAGATTCTTACGACTTGCCCATTCTTTCACAAATGGAAATGCAGGAACAATTAATGCTGAAGGGAATTTCTGCCCTTCACCAAGAACTATGATCTGTTCAATAAAACGCGATTCTTTGAAGGTATTCTCCATGGCCTGTGGAATAATGTACTTCCCGCCGGATGTTTTGAAAATCTCTTTCTTACGATCGGTGATCTTCAGGAATATCCCATCTTCAAACGTACCGATATCTCCGGTATGGAACCAGCCCTGCCCATCAATTTCCTCTGCTGTTTTTTCCGGTAAATTAAAGTATCCCATCATCACATTCGGGCCTTTCACCAAAATTTCTCCGTCTTCGGCAATTTTCACTTTCACTCCTTCAATCAGCGGTCCTACCGTTCCGATCTTAATGCCTTTTTTCAGGCAGTTTACCGAAATTACCGGTGAGGTTTCCGTCAATCCGTAACCTTCCAACACCGGAATTCCTGCTGCCAGGAAAATCTGTGCCAAACGAGGCTGTAATGCTGCAGAACCGGAAGCAACTGCTCTTACTTCTCCACCCAAAGCGTCTTTCCATTTGGAGAAAACCAGTTTCCGGGCAATTCCTAGTTTTATTTTATACCAGAAGCCTAATTTCCCGGTATGGTATTGTTCGGCCACAGAAAGGGACCAAAAGAATATTTTTCGTTTAAATCCGGTCAAAGATTCGCCTGTCAGCATGATCTTATCGAAAACCTTTTCCAATAAACGAGGAACAGCCGTAAACACCTGCGGTTTTACCTCTTTCAGGTTTTCACCGATTGTATCCATCGATTCCGCAAAATAAATAGCCGAGCCGCAATACATATACAAATAATGAAGCATCCGTTCGTAAACGTGACACACAGGAAGAAATGTAAGTACCCGTGAATGCTCATCTGCAGGAATACTGACCTTACATGCAAGTACATTGGAGAGCAGGTTGTTGTGTGACAACATCACTCCTTTTGGATTTCCTGTCGTACCCGATGTATAAATGATGGTTGCCAGATCTTCATTTCGCACATTTGCCTTCAATTCTGTGATCTTGTTCTGAGAAATATCCTTACCCATTGCGATCAGTTCCTTGTAGTTGGTAAATTCTGCAAGTTGATCAAACGTAAAGATCTTTTCCAATGAAGAAATCTGGGAAGATACTCCCTGGATTTTATGCGCCAATTCTTCACCGCCAACAAAAGCGTGCCGAATTCCGGCGTCATTAAAGATATATACATAGTCATGCTCCGAAATATTCGGATAAACAGGAACTACAATGGCTCCCACCTGCTGGATTGCAATATCGAGGATATTCCATTCCACCCGGTTTGGTGAAACCAATGCCACACGTTCACCAACTGAAACTCCAAGCGCCACAAGTCCTTTGGAAATTTGATTTGTAAGTGTTACAAATTCCTCGGTCGTCATAGGTATCCACGCACCCTCAGTTTTGGTAACAAACATGGCTGCGTTTGGAAAGTTATTCAATTGATAAGCAGGCACGTCAAACAGTCGTCTTACTTCATTCATATCAGTTGTAATAGCCATGGCAATATATGTATTAAAAATTAAGCAATAGCGCAAAAATGTTCATTCAAAACCAGTGTTTGTTTTTTCACAGCTCGCTGTTAAGAAACTAGTTCTTATTTTTACACTGTGGGAATATAGTTTCTAACTTCGATCAAGTGCAATTCAAGCAACTAGTTGGAAAGTTACAAAGAATTACTGACTTGTGTTTGATCGTTTTTGGTTTTTTGGTTTGTAGGGTTCGTTTGCCGGCGAGCCCTTTTTTATTCCATAGAAAACACCTGTTTACCCTTGATAAATGTTCTGTTTGAGTAGTTTGGACTATATGTGCCTTTCGAAGAAAAAGGACTTTCTAAAATAACCAACGTAGCATCTTTCCCTTTCTCCAAACTTCCTTTCGTTTCTTCCTGGAAACTGGCAAATGCAGCCCAAATAGTCATTCCGCGTAAGCAAGCCTCTTCCGAAAGTGCTTCTTCCATTAAAAATCCGGCTATCGGATCTCCATCCGCATTCTTCCGGTTCACTGCTGCATGAATTGTCAGAAACGGATTCGTACTTTCTACCGGAAAATCAGTTCCGATTGCCAACATTCCCGCTTTTTGCAAGACGGTATTGTAAGCATACGCTCCTCTCAAACGCCCCTTTCCTAAACGGGATTCTGCCCAGCGCTGATCACTCACAGCATGAGTGGGCTGAACGGAAGGAAAAGCTCCCGAACTTGCCAAAAGCTCAAAATCTTTCGGATCAATGACCTGCGCGTGCTCCAATCTCCAGCGGTGATCCGGATTCTTTTGTGAATATGCCCGGATCAACTCCAATACCAACCGATTGGTAGAATCCCCGATTGCGTGAATATTCAATTGATACCCGGTCAACTCAGCCAAAGAGGAATAGCGTTTCAGGTCTGCAACAGAAGTGGTCAGTAAACCATGATTGTGTAAATCATCCGAATAAGGCTGTTTCAAAAGCGCTCCTCTCGATCCCAAAGCTCCATCACCCATTACTTTGAAAGAACGAACCAAGAGATTTTTATCCTTCAGAATTCCCTGTTTTTTTGCAAAGTCTGCATTTTCTTTTTCCGGGTAAAGCATTCCGTAAATCCCTATGGTGAGCTTATTTTCTTTCACCAAACGGCGGATCAATTTAAAATCATGAGGTGTCAAACCTGCTTCGTGCACATCCGTAATTCCATAGCCATATAACTCCTGTTGAATTTCAAGCAAAGCAGCCGACAACTCCCGATCTGAAAAATCGGGTAGTTTATTGCTGATCAATGAAATGGCATTATCCAATAAAAGACCTGTCAGACTTCCGTCTTCGTTTTTTAAAATCGCACCACCGGCAATTTTGGTAGATTCGTTGATCCCGAATTTCTTCAATGCGGCATTGTTTACCAAAATAGCATGTCCGTCAATGCGGTATAGAACAACCGGTTTCTTCGGGAATTTCTCATTTAGTTCTTCATTTGTAGGTAATTGGGACGTTTCTGCATTCCACAAACTTTGGTCCCAGCCACCGCCAACAACAACCGATCGTTCTTTTTTCTGATCGTATTTTTCCACACGAACCACCAACTCTTCCATGGAAGCTGATCCAACCAGGTTTGCCGACAACCTTTGACGAGCCAGGCTCATCATATGTCCATGCGCATCTGCAAGGCCCGGAAAAATATCTTTCCCTTCCGCATCGATAAATTCGTCTGCACTGTACTTGTTCATGATCTGGCGGTCCGGCCCTACTTCCACCACCTTTCCATCCCGGATTGCAATTGCCTGTACCACGGAGTTTTTATCGTCCATCGTGTGGATTTTCGCATTGTGGATCACTAAATCAACAGATTGGCCTTTCATGCAGGATGCACCAACCAACAAAATCAAAGAAAAAATGAAATAACGCATCAGGAATGAGTTTTATGAAAAATGGTTGAACTTGCCTGGGCACTCGGCATAATTACCAGGTCGTTGATACAGACGTGCTTCGGTCTGGAACACACATAATAAACTGCATCTGCAATATCTTCTGCCATTAACGGATCGTATCCTTCGTAGACATTCTTAGCGGTTTGTTCGTCGCCTTTAAAACGCACCAATGAAAACTCGGTTTCTGCAGCACCCGGAGCAATATTGGTTACTTTGATGTTATCATGTACCAAATCAATTCGAATTGCGCGGGACAATGCATCCACGGCATGTTTGGTAGCACAGTAAACATTTCCTCCTGCATACACTTCTTTGCCGGCAATGCTTGCAATATTAACGATATGTCCGCCGCCATTCTTTTTCAGAATCGGAGAAATAGCACGCGTCACGTAAAGCAATCCTTTTACATTGGTATCGATCATGCGGTCCCAATCATCCGTCACACCTGAATCTATTGAACTGCGGCCAACAGCCAAACCGGCATTATTGATCAAAATCGCTAAATTGTTCTTCACTTCTTCCGGCAGGGTTTCAACCGCTTGATTTACTGCACTTTCATCTCGAACATCAAAATTCAGCAGGACGATCTCAATTCCTTTCGGCTTCAGTTCCACTTTCAAGGATTCCAAACGCTCCATTCTTCGACCGGTCAAAACCAAATTCCAGCCATTATCGGCAAATATCTTCGCCGTTGCTTCTCCAAAACCGGCTGTTGCTCCGGTAATAAAAACGTATTTCTTCATAATTTCAATTTGAACGGTCTAGAACCGATAAGTGCCACTAAAAACAGTGCTAAATATGCAGGCATCCGATAACGGACAATTGCTCCTAAAACAGGAGTTGTCCATCCAATCAACACCAATAAGATCAGTGAAAAGACCACTAAAAAAACAATGACGTTCTTTTCTTCTGCATTCCTGGATTTTCGGTTATACCAAAGTCCGAAAGCCAGAAGAATAAATAAACCGATTGTTTCTAAAAAGCTAATGATTTTCAGTTTTCCGCCCGGGTCCCAAAAAGTGGGTCTGAAAGCAGCATTTGAAAGTGCTTCCGGAATATTCTTTATCAGTTGCCCGAAATCATTTCCGATAGAAGTTAATTCAATATAGCTTCCGCATTCTGTTCCGATAAAATCGATTCTCCAAGGCCCGTCTGAAGGTTTCAGTCGAACGTCTTCAAAAGGATAGTTCATGCCGAAAGTCACTTTTTTAGCAAGCAGTTCCTCCTTTACCCGGAGATTACCTGTCCTCAAAAAGTCCAGCTCCGCATACTGATCTGTCCGGAAATAATAATAACACGAATCTGCATAAACGTGAACACCCCCTCTTCCTACATTCATGAAATCAAACTGCATGCGGGTTAAACGGTGTGTAACTTGTGATCGAAAACCGGAAAAGATCAAAAAAACCAGCGTAAATCCTGCCAAAACAACCAAAGGAGCCAATAAAATCCTTTTTTTGAATACGAATTTCCCCAACAGGAAAACCGGGATAGTCAAAATCAAACATCCCAAAACGTAAGGTTTAAATCCGAGCATCAGTACAACCCCCAAAGCAATTCGCCACAAGCGTGACTTCAAAGATAATTGTCCGAATAGGGCATTTAGAAGAAAAGCAAAACCCAGGACCATCAACGGTTCTTTCAAAACAGAGCTCGTCCAGAAACTCAGGGTTGGAAATAAGAATAAGGCAAACCAGAACCAGCGCTTATCGTAAAAAACACGATCCTTAAACGCCAAAAAGATCTCCCGCAAACCAATAAACGAAAAGAAGGAAAAGAACAAAATATGGATATACACATTCCCCCGGGAAAGGAAAACTATCAGGCTGTTTACCCGAAGTACATTCCGTGAGTCATTCATCAGATCCAGATCTCCAGCCGACCAATGATTGGTATGAGAAAGATAGTGCTGAACAGCTGCTTCAGAGTTTGTTCCGAACAAGAATTTCAAATAATCGCCGAAAGACTGATAAGCCACTCCGTTAAGTGTCACGCTGTCGTCCATGTATTCTTCCCAATCTACCGTAATTTCGCCAATTCCGTAAATCTTGGTATGGATAATCATGAATAAAACACCAAACAGCACCTTAATGGCCCAACCAATTAGTAAATTAGTCCGCGATAAACCGTCTGTTTTGAACTTCCAAACAAACCACGTCAACACTATCAGGATCAGTGAAAATATCATGAGAGCCCTAAGTTAATTACGAATTCCGAATTACGGGTTACGAAATACAGATCAGGCCAAAATCAATTCAATCATTCACCTGTTAATTATGTTCATTTCTCGTTTAAATCTTGGATTCGGAATTCGGAATTAGGCATTCGGAATTAGACAGGAATGATTACTTTTGCATCAAAGTTATTAGAAAATGAGTACTTCCATTAAGCAAGAAGCTACATTAGAGCAAGCGGTTGAACTAGGTTTACGCGCAGATGAATTTGAAATGATCAAAGAAATTTTGGGACGTACACCAAACTTCACTGAAACGGCAGTTTATTCTGTCATGTGGTCTGAACACTGTTCTTACAAAAACTCCATTTACTGGTTAAAACAATTACCAAAAGATGGTCCGCACATGTTGGTAAAAGCTGGTGAAGAAAATGCAGGATTGGTAGATTTGGGAGATGGAATTGGTTGTGTTTTCAAAATTGAATCTCACAATCACCCTTCAGCTTTGGAACCATATCAGGGTGCTGCAACAGGAGTTGGAGGAATTAACCGCGATATCTTCACAATGGGAGCTCGCCCGGTTGCTCAGTTAAACTCATTGCGTTTCGGAGATATCGAAGAAGCACGTACAAAATGGCTGGTAAAAGGTGTCGTAAAAGGAATTGGTGATTACGGAAATGCTTTCGGGATTCCGATTGTTGGCGGTGAGGTTTTCTTCGACAAATCATACAACCAAAACCCATTGGTGAATGCCTTTTCGGCAGGTATCATCGATACTAAAAAAGTAATTTCCGCAAAAGCAAAAGGTCCCGGAAACCCTGTTTACATCGTTGGTTCTTCCACCGGTAAAGACGGAATCGCAGGAGCTGCATTTGCATCAAAAGATATCACTGAAGAATCTGCTCAGGACTTACCATCCGTTCAGGTTGGTGACCCTTTCATGGAAAAATTGCTTTTGGAAGCTACCATGGAATTGGCAAACACAGATGCAATTGTTGGAATGCAGGATATGGGTGCTGCCGGTATCACTTGTTCAACTTGTGAAATGAGCGCCGGTGGTGGTGTTGGAATGGAAATCCATTTGGACCGCGTTCCAACTCGTCAGGAAAACATGCTTCCATATGAAATCCTTCTTTCCGAATCACAGGAGCGTATGCTGGTGGTGATCCAAAAGGGAAAAGAATCCGTTGTGAAAAGCATTTTCGACAAATGGGATTTGCATGCGGAAGAAATCGGAACGGTAACGGATGACGGTCGTGTCCGCTATTACATGGACGGTGAACTAGTAGGAGATGTTCCTGCTGAATCATTGGTACTTGGTGGTGGTGCTCCGGTTTATCAGCGTGAATATTCCGAGCCGGCTTATTACCAGGAATACAAAAAATTCACTATCGATTCAGTAGAACAACCGGAAAACTTAAAGGAAATCGGATTCTTCTTATTGGGTCAGCCGAATATTGCTTCCAAACGTTGGGTTTATGAACAGTACGACTCCATGGTTGGAACAAAAACAATGACTACAAACCGTCCGACGGATGCAGGAATTGTAAACCTGAAAGGAACTGAGAAAGCATTGGCAATGACTGTGGATTGTAACTCACGTTATGTAAACGCTGATCCGGAAATCGGAACTGCAATCGCAGTATCTGAAGCGGCTCGTAACATTGTTGTTTCAGGAGGTATTCCAAGTGCTATTACAAACTGTTTGAACTTTGGGAATCCTTACAATCCGGAATCTTACTGGCAGTTTGTTGGTGCGATCAAAGGAATGTCAAAAGCATGTTTGAAGTTTGAAACGCCGGTTACCGGAGGAAACGTTTCTTTCTACAACCAAAGTAATATCGGTGGAAAAGAGATTCCGGTTTTCCCTACTCCAACTATTGGAATGATTGGTGTTGTAGAAGATAAATCGAAGATCATGACTTTGGACTTTAAGCAAAAAGGTGATTTGATTTTCATTTTGGGAGATTGTGTAAACGATATTTCATCTTCTGAATACTTAGCGAAGTATCACAAAATTGAAGCTTCTCCGGCTCCGCATTTCGATTTGGAAAAAGAGTTCGTATTGCAGGAAGCAGTAAAAGGATTGATCAGCCAGGAATTGATCAACGCCGCTCACGATTGTGCTGATGGTGGTTTATTCGTTTCATTGGTTGAAATGTCTATGCCGCGCGGACTTGGTTTCGATATCGTTACTGATTCGGAAGTTCGTGAAGATGCATTTTTGTTCGGTGAAGCTCAAAGCCGTGTTGTTGTAACAGTTTCTGAAGACACAGAAGAGCAATTCATCGAATTCATGATGGGAAGTGGTGTAAACTCAACACTTCTTGGTCATGTTACAAAAGGAAAAATGATGGTTGACGACGAGCATTTCGGATTTATCTCTGAAGCAAAAGAGATTTTTGACAATGCACTTGGCAAACTAATCGAAGGATAAAAATTAATTCTGTCCTCCCCCTTTATCCCCCTCCTAAGGGGGAGACAGATTTCACTTTCCTCCCTTTTGCTTGCGCTGATCGCGTGTCGCCAATAGCTTTAGCGATGGCACAAGCTACAGCAAAGGCGCAGAGGGAGGACTAAGGAGGGTGGTGAAATACGCACGAATGGAAATCATCTCGAAATACTTTCCCCATCTTACAGATGAGCAACGTTCTCAGTTTGAACGACTGGAAGAATTGTATTTGTTCTGGAATGCGCAGATCAATGTCATTTCCAGGAAGGACACAGACGATTTTTACGAACGTCATGTTCTGCATTCACTCGGAATTGCAAAGATCATGGAATTCACTCCCGGATCTTCCGTTTTAGACATTGGTACTGGCGGTGGTTTCCCGGGAATTCCTTTGGCAATCCTGTTTCCTGAAGTTCAGTTTCACCTGGTTGATTCCATTGGGAAGAAAATCAAAGTAGTGAAAGAAGTTTCAGAGGCTTTAGGGTTGAAAAATGTTCGCGCCACACATGCCCGCGCAGAAGAAATCAAGGAGCAATTTGACTTCATAGTTAGTCGTGCAGTAACTGCTATGCCGGCATTCTTACCCTGGACAAAAGGGAAATTCAAAAAGGAAAGTATGAATCCGCTTCCAAATGGAATTCTTTACCTGAAAGGCGGTGATCTGAAGGAAGAAATGGCCCCGGTAAAACAAAAACACACCATTCACTCTCTACAGACCATTTTCTCCGGCGAATTCTTCGAAACAAAAGCAGTGGTTTACGTGAACATGTCCGGAAACTGACCAATAAATTGCTTACCAGCAACTTAGACTAATTGCTTGAGCTAAATTTTACAAAATATTCATTCAGAATTAACATCCAATCAGTGAGAGGATTGCTTTGTTCATTTTAACACAGCGTTATTCTTTTAACCATCTGTTATTTTGTATACTTGTCTTAATTACTATGACTATGAAGACAATATACCTGCTACTCAGCTTTTTGCTGTGCTCATTTACTCCGATATTTGCTCAGACAGACTATTCAGTAATTGCTTCCAACCGGATGATCCAAAAGCATCAACACCCGGAAAGAATCCAAAAAATTGCTCAAATTGATCCGGCAAGGCTCCAGGTATTGTGGAATTATTTCTCTGCAAGCTTTTCATTCAACACTTCAGAGACAGGTATTTCAGTTCAGGAATTATTGAACATTCAGCATTTTGATATTACGGAATATGAGCATTTGAGAGAAGCTAACCAACCCGTTCAGTTCATTTACAGGGGAAGTATTTCTATAACACTGAAATCAGGGATTGAATTAAACAACCTGCTTCAGGGTTACGATCTAAACTCCTTGCTTACCGAACTTCCGGAAAGACCTTTTCCTGCCTGGACAAGCTATGCTTTTTCTCAAGATGATTTTCAATCCTACAAAGAACAGGTTTGGGATTGGGCTAAAGATTATCCTGCTGCTTATCTGCAAATAACTTCTGATACTAACCGCCTGCACATTCGCTTTGATGAGTTCAAAACAATGGAGGAAACAAGACGCACGCAGGTTCTGACCCAACTGAATTATTTAATCGTTGACTAATTTGCTGTTTATGAAAAACTTCTACATACTATTACTTATTACAGGGCTCATAAGCTGGTCGGAAAATACTTCAGCACAATGTTCGGGAGGCTTTGCTTTTTTATCAGCTGTAGCACCAACGGGAACTGCTGCAACAACAATCAGTTCTTGCAACTATGCCGGTGATTACAATACAATAACAGGTGTTGTAGCAGGAAACTCTTATACATTAACTGTAACACCCTCAGCCTGTATTACGGTTCACAGCGGATCACCAACCGGACCGGTAGTTGCTTTCGGAACATCATCTGTTCCGTTCACTGCCCCGAGCTCAGGAACTTACTACATGGTATTAAATACCAATTGTGTGGGTTGTGGTACAGCTTCCACCTGTTTAACTACAACAATCACTTGTACTTCCTGCGGAACGGGTCCTTGTGCTACGGCTTCTCCTATTTCAGGATGCGGACAGGCTTTCACACTGACCACAACAGGAGCATCGTCTTTCATCTCCACTTTATGTGCAACCGCAACTCCCGGCTTGGAGCAGATGTATAGTTATACTGCTACTTCAACCGGAAACTATTCATTTAACGTATCATCCGTAACAGGCGGTGGTTATGTCATCGGTTGGAAAACAGGAGGATGCTCGGCAACGGGTTGGAACTGTGCAGGAATTGCTACCGTGCCTGGATCCATCGGATCTATAGCACTTACAGCAGGAACTACTTATTACTTTGTAATGGATGCAACATCCACTGCAGCTTCAGGCATTACCTTCTCATTAACTTGTCCTGCCGGCGGGCCAACAACAGCAGGAGATTGTGTTGTAGCTGCCAATGTGTGTTCCAATGCCTCATTCTCAATCGATCCGAACGGTTTCGGAGCAATCAATGAAATTTGTGATGCAGGAACCTGCGCTGCAAATCCTGCGACCAATGTAAACGGAAGTACCAATCCGGGATGTTTATTATCAGAAGAGCTAAACAGCACCTGGATGATTGTAAATGTACTGACTGGTGGCTCACTGACCTTTCAACTGGGAACTCCCAGCTCAGGAACCTATAACTGCCTTGATTGGGCCATGTGGGCGTACAGTCCAACAACCTGTTCGGCAATTCAGGCCGGAACACAGGCTCCTATTCGCTGCAATTACAACGGGTCCTGCGAGCAATTTACAGGTCTTGCGAGTACCATGCCTGCAGGGGCAACTTCCATGACTAATTGGGAAGCGCCCGTTACAGCCGGAACTTACACGCAATACTTGATCTGTTTGTCTAATTTCTCATCTGCAACCACGACAGTTCCCTTATCATTCGGAGGAACTGCAGTAGTGAGCTGCTCACCGCTTGGCGCAGAAACCATGAGCCTGTCCGGAGAAAACGAATCAGGTTACAACATTCTGAAATGGACCAGTTCCAGCGAGTTTAATGCTGATAAATACCTCATCGAGCGCAGTGAAAACGGATCGGAATATGTTGGAATCGGTGAACTCGAAGCTGTCGGTTTAAGTTTAGACGCTTTAAAATATCAGTTCGAAGATTTACAACCGCTAACCGGGATGGCTTACTACCGGGTAAAATTGGTTCGTACAAACGGAACCAGTGTCGCATCAAATGTCCTGGCAATCGAACAACAATTCATGAACGATCTTGAATTGGTTAAAGCATTTCCGAATCCGGCTGACAATAATCTGAATGTGGTACTTTCATCTAAAAAAGAGTCGAGCTACCAGTTAACGCTTTCTACCCTGAATGGTCAGAAAGTATTCGACAGCAAACAAACGGTTCAAAAAGGATTGACTTACAATTCCATTAATATCAGTGAATTCCAAAACGGATTCTATTTCCTGACAGTTTCACAAGAGGGTAAAACACTCTCAACTCACAAAATCATCATTGAATAACACTGTTCGCTATAAAAACATGAAAGACCGATTCTAAAACAGGATCGGTTTTTTTATCAATGATCAGGTTACCAGGACATTCTTTCCGTAGATTTCACAATATTACATCCATCTGTACGAAACAGGAATTCGGGTCTGAATCTTTTTGGTATATTAGATACGTATGAAGACACCAGGAACAACACCCGAACAACTAATCGCAAACTGTCCGGAAGAACGACAGGAAGGGATGAACAAACTTCGAAAAACAATTCTTGACAACCTTCCTGAAGGATTTAAAGAAGGCATTGGTTATGGTATGATCGGTTATGCCGTTCCGCATTCATTGTACCCGGCAGGATATCACTGCGACCCTAAATTACCACTGCCGTTTATGAGTTTCGCCTCACAGAAAAATTTTATCGCATTCTATCACATGGGTTTGTACGCCGACAAAGAATTGCTGGATTGGTTTGTGGGCGAATACCAGAAAGTCAGCAAAACGAAACTCGATATGGGCAAAAGTTGTATCCGATTTAAAAAACCGGATCAGATTCCTTTTGAATTAATCGGTAATTTAGTGGCCAGGATGACTCCTAACGATTGGATCAACATCTATGAAAAAGCAATAAAAACCAAATAAGATGAGTGAAGTATTAGATAGCGGGAATTTTTTCTCTCAAAAGAAAGTAGATCTTAGTGAACTGAACTATCCTTTAAAATTCAGTTTTAAGATAGGAACATTGGCTAACGATTTTGTGATAGAGGATGCAAACTCCGCAACACTTGCGTATGTGCGCCAGAAAATGTTCAAGTTCATTGAAGAAATACAGGTTTTTACAGACACAAAAAAAACAAAGCTGGAATTCACCATCAAAGCAAATAAGTGGATCGATTTTTCAGCAACCTATGTTTTCGCAGATAAGGACGGAGTTGAAAAAGGACGCGTTGCACGTAAAGGCTGGGCTTCCATCTGGAAAGCGCGCTACGATGTATTCGACCAGCAGGAACATTTGGCTTTTCACATTATGGAAGAAAATGCGTGGACAAAGGTTTTTGACACTTTATTCAGTGAGATTCCGGTTTTAGGAATGTTTACAGGATATGTTTTCAACCCGAAATACATTGTGGGAAGACCGGACGGATCAAAAGTGATGCGTTTGAAGAAAAATGCTTCGATGTTTGGTAGAAGATTTACCTTGGAAAAGATCGGACATACTCACAGCGCAAGCGAGGATGAAGTGATCGTTCTTTCCCTGATGATGATGATCTTGTTGGAAAGACGAAGAGGATAAGAATAAAAGAGCCCTGACATTTATCGTCGGGGCTTTTTCCTTTACCCGAAGTCGGACCCAATGACTAAAGCAATTTTATCCTGTCTGTTTCGTTTTTCACTAAAAGTGATTCAAAACCGAATGAAAAAACATTCTTACTTATTTTCTTCTTCGAACCTCATCTTTTCAATTGTTTACGTCATTCTGTTTGTTTTTTCGTTCTTATCGATCTTGGTAACCTATGATGAATATAACGGAGAAAGCCCGACAGCCGAATTCGGCACGGCCCTATTCAATTTTTATGGTTTCCCGATTTTCACGGTGTTGGAAACTATTAATCTTTCTTTTTCAACTGAATACACCGGCTTATTTCTCACCCTTTTCATCCTGAATATCATCATCAATTACTTCCTGACAGGCTTTCTAATTCATCAACTTTTAAAGCTTATTAAACGAAGCTTTCTAAGAAAATCTCATTAGTTTCGACTCAATCAATTCATTCCTATGAAAGAAAAAATCGGAATTGCACTTCTTATCCTCCTGAATGCCGGGTTCATTTATCTGCTGGTTATCGTGATCTGTTTTAGTTATTGGTTAATCGTTGGTAACCCCGGATTGAAAGCTGTCGAAACTGCAGATTCCGCCGCTGAAAGTATCTTCAACAAAGCAGCTTTCTTATCGTTCACCGCACTGTTAGTAAATTATATCCTTTTCAAATTCCTGCTTCAAAGCAGGAAATCCATAATTAGCAGCATCGTTGTTACACTCATTGGATTACTGATTTGTATTCCTTTCTATTTCACCGAAAGATGGTCATTTATTGATAGAAAATACAGCCAGGTAATGTTGATCGATTACCTTGACTCCAGGGAGGTTTCGAAAGTTCAGTTACTCATCCGGGAAGACACCATTCCAATTGACTATTGCGAAAATTTTTTCCACGTAATCGGAACTGCGTCTTACAGTCAAGGAATGTGGAAGTACCAGAAATCTATGAAGATCTTAATCTGGAAAAAAGACGGTATAAAAGACAGCATCCTAAGCAACGGAGATCTTTTCGAATTCAAGGGAAAATTCTTCAAAGCGGAAGAAAATCTGGTTGAAAAATACCTGAAGATGGCGCCAACGGAATTAAACTAACTACAAATTAGGAATTCGGAATCACAACGCTTTCTCCACAATCTCATCCACCACGAACGGATCTAGAAGCGTAGAAGTATCGCCTAAGTTCTTCACATCCCCTTCTGCAATTTTGCGCAAAATGCGGCGCATGATCTTCCCGGAACGCGTCTTGGGTAAACCGGAAACAAACTGGATCTTTTCCGGAATAGCAATCTTCCCGATTTCCGCCACAACAGACTCAATAATCTCTGCCCTGGCCTGATTTTGCTTCTCTTCAGGAATTTCGTGCTCACAAACCACAAATGCGTATATCGACTGACCTTTCAGCGGATGTGGATAACCCACAACAGCCGATTCAATCACCAATTTGTTCTTATTGATTGCATTCTCAATTTCAGCCGTGCCAAACCGGTGTCCCGAAACATTGATCACATCATCCACCCGCCCGATAATGCGGTACATACCGTTCTCATCTCGTTTGGCGCCATCTCCTGTGAAATAATATCCGTCGTAATGGGAGAAATAATTGACACGGCAGCGTTCGTGATCGCCGTAGGTGGTTCTCAAAATAGACGGCCACGGGAATTTGATGCACAAATAGCCTTCTTCATCAGCGCCTTCAATTTCTTTTCCTTCCTGGTTCAAAAGTACCGGCTGAATTCCTGGCAAAGGATAACCTGCAAAAGTTGGTTTCTGCGGAGAAATGTTTCCGATCCCTGAAATCATAATTCCTCCCGTTTCGGTCTGCCACCAATTGTCAACTACCGGGCATCGGCCTTTCCCGACATGCGTATGATACCAATTCCAGGCTTCTTCGTTGATCGGTTCACCTACCGTTCCAATAATTTTCAAAGAATCCAGGCTGTAAGAAAGCACATGGTCTTCACCAAAAGCCATCAAAGAACGAATAGCAGTTGGCGCTGTCAAAAACTGGTTCACACCATATTTATCGATTACCTGCCAAAAACGTCCGGCATCCGGGTAAGTCGGAATTCCTTCAAACATAATGGTGCTTGCCCCGCATAACAGCGGACCGTAAACGATGTAGGAATGACCGGTAATCCAGCCAACATCAGCCGTGCACCAAAACACATCGGTTTCTTCGTATTGATATACATTTAGAAACGAATAAGCCGTATAAACCATGTACCCGCCGCAAGTGTGTACCACTCCTTTGGGTTTTCCGGTAGAACCGGAAGTGTAGAGAATAAAAAGCGGATCTTCCGAATCCATCGCTTCCGGCTCACAGGTTTTGGATTGTCCTGCCACCACTTCATTCCACCAAAGATCCCTTCCGGCTTCCATGGAAGGTTTCCAGCCCAAACAATCAAATACAATGACTTTTTCAACACATTTCACCTGTTCCAACGCTTCGTCAACCACTCGTTTTAGCGGAATTTGCTTAGCCCCACGATTCAACCCGTCTGCGGTGATCACTAATTTTGCCTGGGCATCTTCCACCCTGTCCGCAAGTGCATTGGCAGAAAACCCGGCAAAAACCACCGAATGAATTGCCCCGATCCGCGCACATGCAATCACTGCTATGGTCAGTTCCGGGATCATCGGCATGTAAATGCATACCCGGTCTCCTTTGCTGACTCCCTGCGCTTTCAATGCATTGGCAAATACACATACTTCTTCCAGCAATTCGGAATAAGTGTAACTGCGTGATTTTTCCTGCGGATCATTTGGTTCCCAGATCAGGGCCTGCTTATCTCCACGAACAGACACATGTCTATCCAACATGTTTTGAGTGATATTGAGCTTTCCTCCCTGAAACCATTGAACATCCGGTTCCGTGAAGTTCCATTCAAGGGTTTTGTCCCATTTTTTGATCCATTGGAATTCATTGGCCACGTTTTCCCAAAACGCTTCCGGATTGGAAACACTTTCAGCGTATTTTTCGTGATATTCTTCGAGGGTCTTAATTTGCAGTTTATTCATCACTTCCGTTTTATCCGAATCTATGTGACTTGCAATTTAAGCATTAGAAACAAAAAATCCTGACGCTTCGGTCAGGATTTCAATTATTCATCAATTTTATACTTCTTAAAGAATGAATCCCAATCCCAGAGGAAGTTGATCATGATCTGATCCATTCGTTTCAGGAATAAGGGATTAGGAGATTGCAGGCGCTTGAAATACTCATCCTGGAAATCATTCAGGTCGTATTTTTGGAATACTGCTTTAGACATCGCATAAACCATATTCTTGGAAGGATGGTTGATACGCTGCATAAATTTCTGGTATTCCCTCACTTTTGCCTCTGCATCAACTGCAGTTACTCCCATCAATGAGCCCATTTGCTCAAAAATGATCTTTTCAATTCTATTTGCCTGAACTGTTTCAAAAGTTGTTTCCAACGATGAAATATTTGCAACTACCACAATCATAGTAAATTGTCCGTTACGCTCAACCGGAATAGAAGGAGAAGTAACAAAGGCTAAATCTTCGTTGATCAGATCTGCAACCTCAACAAAACCATTATCAACGATTTCGAAGATCCCGTTCAGGAAAACATTCGCTAACTGCGTGTCCGATAATCTTTTTTTTAATAGTGTCCCTAGCATAGGCCTGCATTATTCGTTACTTACAAATTTAGGTGGGAAGACCTCGTTATTTTTAGAGCATGTTATTTAAATGTTAACTAAGTTATTAACATTATTTGTCCAAGTTTTCACATTTCGCTCAACCTTTTCGGTTTTTGGTTGTACATTTATGAAAAGCGCAGTATGAAAATAATCCCGTTTGTTGTCTTTTTATCCCTCCTATCCATTCAGGCTTCGTGTTCCGATGCCCCTGAAAAAAATGTGAATGACGCTTCCCAAAAAACGATTACACTTTCAGGAAAACAACAGCGCGATACCGTGTTTCTAACTTTCAGTATTCCGGAAAAAACAATTCGTGCAAAGCGCACCGGGAAATTGGAACGACTGGTAGAACGTCCCGAATTCAAAAAAAACAGTTTGCTCGTTCAATTTGATGATTACGATGCCTTTGTGGAATTAAGCGGCGAAAAAGAAGCGTTAAAAGAAGATTTGACCAACGTGATCAATACATTCTCCCCATCTTTAAAACCCATCGAAAAGAAATGGCGGGATTTCGCCAATAAACTTACTCCTGATAAAATAACACCCGCTTTTCCAACTCTTGAATACAAAGAGGAAGCCGGCGTTATCGAAGAGGCAAAAATCGGAGAGAAATACCTGGCAATCCAAAAAAAGGAAGCAGCGGTACAGAATTACTTTCAGTTGAGTCCGGAAGATGGTTTTATGATAACAGCAAATGCTCATACGGATGAGTATGTCAAAAAGGGGGAAACTTTAATTTCCTATCATCCAAAAAAAGTCAAAGTAAGAGCCGAAGCTATTTTTCCATTGACTCAATCCATTTTAAAGCAGATCAAAAGCAACTTGTCTATCCGAATACCGGTTGATGCAATTAAAATAATTCGGACCTCTGCCGGAAGAGTTACCTATTCTTTAACTCTCAACCAAAGACTTGACCCTAAAATATGCCCGAAATATTTGATTATCAATCAAGACCAAAATGCATTCCGCGTACCAAAAGAATTTGTGCGGAAAAATAAAAAGGCAGCTGTTGTTGGAGAGAAAGATCTTCAGCCGGTATATTATCAGAATGGTAATTACGTAATCTACAGCGAAAAATCTTCATTGACAATCCAAAAATAATTCCGAATTCGTAATTCTCTAAGGCTTCTTCTTAATAAAATAATTATCCTGGTATTCAATCGGGTAACTCTGGATCACTATCGTATCTCCCCGATAAAAAAGTGGTTCGTAAGTATTCTTCGTTCCGAAAAGCACGTGATTCTCGTCATCCAAAAAAGGTAACTTGGTCTCTGTAAAACTCAACTTACGCTCCTTCTTTTTGTTCCTGTAAAACAAGATTTGATCTTTTTTATTGATCGTAACCCCGAAAATATCTTTCCCGTCTTTGGCATAAGAAACCGATCTGTCTGCAACCGATTTATAAAATTCATAGTCTCCTAATAATTCGGGATAAACTCTTTCAATAAGTCCGTCACTTTTGAACGAACAAAGCAGAAGGACGGAACCGATGATTAAAAAAAAGAAATGCTTCATAAAAGCGAAAATACCCAATTTATTCCAGGTGTTATTCTTGTTTGATTGAAGTACAGTGCTGATTGATTTTATTGTATATTTGATTCAATGAGAAAAGGGAGCTATTACCTACTTATCGGACTTTTTATAACAGTTGGAACTTCCCGGCTGTTTGCCCAGGATATTCATTTCTCTCATTTGAACAGACAACCCATTTACCAAAATCCCGCAAATACCGGACTTTTTGCAGGAGATATTCGTCTCACAGGAAACTACAAGGATCAATGGAGGAGCGTCACTGTTCCTTTTCAGACTTTTGCCCTTGCCGGAGACATGAAATGGAAACAAAAAGGGATCAACTTCGGGGCGCTGCTCTTTCACGATAATGTGGGCGATGGATTCTACCAAACATTTGAATTCCTGGGAAGCGTTGCTAAAAATCTTAAACTGACTTCCGATTCGAGCCAAACGCTGAGTGTTGGGATTCACGTGGGACTAAATTACCGCCGGGTGAATATGGATAAATTCTACTTCGACAATCAATTCAACGGGCTTGTTTTTGATCCCAGTTTACCAACAAATGAAGCATATCAAAACGACAGTCGTGCCAATCTCACAAGCGGCGCAGGAATTATTCATGCCTATTACTACGGAAAAAACAATTCAGTAAAAACAGGGATCAGCGGACACAACCTGAATCGTCCGAACCAGGGATTCTATGGGGCAAAAGTTCCCAGGGATATTCGCATTAGTCTTTTCTCGCAATTGGATCATGCACTCAACAAACAATTGGCAATCATTCCGGGAATCGGGTTTAATCTCCAGGGAAAATACCGCGAATTGATCATTGGATCGCAGGTCCGCTTCACACTGATCAACAAATTGGGAACTTATCGCGCGGTGGATGGTGGATTGTGGTTCCGTTCCAAAGATGCTGTTGTGGTACGACTGGGGTTAGCCATGCAAAACTGGTCGGTTGCGGCAAGTTACGACACCAACATTTCCAAATTAATTCCTGCCAGTACAGCCCGCGGCGGACTAGAGATTTCTGTCGAATACATTCTCACGCGTTTCAAACCCAAAAAAGTTATTCACCGCATATGCCCAGATTATATTTAATCCTTCTTGCCCTTGTTTCATTTACCGGATATGGACAAAACATGTTGGGTAAATACCTAGATTTTGCAGATGAGCAATATGCAAAAGGAGATTACATTTATGCACTTCAGTATTACGAGAAGGCCATGGAAATGGATTCCAATACGGTAAGCATTTTGTGGAAATATGCCGAAACACTCAGAGCTTACAAAGATTACCGCAAAGCAAGTTATTACTATCAAAAAGTATATGAAAAAGAAGAAACTGCCATTTATCCTGCCAGTTTGCTGCAATGGGCGTTGATGGAAAAACAAAACGGACATTATGCAGAAGCAATCGAATTATTTAAGCGGGCTAAAAAGAAATATTCCAAGGATAAAAGAACCTACAATTACCTGAAATCGAAACGCGAACTGGAGTCGTGTTTGTGGGCGCAGGCAGCTTTGAAAGACACTTCCGACCTGGAAAACATTGAACTCCCGACAGGTTTGAATACTGTCAATTCAGAATTTGGGCACACCATTTCACAAGGACAGTTTGTGCTTTCTTCCATGCGCAGTAAGAAAGAAAATACGGGCGAAGAAATGCTCGACGACAATTACAAAAACCGACTTTATTTCACCGCGTGGAAAGACAGTTTGAAAGAAGTAAATCCGGGATTACTGGAAACATTGAACAACGCAGAAGCGAATACCGGGAACGGCTGTTTTTCACCCGACGGAAAAAGGTTCTACTACAGCAATTGCAGCGGTGATGAAAATCAATTCAACTGCCAGATCTGGGTTTCCTCCTATCAAAACGGAAAATGGTCGAATCCCAATCCGTTGGGAGAAATCATCAATGAACCCGGGACAAACAATACCACTCCGGCCATTGCTGTCATTGAAAACGAAGAATGGCTGATCTTTTCCTCCAATCGCGAAGACGGAAAAGGCGGAATGGACCTTTATTACTCCGTAATCAAAAACAATGGAAATCAATTCTCGAAAGTAAGAGCTTTAAATGCGGCTAATTCTTTAGACAATGATATCAGCCCGTTCTATAATGCGGAGAAAAAACGGTTATACTTTTCTTCTTCCTGGTTTGACGGTTTTGGCGGATACGATGCCTTTTACATCGAATTAAAGAACGGCCGCTGGGAAGCTCCGCAAAACTTAGGTTTACCGATCAATAGTGCGGCAAATGACATTTACTATTTCGAAGATCGCGACAGTATGTACATTTCCAGTAACAGACTCGGAGTTCAATATGTAAAGAACCCAACTTGCTGCAGTGATATTTTTGGCTACAAACATCCGCGAATCATTGTACCGGAAACGAAAAAAGAAACACTGGCAGAATTGAACAAACGACTTCCGGTTACGCTTTACTTCCACAACGATATTCCGGATCCGCGTTCCCGAGAAACGACCACCAAAGTCAATTACATCAGCAGTTACAACGATTACATTGCCATGCTTCCCGAATACCGGAAAGAATATTCGAAAGGATTGAGTGGAGAAAAGATTGTGGAGGCAGAAGAAGATATCGAGAGCTTTTTCCTTGAATTTGTAGAACAAGGAGTGAAAGACCTGGTTTTGTTCCAAGGTCTTTTGCTGGAAGAATTGCAAAAAGGTTTTCAGATTCGTTTGAATATCCGCGGTTTTGCTTCTCCATTGGCAAAAACAGAATACAACGTGGCTTTGACTCAACGCCGGATTATGTCGCTTGGAAATTACCTGAGAGGGTATGACAACGGTGTTTTTGCTCCGTATCTGGATGGAAATTCACCAAACGGCGGGAAATTGGAATTGGTTGGTGTTCCCTACGGGGAATACACTGCAAACCAAATTACCAGTGACAACGTGAATGATGTGAAGAACTCCGTTTTCTCCAGGGCAGCTGCCAGAGAACGAAAAATTGAAATCCAAAGCGTGAGTTACCTGGAAACCGATTCTATTTTCTTCTTCGTTGATTGTGTTCCCAATGTAATTACACTTGGTAAAATTCAACAGGGGGAAACTGCTTTTCAATTCTCCATTCACAACAATCACGAAAAAAGCCTGAAAATAAGCGCTATCAAAACGGAAGGCGACCTGGTTAATTTCACATTCAACAATTCCATTCCATCAAAAGGGAATCTATTGGTGAAAGCCACCACAGCTCAAAAACTTCCGGACGGGATTTTTTCCTTCCCGATTCTTATTTACTTTGAGGGCTACACCTCACCTATTCGTTTGATGCTTCTGGGAGAGACCCCTAAATAGCAAAAGCTTGAATTGAATAGTTATAAAATGTATCTTTGCTCGTAAATCCAAACTATGACAGTAGAAAATGGTGAGTTGCCACTAGCGGCCCGTCCAAGATTGAAGTTTATAGACATGGCTCGTTCGATAGCCATTTTGATGATGCTTGAAGGTCATTTCACGGGTTCGGCGCTTGCTGACAAATACCGCGATGACAACAATTGGCTCTTTAGTTTCTGGCACAACCTGCACGGACTTACATCTCCGCTTTTCTTTGCTGTAACAGGAGTTGTATTTGTTTACCTTCTCAGTAAAAATACCAGTGAACCTTTTCTTGGGAACGAGCGTGTCAAAAAAGGATTTGGCCGGGTAAGAATGCTCCTTTTCTGGGGGTATTTCATCCAATTTGATTTCATTACATTTTTCCGCGATACCGGATACGGCTGGGAAGCTTATGGAAAATTGAAAAATGCCAATTTCCTGGATCTGATCGGTTCCTGGTTTCACGATGTCCTAGTTCCTTTTGCACCAACAGCCTGGGGATCGAAAGCATATATTTTTACCTATCATTTCAGCTGGTTCCAGGCATTCCATGTATTGCAATCCATCGGATTCGGGATTTTCTTCCTTTTACTGGTCTATGGAATTTTCAAGATCATCAGAAAAGGCCCGCTTTACCTCTATTACCTGGTAGCTGCGCTGATTATTTTCGTCATCTACGGTTACATGAAAGAACACATCAAACTTTATGGTGTTTCAGAAGGAATCAAAACGATCAAAGATCCACACTATTTCATTCCGCAGGGTGCGCCTAAGTTTGTGCAAAATATGATGTACGGAGAATTCTCCGACTTCAGCTTCGTTCGTTATTCGGGCTATGTATTGATGGGTGGAATGATCGGAGCGATCATCAGGCACTACGAGCGGAATGTGCGCATTTGGTGGTTTGGAGTAACATTCATTGTAATCGGATTAATCTTCAACATTGCAGGACAAACGCTTTTCCATGAAATTGATCAGTTAACGAACTGGCTTGGCGGATATGGCTGTTTTGAGAACAACACTACCGGTTTCGCAAGACTGGGGCAGGTTGCCATATTATTGGGAACTCTGATGCTGGTTGATGCAAACTTTAATATCAAGGCTCCATTGTTCCTGAAAATGGGACAAACTACGTTCCCGGTTTACATTGTTCACGTAATTATTCTCTATGCAGGAATTATTGGCATAGGACTTGATCCTGAGCCGTGGTATCACCGTCAGTTTAACCCATGGCAGGCAGCAGCGATTTCCGCGTTCTTTATAACAGTGTTCGTATTCATGGTGAAGTACATCGAACCGTTAACAGAGTTGTATTACAAGGTATTCGGTATTTTCTATCCTAAACGACGAAAAAAACTTCGTAATGAATAAATTAGTTCTCCTTTTCTCCTTAATCACCGGAATAACTTTTGCACAACAGCCAACAAACGTGCTGTTTATCGGGAATAGTTTTACGCATATGAACAATATGCCTAAAATCTTTGAGCACCTGGCAAAGTCGAAAGGAAAGAATGTTTACGCAGATTCCATTGCTGTAAGCGGAAGTACGTTGAAAGCACACAGCGAACGACCAAGTACGTATCTGAAGATGAAAACCCGGAAATGGGATTATGTATTGATCCAGGGATTCTCCCGGGAATTCGCGGAAGACAGTTCTGTGATCCTGAAAGAATCCATTCCTTATGCAAAAATCCTGATCGATAGTATTCACAAAACAAGTCCTTGTGCACAGATCTATTTCTACATGACCTGGGGCTATGAAAAAGGCTATCCTGAACAGGAAGCAAATGACACTTATTTCAAAATGCAGCAACGGATCTGGAATGGTTACATGATGATGAGTGACACGCTTCATTACCCGGTAATTCCGGTTGGAGCTGTTTGGAAGAACATTCGCGAAATGAATCCGGATATTGATCTGTATTTCACAGACAGGTACCACCCGAATGCTTTAGGAAGTTTCACCGCTGCCTGTACGGCATTTACTTCCATTTTCAAAGAATCTCCTGTTGGAGGAACTGCTCCTAAAAGAGTAGACAGTACTTATTGGAAAGTCATTGAACAAGCAGCCGCAAATGTGGTCCTGAAAAATCTGAATCTCTACAAATTGAATCAAACCCGGATCTTCAATATCAAAGAAACCCCGGTGCTGGATTTCAAGGTGAAGGAAACCTGGTTGTCCGCACAATTCACCAATCAAACAAATGATAAGGGTGATTACTATTGGGATTTCGGTGATGGAATTACTTCCACAAAGAAGAATCCAAAGCACTATTATAAAACATCCGGCACTTATACGGTGACTTTACACATGAGACAGAACTGCAACAACTTTACATTAAAGAAGCGCGTAACTGTTTCAAATAAAGTGAAGAAAGGAAACCAGGGCAAATAAGAATTAAAAATGAGAACAAAACGGTAGTGATCAGTCGCGACTAATCACTACGGATCAATTTCTGCTTCTCATTCTATCTTCAAGTAAAATTGAAATTCAGGTTTGAGGTATTCTTTTCCCACAAATTGCTGAATGCGGCGTGATTCTTCCTGATCCCGGATTGCCAGGTTATCTGCTCCCTGCGGACTCTTTCCATAAATGGCGGAATACATGGTGCATGCTACCAAATACGACCCCTGGTAAGTAGGATGAGAATTATCTCTCAGGTATAATTTCGATTCCGGATAAGTCAGTACATAACTTCTCCAGACTTTTCCTACGGGAATAACCGGAATTTTGTACCTATTCCGTAAATTATCGTATCCTTCAGCAATTGCTCTCAGCATGGAATCGGGATTTGAAAAGCGTTCTGTTTGGGGGTCACCTTTGCGATAAGGCCAAGTCATGTAGAAAAATACTTTCGCTTCCTTTTGACGCTTTTCGATCATCCCAAGCATCTTGTCCAAAGCGGGATAAGTTCGTTTATTGAAGCGAGCGGAATCTCTCAACATATCCCTGGAAGATCCTTGCAGTACGATGACATCCCATTCCTGGTTATTCAGAGCGCGGAAAAGTTTTTTCCGTTTCGAATGAAGATAAAAAGTATACTTCCCCCTAGTAATATGAGAAACCTCGACCTGCTCACCTTTGGATTGAGCAATTCTCTCAAACAATCCGGGCATGTTATTCCGATAGGTATAACTGTTTCCAACGAAAAGAATATGGGTTGTTTTTTTAGATTCAGAACAAGAAAAAGACAAAAAAAGAAGCAGAACAAATAAACAGCTACTTGTCCTGCTTAAATAAATTCTATGCATTTCGAATATCTTGTGCAATCTGAGCCAATTCGTCCTGGCTTAAAGTCAGTTTTTCCTGGGAAAAATTCATATCTGCAATTCCATTAATCGGAATCAGATGAATGTGTGCATGAGGTACTTCCAAACCAATAACGGTAACGCCAATTTTGCGGCAAGGAAATACTTTTTTGATCTTATGAGATACTGATTTAGCGAAAATCATCATCGCAGCTAGTTCTGCATCATCCATGTCAAAAATATAATCGGTTTCCTTTTTGGGGATCACCAAAGCATGTCCTCTTCTCAGTGGCATAACGTCCAGAAATGCCAGAAAATCATCATTCTCTGCAATCTTGTGAGACGGAATTTCTCCTGAGATTATTTTTGAAAAGATCGTAGCCATTAGCGAGCAATATCCATTACTTCAAACTTAATAACTCCGTTTGGTGTTGTTACGTCTGCAATATCTCCAACTTTTTTACCCAAAAGTCCTTTCCCGATTGGAGAATCGATAGATATTTTTTTCTCTTTCAGGTCAGCTTCGCTTTCTGCAACAAGGGTGTATTCCATCTCCATATTGTTATTCACGTTTTTAATCTTAACACGTGATAAGATGAAGACCTTGGAATTATCTATTAAAGTATTATCAATGATTCTTGCTTTGGAAACCAATGTTTCCATTTTAGAAATTTTCATCTCCAATAATCCCTGTGCCTCTTTCGCTGCATCATATTCTGCATTCTCGGATAAATCACCTTTATCCCGTGCTTCTGCAATTTGTTCTGATATACGTGGTCGCTGCACTGTTTTCATCTCGTGCAGTTCATCCTTCAACTTCTTAAGTCCTTCTTCTGTATAATAAGCGAAATCTGACATAATTTTTACTTTGTTATGAGCTATAAATAACAACAAGAGAGCCCAATGGACTCTCCTGTTAAAACAAATATATGTTTTTTTATCTATCGAAACAACCCCTTTTTTGGTATTTTGAGTTGTTTTTATTGCTAAATACGCAATTCAAAGTGAGTTTTCAACTAAACCTGTAGCTGAAAACAAGGTGTGTACCGGTTAAATTGTTTCCAAATCAACCTGTCGCATTCCTCCGAAAAACTTCACAATACGCTCTCCAATACCCGGAACTTCGACATGGATCAAATAAACACCGCTTGCAATCGGAACTCCAATGGTATTCTTTAAATCCCAATCGATGAAAGTGATCTCATTGTCTTTCTTGTACTGACGGATCAGCTTACCACTTACATTGTAAATAGTTACTGTACACTGATCCGGCAAGTTTACAATCTTCACACGAGTATCGATTCTGTTTCGTTCGTACTCTGAAAACGCATAGTAAGGGTTCGGTACCACATTGATCAGATCCAGAGCCGATGCCAATACGTCTCTGCTCGCAGTTGTTGTCTGCAGATCATCCATTGACCAACCGTACATCGGACGACCGCCGTTATCCCCGGTAGCCGTAAAATCTGCATACTGCTTGTTTACGCGTACTTTCAAACGAACATCTGATTCCATGAAATCATGCCCGGATGCTGTAACCGTGTTTGCGATCCACATCAAGCTTGTAAACACTTTCTTGTAAGCTGTAGAGGTACCAATTTGGTACTGATCGTAAACCCAAGTGTTCGCGCCATCGTAGTAAGGACAACCCTCACCGTTGATGTCTACTCCAAATACCCAGATCGGCTGGTTACCTCCGAATACAGTAAGACCGTTTTCATCCACTTGTCTGTCTGACGGATTCCATCTCATATCTGCTCCCCTGTCTCCTCCTAAGAAGGAGTTCTCTCCGAAAGCCATGTGTAAACGTGCTCCTGTTTCCAGATCAATGGCATAACCCGGGAACCAGCTCATTCCTGTTGTTCCGGATCCGTCAGGTTGCCAATCCTTGTTTAAGGAAGGTGCTGCACGCAGTTTCCCCGGTTCTCCGCCATTCTGGTTAAGCGCGGCATCACGTCCCAATTCAATTACCGCACAACGCGTCCATTTAGACGGGTCTGATGTGATCACAATATCCACACTTGGCAGATATTTAATGGATGCATTCGTACGTACCTGTGAAACCCCGGCATAAGAAGACGGATAGGCCAACGGCATAAAAGCACCCTGATAACCTGTCAGTTTATGCGGACCAATTCCTCCGCCAAGCAATTTGTTGTATTGTTCCTTCGGATCCTTTCCGATCTCATCCGGATACAAACAAGGATTTCCAGTACCTAGCCCCAGATTACATTCTGCCGGCTGCGGATTATTATTTCCGGATCTGATCCAGTTCCTTGGTGTATAGGATCCGTCATCTTTTACGAAATCCAGCCATTGCTTCGTGGAATCGGTGTAAGACATGCTCGCTGACAATGGATCTGCGTACAAATGAACAGAAGACGCTATTGCAGAAGGAAAATAATATTTTTCCTGGACAATTTCTATCGAAACACCCCACCGCGGTACCATAATAACCTGTTCATTCCGCTGGTTAATAGTAGCCGTAGATGTGATTTGATCAATTAAATCTCCGCCTTTCTTATCGTAATGATAGACTGTCCAGCTTGCGGTATCAATTCCTTTGTATTCACTAAGAGCCGTTCCATTTCCTGAAAGTCCGACATAATCGTGGAATTTACACTCAAAATATCCACCTACTACATTTAAAGGGTCAATGACTTTTACATTGATTGGTCCACCATTGTAATCGTATTCCAATTCGTCCAAAAATCCATTTGAAACAATCGAATTCTCGGATGCTGTTGTCAACTGCAATTCTCTCCCTCCGTTTCCGGTTCCGTCCAGGCGTGTGATACGAGGAGTTTGTCCGTAAACAGAATTTGCCTGAGAGCCACCTAATTCAGGGCCTACATGATGTGGAATGGCAGGAATTCCCTGTAGAGTTGTACCATCAGCATTGATACGTGAACGCAAATAGGGTTTCTTCTGACCATCTAAGGATTGAGGATCGCTTGGATCGTATGGCTTATAGCTGTTATAACCATAAGCAACTGCGATATAGTAATATGTTTTAAAGTTTACCAATTTACGATCTCCCTGGGCAAATTGATCCTCTGTTACTCGGAAAGTATGCTTAATTCCCTGATCCGTGCCTTTTACTTTTTCTACCGGGAAAGAATAGCCAGCCATTTCTTCATCTTTTTCAAAATTGATCAGACGCTTCACTCCATTTTTAATATCGCATTGTGCAACCAGACGAGCCACTGTCTCATCATCCAAATCAGTAATACCCACCTGGGCATTTTTCAACTGATAGATTTGGTATCCTTCAAAACGATAATTTTTATCGTAAATAACCGGGTCTCCATTCGGTAAGGTATCACCAGCTCCATTCGGGTCAACAATATCGATCTTATCTTCTTCGATATACTTCTCCCGGTAATTGTTCGAGCCTTTCGGGTTATCCAGCATAATGATCAACTCATTCCCCATTTCCTGGATAGTCACTACCGGTGCAGCAGGTGGTTCCAATATACGGAAACAGTTGTCGAACAAAGCCTGTGCTTTTGTATCAGCTGTCTTCAAGGAATTTACTGAAGAGAAAATTTGTCCTTCAAAACTTCTTGCATATACAATCCCAACAGTGATGTTGTTTACAGCCCCTGGACGCAGTGTAAATGGACCAGCAGACTGAACAAAACGGCGGTCACCAGATGGATTTGATGTAGACCCATTTCCACAGGGAGCATACTCTGACCAGTCAAATCCAGGATCAACTCCTTCAGTACCCCAATCCAATGAATCCGAATCTGCCGGGAACATGTAATTAGTAGGTATGCCTGTCACACATGGCAATCCCGGATATCCGGTTCCTCCATAATACAACTGATCTCCAAATCGCCACAATCCCTGCATGTAATTATAAAACTGGGAAGCAGATGTTGGGTCCTTTTGCGGTTCCGCCCCGCCACTATTATAAATAGTAAAATTACGCATTCCATAACGCTCATTATCTACAATGTCGTCTCCGTAACCGATTCCCAAACCTCTGTAGACAATCCCTTTATCGGCAAGCGCATCTGCTACCGTTGGAACAATCCATTGTTTAGTAATAGAATCAAAAACAGGCCCGGGGTTATCTGATCCATCAGCATCCTGATAAGGTCCTTCAAAAAAGTCAACTCCAATTGCAGGAGGATTTGCCCCAAATCCGGGACGTCCTGAGTTTGGTTCATCATTCAGGTCACCGTTGTACATGTAGCTTAGTCCGCGTGTAACGTCACAACCCGCATAGTCATCGTTGTAGTTCCCTAAATCCGCATCAACGTATTGAGAGAAATAAGTATTGTATAATGTCTGTGTACCACGGTTGATTAATTCGTAATTATAGAACGTCATTTTATTGATCTCGTCATCCGTTGCAAAAGCAAAAGCCTGAGCATGAATTTCCATTCCAATTGGATCTCCCTGTGATTCTGTATGGATATTTCCCTGATCGTTGAAAACCCACCAGTGTGTCATGTCACCAAACAAAGTAACGCGTCTGTCTGCACCACATTCAACATCATCACGACCTAAGATGTCATCATACCAGGGGTAGTCACCTTCTTCAGGCTCATAAAACGTATCATCATTCACATCATAAAACGGTGCTAAAAACTGATCCTGCCCATGCCCGGGTTTTCCATTCCCCGGCCATGCATTGATCTGTGCCATTATTTCATTAGACGGGGCCACACAATCACCTGTTGTGCATTCGCTCCAGATAACGAATTGAACAACGCCAGCTTTTGAAACAGTAAAAATATTGTCAAACAATAGACACTGATCAGAATCAATTGTGCCCAAATTATGAGCACGGGTTGCATTATCGCCTTGCGGAACTGAAGGATTAAAATTTCCGGTTGTTAAATCAGCACTTAAAGGTCCGGGCCAGAAATCATTTCCCTCGCGAAATTTAACGGCCGCTATCTTTAGCAAACCGTTCGTATCTACGCCCCCCATCCAAAGGGCACCTGCGTAAATAGTCGTTACAACCGTTTCATTTCCTTTCCTTTTGGGAACTGTGTAAGTAGCTAATCCATTTGCACGATCCATAAACAAGAGACCGCCAGTTTCCAACTGACAACTCACGTCATTAAAATCCATTGTTTTGCGGTAGTTTGCAGGTGCGCAAGTAGCAGCCTTTGTTGTAACAGTGGGTTTTGGCTTACCGGCCTTTTTCCCACTTTTCCCGAAATCATGATCGTATGCATTGGCCTGACCAACAAAACACATCATGACTACGAGTGATAAGTAGTTAATTGTTCGTTTCATAACTCATTTTTTAAATAGTAAACTTGTTATTACCACATTAACAGTTCCCGGTAGACTGATCTTGAATTGGTAGTTTCCTGTTTAATTAAAAACGTTTACTTCTGAAAAATGGTTGGTGTTTAAAACTGATTTTAACCCCGAATCAGGTCAAATATTTATGAACTGCTCACTTTGTTTATTCTAATGTCAGAATAAGGGAGTAAGCGGATCCCGAATGAATGAGACAAAAAAAAGTCCTCAGAAATTTCTGAGGACTTTTTTATTGTGTTTTCCCTTTCAGGAATCCAATAAACTTACTTCAAGCTGATTGTAGCACCAAATGTATGGATAACTCCAAACTGGCCTGCCAATCTCATTGCATATTCCAATCCCAAAGCAGATTTTTTCTTACCAACTAAAGCGTCAGCAGAGAAACCAGCTGTAAAACCAGTTAGTGCATTTGAACGGTTTTCCGTTTTGAAGATACCTTTCTCAACGATGTATCCTGCACGAATATTAAATGCAGCCTTGCTGATTGTCAATCCGTAGTCCAAACCTAAACGGTACTGGTCTTTTTGGAAAGAGTTTGCTGTAAAAGCAGCTGCTACGATCAACTTATTCATCTCGTTAAAATTGAAGTCATAAGATGCCCCGATGTTTAACAATGAAGGCAATTCAAATGTTGCAGAACGCTGCTCCAAAGTAGAAAGATTACCACTTGCCAGGGAAGTCACCTGATCGGATAGACCATCTCCTTTATATCTCATTACAGGACCTACGTTCTTAAGTGCGATACCAAATTTGATTTGGTCTTGTTCACCTGTTACGTATCGGATACCTGCGTCAAAAGCAATACCATTTGCTCTTAAATTAGAAATACTTTCAGAAATTACTTTGAAGTTTACTCCTCCATAAATACTTGATGAAAAGCTGTGTGCAAAACCAACATTAAACACGTTCATACGAGGTGAAAATGTTCCCATGGTTGCATCCGGCAATTCAACTGTAGTAATATCAATATCACCAAAGTTCATAGATTGAATAGAAACTGCAATAACAGTTGACGGAGTGATTCGCTGAGCGATACCCGCAGCATTCAAAGCAATTCCCGCGCTCCCCATCCAGTTTGTACGGTTGAACTTAATCTGTGTCTTATCAGTAAATGCTAAACCTGCAATGTTTGTAAATGTAGCCTCTAGTCCGTTAACATGGGATATACCTGCATCTCCCATACCAATACTTCTAGCCCACGGATTTACCAATAATTGCGTAGCTCCTGCAGATCCGATACGATCTTCGTTCCCAGCGAATGCACTGGAGCAGCTCATCACTACTCCAGCAACCGCTGTATATCTTATAATTTTATTAATCGATTTCATACGTTTTACTTAACAGAATGAATTAAATTGTTTCAAGATCGACCTGACGCATTCCTCCGAAGAACTTCACAATACGTTCACCGATACCAGGAACTTCGACATGGATCAAATAAACACCGCTTGCAATCGGAACTCCAATCGTGTTCTTTAAATCCCAATCGATAAATGTGATCTCATTGTCTTTCTTGAACTGACGGATCATCTTACCACTTACATTGTAAATAGTTACTGTACACTGATCCGGCAAGTTTACAATCTTCACACGAGTATCGATTCTGTTACGCTCGTATTCCGAGAACGCATAGTAAGGATTCGGTACCACATTGATCAGATCCA
>CAMLFH010000011.1 GCA_946479285.1 uncultured Flavobacteriales bacterium | reverse complement strand
AGTCGATGCCACTTTTATAAAAGCCCTTATCAGTATTACTGGTAAGGGCTTTTTTTATGCCTCTTTTTTTAGAATATTCCCGTAAACTGCTATTTTTATTGCTATGAAATTCCAAAAATTGAACGACGATTGTTCCTGGTTGTGGGAATTAAATGGACTCAAAATTATGATTGATCCATGGTTTACTCCTTCTCAAATTGATGGACATCGTTTATTCAGTGAACAGTTTCATCAAGGTCCACAGCCATCCGTTTTAAGTTTACCACAGGCAGATTACTTATTCATTTCAAATTCCTTCACAGATCATTGTAATAAAGAAACTTTGCTTCAATTCGATACTTCTATTCCTATTATTGCTAAAGAAAGTATACTGAAAAAAATCTCGAAATGGAATCGTTTTAAGCAATTGATCCCTTTGCAGAATGCTCCTTTCCCGATCAAAGAATATAAACCCGGAAGATTTTTGGACTTAGTACATAGCTCTTACTTCTTTGATTCGGAAGAGGGAACTGTTTTGTTTGCTCCACATGGGGCAAGAAGTATGAATCTTCCCACAGTGGATATTCTAATTACTACAACCACGCGTTATCATTTACCTTTTTGGTTGGGAGGAACCGTAAATTTGGGTATTAAACACGCGGAAATACTTTACAAACACTGTGAAGCGAAATTATTTCTGTCGACACATGATGAGCAAAAGCTTGGAAAAGGATTTGTAGAAAAACTGGCTAAAAAGGATTATGTGACAAATGCAAATTTCGTAACTTATTTAAGAGCAGGAGAATCCATTTCTTATTAAAGCATTTCAGCCAGGAATCCGTTGAACTCTTCTATTGATTTGCTTTTCTTTAATTTACGGTACAAGTTTTTTCCGTCTGATAATCCCTCCGATAAATATTCCCAATAGGATTTCATCTTACTCAATGCATAACCTCTGTCCGGATTACATTCCAAAAGACTGGTCGTTAAATGACTTGAAAAGAGAGACATTTTTTCGCGATAAACCTCGCCTGAATCAACGTTCCCAAATTGAAGTTCTTCAAATAAGCTTGGGTTTTTCATCGCTCCTCTTCCTATCATCCAATGGTCAATTCCTTTGAATTTTAATTGTAGATCATCAAAGTCCTCTTTTGTTTCAATGTCCCCGTTATAAGTTAATGGATGGTTCGTCAGAGAAATGCATTCCAGGAAACGCTCGTGATCACAAGTCCCATTATACAGCTGTTTTGCATAACGAGCATGAATAATAATCTCCGTCAATGGATAATCATTTAATCGAGGTAAAATCTCCAGGATCTCCGCAGTATTCTCCAGTCCCATGCGCATCTTGATTCCTAAACCCATTTTTAATTTGGGGAAGATCTTATCAAAAAGCTCAAAGATCTCGGAAGGTTTGTTTAAAATTCCGGCTCCTAAATTTTTATTTGTGACCATTGGATATGGACAACCCATATTCCAATTCAATTCGGTATACCCTAAGGATTCGATGTAATCAGCCATGATGGCAAATTCCTCTTCACCACAAGCCATTAATTGAGGAATTACGGCTATTTCAGGATTGTTCTTTGGAAGTATATCAATTTTCGGAGCATTTTTAATTGTTCCGTCGTTGTTCATTTTCAGATAGGGAGCATAAAATTTATCAACTCCTTTGAATACGGCAAGGTGTGCGTTTCGGAAATGATAATCGGTATATGTCTGCAAAGGCGCTAGGGCTAATTGCATCTCTTTTTAAGGATTTGAAACACTCACAGGAATAATCTTTCCATGAAAGTACTTCCCACTGTTTAAAGTGAAATCAACAATGAATTCAGCAATTTCATCAGGTTTGTGAGGAGCTATGTAGCCGGGAAAAGCTTCTTCCATCATCTCTGTCTGAACTGCTCCTAAACACAAGCAATTGATGGAAATACCTGAATTTTTGAATTCTTCAGCAAGTAATTCGGTCAGTGAAACCAAAGCCGCTTTTGATGTAGAATATGCCGCCAGCCCCGGAAATTTGGAACTTCCCTGGAACCCGCCAATGGATGAAATCATAACGATATGCCCGCCGCGTTTCATTCTCGGAAGACTAATTTGAGTAATTTCCATTACCGACATCACGTTGACCTGGTAGCAATTTTGAATGTCTTCCCGGGATAACTCTAAAAATGGTTTCACCGCAATAAACCCGGCATTGTGAATCAAATAATCGATAGGACCGATATGCTCGGTAGCTTTTTCAAAATCCGATTTAATCGTCGGACTTAAAAGATCTAAGTGAATGTAATGGATATTATTTTCAGAATGGTCTTGTAAACTTCGGGCAAAGCCAAATGTTTCCAGGTCTTCAGCAGCAAACTGTTTCACCAGCTCTTTTCCAATACCGCGACTTGCACCGATTACCAAAACATTTTTAGACATCAAAATCCAATTTTAGAATTTCGCTGGTTGGATGAGACTGGCAAGTTAGGATATATCCTTCTTTCACTTCTTCATCCGTCAAGGCGTAATTGATAGTCATTTGAGCACTTCCTTCAATAATTTTTGCTTTGCAGGTGCAGCAAACACCACCTTTACAGGAATAGGGAACATCCATTCCCGACTGATCAAGAGCATCCAATATACTCTTCCCGTTTGTTGCTAATTCTATGCGCTGAACTTCTCCGTCTAAAATTGCACTTACCTGGGAAATACCATTAAATGTACCAACAACAGTTGTTTCTTCCTGCTTCATTAAAACAGGAGTCGTAAATAGTTCGAAGTGAATTTTCTCTTTTGCGATTCCGAAAATACCCAGTACTTCCTGAATTCCCATGATCATTTCTTCCGGACCACAAATGTAAAACCCGTCAGCTCTCAAAAGAGTCAACTCTGATTTGATCAACTCACTTACGTGATGCTTATCCAATCGTCCTTCCTGGTGGCCTTCATTTTTTTCCTGACTGAAGAAAAACGTCGAACTTACGTTTGGAAATCCCTGGATCTCATTCATAAAAAATGCTGTATCCATTTTTGAATTCCCATAGATCAATCGCATTTTCTGGGTTGAACCCAAAGATTTTGCAAAAGACATAAAAGGTGTAATTCCACTTCCTGCAGCGAAACACACAATATTTGGAGCCTTCTGATCCAGTTTGAAATTCCCCATGGGGAAATCCAGTTCGATCTGATCTCCGGCTTTTAGTTCATTCACCAAATAGTTTGATACAAGCCCTTTATCAATAGCTTTAACGCCAACCGCCAAATATTGTTCATTCGGTCCGCTGCAAATAGAATATGAACGACTGTGCTTGGTTCCGTTCAAAGTTACGTGCACATTGATGTATTGACCGGGTTCGTAAGCAAACAGATCTTTTAAATCAGCTGGAATTTCGAAATGAATGCGGCTTCCAACAGCTGTAATTCGCTCATTTTTTGCAACTGTCACTATTCCTGAACGTGCTTTTCCTGCTCCGGAATCTTTCTTAAATTTGGAAAATAAACCCATAATTAATCGTCAAATGATACTGTTAATTTTTCTGAGGTAGGATGCGCCTGGCAAGTTAAAATATATCCGGCTTCCACTTCATCTTTTTCTAAGGCGTAATTCACATCCATTACTGCACTTCCTTCCAAAATTTTGGCTTTACAGGTACAGCAAACACCGCCTTTACAAGCGTATGGCAAATCTGCACCGGCTTCATAACCTGCTTCCAGGATGGATGTCCCTGCGGTATTCAAATCCACTTCAATACGATCGCCATCTAATATGATAGTCACTTTTGCCAACACATCCTGTTCTTTCGGAACAACGATTTTTGCCTGTGAACCTTCCGTTTTAGTGCCGAATAATTCGAAATGAATTTTGCTTTCAGGAACACCTGATCCCATCATTGCATTTTTAACCGCATGAATCATTTCTTCCGGTCCACAGCTGTAAACCGCATCAATGTGTTCTCCGCGAAGCAACGTTCTGCCAATCAATTCCACTTTGTCTTTATCAATACGACCTTTCTGCAGTGGGTTGCCTAAACTTTCACGGCTCAGGACATGGATTAATTGAAAACGGTTGATGAATTTATTTTTTAAAGCCTCTAATTCCTCTCTGAAAATAATGCTTGAAAACCCTTTATTGCCATAAACCAAAGTTACCGTACTCATAGGTTCATGCATTAGAATTGTCTTTGCAATCGAAATGATTGGTGTAATTCCACTCCCTGCTGCGAAAAGCGCATAGTTTTTGGTTGCAGAAATTTCAGGAACCAATTGGAAATGTCCGCTAGGAGTCATTACATCCAATGTTTCTCCAATTTTCAGATCAGCTGTTGCCCAGGACGAAAAACGACCGTCTTCAACCCGCTTCACAGCAACCCGTAACTCACCATCTTGTGGTGTAGCACAAATAGAATAAGATCTTCTCAACTCTTCTCCGTCAATGATTTTACGGATAGTAATATATTGACCGGAAACAAATTGGTAATCATTTGTCAGTTCGGTTGGGATTTCAAAAGCAATGGAAACAGTGTCATCGGTTTCCTTTCGGACATCTTGAACAACTAAAGGATGAAACTTTGGAGTCATTTCTGGTTTTATTTTGAATACAAAAATAGAATTTTATTCGGCTTAAAGGCTACCTTTTTCAAGTGACTTTCATCTGTTCACCGGATTATCCATTTAATTTGGAAATCTACTAAATCACAGATATTTGTGAATTTTATTGAATAAAAAATGTGAAAAATTTGTCTGTCTTGATTTAAGTTACTAACTTTCTTCGTCACTAGTGCAAAAAAGTATGACACAGATAACCGCGCTTACGGAGGGAGTTTTGATTCGGGTTTCGACTCAGTTTCGGGCAGATGTTTCACAAACTACCGACTCAAGTTATTTCTTCAGTTACCGGATTGATATTGAAAATCAAAATCAATTTACTGTTCAATTGCTTCACCGCGATTGGTTTATTTTTGATTCTTTGAATCCTACCATTCACGTAAGTGGAGAGGGGGTTGTAGGTCAACAACCTACTTTGGAGTCCGGAGAATTGTACCAATATACCAGTGGATGCGAATTGAAGTCCGAAATGGGATCAATGCACGGATTCTACACGTTTAAGAATATGGAAACAGATCAGCTTTTCAAAGTGGATATTCCTGTTTTTCAATTGAATTTCCCTGGAAAATTGAATTAATTCAAATTGAACTTTCATAGAGATAATTAATCGATTTTTGCAGATTGCACCTTTTTCAGTTTGATCAGTAATAGAATCGTAGTTATGCTAAGAGTTGCCACTACAATCAAAAGCACATAGTTCCAAAAAGAAGTTTCCTTTTTAATCTCTGCAGTTTTGTATTCCTCAAAGTCTGTGCGCCAGATTTCATGTTGTAAGTTCGTCAGATCTTCATCATCTGCACTTTGTTGTAGTTTCAGATCACTTGAAATCGATAGTGCTTTCTCCAAATGTTTGGTAGACTCATCAAACTGTTTCATTTCTTTGTAAACCTGAGCAATCGCCAATAAACCGTCTTTTTCTTCCTTCAGAAGTTCATTTTTTTGAGCTAAATCTGTTGATTTCTGATACCATTGCAGTGCCTTGGGATATTGTCCCTGGTAGAAATAATAGTCTCCCATGTTGTAGAGGCTTTCGGAAATCGATTTCACATCTTTTACAGATTGTCTCAATTCCAGTGCCTTTTGGAAATGAAGACGGGCATTGGTCGTATCGCCTTTTTCGAAATAAACGATCGCCAGGTTATTTAAAGCGTGAGCCTTTGGAGAAGTCAGGTTTGTTTTTTGGGCCATTTGATACGAAAGCCTGAAGAACTTTTCTGCCAGACTGAACTTTTCGGAAATGCGGTAAATGTCTCCCAAACGCGCATATGCGGTACTCAAACCACGGTAGTTTTTTGATTTTGAAGCTTTTGAAATATACTCATCATAAGTTTCGATGCATAATTTCTCTTTATTCTGCAGAAGATAGGCTTCAGCTAAAGAAATAACGCCTTCGGTTTTATCCGTTGATTCCGCGTTGCTTTTGTTGTAAGCAATTGCTTTTTTAGCCCAAAGCATGGAAGAATTTCCATCGTCCAGTTTCCGATACCCGGATGCGATAATTCTACAGACATTACTTAATAAAGCCATGTCACCACGTTCCTGAAGCAGTGGAAGTGTTGATTTTGCCATCACAATCCCGTCGTTTATGCGTCCGTTCATGACGTAAAACTCTGAAAGAGTGATTTTCCCGAATTCAATAGCCGGTTGATAATGATTATCGATTCCGTAGAAGAAAAGCGTTTCGCCAACAATTCTCAATGAATCAATGGATTCTGACTGATAATAAAGACTGAGTTTTTTTGCAGCTTCAATGCGGTCTTTTTCACTTCCTTTATTGAGTAGTGCCCATTGTTTGTGCGGATTAACCGATTGTGCGAACAAAAGAAAGCAAGAGCAAACGGTAAAAAGAATAGTAGCTGCTAAGATCTTCATAAGTGTGTTTAAATAACGATAACCCAAACATAAGAACAATCTTTGAAATTTAGCATGGAAGTTCAATAATACGACTTCGATCTGATGCATGAACTCAACGCAGAATGTGTACATTTGTAATGCAAAAAAGTATACTATGTCAAACGCGTTATTTACGGTTCCCAAAGCAATCAACGAACCGGTAAAGGGGTATGTTCCCGGAAGTGCTGAACATACAGCTCTGATCTCAGAATATAAAAAAATGTTGAACCAGGATCCAATCGATGTGCCTATGTACATTGGTTCCGAATTGGTTAGAACGAATAATAAAAAGCCAATGTCGCCTCCGCACGATCATCAGAAAGTGTTGGGACATTTCAATTACGGAGACGCGTCTCATGTTTCAAAAGCGATTGATGCGGCAATGAATGCGCGTGAACAATGGGCGAATTTGCCTTGGGAACAACGTGCAGCGATCTTTTTGAAAGCAGCTGATTTGTTGGCCGGACCTTTTAGAAACAAAATGAATGCTGCAACCATGCTGGGGCAGTCCAAGAATGTAATGCAGGCTGAAATTGATGCGGCTTGTGAGCTGATCGATTTTTTCCGATTCAACGTTCAGTATTTGACTCAGATCTATAAAGAACAGCCGGAATCATTACCGGGAATGTGGAACAGATTGGAATACCGTCCGTTGGAAGGATTCGTTTTCGCACTTACACCATTTAATTTCACATCAATTGCTGCAAACTTATGTGCTGCACCGGCAATGATGGGGAATGTGATCGTTTGGAAACCGGCTGAATCTCAAATGTATTCTGCACAAGTGATTATGGAAATATTCAAAGCGGCAGGTGTCCCTGACGGAGTAATCAATATGATCTCTGTTGACGGACCTGTTGCCGGAGATGTGATCTTCAAAAACAAACATTTGGCAGGATTGCATTTTACTGGTTCTACAGGCGTTTTCCGTCATTTGTGGAAAGAAATCGGGAACAATATTGAAAATTACAAAGCTTACCCGCGTATTGTTGGAGAAACCGGAGGTAAAGATTTTGTGATGGTTCACAAAAGTGCAAACGCTGCAGAAGTAGCAACAGCACTTTCTCGTGGGGCATTTGAATTCCAGGGACAAAAATGTTCAGCGGCTTCACGTGCTTACATTCCTTCCAACTTGTGGGCGGATGTGAAAGAGATTTTGGTTAATCAGGTAAAATCATTTAAAATGGGTTCTCCGGAAGATTCTTCAAACTTTGTCAATGCAGTAATCGATGAGCGTGCTTTTGATAAGATTTCGGGATTCATTGATTATGCCAAAGGACAATCAGATGCAGAAATTATCGTTGGTGGATCTTACGATAAATCGAAAGGATATTTTATTGATCCAACGGTTATCGTAACTACAAACCCGAAATTCAGAACAATTGTTGAGGAAATATTCGGACCGGTACTTACAATTTATGTTTACCCGGAAAACGAATTTGAAGCTACATTGAAATTATTGGATGAAACTTCAGAGTATGCTTTGACAGGTTCTATCATGTCGAATGACCGTTATGCAATTCAAACTGCAACAAAAGCATTAGAAAACGCAGCAGGAAACTTCTACATCAATGATAAGCCAACCGGAGCTGTTGTTGGTCAGCAGCCATTCGGAGGTGCAAGAGGTTCAGGTACGAATGATAAAGCTGGAGCAGCAATGAACTTATTGCGCTGGGTTTCTGCACGAACTATCAAAGAAACATTCGTTCCGCCAACAGATTACAAATATCCGTTCTTAGGATAAGAAAAATTTAGCAATACAATAGAGGGGTATCTTTACGGATACCCTTTTTTATTCTTCTTAAATACAATTTTCAGATCTAAATTTTGAATGTTCAAAGAGTTCAAAAGGTGTCAAAAGTTTAAACCTTTGAACTTTTTCAACTCTTGAACTTAAGGTGACTGAGCGGAGTCGAAGTCACCAAAGAGAAGGATTATTCAAACGGTCATCCAAATTGAAGCGCAGGAAAATCTCGAATCCACCACGTGATTTTGAAACCGGGGTTAAGCGGGAAAGGTTGAAATCATAAGCCATACCAACAGAAATCTGGTGGTATTGAAAATATCCTTTCGCCACAAAAGCATCCTTGTAACGGCTGAACAAGCCAAGTGCAGCAGCAACCGGTTTGATAGATCCTGTAAAATGGGATGCTTCACGAATGTTGTAGCGCAGATATGTTCCAAACATTACTTCCGAATATTTGGATTGCAGTTGAACATAAACAGCTGGTTGTATAGCCAATTGAGTATTCGGAATATTAAAAGAACTATTGATGAAACCCGAAATACGCATTGCCAATTTGTCATTTGCTATATTCACAAAAGAAGAAGCCGGTTGATTGGCATGATAAACAGCTAATCCGCAATTCACATTATTATTGATATTGTTGTTTACCGAATATTTCATCCTTCTGAAAGTATAAACGATACCCGCACCCGCATCCATGAATAGATGATTGTAAGAGCCGAAATTCTCTCCGCTTCCAATACTGGTATTGATTGCATCACCATCAAATTGACTAGCCCAGTTTCCCCTGTTCGGATCAAGCACGCGTTGGTTCATTCCACCGTAAATACCAAGTCTTAACAAACTGTATCGGCCCATTTTCAGGTGGTAAGCCAGATCCAGGTTGAATTGGTTGGTGGTCACTTTCAGGTCTCCGGCAACATCATTGAAGAAGTTGAAACCCAAAGCAAGAAAACTATTGTTATCCGCATCCCTGCGCTGCAATCGTACATCAAAAGATGCTGCAATCGTTTGATAAGGAGAGGCAATACTGTTCCACTGATTGCGGTAATTTGCAATGATCTGCATGTGAGAGAAAGCTCCCGCTAATGCCGGATTCAACAACATTGGTGCATATTCTGTTTGGGCAAAATGTGTATCCTGTGCAGAAGCACTTTTTGCGAGCACCTGTGTCAGTAAGAATATGTAAACGGTCAACTTTCTCATATCATCTGACTAAAGTAAGGTTACCTGATTTTTTCACTTCTTCACCGTTTACCAGTTTCATGTCCAAACGGTAAAAATAAACTCCTGAATTTTGAGGTTTACCCTTGAATGTTCCGTCCCAAAGAAGTTCCGAAGATTGTGTTTCAAAAACCTGTTCTCCCCAACGGTTGAAGATCAATAATTGGTAGGTGTCCAGACAGGGGAGAGTTCCAATTAAACCAAAGGTGTTATTTGCTTCCGGGCCGCTATTGTTTGGTGAAAACACATTTGGAAGTGTCAAATTGTGACAATCCACATAAACCGTAATGCGTACGGTATCAGTTCCTGTGCAGCCATTCGGATTGGATCCGGTGACAACATAATCATTTGAAGTAGAAGGAATACACACCGGGCTCTCGCAATCGTCACAAGATAGGTATTGTGATGGAGTCCATTGAAAACCGGCAGCACCGGTCACGGTAAATGGAATTTCAGTTCCGATATTAACACTCATTGCATCCGGAGTTGCTTCAACTATTAGTGAACCGCTGGTGCCCAAACTGATTATTTCGGTTAGTTTACATCCGTTTGCATCACTAATCGTAACCTTGTAATTTCCGGCTGGAATTCCGGAAACAGTTTGACCGTCAATATCTAAATCACGCCAGGAGTAGAAATAGGGTCCAACACCTCCTGATGCAGAAACACTAATACTTCCCTCAGTTATTCCCGAACAATCTACCGGAATAACTATCGGGCTGCTAATCAGCTGGGTGGGTTGATTAATTTTGAAAGTATCGGTAGCCGAGCAACCATGATTATCTGTAATATCTACATAATAAATACCTGCACCGATATTTGTCAGGTTTTGAGTAGTAGAACCGGAATTCCATTGAAATGCATAAGGTGGCGCTCCGCCGGTTATATTTAGAAGCACACTACCAGTATGATCATTATAACATTTCACATGAACCATATTAATCAGGTTGATGTTCGGTATGTTTGCACTTGCTTTTACATAAATTTCTATACTTGAAACAGCTATTTGAGGAGCACATCCATTGTTGCTGCTAACAGTAAGTGTTAAAAGAACGGTATTGCCTAAATCTCCGGGACCTGCGGTATAGCTGGGAGAATTCGTGTTCGCATCAATTAAGGTTCCGGTACCATTATGGGTCCAGGAAGATATTCCATATTGAGTGGTGACTCCCTGAATATGCTTAGTTGCCCCCGGACAAAGTGTATCCATCGGATCCGTTATCTGAACGGACGGCGGGCCATCGATGATAAATGTGTAGGTTGCAGAGCTGTTTGCCGGAATACAAGTATTATTACTCGACACTTCCATCGTTAAAGTAACAATAGTCCCAATCTCAGTGGAAGTTGGGAAGTAAGTTGGAGTAGTTGTCGTGGGATCTGAAATCGTACCCAGTCCGTTTCCTGTCCAGTTGATGGAACCATTTGATGCACTTGCACCTGAAACCGTTCCGCTGCCATTTGCACAAATGGTTGCCGAACCTCCGGCAAGTGCAAGAGGAAGCGGATCAATATGAACGATATACACTGCCGAAGCCGTTTGCGGAGCACAACTGTTAATACTTGTAACAGTTAAAGTAAGCGTAATGTTATTGCCAATATCAGATCCGACAGGTTGGTAAACAGGTCCCAAAGTTGTTGGATTGGTCAAAGTTCCACCACCATTATGTGTCCAGTTAATTGTACCGTAAGTTGCCGTAGCTCCTGTTACAGGCGCTGAAGCGGTAACACAAATGGTGGTACTTCCACCGGCTAGAGCAATTGGTGCATGCTGTATACTTAAGCTGAAATTTACACTGGTTACATTTGGAGCACATGCATTGTTGCTGGTTACGTTCAATGTCAGCATGACTACATTTCCTGCATCAGCAGGACCAGGAGTGTAAGTAGGAGAACTGGTAGTTCCGTTTGTTAGCGAACCCGAACCGTTATGAACCCAGTTCGCGGTACCGTAATTGAAAGATACTCCCGGAACAGTGTATGCATTACTTTCACAGATAGTCACGTTACTTCCCGCTGAAGCTGTTGGTAAATGATTGACATTAACCGAATAAATAGCCGCAACCGATGCCGGAGCGCAGGAATTGTTACTTGAAACCGTTATGGTTAGTGAAATAGTATTCCCTGCATCCAGAATAGATGGAGTGTATGTAGGTGTTAAAGAGTTTGAATTACTGATAAATCCGTTTCCGTTATGTGTCCAGGAAATATTCCCGTTGGAGGCAGTAACTCCTGAAACTGTTGCTGTAGCATTCGAACAAATGGTAGACATATTCGAAACAGAGGCAGTTGGTAAGCCTTGAACAGTAATCGAGAAATCGGCTGTTGCCGTTGCAGGACCACAAGAATTATTGCTTGAAACAGTCATGGTAAGCGTTACAATATTTCCTATATCTCCTGAACTTGGTGTATAGGTAGGATTGATTGTTGTAGGATTGGTCAATACTCCTGATCCGTTGTGACCCCAGCTAATTGTTCCGTAATTGGCCATTGCCCCGGTAACCACTAATGAACTGTTTTGACAAATGTTCGCAATTCCTCCGGAAACAGCTTGTGGAAGCGGAGTAATATTCAGAACATGAAATGTTTGAGCAATTCCGGGCGCACAGGAATTGGTGCTGGTCACTGTAAGCGTCAAAACAACCGTATTCCCATCATCCAAAGGACTTGGAGTATACGTTGGTGATGGAGTATTTGCATTTGTCAGGGTTCCGCTTCCGTTATGAGTCCAGTTGATTGTTCCGAACTGAGCAGTTGCGGTGGTTACCGTAAAACTCGTGGTTGAACAAACGCCATTGGTTGCGCCATCAGTGGCAATTGGATTTCCTTCTACAATTACATTGTAAATGGCTTGCGCAGAAGCTGGTGCACAGGAATTGTTACTGGTGGTGGTAAGTGTTAAAACTACCGTATTTCCTGCATCAAATGAAGATGGTGTGTAAGTTGGTGTTAATGTAGTTCCATTGGAAAGTGATCCGCTTCCATTGTGTGTCCAGGAAATTGTTCCGTTGGAAGAAGTGGCTCCGCTAACTGTTGCCGAACTGTTTACACAGATTACCGAAGTCCCTCCGGCAGTTGCCGTAGGTTGTTGTTGAACGGTAATAATCGATTGTGCTGTATTCGGACAACCGATATCATCTGTTGCTGTTAGAAAGTATGTTCCGGAATTACTGGAACTTGCATTATTGATTGTCACATTCGAACTGCTGCTGCTGAAACTATTCGGTCCGGCCCAGTTAAATGTCAGGTTATTTCCCGTTCCACCTCCTGTTAGTTGAATATTTCCTCCCTGGCAGATAATTCCTGCTGGAGCAGTAGTCGCGGCTACCGTATTTAGCGTGAAGTTGGCCGGGATGAAATTGACACAGATCGAATTGTTCGCATCTGTAATCATATTATTAAATAATGTTTTTGAGGGTGTCCAGGTGTTTCCTGCCCCGCTTGTATACTGAGCATCTGTTGGCGAAAAGCTTTCAAAAAGTACGGAATAGGAGAAATTCCCGGTTACCGGCAGTACAAAAGTATTGTTCGGATAGTAGATCACAGGACCTGAAAAATCAATCGTTGCCCGAACCGGAATTGCATTATTTACAACAAACACACTCGAATTGTTTTGATAACGGTAAGTGGTTGTTCCTGTGTAAACAATAATTCCCGAAGCAAGATTTGACAGTCCGACATTGTAAACCAGGTTCGACATCCCGCTGCAGGGGCCGCCTGAAGGTGTTGCATTGAAACCGTTTATGGCATTGAATAAAGTATCGTTGATAGAAATGGCGTGGCAATTGGTGTTGAATACCGGCCAGGAAGAATTGGTATATGAATAATTCACCCCTCCGGTTAAGGCATAAGCAAAGGGAGTTGGCGAACTTAGAGATATATTTGTTCCTGCAGGTGCGGAAACAGGAAGCTGGGCAAATGCAGATCCTTCAAACAATACGCAAAAGAATGAAAAGAGGAAACTCAATCTGATCATATCGTGAAAAAATTAAGTCCGGAATGTAAACCAGGCATTGAAAGGATTTGGCGATCAGCAGGTGTTGACAGGATGTCGTGTGATAACTCACTCAACAGCAAACTGGTAACTTGCGTATAGGTATGTTTCGCCTTCATAAATGTGTAGTTGATTAATCAATCGGCGCAAATATACGCATTTAAGAGAATAAATATTTGATAATGCACTAGTTGAATGTTGTCAGTTACGAAGCGTAACCTACAAATAACACATTGGTAAAAACGGTTGAAATTTGAACTTATCTCAAACATTTGAAATAATCGAATGGTTCTAAGCAGTCGTTGCACTGATACAGGGCTTTGCAGGCTGTACTTCCAAATTGACTAAGCATCCTGGTATTTTCAGAATTACATTGCGGACATTTTACAACGGGAGCATCTCCAAACAAAATGAGTTTATCTACTTCGTTTACAGGAGGTGCAATTCCATAAGCCAGCAGCTTTTCTTTTCCGGCTTCACTCATCCAGTCTGTTGTCCATGCGGGAGAAAGAACGGTGTGAAAACGAATGATTTCAATCCCTTTTTCGGTAAGAACTTCGACGATATTTTTTTCGATGTAGTTCATAGCCGGACAGCCCGAATAGGTAGGAGTGATTGTCACTTCAACTTCATTATCCGAAATAACTTTTACTGCGCGAACGATCCCAAGGTCAATAACCGAAAGTACCGGAACTTCAGGATCCGGTACTTCTTCTAAATAATGCCATATGGTGCTTTCGTCTACCATTCCATATTTGGATAAGCACGCTGCATGTACTGCATTTCTGCTAATAAATGACCAAGGTGCTCTGTGTGTCTTCCTTGTCTTCCACCACTCAGTTTCCATTTGGAATCCGGTAATGAAAGTGTTGCTTCCTGTAAAACATATTGAACACGCTCATTAAAAGCAGGCCGCAAAGTTTCCAGGTCGATTGCAATTCCCTGTGAAATCAATTCCTGATCCACATCGTCCATGTAGAACAACTCGTCTGAAAATTTCCAAAGTAAATTCAACGCATCATTCACCCGTTTGTTGGATTCTTCAGTACCGTCACCCATGCGGATAATCCATTCTGAGGAATGTTTCCAGTGGTATTTCGTTTCTTTCAATGATTTCTCAGCAATTGCCGCCAATTGTTTGTCGGTTGAGCGTTGCAAAGCTTCGTAAAACGGAACTCTGAACGTATCAAAGATCCACTGCCGAACAATGGTCACAGCAAAATCACCGTTTTTTTGTTCAATCAGCTGGGCATTCAGATATTGATTTTCAAATCTTAAAAAAGCGAGGTCATCAGCAGTTCGTCCGTTGTCTTCCACTTGTGCGGCATACTCCAATAGATTGGTAGCTTGTCCGATCAAATCCAGAGCAATGTTAGAGATAGCAATATCTTCTTCAATGATCGGACCGTGGCCACACCATTCTGAAAGACGCTGTCCCAGTATTAAACTGTCATCTGCAATGCGTAATGTATATGTAAATAAATTGTTTTTCATAAAGGGATATCCTCTTACATGTGTCCAACACCATCCGGAACTTCATAAAAAGTAGGATGACGGTAAATTTTGCTGTTAGCCGGTTCGAATAATGCATCTGAATCCGACGGGTCTGAAGCGAAAACCTGGGAAGACTCAACTACCCAAATGGATATTCCTTCGCTCCGTCTGGTGTATACATCTCGTGCGTTTTCAACTGCCATTTCTGCGTCTGCAGCGTGTATGCTTCCTACATGTTTGTGATTCAAACCTACTTTACTTCGGATGAAAACTTCCCATAAAGGCCAATCTGTTCCTGCCATTTCTTTTACTATTAAGATGCTTTTCTTGCTTTTTTCTTTTCAGCATGCGCCATCGCAGCTTCTCTAACCCACATTCCGTCTTCTTTTGCCTTCACTCTGGCTGCAATGCGTTCAGCGTTACATGGTCCGTTTCCGCTAACAACCTGCCAGAATTCGTCCCAGTTGATTTCACCTGAATCGTAATGACCACGCTCTTCATTCCACTTTACTTCTTTATCCGGAATAGTCAATCCGATTAATTCAGCCTGCGGAACTGTTGCGTCAATAAACATCTGACGAAGTTCGTCGTTGGTATGTCTTTTGATTTTCCAGTCGATTGATTGCTGTGTATGTGTAGATTCTGCATCGCTTGGACCGAACATCATTAAAGCCGGCCACCAAAAACGGTTGAACGCATCCTGTGCCATTGCTTTTTGATCTTCAGAACCTTTCATCAAAGTACACATGATTTCGAATCCTTGTCGCTGGTGGAATGATTCTTCTTTACAGATACGAACCATCGCACGTGCATACGGACCATAGGAAGTTCTGCACAAGGGAACCTGGTTCATAATTGCTGCTCCATCAACTAACCAGCCAACTGCGCCCATATCGGCCCAGGTTAGCGTTGGATAATTGAAAATGGAAGAGTATTTTGCTTTGCCTGTATGCATGTCATCAATACTTTGCTCACGGGAATAACCCAATGTTTCCATGGCGCTGTACAAGTATTGTCCGTGACCAGCTTCATCCTGAACTTTAGCCAATAAAACAGCTTTGCGTCTTAAATTCGGAGCACGTGTGATCCAGTTTCCTTCCGGAAGCATTCCCACGATTTCAGAATGTGCATGCTGTGAAATCTGGCGGATTAACGTTTTTCTATAAGCATCCGGCATCCAGTCTTTCGGCTCAATGCGAATATCCTGCTTTAGTTTTTCATTAAACAAAGCCTCTAAATCGGCTAAATTTTGTTCTTTCATATAGCTAGTTATGAGAATCAAAGATAGTGAATTTTGGTCAATTTTACAGCATATAAAAAGGAATGTCGAACCTAAAGAGATTCGACATTCCGGATTGGTATTGGATTTAAATTTTGATCTGTTGATCAAAACGAGGGTTTGCTTATTGAATGCTTACGTAATCCTGCAGGTCGCTATAGCTGGAAGAGAAGGTAAAAGTTTCTCTCAACAGGAAATAGTTTCCTTTGTCGTAACAGCTGCTGTATGCTGCTTTCGCCCAGTCTAAACGATTGCTGTCGAAAGTAAATGTTGCAGCAATGTCCTTGATCTGGTTTGCAGATAAATTTGTCTTGGATGCGTATACTTTTGCATTTTGCAGACGGTTGCTGTCAAAACTTTCAGTTTTCAAACTGCTCAAAAACTGGTTGAAATACATGTTGTTTGTGTTTTGACCTTGATTATAGTAACCGTCTCCCTGGCTGTTCGGATAAGTTCCGCAGTGGTTATTTTGATAACCTCCGCCATAATAACCTCCACCGTAATTCCCATTTCCGTTATTACCATAGTTTACAGTTCCAACATTTCCGTTTCCGCTCCATCCACCGTTGCTGTATCCCATTGGATTGCTTTCCACAATAGTAAGGTTTCCAAAATGGTCCAGTTCAGCTACCAATTGCGTATTGTCCGGAATGTTCAGATTGTTTTTGAATATCACCTGACCGCTCGTTTTTTCAACCACTTTTACCTGGGTATTCCCACTGTACAAATTGTAAAAAGAGTAGGTGTTGATATTGTTTGTCTGCGTTTGATTAGAAGCGCTAACCATAAATTGTCCTTTTCTGTTAACTCGCAAAACTAATTCAGAAGCATGTGCGAGTGTACAAGTGAAAAGTACTAGTGCGAATGTGAAGTAACTATTTTTCATGACTTTGAATTTTATAATTAGATGACTAATAAAATTCGTGCCAAAAAACGTAGGGGCGCGATTAATCGCGCCCCTACGTTTATAATACCTTGATTATTATCTGTTTATCATTACCGGCATCACCAGCATTAAGATATCTTCGTGCTCGTTGTCTGAAGTATTCGGCATCAACAAACCTGCGCGGCTTGGTTCGCTCATTGCGATTTTTACTTCCGGCGCATCGATGTTATTCAACATTTCCATTAAGAAACGGCTGTTGAATGCGATCTCGATATCGGTTCCGTCGTAGTTACAAGTCAAACGCTCGTTTGCTTCGTTGGAGAAGTCCAAATCTTCTGCTGAAATATTCAACTCACTTCCTGCAATTTTCAATTTTACCTGGTGCGTCGTTTTATTTGCAAAGATCGAAACACGTTTGATAGCTCCTAAAAACTGCAAACGATCAACGATCAGGATATTTGGATTTTCCTTTGGAATTACTGCTTCGTAGTTCGGATATTTTCCATCAATCAGGCGGCACATCAAAACGATGTCGTTGAAGGTGAAAATAGCATTTGAGTCGGTGTATTCTACCTGAACTTCTTCATCACCGCGCAAATTGGACTTCAATAAGTTCAAAGGCTTTTTCGGAAGGATGAAAGCAGATCCGCCAGTTGCCTGACCATCTGTTCTGCGGTATCTAACCAATTTGTGAGCATCTGTTGCTACGAATGTAATATCGGAAGGACTGAACTGGCAGTACATACCGCTCATTACCGGACGCAAATCGTCATTTCCTGCAGCAAAAAGTGTTTTATTAATGGCGCTGGAAATAATTTCACCGGAAATACGAATGCTGGTACTGTTTTCAATTGCCGGAGTTTTTGGAAACTCTTCACCGTTGAATCCAACCATTTTTGATTTACCGTTATCGTAAACTATTTCGACTCCGAACGTAGCAGTGTCGATCTTGAAAGTACACGGCTGGTCCGGAAGGTTTTTCAACACATCCAAAAGCATTTTTGCGGGAATTGCCACTTTTCCTGAATCGGTTGCTTCAACTTCCATCGTTGTCTGCATCGTTGTTTCCAAATCGGAAGCAGAAATGATTAATTGATTGTCCGAAATATTGAACAAGAAGTTGTCAAGGATCGGCAAAGTATTACTAGTGCTTAAAACACCGCTGATGCTTTGAAGATGACGTAGTAAATTCGTACTGGATACGATAAAATTCATACTGATTGGTTATTTACGAGAGCAAATATACCATTTATTCAAGCGATGAGCGGTTGAAAATCCAACTCTTTCGCGGCAGTTTTCAACGAGATATTAACTCTGTGGAGGATTGGCGTACCTGTTCGGATTGAAGTAGATATGCCCCATGATTAGCGGGTTAAAGACAAAATATTGACATTTAACAAGCTGTCCGTCCGGCAGTTCACACCAAAATCTGTTAATATCGTAAGCAGCTTTGTCGCCAAAATCATCTACTTCGCCTTCTGTTTCACCGGTAGCTTTGATACGGAACATGCGCAATTGTTTCTTTTCACCTTTTGTAGTGCGAAGTCTCAGTTCACAGAAAGGTCTGCTTCTTTTTACACTGTCTATTTGCTTGTCAGTTAATTCGTAATTCGGGTTTTCGAAGTTAATGCGCTTGTAATTCAATAAGTAACGATAAACCATGTTTGTATCCAGGCTGGTTAAGTATTTGCCTCCGTATTTCACTAGGTATTCATTCTTGATTTTTCGTACTTCAAAGCTCCTGTCAGGCCTTCCATTGAATTTCACATTCACTTCTGAAATTTCATCCATTTGGTAAGCGAAAACTCCTGAACACTGCCACTTGCGAGGATCTGCAAAGAAGCGGGGTTCAATAATCCCTTTCATTCCTTTGATCTCTGCGATTACCGGCAAGTCACTTTTTCCTGCTTCCTCTGATTCTACCAGCATATAGGTTCCATGGTGGTCAGAGGTCGATCCTCCAATATACCAGGTCTTGCTCCAATCGTCATTTTGGAAATACTGAACCTTGATACCAACGCTTGAAATACGATTGATCACTGTTTTTAAAGAGTTTTCAGGGACATATCCTTTGAATTGAACATTGTGAAGAGCTTCCAGGACATTAAAAACCAGGACAGGCTGAACGCATTCGCCTTTCCCATCTGTCCATCCGTTTCCGCTGCGAATCAATGTCATTTCCATTCCGTTAGGTTCTGTAATGATGATCTTGTTAACGGATGCAGTGTCCTGGATTTTAAAGTTGAAAGCCGCCACGTTCTCGTCAGATTTTCCTTTTTTACTGATCAGTTGAGAAGTGAAAATTCCCAATCCCACCAAAAGTGAGATTCCTAAAATGATGATGATAATTCTTTTCATATGACTAAGAACGTGCGTAACGGCGTCTACGCAAGTAGAATAATAAAATTGCTAATAAAATAATGAACAAGGAAGGAAGAACAACGTTGATTAACATGTACTTAGTACGCTGATCTTTTATTTTTTCCTTATCAATAGGGTGAATGTCGATTTGCTTGCTTCGGATATCCAATACCGAGTTGTCTCCCATCATGTAATCGACCATGTTTTGGAAGAATTCCTGATTTCCGTAGATCAAAGGCTGCATGCGCATTTGAGCCATTACCTCATCGTAGCGCAGGTTATTGAATGAAATAGGACGATACAACATTTTACCTGCTTTACCCGGCATAGAGTCGTAATAATTTGCAATGAAAGAACCATTTGCAACTACCAATACTTTTCCTTCTTCCCGGCTGCTTGTCAAAAATCCTGATTCCGGGTTCTTTGCAAATTCTTCCGTAAGACGGTTTTTGAAATGAGAATCGAATTTTCCTTCTGATATTCCTGCCAGGCAAACCTTGTTGCTTTCAGAAGTAGGATTGTCCGCAAGAATCGGCACTTTTCCATAGTTCATCGGCATTGCCAGACTGATCAAAGGAGCCATTCCACTCAAACGTGAATTCGTGGAGCTGGTAAGAATAGGGGATACTTTCCTTCTGCTTTCATCTTCAATTAATTGAACTTGAGAAACATAACGAAGCATTACCGGTTCAATGTTGCGTGCAATCGGATGTTTGGTTGGTGTTGCGGCAACGTAAAAGAACCATGGGAGCAAACTTTGTTTCGCGAAAGGTGTTTGGATCGGTGAACAGCGTACGTCCATCACATAGTTGTCCTCGGTTTTGATTCCGTAATCGAAAAGCAATTTGTCTAAGCCCAGGTTTGTTCTCAAAGTGCTGACCATTCCTGTTCGATTCAATGAATCCTGGGGGAAAGTCAATTTATCAAAGAAACACATCATTCTTCCGCCACGCATCACAAACTGATCCAGGATGTAAAGGTCTTTGTCGGAATATGCTGTTCGGGGTCTAGCGATGATTACTCCTGTGAATCCATCCAAGGCTCTTAATGAATCTTTCAGATTAATGTCTTCTACCGAATAATAAGGTTCCAATAATGAGCGTACACGCTGGGTTTCAGCAAAACTCAATTCTCCGTGGCCGCCAATGAAAGCAATGCGTGGTTTTTGTTTCTGGATGGTCCTTCTCAATGCCGAGATCAGCATGTATTCCAGGTTGTTGATCGAATTTTGAATGGTCGTTTCCGAGAATTCTTTCGACAATTGTGCAGGTTGTCCTTGCGGCGATCCTGGTAGTAATTGAATATAATTCTTGGTGAAACCTTCGTATTCGATTTCCGCTCCCGGCCACAACGTCATTTGTGTTTGGGAACCATCTTTTTGATAAACGATTTCCAAAGGAATAATCCCGTTTCCTTTGTTGTAGAGAATTTGGAATAAGCTGTTTTGTTCTGCTTCTGTTCCTACTAATGGATCTATGAATTCATATTCAATACGGTCACCGGCAATTTCTTTGAATTCAGCCAATTTATCTTCGATAGCGTTTCGAAAGCGCTTGATCTCTGCAGGAAGCTTTCCTTCCAGGTAGATCTTCAGATACAAACGGTTGACTTTATTGTTGTCTTCACCGTCTTCTCTCATTTTATCCAGGAACTCAATAGATCCGGATGAAAGCGAATACCGCTCGTCTTCGGTCATATCGATCCGTTTGTAAAGGAAGGTTCCGATAATATTCAGGAATACAACAACTCCAACAATGATTGCAAGTATGAGCCAGTTGTAGAACTTCTTGATTTTGGTATTACTTTCAGCCATCGGATTAACGTTTCAAAGATTTAACAACTGTTAGGGTTGCAGCTAAGAAAATTGCAATCATCCCGAAAAAATAAATAAGGTCGCTTGTATCGATTACCCCTTTTTTAATACTGATGTAATGCGACGTCAGCCCTAAATATTGGAATACAATATCGAAATCGCCCATCAGGTTGAATGAACCCAATTGCTCAAAACCATCGTAAAAAAGCCAGCATAAGAACATGGCTATGATAAACGAAACGATTTGATTACTGGTAATTGCTGAGGAAAAGATCCCGATTGCAATTAAAGAAGATCCCAATAAAAAGAGTCCGAGATAGGATGTGAAAGTTGCACCTTCATCAATAACTGTTTTTGCAACACCGTTTTCATCAAAAGCATCTGCTCCAAGACTCACCATACTGTAATAGTAAATCATGGTTGGGAGCAGTGAAATCAAGAGTAAAGTAACGCCGGCAAGGTATTTTGCAGCGATAATCTGAAAATCGGTGATGGGACGGGTAAAGAGCAATTCGATGGTTCCTGTTTTGCGTTCCTCCGCAATCATACGCATGGTGATCGCAGGGATCAGAACACAAAGTACGTAGGGAGCAACATTGAAAAACGGAATCATATCAGCTTCATCGCCTTCCATTAAATTGGATGGACCGCTAACAAGCCAAAGCATTATTCCGGTAAACACGAGGAAAATGACAATGAAAATATATCCGATAACTGAGCCTAAAAAACTCCTGATCTCTTTCCAGTAAAGTGCTTTCATATCTATTTAACTTCGGCAAAAATAAGAACAATATTGAGAATCTGTCTAAATTCTATTCACTTCCGTGAATCGTTATTTGAGTAGCTATAAACGTTTATTCGGGCAGAAGGTTGGGTTCAAAAGAACCATCTTCAAAATAAGTGTTCACGCTCCATGCTTCCGGTTTTCCGCCAAACCAGGGTTTAATGGTCGACCAGACCCCGCCAAATAAATCCGAATCCCGGTAAGTATTTAACGCATTTTCGTCTTTCCAGTTACTGTAAGTGAAAATAATATTCGGATGCTGAATATCCTGCATCAAACGCATTCCGTAGCAATTTTCGAAAGTACTTACCCGCGTGTTGATCGTGTCAAAGAATGCCAGGAACTCGGCTGTTTTTTCTTCCTGGAAAGTGAGTTTAACAATACGTGTGAGCATATTTTTTTTAGTTCAAAAGTTCAAAAGTTCAAAAGTTCAAAAGTTCAAATTGAGATTAAGTATAATCAAAGCGGTCCATTCATTGAACACTTGAACATTTCAACCTTTTGAACTTGTTTTGGCATCAAAACAAAGAGTCAATTGTTTTTGCCGATCCGCGCGGTGTAAATTCAACACGGACCAAGTCATAGATTCGTAATCCGAACAAAGAGTCTGCACCGCCTCCATTTCCTGTTGCACCTTTATTGATGGCAATTTCAAGCAGGTTATTATCGTTGAAAAAAGCCAGGCGTTCTCCTGCTGCTACGTCGTTGTAGGTGCTGGAAATCTCGTCGATGTAGTATTCACGTTTCCGAAACAGGATCGTAAACGGAGCATCCTCAAAGCGGTCGAATATTTCCCGGGTAATATTGGTAATAGCGTTTCCGTAATGGTCAATATGAACTATCGAACCTTTGATCAGGTTTTCTTCGATAACAGCATTCACGGTATGCGCCACGCGCCAGGTTAATTCCGGCGACCCGATTTCAAGCAGGGATTCTCCGGAAAGAATACGAACTGCTGTCGGAACAAAAATATTTTTTACTGGAAAACGAAGTCCTTTCGGATTGGAAAGTACATTGTCAATTCTCCAAAAACCATCCGGTTGTTCATCTTTCAGGATCAATGCAAAGACTCCGTTGTCATTCGAAATGAAGTAATGTCCCTTAAATAGCATGATACTTGGGTAAGCGCCATTACTCGAATTAATGATGGGTTCACTGTCTACTCCGATAATATGGATGGTGCCTTCCGGAAACTCCCGGAATGAAGCCTGGATGTAATAACTGGCGTCTGCAATATCGAACGGACGGACCTGGTGAGTAATATCTACAACAGATACTTGAGGGGCCAATTTGAATAAGTTTCCCTTCAGAACTGCTACATAGTAGTCAGTCAATCCCATATCAGTTGTCAAAGTGATAATTCCCATTTGATAAATCGGTCTATATCCGTTGAAAATTAATTAAATTTGTTTTCAAAAATACGGGTTATAATACAACCGGAACTTACAAACAAAAGATTTATTCACATTGACAGAAAAGAAAATTGAAATAAACGGCGCCAATGTTGCTGAACTATTTGGGGTTAACAACTCCAACCTGAAGCACATTCGATCTTTTTTTCCAAAATTAAAGATCAATTCACGTGGAAATGAACTGACCATTGCAGGGGACCCTGAAGTCATGGAAGAATTTGAACGCAAGTTTGAATTGATCCTGGCTCATTTTCACCAATACAACATCCTCACGGAGAACAATATCGACAACCTGATGCTCGATGATGGAGATGCTATGCTCTCGTCTGACGGAACAGAAACACTTGTTCATGGTAACGGAGGAGTGAAGATCAAGGCAAAAACACTCAATCAGCGCAAACTGGTTCAAGCGGTAAACAAAAGCGATATGGTTTTTGCCGTTGGTCCAGCCGGAACCGGTAAAACTTATACGGCGGTGGCTTTAGCTGTTCGTGCCTTGAAAGCAAAAGAGGTAAAACGCATTGTTTTGACTCGTCCTGCGGTAGAAGCCGGTGAAAACCTGGGATTCCTTCCCGGAGATTTGAAGGAAAAGCTGGATCCTTACTTAATGCCTTTGTACGATGCATTACGTGATATGATCCCGCCGGAAAAACTGGCAGATATGCTTGAATTTGGAATCATTGAGATTGCTCCTTTGGCATTTATGCGGGGTAGAACTTTGGATAAAGCATTTGTGATCCTGGATGAGGCTCAAAATGCTACCGTGATGCAAATGAAAATGTTCCTGACAAGGATGGGACAAACAGCACAATTTGTAATCACGGGAGATATGTCGCAGGTGGATTTACCACATCGTCAAAAATCAGGGTTGTCTTATGCATTGGATATTTTGAATGAGGTCGAAGAAATTGAAATAATTCGATTAACTCAAAGCGATGTCATCCGTCACTCATTGGTGAAACGGATTATTGATGCCTTTGATAAAGCAGAAGCTATTGAGAAAGCTAAGCGTTTTGAGAAGGAAGAAGAAGAAAAAGAGGAAAGATCGAAATCGAGAAAAAAATAACTATGAGCATCATGTTGAACGAAACAATTACGAGTACCAATTTTAAATTTCCCAAGCAAACGAATGTTTACAGAGGCAAGGTGCGTGAAGTTTATACTATTGAGAATGATATTATGGTCATGGTAGCAACGGATCGTATTTCTGCTTTCGACCACATTTTGCCAAAAGGAATTCCATTTAAAGGCCAGGTACTCAACCAGGTTGCAACCATGTTCTTAGAGGCAACTCGCGACATTGTTCCAAATTGGTTGATTGGTGCGCCGGATCCTTCTGTAGCTGTTGGTTATGCGTGCGAACCGGTGCGTGTTGAAATGGTGATTCGCGGGTACCTTGCCGGACATTCTGCCAGGGAATATGCCTTAGGTAAAAGAATGTTGTGTGGAGTTGTTCTTCCGGAAGGAATGAAAGAGAACGATCGTTTCCCCGAACCGATTATTACTCCGGCTACTAAGGCCGACGAAGGTCATGACGAAGATATTTCAAGAGAAGATATTTTGAAAAATGGAATCGTTGCGCAGGATGTCTACGAAAAAATGGAAGAATATACGCGTGCTTTATTCCAAAGAGGAACGGAAATGGCGGCGGAAAGAGGTTTGATTTTGGTAGATACGAAATATGAATTCGGGATTAGAGATGGTGAAGTGATCCTGATTGATGAGATTCATACACCGGATTCTTCCCGTTACTTCTATGCAGATGGTTACGAAGAGCGACAGGCAAAAGGAGAAAACCAACGCCAGCTCTCCAAAGAATTTGTTCGTCAGTGGTTGATTGAAAACGATTTCCAGGGATTGGACGGACAACTAATGCCGGACATGCCGGATTCTTTCGTTGACACGATTACCGAGCGTTATATTGAACTTTACGAAAAAATTACCGGAAATACCTTTGAAAAAGGAGATACTTCAAATATCAATAAACGCATTGAAACCAATGTTGCTGTGTTTTTGATGGAGAAAGGAATTATTTAGCACCAGTAGTCGTGCGATTAATCGCACGACTACGTTGCGCTCTGTTTCGCAATAATCTTCCAGAATAATCGTGGAAAAAAACGCTTAAGCGTTACCGCATTGATTTCTTTATTTCCAATCAAAACTTCTTTTTTCTTCTTTTCAACAGCTTTTAAGAGGATGGAAACACATGTTTCTACGGGCATTCCGGTTTCCTGGTTGTGATCCATTTTACCGTGCGATTTACCATCTTTTCCCAATGCGCTCATGGAAATTGGGGTGTTTATTTTTCCGGGAAAAGCGATCGTAACTGAAATGTTATTCTTTGCTTCTTCCAAAAGCAAACTCTCAAAAAATCCCTGGATAGCATGTTTACTGGCGCTGTATGCCGACCGTAAATAAAAACCAAATTTCCCTGCAATACTTGAAACAGCAATGATGTGACCGGATTTTTGAGCCTGCATATACGGCAAAACAGCTTTCGTAAGCGCAATCGTTCCAAAGTAGTTGATTTCCATAATCCGGCGGTCGACTTCGAGGGAAGTTTCACCAGCCTCAGCACGCTGGCTCAAACCGCCGCAGTTGTATAGGTAGTCAATGCGTTTTGTTTCTGTCAATGCCTGTTTTACTAAATTCGGGAAATCTGCAGAATGTTCCAGGTCGAGCGGAATGATCAGATGTTCCTCTGAGTTTGGGAGTGACTTTTTCAATGCGTGCAATTTCTCTTCGCTTCTGCTGGATAAGATCAATCTCAATCCTTTTTGCGCCAATTGTTTGCAAATTTCCTCACCGATTCCCGATGAAGCACCTGTGATCCATGCTACTTGTTTCATTACCTGCAAAATTAACGGAATTTGATTTGACTCCACCATATACAATTGAAAGAAAATTTAGTTAAATTGTCAGCAAGAATTACTACGACAATTGAATATAACAGAAAGTGTTACTATTCCTGAAGAGGTGAAAAATTACTTTGAAAAGTTAAAGGTGAAGCTGGCACTCCGCATGTCATTCATGTTTTCAATTGTCTTCTTTGTTTTGGCATGTACCTACTATTTCGATTCGATAGAGGACTTTCTGACTATGGCCTTAGGAACTTTTATTAGCATGCTTTGCCTGGTGATCGTGAAGCTGAAAAAGAATTACACGCTGGTTTTTTATATTTACTCCCTCAGCGGTGTTCTGATCACAAGTTACAACCTGATTTTTTTTCACCATTCCATGCATTTGGGAGATGTACTGTGGATGCTGGCAGGAGTTTCACTGGCGTTCTTTAGTTTGGGAAGGGTTTTGGGATTTGTTTTGCTGATGGTCTCGTTAACAGCTATTGTCTTTTTCGTTTTCTACTCCTTAAATGTTCACATTGAAGTTATCAGTCCCCGCACGCATTACCAGAAGTTGGCGTTGGCAATCGAAATGGTTTCGGGTTTCGGATTGAATTATTACTTGTTTTACCTATTCCTGAATGTGAATCACTATTCGGAAAATAAACTTGTAGAGTCTTACGATCAGCTCAAAGAACAAAATACGCGCATCCTGTTGCAGAATGATGAGAAAACGACCTTGGTTCGGGAAATTCATCACCGGGTGAAGAACAACCTGCAGATTGTAGTGAGCCTTTTGCGCATGCAGAGCAAGGAAGTTAATAACCCGGAGTTCCGGGGATTGTTCCAGGAATCTATCAACCGCATCATGGCCATGTCACTGATCCACCAAAAATTGTATCAAAATGAAAATTTGTCCCAGATCCGAATCGGGGATTATTTGGATGAACTGATTCACGAGATTATGAACCTGAGTTTTACAGAGCGGGGAGTTCAGTACGAGATAAAAACCGAAGTAGGAAAAATTGGCTTAAAAACACTGATTCCGGTGGGGATCTTAGTCAATGAGCTGGTTTCAAATTCCTTGAAGCACGCCTTTGATGATGCAGGTAATGCCCGCATCCAGATTGAGATCCAAAGAGAAGGGGAGAATCATCTGCGGATTACCTACTTCGATAATGGCGTTTGGAAAAAACAGATCGGGGATTCTTCCTTTGGATTGGTGCTGATTGATACGCTGATCGAACAATTGGAAGGAACAAAGGAAATTTTACTGGGAGAAAACGGAACCACTTATTCCATTGTAGTTCTGAACCTGGAAGAGAAAGATATTCTGGCATAAAAAAATCCCCTTGGTTCAACCGAGGGGATTTCAATTCAATTATTTTCGACTATAAATCATCAGGTAAAGCTGCCTGTTTGTATGATTTAGCTTTTGGTTTTAATTTATCGATAAATACTACGCGGAATTTTTCACCATCTACCGTGAAGATCATTTCAGAAATTCCATTTGTAACTACCGGGCTTGTTTTCTTTGAATTGTAGAATTTCTTTTCCAACAAGTAGTAAGTTCCATCATCGTATTGAAGAAATACCGAAACAACTGATCCATTTTCAACACGAGCTTTACCTGTTAAGCATTCAACTCCTTCAGGAGTAAAAAAACTAACAATCACGTTTCTGTGCATATCGTCGGCAACGGTGTAGGAACCTCTTTTAGAAAAAGCATCTTCTAACTTCTTGAAGCAGTCATCCTGAGCAGATGCGCTGAATCCTAAAGTAATGGTTAGAATGGCAAGTAGAATATTTTTCATAGTTGTTTTTATGTTAAGGAGCCAAGTCCGGTTTTCAAATATAACAAGTTTATCCAAAATGGTAACTGCACTCAATAATTATTTATTTTTGACAAACAATCCCATTTGTAGAGGCATGAAACAAATAGCAGACCATTTTAACGAAGCGCTTGAAATTTTGCAAAAATTTAACAGCGCAGCAAACCACCAATTGATTCAGGATGCAGGAAACTTAATGGTTTCGGCAATCAACTCGGGAGGGAAGATCATTTCGTGCGGAAATGGCGGGTCTATGTGCGATGCCATGCATTTTGCAGAAGAGTTAACTGGTAGATATCGCAACGATAGAAGAGCGATTCCCGCGCTGAGTATTTCTGATCCGTCGCACATTAGTTGTGTTGGAAATGACTACGGTTACGACTTTATTTTTTCCCGGTACCTGGAAGCTATTGGTCAGAATGGAGATGTCTTATTGGCGATCTCAACTTCCGGAAATTCAAAAAATGTACTTCATGCCATTGAAGCAGCTAAAGCAAAAGGGATGAAAATTGTGGGGCTTACAGGAAAAGATGGTGGAAAAATGGCCGGGCTTTGCGATGTTGAAATTCGCGCACCACATTCGGAATATGCCGACAGGGCGCAGGAAATTCATATTAAAGTCATTCATACCCTGATCGATTTCATTGAACACCATGTGAATGTCTGATTTTTTTAAAGGGAATATCCGCAAAATAACTAACCTGCTCATCATCGGATTGTTTACCTTTCAGTTTTCGGGTAAAGTCAATCAGGTTGTAAAGGGAGAATCGACATGTGTTTGTGCCTACGATGGTTACGGCTATTACATGTACCTCACCCAATTTTTTCAATACCGTAATTTGACCATGCAGCAAAATGAGCTGCAGCAAGTTCAGGATAAGTATTGCGACGGTGTATATGTCTATCAACTCAAAAGGATGGATACCGGACATGATCTGGATATCTATCACATGGGGCAGGCATACTTGCAATTACCGGCTTATACAATTGGTCATGTTTTTGCTAAAACACTCGGCTATCCAAAAGATGGTTTCAGCAAGCCTTATCACATTACATACCTGCTTAATGCCTTGCTTTTTATTTTGTTGGGAATTCACTTCCTGAATAAAATTCTCAAACGCTTCTTTTCGGACAAAACCAGTTCACTCGTCCTGCTCATTGTTTATTTCGGAACTAATTTTTGGGCTACTGCTATTCATTCGTATCAACTTCAGCATATCTATTTGTTTGCTTTGATTGCCATGCTTTTTCATTATTTATTAAAGTTTAAGGAAGTTAAGGAGAAAAAAACGCTTCTTGTTGCTGCGTTGATACTTGGTTTGATTTCTTCCATTCGGCCAACCCATGTTTTGCTGGGACTTCTTCCTTTATTGATGTTACGCAAGGTTTACCCAACGAGTTGGGGGTATTGGAAATCCATTTTATGGTTCCCATTAGCAGGTTTGTTATTCAATTTGCCGCAATTGATCTATTGGAAGATACTTGGCGGAAGTTGGTTCATTTTGAATATGCATGTCGAGGAGATCGTTATTGTAGATCCAAAGCTCTTTGATTTTCTGTTCAGTTATAAAAAAGGCTGGCTGCTTTATAGTCCGATTTTTTTACTGATAATCCCTGGCTTTTTTCAACTTTACAGGCATAAAAAGGAATTGTTCTGGCCGATTTTGAGTGTTTTGTTCACAGCGATCTGGTTTTTTTCTTCCTGGGAATGCTGGTGGTATGCAGCATCTTTCGGATCACGTGTAATGGTCGATTTGTATCCTTTGTTAATTGTACCCCTTGGCTTTGCACTCGTTTATTTACAGAAATCCAAACCCGGGACTTTTTTCATGTTGATTTTTGTTGGTCTTACAACCGTTTTATCCATCTTTCAATCCGTGCAATATTCAAATGGCTATTTGCATCCCGACAGAATGACCAAGGCGCATTACTGGTATATTTTCGGAAAATCGTCTATGCCGGATTATCAGATGAATCGCCTGGAAATTGATCGTTCAGATCTGAGTTGGCCTGAGCAGATAAAAGCAGAAGAACTTCATTTTGGGAAGATCAGCAAAGTGACGTTTTGTGAAGTGAAAAATAAGAGAATACCTGGCAAAGGCAGTACTTTGCTGGTGAAGATGCCGTATTTTCCAAAATTGAAAACAGATGAAACTTTGTTTGAAGCTCAGATGGTTTATCAAATCAAGGATAGTTTAAATACCGGAACAATTAAATTTGAGGCATTTAGTAAATACTGTACATACAACTGGAATTACTTTCCGTTGACGACGAAAAAGAAATTAGGCGAGAGTGATACGTTAACTGTTCGGTTCAACTGTCCGATTCTTTATCATTCCGAAGACAAAATCCAGATTTATGTGGTTAATCCCAGCAGTAAGGAAATTTTTATTCAGGACTTAAAAATTCAGGCACTAAGTTTGAGACGGAAGTAATATTTCGCTCAGGATCCTTAAATTCGCGGAAAACTGAACAGAGGCGCGAAGCCTTAACATTAAAAAAAACACTATCAACATGAGTTCATTTTCACACATCTTCGATTCGGGAGAGCAAGCACGTCAAAAAGGTCATTTCAGAAATCTGGTCATGTTAGCACGCATTGACGGGAATGTAAGTTTTGCAGAAAACCAACTGCTTAAAAAGATCGCTACAAAACTTTCTTTAACGGAAGAACAGGTCACGGAAATCTGTGATAATCCGGATGATTATCCATTCATTCCACCGGTTTTGCGGGAAGAAAGGTATGAGCGCTTCATTCAATTGATCCAGCTTTTGGCTGTTGATGGAAATATGGATGCAAATGAAACTAAATTAGTGAGAAGACTGGGAGTTGAATTAGGGTTTACTCCGGACCGCATCGATGAAAAATTCCCAATTATTTTAGAGCATTTAAGAAAAGGGATGAATCGGGAAGATGTCCTGAGAATTGTGATTTAATGCTTCTTTTTCAGATGATCTTCAATTCGCTTCGTTAAGAGCTGGAAAAACAATTTTGAATCCTGTTGATTTAATTTTCGCCCAAAACGAACGGTTTTCCCCAGGTATTCAAACTCAATGCGTTCGCCTCCGCGGATCCATGGAGAATTTTCCCATGCAGCCTGGAAAGAGTTGTCTTTTGGGACAGAAACGCGTACTTTTTTGATGTTTTCCAGGTAATATTCTTTGGCCTTTCCATACGTCCCGATACTTGTTTTCAGCGACAGGGATATTTTATCTACTTTGAGGTATTCACGGCCATACATGATCCAAAGGAATGTTCTTCCTACCCGGACAAAATAATACGCCCAAAAAACAAGGAAGATGATGGTGATGATCAGTAATTGCTGACGTTCTTTCAGATCCAGGGATTTACGGCTGGCTTCATCAAATCCATAGATGTTGCCGGATAACCAGGCCCAAATAATAGTTGCCCCAATTGCAAACCACATAAAACACCATGCGCCCATCAACGCTTTTACTACCCCAATTTGTTCCGGAGTGATGATGAATGTTGTTTTATTCTGATCGTCAAGATAACTAATTCGGTTTCCAATCCATTTCATGCGACAAAAGTATCGAAAAAAGTAGGGGCGCGATTAATCGCGCCCCTACTTTTTTATGTTTAATTAAATTACTGGATAATTACCTTCTTCTGAGTAACAGCGTTGTTCATTTTTACATTCACGAAGTAAACCCCCGCAGGCGTGTTACTTGTATTGATTGTAATCACTGAAGCGGCATTCATTTGACCGTAGTTTTTGCTTGAAATTTCTTTTCCTGCAATGTCAGTTACAGAAATAGTCACGTCGCTTTGTTCCTTGATTTGCAGGCTTACAGAAACAGCCGTTGTAGCTGGATTTGGATAAACCTGTACCAAATCATCAATTTGACTTAGATCGTTCAAACCTGCCGTTACATCTGTTCCTGTTACAAATCCGTTCGTCACAGCTTCTGTAATCGTAGCCTTTCCTGCGTTATCAATTTGACCTGCAGGATTGAACAACAATCCAACAATGTGGATTTTAGTTTCATCCCACGAAGCCGGTAAAACAAACGTAGCTGTGATTGTATGTGTTTCTCCCATGTTTACTGTTGCAGGGAAGCTGTTTGCATACCCTGTGAAACTTGGTTCGATAGCTCTTGCAACATGGTCGTAAACCATTTGTGATGCCGGAACCGGGTTTGGCAATGCTTCGAATCCACCCATTACACCGTTTCCACCACCTGCATATGCATTGGATTGGTTGTAGCTGCTTCCTGTTCCTGTAACTTCATCTTCCGTAAGTACAACTCCCAATTTGTATGAGCTTGTAGCTGCAGACAAGAAGTTGGCAGATACAGATACTTTTAATTCACGTGTTGCTGCATTCCATGTAGCACCGTTTTCAATCAAAGCTTTCGGAGCTGCCTGAACGCGTGTCAGGAAGTCTTCTTCCATTTCGGAAGGATCAATAGCAGCCATTCGGTCAACCAAAGCAGAAGGATATCCTGAAATCAATCCTCCAATTCCTGCATCGTAATCCGTAACAACCATCGGGTCGCCGTTATGAACCGCAATTCCAGCCCAATACTGATCGTACTTTGTCTCCATCATATCCATGAAAACAGCTCCTCGCGGACACCATTGACACCATGTTCCCGTTCCTTCTTCACCAACAACCATTTTACCAACTGCCGGTGTTAACGGACTTACACTGATGGAAAGTTCGTCATCATTTGGATCCAAATCTGTTCCGCCGTTCACATTGCTTACAGTTGCAGTCATCGGCATGTTTCCTGCAGCTAAAGTAAGAGGTCCGTTCATGGTAACCGTAGTTGTTGCAAGAGAAGCTAAGTTTATTCCGGTAACAGACTTTGTGATTGTATTTCCGTTGTAATCCACATCAATGTCAAAAGAAGTGATTGGAGTAGTTCCTAAATTGCGAACAACTACCTTAGGAGTTACCGCATTTCCAACCAATAATCCCTGGTCAAAAGACAAACCGTTTACAGCAGCGTTCAAAGAAGGCAAAGCATACGGAGTAATTACGGTATGAAAATCATCGATGTAGTAGCCACAACTGTAAGGAGCATTTTGATCCGTCGGGTAAATATCGATAGATGCAATCTGGTTTACCGGATTTGAGAACGATCCTACTGAAACGTTATCAATAAATACTTCCCAGTTATTCGTGTTGAAGTTAATGGAGATCTTGAAGTTGAACCAGGTGTTTTGAGGGTAAGTAGGCCCTGTGAAATTCAATCCGTTCTGGTTGTTGATAATCAAAGACCCGTTGTCAGTGAAGAAACAATCCATCGCCCAAACCTGGCCGATTGTTGCATTTCTCTGAAGGTTGAAATATCCTGCTTTTCCAGATTCAACTTTGATATTAAAATCCATGTCGAACTGACCGGTATTCAAAACTCCGAAATTACGGACCAAATCTACTGGTCCTCCCGCTTGAGCTGATGTAGTGAAATACAAGGAATTACTTGCGGATGACGCATCTGCATTTGAGACCATAACATCTTCCGCTCCTCCGGGAGCATTGCTCCAGGTAGTCCAGTTACCGCTGCTTTGCGGACATAATTTTTGTCCGGCAGTATAGGAGTCAAAATTATCAGTAAACGTTTGACCGAAAACTGTAAGACTTGATAAGAAACCAAGGGTGAGTAATTGTTTTTTCATAAAGTAAGAGTATAGAATATGTGGAAAGATACTAAATGAAAAAGAGAAAAAGGATTCCTTTTTCTCTTTTATTATTGAAATCTTATAAAAGATTTATCTATTTCTTAATGAACTGAATAGCGGATGATTCTGTTCCCAAATCTATAACGAAGCGGTAAGCTCCTGCCTGAAGCCTGGAAACATCAATCGGTTTTAAAACAATTTTACCTTTTGTGTTTTCTAACGGGATTTGTTCAATTGGTCTTCCTACTGCATCAAAAATGTGAAGTGTACCTGCCTGTTTTGAATAATAAGTCAGGTTTGTCAAGTCTGAAGACGGATTCGGTGATAAAGTGTTCGGAGTGATTCCTGGTTTGCAAAGCACCGATTTTAATTCAGAATAGGTAGAAATACCTGAAATTATTTCTTTTAGTCTGTATAAAGTAATCTTACCTTGTTCAAGTTGGTCCCTGAAAAGAAATTCTTTGGAGTCATTAGAACTTACCGGATGATCCACTATTCCCAAAATTTCCCAGGATTCACCTGTAAAACTCCTTTGGACTTCATACGTGCTGGAACTTTCTACAGGGGCTTCCCATGAAATTCGAGCTTCGCTGTTTTCACAATCGGTTTCAACCTTGAAATTGGCTGTATTTACACCCAAAGCAGAACAGCCAACTGTTGCAGTACCTGAAAATGCCATCGGTACTGTTGTAGTAGCAGAACTGTAGTTGGAGAAGCAGATGATATACTGAGTATTTGCTGCTGCTGCTATAGGCGGCTCATAATTTCCCCAATCTCCCCCGGCAGGCAGGGTAGAAGCTAAGCCAGTTCCACCATAATTGACTTCGTTCCAGTTACATCTGACAGGTGCAAGGGTGTTACTGGAAATGGCAGCGCAAGTACTTGGTCCGGTATACGGATACATGATCCAGTCGTAATACCCGGTTTGTGCACCTCCTGCGCCGAATGAAAATGCAAGGTTTCCAGCCGTGTAAACGTTAATAACCATCCAGTACTGTTATTTTCACCAGATTGCAAACAGCCCATATTTCCGCCGCCCCATGGACTTAATGGTCCCCAAAATGGATCATATTCCGGATTTCCCAATGAACCCGAAGCGGGGATTTCATTGATCGCACCATAACCGTTCGGATCAATTTGAAAACCTGCATTGCTGCAAATGTTTACATAGTTGGCACATTCGGATGCTACAATGGGTCCTGTAAAAGTGCTTTGAGTGACACAAATTGTTCCGTTTGTTGCCTGGCTTGGGGCTCCGGTATTATTTGCGTTGGTTGCGAAGATCACGACCATGTACACCTGGCCGATTACAGTTCCGAAACTCACACTTTCGTTATTTCCGTTAGTAAGTGTGGTTTGAGAACATCCCAAAGAAGTGAGTGTTCCGCCACAGGTTCCTGAAACGACCATCAATCCGGGATTTGGTCCTGCCGGAGTTGCATCAGTGATCGTCACATTTGTATAGGTAGAAGTTGCCGTAAACTGGAAAAATCCATCTACGTCATCCCATCCGCAAGACGGTTCCGAACTAAAGTTATCAAAAAAGGTGGTTGGGATCGAATAGGCAGTTGCCGTACAAGTTGTTCCTACGGTTAACGATGGGATCACTCCTGTACAGTTGTCGGATTGCGCAAAAATTCCTGTCGTTTGGAAGATAGCCAGCAGTAGTAATAATTTTTTCATGATCAGCGGCAGTTATTTTTTGATAAATCGATCATATCTCCGCCAGTCGTGTAAGCGGCGTCATAATAGCATTTGACAACATACCCGTGATTTTCAAACCAATTCAAAAACGTTTGATCCAAGAGATTTTCATTCGGAATATAAATACTAAGAAAAATACCGGTGGAATTATCCATTCTCGAAGTTTTAACTCCGGAGATTTGTTTGATGGCATTTGAGATTTCTGATTGAGCTTCTGCGCTAATGTCTGACTCAATAACGATTTTGATGTATCGTTTTGAATCGTCCAAATCATTCTGCTGAGAATAAGCGGAAAACGCAAGCGTGAAAAACGCAAGAGTAGTAAGTAGTAATTTGATCATTTCTAATTAAGTTGTGCGCGTAAAGCTAAAGTCAATTTTTACACAGCGTGTTAGAAATGAATGTTTTACTGTTTTGATTGATTAAATGATAATTTTAAATTAACAAAGCAGCCGCGCTTAATTAATTATTCATTAACAGAAGGGGACTATCTTTTAATGAATTGAACAGTAGCTGATTCCGTTCCAAGTTCAATCACGAATCGATAAGCACCCGCCTGAAGTCGGGAGATATCAATCGGTTTCAGAATTATTTTGTCTTTTGTGTTTTCCAACGGAATTTGTTCAATTGGTCTTCCTACTGCATCAAAAATGTGAAGTGTACCAGCCTGTTTTGAACAATAAGTTAGAGTTGTCAAATCCGAAGATGGATTTGGGGACAAAGTATTTGAACGAATATCTGATTTACATACTACCGATTTCAATTCGGAATAAGACGAAATAGTATTTGAATTGATTTCTTTTAACCGGTAGAAAACGGGTTCATTCTTTGCCAGAATATCTCTGAATTCAAAGACATCTTTAGAAGCTGTTGAATAGGAAGGTGAGTCTGTTACACCGATTATTTCCCAGAATTCCCCGGTATAACTCCGTTGAATTTCATAAGTAGATGAATTTGCCAATGGTGCTTCCCACGAAAGATGAACCTCACGGTTCTCACAGTTTTCTTCTACTGTAAAATTACTCATGTTTTGGCCAAGTGCAGAACAGCCAACAACTGCTGTTCCATTGAATACAAGCGGAACAGTTGTTGTGACCGAACTGTAATTTGAAAAGCAGATAATGTATTGTGTATTTGCGGTAACAGCCAAAACAGGTTCGTAGTTTCCTGCATTACCTCCCGCAGGAATAGTTGTTTGAAGCCCTGTTCCACCTGCACTAGAGATATTCCAGTTGCATCTGACCGGAGCCAGTGTATTGTTGGAGATAGCTGAACAGGTTCCCGGTCCTGAATACGGATACATGATCCAGTCATAATATCCGGCTTGTGCCCCTCCTGCCCCGAAACTGAAAGCCAGGTTTCCGGAGGTGTAAACATTGATAACCATCCAGGTACTGTTATTCTCCCCTGATCTTAAGCATCCTGCATTGGTAGAACCGCCTAAGTGAGGCAGTGAAGATCCCGGAATTGAGCCATAATCAGGGTTTCCAATTGAACCTAGGGCAGGAATCTCATTGATGGTTCCAAATCCGTTCGGGTCGATTTGAAAACCGGCATTGCTGCAGATATTTACATAGTTGGGACAATCCGATGCCACCACCGGACCACTTGAAACATAATTTGTTACACAAATTGTTCCTGTTGTAGCAGCAGTGGGAACTCCATTTCCAGTAGAATTCACGCTGAAAATGACAATGTAATAGACCTGGCCGATGGTGGTCGTAAAGGTAATCAGTTCGTTGGAGCCGTTTGGGTTTTGAGAACATCCCCAGGAAGTTAAGGTTCCGCCGCATGCTCCGCTCAATACCATCATTCCGGGATTAGGGCTGGCAGCTACATCTGTCAAAGTAATGGAGGTCGTTCCCGAAGTTGCCGTGAACTGGAAAAAGCCGTCGATATAACTCACTCCGCAGGAGGGTTCCGTTGAGAAATTATCTGCGAAAGTTGTTGGAATAGTGTAAGCTGTTGTGACACAAGTGGCACCTACTGGTAATGTTGGAACAACACCGGTACAATTATCAGATTGACTGAAAATCAGTGAGCTCTGAATGATAGCGAATAGTAGGATTAACTTTTTCATGGACAACTGGTTTTAGAGAGGTTAATCATTCCTGCCTGCGTGTAAACAGCATCATAATAACATTTGATGATATACCCGTGATTGGTAAACCAATTCAAAAAGACCTGCTCGGAAGTTCCTACTCCGGAGTTATAGATCCCCAGGAACAATCCGGTGGTGGAATCCATTCGGGAAGTTTCAATACCTGCCAATTGACTGAATGCTATAGTGATTTGAAGTTCTTCTTCGTGACTGACTTCAGAATCGATGACGATTTTGATATAGCGCTTGGAGTCATCCAGATCATTTTGTTGCGAATAAGCGGAAAGACCAACTGCCGTGAGGGCAATCATCACGAGTAATAATTTCTTCATAACCGAAAGGTTTATCACCTAAAAGTTACTACGGTTCGTTCAGTGAGTCAAATAAAAAAATTATAAATGTTTTGGATTTATTCCAGTGTTCAAATGTTTCAGCCGAGGCTGATTCAAATGTTCAAATTGAACTGTCTAAACTCTTGTAACTTTTTGAATCTCTTTGATAAGGTGACTGAATGCTTGCGCTAAAGCTTATGCTTACGTCGTAGCTTCACCATAGGTGCACAGCAAAGGCGCAGTGGAGTCGAAGTTATCTTATCAAAGTCACATTTCCTTTGATGATCTTTTGCTCGCCCTGAACACAAGTTGCCTCAAGGTAGTAATCATAAGTGTCAGGTTTCAAAAGTTTGTCACGGAATGTTCCGTCCCAGCCAATGTTTTGATCGGTGGTTTCAAAGACCATTTCTCCCCATCGGTCAAAAATCCGGAAGAGGATCTTTGTAGCGATGGCACTTCTAACATATAACACATCGTTTTCCAAATCTCCATTTGGTGAGAAAGCATTTGGAATATACACATAAGTTCGGTCACAAACTACTTCCAGTACGTTAACCTTCACGGAAGCTGATTTGGTACAAATTCCGTCTGTAACGCTCACTACGTAAGTGGTGGTCTGCTCCGGAGTGGCTTGTGTAATTTGGCTGTACGGATTAGAAAGACCTGCCTGCGGGAACCAAACATAGGAATAACCTGCCGGTAATGCCGTCAGTGTACTGCTTCCCCCGGGAACTACATATTCCGGATTTGCCGTGGCTGTGATTGCTCCTGAAATACTTCCTACGGTAACGAAAATAGAATCCCGGTCAAAACAACCGTTTGATCCGCTCGCATCCACGTAAACCCATTGACTGGTCGGTGGATTCGCAATGACGACATTTTGCTGTGCAGTAGGAGTTAGGATAGATATCGGGCTCCAAACATAATTGAATGTGATTCCCGGAATTTGAATAAGTGCTGTTAATGTAGTGGGTTCACTGAGGCAAATCGAATCATTGCCGCTGATGTCCAGAGTTCCACCAATAAAATAGACCGTGACACTATCAATCTCTGAACAAAAGGAGTTTCCTGCCTGTACATAATAAGTTGTTGTTGCACCCGGAGTCATAGTGAGAGTAGAATCAGCTATGGTCGTGTTTAAAGTGTCTGTGAACTGGTTATTGGACGACCAGATAAAGAAATCTGCTGATCCGAATGAATTCGCAGTGAAAACCAATGGCAGTGGTGAACAAAGAATAGTGTCGTTAGAAACCGCCAATTGAATCTCCGGAAGAACAGTGATTGTAATTTGAGTGGTGTCGGTTAAGAGACAAACGGAATCTGTTACTCGTAACTCAATGTCATAAACTCCGGGGTCAGTATAGGTAACTGTCGGTGAAAAGACGGTCGAAGTCGTTCCATTTCCGAAATCCCACTCGTAAGAATCAGATGGCGAACTGGTATTCGTCAAAGTAACCGTGTAATCTTCGCATCCGCCTAAACCGGATGAATTAAATTCGGCTTTGGGTAATAATTGGAAATCGAATTTGAAAACCACGTTGTTGCAGTTCGTACTAAGATTGGTGTTTGACCATGCATTGGGTGTAGTTGGAAAATCACTGTTTCCTCCACAGCCACCGCAAACACTTTGGTAGACAACACCATTTTTGTCAAAACGGGAAGTTCCACCGTCTACATGCTCGTGTGCCTGACCACCGCCCAGGTAACTTCCGTAAAGTAAACCGGAAAAGTCACGCTTGTAAACAAACAAATAGAAGTTGAATCCATCGCCTGAACTGGATTGAAAAGCGTCCGAACTGACGGGCATTCCGGTAAGTGGAGTTCCCTGCAGAATATTCGCTCCCCATCCTGAAACGTACATGTTTCCGCAAATATCAACCAGGAATGCTGCCGGCGAAATGTTGATATTCGGACTGCCATTCCCAAAAACTGTGGAGTTAACAATAGCTGTTAAAGTAGGATTCAATTTTGCGATAAACTGGCTGCTTCCCGGGTAACTTTGCGAATTGATGACCGGGAAATTACCACCAACAGATTGTCCTAAAACAAAAATCTCATCGTTGCGGTTAATTTCTACAAAGAAAACCTGGTCATATTGATTGGTTCCGATGTAAGTGCTTTGTGTAAGGGTCTGACCATTTGGAGTTAGTTTCCCCACAAATCCGTCTGCTTTTCCACCCAGATAGCCCGGATTCAATCCTCCGGCTGTTCCGGGAATGTTGTTGCTGGCTGTTCCTCCGGCGAAAACGACGTTATAACTGGAGTCAATTTTTACAGAATAACAAGCATCGTTTTTGCTTCCTCCAAAATAACTCGACCACATGAGCGTACTCAGATTGCTGCTCAATTTGAAAAGTACTCCGTCCTGCTGTCCCCCTTTTGTGGGTTGGAAGGCATTCAATACGGGGAAGTTGTCGGATCGGCTGCACGAAGCAACTATGCAGTTGCCCAATGAATCCAACATGATTTCACCCCTGAAGTTATCTCCATAGTTGTTAGTCAGTGAATCATAGTCTGCTGTACTGCCATAAATATGAGCTGGGGGCGGAGATGGATAAACGGTAGGATTACTGCTGATGTTAACTCCGTCATTGAGCAAGCCACCCATGTAAGTGGAAGCTAACAGGTTATGACCGTTCGCACTGATTTTTGCGACGTAAATATCCGTTCCCTGGTTGGTGAAATAAACCCCGTTGTAGTAAAAATTTGCCAATGGTGTACCTCCTCCATGAGTTGTTTGATAACCGTTCACAATGGGGAAATTGGTACTTGATGTAGCTCCGTAGATATACAAATTGTTATTCCGGTCGCAAATCAAACTGTGTGCAGTTTCGGTTCCCTGAGTTGGGCTTCCACCTCCCAAAAAGGTGGTCCAGATCATGTCTTCACCGTCCGATGAATATTTCGAGACAAAGACATCCGTAATTCCGTAAGTTGGATTGGTTACTGCAGTAAAAGTAGAAGTGATATCATAGGCAGAATTATCTGGTGTTGGATACGCGTTCCCGAAAACTGTTCCGGCAGAATAGGCAGATCCATCATACCCATAAGTAGCGGTCATTCCGAAGTTATCCGAAGGAGAACCGGAATAGGTCGCGAATACTAAAACGGGATCAATAATGACACTTGCGAGCGGATTGAACTTTCCAAGCTTAAAAGACAAGACTGTTCCGTTCAATTTAAAAGCACAGGAAATTTCTGTGAGCTTTCCATTCAAAAGTTGGTATGCAATCGGTTTTTGTTCAATGATCTCACCTAAACTGGTTTTAAGGATCAAATCACCGTTCTTAGCAATGGAGATTTGCTGGAAATGGATGAGGTCGATCTGAATACTAGTGATCGGACTTCCCGGTGAACACCATAATTCATATTTGAATTTTTCAGGTGTGTCAAATACTTTCAGATCAATTCCGTTGTAAAAATTCTTGAGTGTCACTTCGTGGAAACTTCTCACATCCGAAGTCCATTTCGTAGAATCATTTCCTAAGAAGTAATTGTAATAGTAGGGCAAAGGCTTCTCTTTAATGATTTCATAAACTTCATTGGAATTTATAAAATGAGCTGCAGACAATACACTTTTAATTTCAGTTGAAGTATCTGTACCTTCTCCCAGATGTGCGCGTTTCATGGGTGAATAATCCCTTAAGTCATAGAGAAAGCCATGCTGCTGAACCCAGATGTTGTTTCCCTGTGATCGGGATTGGAACAATACTTTATCATCCCATTGGCCTTTGTTTTCAACCAATGCGTAGTGCGACGGATGCTGATGCTCTATTTCCTGAGCATGAATCTGCGTGTAAAAAACAAGAGCACAAAAGATTGAAAAAATCGGCTTCATACTTGAAAGATAGGAAAATGTTTAAAAAGGTTGCTTTTTTGGTTGTAACTTTTGCCAATCAAATTGCTGTGGTTATATTTGATATAAATTCGAGGCATATGACAACTCAATGGGTCTTCAACGAAGTTGCAACAATTACAGAGAAAAATATCCAGCATTTAAAATCGAAGTTTTCAAATTATTCGGAGAATCAATTGAATTGGAAGCCCAATCCTTCAACCTGGAGTTTAGCTGAGATTTTTGCCCATTTGAATGCTTACGCAAAATTTTATCATTCGACTTTAAATGACCGCATTGACAGAACGCGTTTTCGTATTCCCCGGATCAATTATACCTCATCTCCACTTGGAAAATCTGCCTGGGCATCGATGAAATTGGGAAATGCGCGAAATGTGAAACGAAAATTCAATGCTCCAAGCGAGTACAATCCGTCGGTAAATCCGGCTTTGGTGAACGGCGAAGAGATCAAGACCTTACTTGCCGGACAGCATGAATTCCTTTCCATTATTGAAAAATCGGTAGCGGTTTCTCTTAAAAAAGTAAAGGTTCCGATCTCGATTTCCAAATTGGTCCGCCTGCGTTTAGGTGATGCGCTATTGTTTGTGGCTTATCACAACGACCGGCACATGGAGCAGGCTTTGAAACTGACAAAAAATCCCCAATTCCCTAAAAAGTGAACAGACTCCACGCATTTTGTAAAGCAAGTATTGCACCCGTTCGCGGTGATGCAAGCGACAGAGCTGAAATAGTGACACAGCTTCTCTTCGGTGAAGTGGTTGAGATCCTGGAAGTGAAGGAACAATGGCTTCATATCCGTTCGTTTATGGATGGTTACGAAGGCTGGATCGATTCGAAACAAATCCAGGATTTAAGAGAAAAAGAAGTTTCGCGCTGGCTGGACGGCCTGGTGGTCGAACATTCGGAATTCCGCATCATTGAAGGACCTGAAGGAAAACAAATCCTGACGAAAGGTTTTTTCCGTCCGGGTGATTCGGAAGAAACTTTTCAAATCGGGAAATCCGAATATACTTTTTTGAACGAAGCAGACACTTTCCCGGAATCTATTGGTGATTTCGCACTTTCCTATTTGAATGCACCTTATTTGTGGGGAGGGAAAACGATGTTCGGGATCGATTGTTCCGGGTTTATGCAGCAAATTCACCGCGTATTCAGCTATCAATTGCCCCGGAATTCTTCCCAGCAGCAGGAGATCGGGCAGGAAATTGACTTTGAAGACCGCGAACCCGGAGATTTGGCTTTTTTCCTTTCAGATGCCGGGAACATCCATCATGTGGGTTTACTGCTAAACAAAGACGAGATCATTCATGCACACGGATATGTCCGCATCGACGATTTTAGTTCCAAAGGAATTACCCGCAAAATCGACGAAGTACATTCGCACAAATTGCATTCGATTAAAAGGCTCTAAAAGCACCAATAGTTTTTAGAATCAGATTATATTTGCGCACGAAAACCGAAGGTTTAAAAGTTCAATCGTTCAAATGTTCAATTTTGACCGTTTTAAGCTTTTTGAACCCTTTGAACCGTTTAAACTTTTGAACTAAAAAATATAAGCATGAAACGCGATCAGGAAGTATTTGACTTAATTGCTGCAGAAAGACAGCGTCAGGAACATGGAATTGAATTAATTGCGTCTGAGAACTTTGTCTCTGATGAGGTGATGGAAGCAATGGGTTCCGTATTGACTAACAAATATGCAGAAGGACTTCCCGGAAAGCGTTATTACGGAGGTTGCGAAATAGTTGACAAAGTAGAGCAATTGGCAATCGATCGTTTGTGCAAATTATTTGGTGCTACCTGGGCAAATGTACAGCCGCATTCCGGAGCTCAGGCAAATGCAGCAGTTTTCTTAGCTTGTCTGAAACCGGGCGATAAAATCTTAGGATTCGATTTATCCCACGGAGGACATTTAACTCACGGATCTCCTGTGAACTTCTCCGGTAAATTGTACGAACCGCATTTCTACGGTGTAAGCCAGGAAACAGGTTTGGTTGATTACGACATGATGGAGGAAGTAGCGAAACGCGAAAAGCCAAAAATGATCATTTGTGGAGCTTCCGCTTATTCGAGAGATTGGGATTATGCACGCATCCGCAAAATTGCAGACGAAGTTGGAGCTTTGATCCTGGCAGATATTTCGCACCCGGCAGGATTGATCGCAGCTGGTTTATTGAACGATCCTTTGGACCATTGTCACATCGTTACAACAACAACACACAAAACATTGCGCGGACCACGCGGAGGTGTGATTATGATGCGTAACAACTTCGACAATCCATTTGGATTGAAGTGGAATAACGGGAACCCAAAATCCATGGGAGCATTGTTGGATGCAGCAGTTTTCCCTGGAATCCAGGGCGGGCCGTTGGAGCACGTAATCGCAGCAAAAGCAGTTGCCTTCGGAGAAGCACTTTCCGACGGATACAAAACATATATGGCTCAGGTGAAAAAGAACGCTGCATTGATGGCAGAAGAATTCACTAAATTGGGTTACAAAATTATTTCAGGGGGAACAGTCAATCACAGCATGTTGATCGATTTACGTTCAAAAGGTGTGAATGGAAAAGATGCGGAGAATAACTTAGTTTTAGCGGATATTACGGTAAACAAGAACATGGTTCCTTTTGATACTGAATCTCCGTTCGTTACTTCCGGAATTCGTGTTGGAACATCCGCCATTACTTCCCGCGGGATCAAAGAAACTGAAATCCCGGCAATCGTGAAATTGATTGACCGCGTGCTGATGAATATCGGTGACGAAGAAACGATCAATTCCGTACGTTCGGAAGTGAATGCCCTGATGAGCGCACGACCGTTGTTTACGTGGTAAGAAAAGCAACTGATTATTCCAGGTCCCGACATCGTCGGGACTTTTTCTTTTCCCACAAATGCACAAATTTTAAGCGCGCTTACCAGTCGCGCGGGATTCTATCAATTGATACGCGAAAAAGAGGCAATAGCCGCGGCTGAGCCTCCAAGTATTTTGCATTTGCGGGGTAAAAAGATGTTTGACTGCCAGTGAGCAGATATCTTTAAGCGGTTTTATCCTGTCGTGCCAATAACTTAGCAGAAACCTTATAAGATGCGGTGAAAGTCATTCCGGGTTGGCGTTTTGAAAAAGTCATCAACGCCTTTTTATACCATGCAGCGTTTGTAGCTTTTTTATTGAAGCTCTCGTGATGTGCAGTATCGTGCAGTACGCCATCAAGCCAAGCCTGGATTTCATAGATTGCTAAACCAAAGTATTCAGCACGATCAAGCACAATGGCGAAATCCCACTCATTGAAATGGAGGTTTTCTTTCTTGTCATACCCGTCATTCAGGTTTTTCAAATCAGTAAATACGTTTTTTTCCAAGAATTCAACCTGCTCCATACTATTTGCGTTTTTTTTGGCGAAGATACGCAGAAATAAAATAGGGGCATCCGCCGTGGCGAACACCCCTATCCGGTTTTGTGTATTTTTTTCTATGCTCTTCTGCAAAGCGCATCCCAGGTTGTCCAGAAATGTGCGTTGATTGATCCGATTGGCGGGTTGGTGCTGTCTGCAACAATTCCTACCATGGATGAACAATTGCTGTTGCATCCGATTTGATTGGTGCTTCCGTCCTGAGCAGGAATTTCACGCCAGCCTCCTGTTGAACCGCTCATTAGTTCCACTTTGATATCAAAGATTCCCGAAAGGTTTGGAGTTTGAAGCTGTTGTGTTGGATTGTCGCTGGAAATTGTTCCGCTCCAGTTTCCCTGGGAGAAAGTGACTCTCCAGGTCGTGATCATTTTTGAAGTGTCGTTTTGCGGGGATAAATAAACCCAGAATTGTGCACCGTTACCCAATTGGATAGTTTCAGGTGCATTTGCATTAAATGCTGTCATAGTGAATAGTATGTGAATGCGCCTTCGCTGTAGCTTGTGCCATCGCTATAGCTTTGGCGACACGCGATCAGCGCAAGTGTTGTGGTTCCTACTCGTTGGCTTTTCGGAAAACGCCACACGCATCGATTAAATCTTTCTCGGGACCGGCCGCGTCCGTCTGAAAGCTTTATTAGCGAATAGTGTGAAGCGAATGTAGAAAGTCTTTTCAGCAGAAAAGGGATTTTTGTCATGAGTGGGGAGATTGATGTCATGAATTGTTGAAATGAGGGTATGAAAAATGTAGGTGGTAATATGAACAATGTATGCACGCGATTATCAAGATCTTACTTTTAAGAAGCTACAAAGCACTCCCTGTGATGCCACTGCAAATTTTCGACGGAGGGATAATAATGGTTGTTTCGTGGCAGCAGAATTTCTTTTCCATCAAACTGACCCAAAGAATACTGAGAATTATTTTCCGATATTGCTTTGGAGATTTTAACCCGGTAATCTTCAGAGTTATTGTAGTCATAGTATCGTGAATGCTAAAACTTTATTCAATAAGTAATACCATCCATAATTTATTGTCAATATAAAAGCTTTGTTCTTTAATAGTCTACTTTCCTTTTAAATATGCCTCATGATGATTATTTATTCTCGGCACCTGAACCACCCGGTTCCCCCACTGTTCAGTAATTACAATTGCGGTAACCTTTACAGAAACGGTTACCCCGGTTACTGCATTATCATTCGATAAGCAGACATGGAAATTATCGGTTGACACCTGGTCAACTCTTGAGAATGCATTAATTACTTTTCCTCTTTTAATTGAATAGAATTGCTGACCTGAACGGAATAGATTTGCGTTTTCGTTTACGACTATGTAATAGTCAATATCTTCACCGCTTTGGGCTACAGCTAAATAGTTTGGTAGTCCAAGAGCCAAGCATGCAAGCGGATTACTCTTGGTTAGCAGTTTTACAATTGGCGAAGCTAATTCGCTTAAATCTTTAACTGCTTTTTGATATGCCTGCTGTCCGGATTGATCTACCCCGATATAATAACTCCAGACTTTGGTGTTTGGAGGTAAATTGAAATTCAAGGTTGTTTTATTTCCATTTACGTTTCCGCTAGAGTGCACTTTTGCAGTTTGGTCCATTACATTGACAATCGCAGTATCCCTTCGGATTAAATAGGTTTCATTTTTGGAATAATAGGTGGTGTCGTATAAAGTCCTCCAATAAACTTCAGAGTTGAAATGTTTTGATTGTTCATTCAGAGGAATACGCTGAATATGAATCTTGCAGATTTTCCCGATTAATCCTTTGTTCTTAAATCTGAATTTATAGATACCGTCTTTGGAAACCTGGATTTTCTTATCCAGAATTCCACTGGTTTCGTAGTCCGTGAATTTGGTGAAGCTTGGATATTCTGAAACTTCTACTTCTCCCAGTGATTTCCCTTTAAGAACTTCAACATTCAATACAATCTGATCCCCTTCAGCAAAGCCAAAGTAGAATTCTTTTTCTTCTGTAATACCCAGTTTTAAGGTGGATTCGATCAGTTCAACAGTTTCCTGGGAAGAAGCCCGAAATGAACTTAGCAGCAGCAACGCAAGAGTTGTTAGTTTCATGTTAACAGTAAGGTTTCGGCACGAATCTAACAAAAGACATCTTTAGTTGATCCTTCCATCCTCATTTTCAGTATTTACCACATGTCGGAATGTGGTTTTCCGCAATTTGTGGACAATGGTTATTTTGGATTGTAATTTTTCGGGTTGTCCCGGATGTATTGGCCTATGCGTTCGTAGGCTTCGGTGTCGCGGATGATGCGATCGTGGTAGTTTCGTTGCCATTCGAAACAACCATTTAATTTTCGAATTTCAAAGGTAGACCGTCCTTTGTACCATCGAATGATTCGCGATAAATTTTGATGAAACATGGGATTTTGATCCCCTGTAAAACCACCCGATTTTTGTTTAGGTAGGGGCGCGATTAATCGCGCCCCTACGGATTCGTCGTGTTGGTTAATGATCAGGATTCCGTGTACATGATCCGGCATAATTACGAATTCGTCCAATTCAACAAATGGAAATTGAATTGGAATTTGTTTCCAAATATCAAATACAATCATTGCGTCAATTGTTTTATTCAATCTGCCGAATTCAATATTGCCAAAAAAACGATTCTTGTTTTTTGTGCAAATGGTAATAAAATATATTCCGGATCTGCTGTAATCATAACCATTTAATCGTCTGCTTTGTCGTCTGTGAATAGGGGAATTGGACATGTTTTCTATCTTTCCTATATAAATTAGTTAAAAAGATCGTTTGAAAAAACCGTAAGGGCGTAAAATTTTACGCCCTTACGGTTTTCATGAATTCCGGCTACATGTTTTAATCGCATCCCTACTTTTCCAAATAATTCCTATTTTCACCCCACAAAATACGTTTCACTATTCATGCAGCAAAAAATCCTTCATTTCCTCGAACAAATCGGAATTGCCGTCATAGAAAGGGATCTCCCGGACGATTGCTTCCTGCCCGGACTCACCATTGAAAAGAATGCGATCTTGATGGATCCGAAACGGTTAAAATATCCTGGTGATTTGCTGCACGAAGCCGGGCATTTGGCTGTAACGGAAGAAAACCTGCGGCCCTTGATCGGAACGGCGGAAATGGATCCGGCCTGGCCGAGTGATGGCGATGAACTGGCTGCGATACTTTGGTCTTATGCAGCTTTGCGGCATTTGGAACTGGAGCCGGAAGTGGTTTTTCACCCGGAAGGATATAAGAATGAATCCCAGTGGCTGATTGAACAATTCCGAAATAAGAATTACATTGGACTACCCTTATTGGAATGGATGGGATTGTGTTCCGCTTCGGAAAAAGATGGAGTGAAACCTTTCCCACAAATGCTAAAATGGCTGAGATGAGTAAAAAAACAATCACGAAATACCTGAAGTTTCCCATGCAGTTCGACGAACAGCGTTTGGTGGAAGATCTTTCCAAAGCGATGGAAAGCGAGTGGATCCCGCATTTCAATACGGGCGGCTATACCGGCAGCTGGAATGCCATTTCGCTTTATGCGGTGGATGGGAATGAACGGAATATTTTTGCCCATCAGACGGAGAATGCCTCTATTTCCGAAACACCGCTCATGCAGGAATGCGTGTATTTCCGCGAAGTGCTGGACGGTTTCAAATTCCCGATTCTTTCTGTCCGCTTATTGCGCCTGGAAGTGGGAGCGGAGATCAAGCCGCATACCGATCATGAATTGGGTTATGAAGACGGACAATTCCGCCTGCATATTCCAATCGTTACGAATCCGGAGATCGAATTTATTTTGGATGGTGAACGGTTGACGATGCTTCCGGGCGAATGCTGGTACACAAATGTGAATTTGGTGCATTCGGTGGCGAACAGGGGAACGATCGACCGCGTTCATTTGGTGATTGACGGCGAACGGAATGCCTGGACGGACGAACTCTTTTTCTCCCTGGCTCCGAAATCAAGCTTTGAAGCGGCTGCCGAAGAAGAGCTCGATGATGAAACGATTATCCGCATGCTGGAAGAGTTGAAAAGCAACCCTCAAATGGCCGGACATCCTTTGATCGAACAGCTGGAAAAACGATTGCTCAAATGGAGTTGATTCCCCGGATTGGCCCGGGCCGGAAGGGTGACTGAAAGAAGTAATTGTGGCCTTTGAAAAAAGTAAGGGAGACAAAGAGTAATCGTTAGAAGTTGTTTAGTCTGACCTTGACAGATGAATTAAAGCTAAACGAACTAAAGCAAAGCCTTAACTCCCAAAATTCTTTAAAATAATTCGTTGCTTTTGTAACTGAAGTATGTTTGCTGACTTTATTCGGAATAAACGGCATGGCAGAAAACTCAATGAATCCAAAACAACAGCAGGAGAAGGAAACACAATCAGACCAGATGTCTGAAGTATTGTGGTGGTTTTCCACGGCAATCAAAGAATTGATCCAGGATTGTACGGTGGATAGAAACCGCTATAAAATCCTCGGTTCTGCGATGCTTTTTACCTGGCTTTACGCCACTTTGGCCTGGGGTTATTTCTGGAGCACCAATTCCGATTCACCTTTCTTATTTGTATCTCTCGGGATTTTTATGGGAGGATTTGTCCTGGCCATCGACCGCGTTTTGGTTTCTTCCATCAACAAGAAACGAACCAATATTGTAGCGATTGCGCTGCGGGTCATCATGGCTTTGTGTATCGGTGCGTTTTTGGCGCAGCCTATCATTTTGTTCATTTTTAGTTCGGATGTGGATCGCGAAATCCCGATTTTGCTGGATAAAAAACTGGCAGAGAAAAAGATCGAAGTAGAACAGGTTTACCAATCCCGGAAAGACGAATTGCTGGCCAATAAAAAGACCCTGGAAGAAGAATTGAAAGAAAAAGGCGACCTGGCTATCGAAAAGCAAAACGATTATCTGAAAGAAATTGATGGAACAGGCGGTTCCGGGAAATTCGGAATTGCGGGAATCGCGAAAGCCAAACAGAACGGCTACATGATAGCCAAAGACGAGTTGGACAAAGCCCAGAAAGGTTCCAAAACGGAATTAGAAAAGATCACCAAAGAACTCGATGAGATCAATACCAAAGTGACCAAAAGCGTGGCTGATTTCGAAAAGACCCTCGACGGAAAAGGTTTCCTCATTAAGAAAGAAGCCCTTCAATCCTTGTTCGATAAGGACAAAACCCACGGATTGCAGAACCAATACTATTTATTAATGGTCATTCTAACCTTATTTGAGTTGATCCCGATCATCAGTAAATTGTTCATGTCATCCGGTGCTTACGATACGAAAGTGGCTTTGCGTGAAGATTTCGAAATGAAGACCGCAAACCTTGAATCTGAGAAAGAATTCAAAGAGAAGGAACGCGAGTTATCGTAATAAATGAACCGCGAAGAAAATATAGCAGACTTCCAGTCGCTATATATTTCAGAGCGCAGACTGTTCGGACTTTTCTTTGCGTTCTTTATCTCTTTGCGTTGAAAAAAGACTCCTTTATCTCCAGGTAAGATGCGCAGGATTGTTTTGTGGAAGTGTTGATTTTGTACCTTTATAAAAACAACAATTACACATCATGAAAAAACTCATTCTCTTAGCGCTGCTTTTTAGTTTCGGCCCAGGCTTTTCACAAGTATTGGATTCCGTAGCTTATTCCATCAACGGTCAACAGTTCATGGCTTTTTATGCCAGGCCGGTGAAGATTACCAAAAAAACGAAAACCGTTTTGATCGTTCACGAATGGTGGGGATTGAATGATTACCCGAAACAACGAGCGCTTCAGATTGCTCAGGAAGGAAATATTGGTTTTTGCATTGATATGTATGGCAAAGGCAAAATTGCCGCGAATCCGAAAGATGCACAGGTACTTGCAATGCCCTTCTATAAAGATGCAGATTTTTCATACGGAAGATTTATGGCCGGATACAATCAGGCATTGAAGATTGAAGGAGTTGATTCCTCTAAAATGGTTGCAATAGGCTATTGTTTTGGTGGTTCTGTGGTTCTGAATGCAGCAAAAAAAGGCGCAGGCCTGGATGCAGTAGTGAGTTTTCACGGAAACCTGGACGGAATCCCGGTAGATAAAACCAAATTGAAAGCAGCAGTCCTGGTTTGTAATGGCGCAGCAGATTCATTTGTATCCGATGAAAGTATCAAAGAATTCAAACGACAGATGACAGAAGCTGGTGCGGATCTGACTTTCATCAATTATCCGGAAGCCACACACGCATTTACAAACCCGCATTCCACCGAAACAGGAAGGAAATTCTCCATGCCCATTTCTTACAATGAAGCCGCAGACAAACAAAGCTGGATGGATTTTAAGAAATTTCTAAAGTCAAAAGTAAAATAGCTGTGAAGACCTTGTTTGATGAAGATCTTGTGTTTTAAAATCTGACTATCCTGAAATCCTAAAATCGGCTTAGGTCGTAAGTGAAACATGAAATGGACTAAAAACATCCTTCGAATGCTTACTGTTTTATCCTTAGCTGGTTGTTCAACTTCCAAAGAAAGTATGTCATACCTGGCTTTGGGAGATTCTTACACCATCGGCGAAAGCGTTCCGGCAGCGGCTAATTTCCCGAATCAATTGGCCGATTCATTGGCTAAAACCGGAAAAGAGTGCGGAAGTCCGCTGATTATTGCGCGTACCGGCTGGCGCACGGATCAATTAATGGATGCTATTCAATCTGCTCATTTGAAAAATGAATACGACCTGGTGACTTTGTTGATTGGTGTGAATAACGAATTCCAGGGAAGATCTTTGGAGGAATACGAACGTGACTTCACACTTTTGTGCAAAAAGGCAATCGAGCTGGCTCGAAATGAAAAGAAGAACGTTTACATTATTTCCATTCCTGATTATGGGTATACGCCATATGGTCAGCCGAACCAGGAAAAGATCTCAAAACGAATCGATTTATTCAATGCATCCAACAAACGCATTTCCGACTCGCTGAAATTGAACTACGTGAATATTACCCCGATTTCCAGGAGAGGGCTCAGTGAACCGGATTTGGTAGCCGATGACGGTTTGCATCCGGGAGCCAAAATGTATTCTTTGTGGGTAAAGAAAATTTTAGAGGGATTAAAATGAATTCGAGTGTAGGGGAGAAAAATTTTTCGCCCCTACATCTATCTAAAAATGTATCTTTGCTTCCATTAAAAATCAAAGAATATGTCGCAAATTCCTGCAAACAATCCTGCTTTGAAATCGTGGATAGAAGTTCCTTCCAATTCAGATTTTCCTATTCAAAACCTGCCTTTTGGTGTTGTTAGAAGTGAAAACCTAACGCCGCATGTGGCCTCAAGGATCGGAGATAAAGTGATTGATTTGAAAACACTTCATGTGCTGGGATATTTGGAAAACCTGCCTTTCGAACTGAGTGATTTTGACACCGATTCATTGAATCCGATGATGAAAAAAGGAAAGAAAGCCGTTCGTGACCTGCGAAACCGTCTTTCTAAATTGTTCGACAGCAACCAGGTAGATTTGCAGCAGAATGAGCAGCATGTTGAGCAGGTTTTACTTCCTGTTGAAAATGTGAGCATGTGCATGCCGGTCCAAATTGGCGATTACACCGATTTTTACTCCAGCAGAGAACACGCTACGAACGTTGGTACCATGTTCCGCGATCCTGCAAACGCCTTATTGCCAAACTGGCTGTGGCTTCCTGTTGGTTACCATGGCAGAGCCAGTTCCATTATTATTTCAGGAGAACCGGTTGTGCGTCCGAAAGGGCAAATCAAACCAAATCCGGAAGAACCGCCAATCTTTGCTCCCTGCAGAAACCTGGATTTCGAATTGGAAACAGCATTCATCACCTTTGATGGAAAACCGCTTGGAGAATCCATTTCTACGGAAGAAGCGGAAGATTTTATCTTCGGAATGGTGTTGTTTAATGACTGGTCGGCAAGAGATATTCAAACCTGGGAATACGTGCCGCTTGGGCCATTCTTAGCGAAAAATTTTGCGTCTTCTATTTCTCCCTGGATCGTGACTTTGGATGCGCTTCAACCATTTAAAGTAGAAGGCCCGGTACAAGAGCCGGAAGTTCTTTCTTACCTGAAATACGAAGGTCAATTGTCTTACGATATTCAATTGGAAGTGTTCATCGAACCGGAAAACGGGGAGGAAACAAAAATCTGTACTTCCAACTTCAAATACATGTACTGGAATATGGCCCAGCAATTGGCGCATCATACCGTGAACGGTTGTAACATTCGTTGCGGCGATTTATTGGGTTCGGGAACAATTTCCGGTCCAACGCCAGATTCTTATGGTTCCATGCTTGAATTGGCGTGGAAAGGAACAAAACCTTTGAAAATGAATGACGGAACGGAGCGCAGATTTATCCAGGATGGAGACAATGTCATTATGCGTGGATTTTCCTCCAAAGACGGCATTCGAATTGGTTTCGGAGAAGTTTCCGGAAAGATTCTTCCTGCAAAGAACTGATTAATATCCCATATTATAAAAGGAAAGCCCTGACTGTAAATGTCGGGGTTTTTCTTTTTAAGGAAACTCCTTTCTGCCCAACTTTTTTCTATCTTAGACGGAATCCAAATGAGTTATAGATGAAACAGAATTTGAATACCATTATTATTGCGCTGGCAGTAATAATTACAGGGTTTTTATTGGCAAACGGGTATAAAAACCGCTCAAAAACAGCAGATGCGATTAGTGTTACCGGTTCAGGTGAAGAGAATTTTACCAGTGATCTGATTGTTTGGAGAGGAAGCTTTTCCAAAAAAGATTACGAATTGAAAACCGCATACAGCGAGCTGAATAAAGATCAGCAGGCAATCAGAAAATACCTGTCTTCTAAAGGAATTAAAGCGGATGAGGTAATTTTTGAAGCGGTCGACATTCAAAAGGATTTCTTTTACGATTACGATCCGAACGGCCAGCTGCGAAATACGGTTTTCAATGGTTATCAGTTAACACAAAGTCTGAAGGTACAATCAAAAAATGTGGACATGGTGGAAAATATTTCCAGGGAAGTTACTGAATTGATCGATGCAGGAGTGGAGTTGAACTCATTTCCACCGGAATATTATTACACCAAACTGGCTCAGTTGAAAGTGAAGATGATAGAAGCTGCTACAAAAGACGCGAAAAACCGTGCTGAAAAGATTGCACTGAATGCCGGTGGAAGCCTGGGGAAACTAAAAACAGCGGATATGGGTGTTTTCCAGATTACAGGTGAAAACTCTTCCGAACAATTTTCCTGGGGCGGAAATTTCAATACCGCTTCCAAAAAGAAAACGGCCAATATCACCATTCGTTTGAAATACGAGGTTGATTAGAATGTTCAAAATTTGATCTTAACTGATTTCTTGTTTCTAGGATGAATTAGATGTTGAAAACTTTGAAGTTTTTAAATCTAGAACTTCTTTTAACTTTCGTCTGTTAACACTTCCTAAAACCAATTGAAAAGACCCGTTATTTTCGGCTATTTTTGTATCTTAAAGAATGATTCCAAAAATGGATATGGAAGCTCAGATTGACTTAGAAAAAGAACGACTGGAAATATTAAGTGCTTTTAAAGGACTTTTAAGAGCCACAAAGAACAGGACCCGCCAGGATACGGCGTATATTCGAAAAGCTTTCGATGTAGCGGTAGAGGCGCATAAAGACATGCGCAGAAAGTCGGGCGAGCCTTACATTTATCATCCGATTGCCGTGGCGCGCATTTGTGTCGAAGAAATGGGCTTGGGAGCCACTTCCATTGCCTGTGCGCTTTTACATGATACGGTTGAAGATACGCATATTACCTTACAGGATATTGAAGATCTTTTTGGTGAAAAAGCCCGGAGAATTATCGATGGTTTAACCAAAATCCCCGATGTTTTTGACCAAAACACATCTGTGCAGGCGGAGAATTTCCGGAAAATGATCCTTACTATCTCGGATGATTTGCGGGTTGTTCTGATCAAGCTGGCAGATCGTCTGCACAACATGCGGACCCTGGAAAGCATGAGCCCGGATAAACAGATCAAAATTGCTTCCGAAACCAAATTTCTTTACGCTCCTTTAGCTCATAGACTAGGTCTTTATTCCATTAAAACGGAATTGGAAGATTTGGCTATGAAATATACCGAAACGGAAATCTACCAGGATATTCAGTTGAAGCTGAAATCTACGGAAGATGTCCGGAACCGCTTCATTCGCCGCTTTGTAAACCCGATCCGGGAGTCTTTGAGCAGAGAAGGGTATCACTTCGATATTAAAGCACGTACCAAATCCATTTCTTCGATCTGGCGGAAAATGCAAAGTAAAGATCTACCGTTTGAAGAAGTGTTTGATCTTTTTGCTATCCGGATTATTTTGGATACACCGATCGAATTGGAGAAGGCGGATTGCTGGAGAGTTTATTCCATTGTAACCGATTTTTACCAGCCAAGTCCGGATCGTTTACGCGATTGGATTTCGACACCGCGTGCGAATGGCTACGAATCGCTGCACACAACCGTGATGTCCCCGCAGGGTAAATGGGTGGAAGTGCAGATCCGCACCAAGCGCATGGATGAAATTGCGGAAAAAGGGTTGGCTGCTCATTACCGTTACAAGGAAAATCAAAAAGACGACAATAAATTTGACCGCTGGATCTCTGAGATTCGCGACTTACTCGAGAATCCGGATGTGAATGCGATGGATTTTGTGGAAGAGTTTAAAATGAACCTGTTCCACGAAGAAATCTATGTTTTCACCCCAAAAGGAGATTTGCGTGTACTTCCGGTTGGAGCTACGATCCTGGATTTTGCTTACGATATTCACAGCGATATCGGAAATAAATGTATCGGTGCCAAAGTGAATAACCGTTTGGTCCCATTGAGCTATCAGCTGCAAAACGGAGATCAATTGGAGATTATCACTTCATCGAAGCAGAAACCATCCGAAGATTGGCTGCGTTTAGCAGGAACGGCACGAGCACGTCAGAAAATCAAATCCGCATTAAACGAAGAACGCAAAGAAATTGCTGCGGATGGTCGTGAAATCCTGGAGCGTAAATTCAAGAATCTGCATATCCAGTTTAAGTCAGAAAATATCACCGTTTTAGAGCGTTTTTATGGCTTTTCCACGGCAACGGATCTCTACATTCGAATTGCAAAAGGAAAAGTGGATTTTTCCAAATTAAGAGAACTGGAGAACGTAAACGGATTGCTCCAGTTGGAGAAAAAACCAGCTGCTTATAAAGATAAAAAGGACAAACACGAATTGGATGTTTATCCGAAGATCAATAAAAAGGACGACACCATCATTATTGGAGAGGATTTCAAGAATATCCAATACCAGATGGCGCGCTGCTGTAACCCGATTCCCGGAGATCCTATTTTTGGATTTATCACTATCTCTGAAGGAATCAAGATTCATCGTAACAGCTGTCCGAATGCGGAACATTTACAGTCTAAAATGGCTTACCGCTGTATCAAAGCACGCTGGAGAAGCCAGGATTTAGTGGCCCGTGTAGCCGCTATTCGTTTGATTGGTATTGATGATGTGGGGATTGTAAACAAGATCACCGAAGTTATTTCCAAAGAATTGAATGTCAATATGAAATCCATTTCTTTTGAGGCAAACGATGGATTGTTTGAAGGGAAAATTCACGTATTGGTTTACGATACGGAGCATTTGGATACTTTGATGCGAAAATTCGAGCAGGTAGAAGGAGTGAAGCGGGTAGAGCGTTACGATACGAAGGAGGATTGAAAAAAGCCATTGAAAATTAGACTCACTACTAATTCCTAAATTGAAATTCTAGAATTCTAGAATTAGAGAATTCTAGTTTTAACGAACTCATAGAGACTTTTTGCTTTTCGGGCTGAAATTCAGGATAGGTGAATGGAATTTTGATTCTACTGTTAAAAAGCAAGGCGATTCGTTGAAAACTTCTCGTTAAGAGCATGATCAATCGTGCTTCAATCGAAAAAAAATAACTACTTTTGCCCTTTGAATTACGTCAGATGCAACAACAAGATCTGCAGTTAACAGTAAGGAACATTTTTTCAGCATATCTGGAGCAGAACGGGCACCGGAAGACTCCCGAGCGCTTTGCTATCCTGGCTGAAATCTATAATTACCAGGGGCATTTTGATATCGAATCTTTGTATATCAAGATGAAGAACCAGAATTACCGGGTTTCCAGAGCTACTCTTTACAATACGATTGAATTATTGCTGGCTTGTAACCTGGTTAGAAAGCATCAGTTCGGCAAAAACCTGGCACAGTTTGAAAAATCTCACGGATCCAAACAGCACGACCATGTTATCATTACCGATACCGGGGAAGTAATCGAGTTTTGTGATCCGCGAATTCAAAGTATCAAAGCAACTATCGAAGAGATCTTCGGAGTAAAAATCCAGCACCATTCACTTTATTTCTACGGAGTTAGAAACGAAGAGAATGAACAAAATCAATAATGAGCGCAAAGTTTGAAATAACGAAATCATCGAATTTTGTATTGGTCAAAATTTCAGGAAGAATTATTTCTGACGAAGGTTTGTCGGAGGCACTTGATACCATCGAAAAAGCCCTGTCCGCTGATTTAAAAGCCGTTTTGTGCGATTGTTCCAAGTTGGAATACTGTAACAGTACCGGCTTGAATTTTTTCGTGCGGATTCTTACGAGATCCCGAAAAACAGGACTGGATTGTGTGTTGGTGAACTTACAGCCATCGGTTAAAAAGCTGTTCGAAATATCCAAGTTAAACGAAATTTTTAGCTGTTTCAATTCTACAGATGAGGTTGAAGCAAAATTTAATAAAGAGAAATGAAAGTAGATGTTCTTTTAGGATTACAATGGGGTGATGAGGGGAAAGGAAAAATTGTAGACGTTCTTACTCCGCAATATGATATTATTGCTCGTTTTCAAGGTGGGCCAAATGCCGGTCATACGCTTGAGTTCGAAGGTATAAAACACGTTTTGCATACCATTCCTTCCGGGATTTTTCATGGAAATGTGATTAACCTGATTGGAAACGGAGTAGTGATCGACCCGGTAGTTTTCCAGAAAGAATTGGAAAAACTGGCACCTTTCAACATTGATGTAAAGCAGCGACTGGTTGTTTCCCGAAAAGCACATTTGATCCTTCCGACACATAAGTTACTGGATGCAGCTTCTGAAGCTTCCAAAGGGAAGAATAAGATTGGAAGTACCCTGAAAGGAATCGGACCGACTTACATGGACAAAACCGGTAGAAATGGATTGCGTGTAGGAGATATTTTCCTGCCTTCTTTCCAGGATAAATACAATGCTTTGGTTGAGAAACACCTCAATATGTTAAAGCATTATGAAGGATTTGAATATGATTTGGCAGAATTGGAAGGTCCGTGGATGGAAGGAATTAATATCCTGAAAGGATTGACAGCTGTTGACAGTGAACACTACCTGAATGAAGCGATGAAATCCGGGAAAAAGATCCTGGCTGAAGGTGCACAGGGAACAATGCTCGATATCGATTTCGGAACGTATCCATTTGTAACTTCTTCAAATACCGTTACTGCAGGAACGTGTACAGGACTTGGAATTGCGCCTTCAAAAATCGGCGATGTGATCGGGATTTTTAAAGCTTATTGTACACGCGTTGGTTCGGGGCCTTTTCCTACGGAATTGGAGGATGAAGTTGGTGAGAAAATTCGCCAGGAAGGTAGAGAATTTGGATCTACGACGGGAAGACCGCGTCGTTGTGGATGGATTGATCTTCCTGCGATGAAATATGCGATCATGATCAATGGTGTTACAGAATTGGCGATGATGAAAGCAGATGTATTGGATACTTTTGATACCATTCGTGCGTGCACCAAATACAAAGTGGATGGAGTGGAGCAGGATTACATGCCTTACGATATTGACGGAGTGACTATTGAGCCGGTTTATGAAGATATTCCCGGATGGAATAAAGACCTTACAGGTTTGTCTTCTTATGCGGATGCTCCGGAAGCACTGAAAAATTATGTCAACTATTTGGAACGACATTTGCAAGTGCCCGTAAAAACGGTTTCGGTAGGACCGGACCGGAAACAAACTTTGGCAACGAGATAATTGAAGATTTTCAAAACATATCTTTATCGAATTGCGCTTTCTTTGAGCGCAATTTTTTTGTGTGCGCAATTTTCTCAGGCACAGGGTTCCTGGTTGGAGCTGTTGCCGGGAGCAAAGAAACTTTCCTACGACGATAAAACAGGGAAACAGCGCCTGACAGGTTTCCTGAATTTCAAATACCAGGGAAATGTCATGTTTTGTGATTCTGCGCACTACCGGGAACGAACGGATGAAGTCTGGGCTTACGGGAAAGTACAGATTAACAAAGCGGATACACTCAATTTGTTTTGCGATTCGATGTACTACAATGGGAGAACCCGTTTGGCAAAACTTTGGGGACACGTTCGGGTGCGCGACCGCGAATACAAATTAACGACCGATTCACTGGATTACGACGCCAGAAGTTCAAAAGCCATTTACAGGAATAAAGGCAAGATTGAGAACATTACCACCAATGAAGTGCTCACCAGTATTTACGGTTATTTTTACCCGAATACCGAAGAAGCTTTTTTCAAAGGGAATGTGGTTTATAAAAGCGACGATCTGAAATTGACCACCGATACGCTGCATTACAATTACCTGGTTCATAAAGTCTTTTTCTATGGGCCAACGGTAGGAACAACAAAGGATTCCAAATTCTTTTGCGACAAGGGCTGGTTTCATGTAAATACCGAAGAAGGTTTGCTGACCAAAAATGCGAAGATTGAGCAGGCACCACGAATCATTACCGGAGACAGTTTGTATTATGCTCCAAAACGCAAATTTGCTGAGGGAAGAGGAAATGTGCAGATGCTTGATACTGCTCAGAAAGTACAGTTCAATGCGGGTTTTTTTACTTCAGATGGAAAAACACTTACGGATGTATTGACAGATTATCCGTTGATCCGTATCATGAAATCGAAAGATACGCTCTTTTTGAGGGCGGATACTTTAATCCATTTGCGCGACACTTTGGAAAAAACCTTGCGAATTCGTGGTGGAAAGGATGTTCGGATCTTTCAAAATAAGATCCAGGGCGTTGCCGATTCCTTGGATTACAGAAAGCAGGACAGCATTATGGATTTGTGGGGAAATGCCCATTTCTGGAGTTATAATTCCGAATTGATCGGCGATACCATCCGCGTTTTTATTAAGAACGATACAATCATTGATAAAGCGCATTTGTTTCCCCACGCTTTTGCCGCCAATGAACTTGATTCCGGAAGGTATTACAACCAGCTGTCCGGGAAAGAAATCTGGTCGTACTTTAAGGATAATGAGCTGATTCGTTCGGATGTGAACGGACAGGCGAAAACGATTTTCTACCCGGAAGAAGAAGAGAAAACGGATACTGCTGTTATTGTGAAACGAATGGGATTGAACCGCATTTATTCTTCCGATCTGAGGGTTTACATGGATAGTGGGGAAGTTGTTGGGATTACATATATCAATCAACCCGACGGCAAGTTTTATCCCATCGACAAAATCAATCCGGACGAACAGTTTTTAAAGGAATTTAAATGGAGTCCGGCTTTACGACCTAAAACCTGGCAGGAATTGCAGGAACCGCGAAAAGTTCCGGTGGTTGTGGAAGAGAAAAAAGAACCGGGAGGAAGGAATAAATAAGAGAAAGTAAAGCTTTCGATAAAAATCCGCAGTAGCGGATTAGCGCAGATTTTTTTTCAGTTAGTCTTTCAGCTTTGTTAGTTTTCCACTTGGATCAACATGGTAATTCACAAAACCGGTTTCCGTTTCTTCAACCACTATTTTTTCATCCGGTTTTACTTCAAAGAAACGGTATTCACTCAGGATTCTTCCGTTTCCATCCATTAATGCAAAATTGTAATTGCTGTTTGCGTTTTCCTCATCGGATTTTTTTTGAACCGCATACAACTGTTCCGTTCCTTCCGAATGAAGGTGAATGACCTGTTTGAATTCATTCCCGCCAATCAATTGACCAAGAGCATTCATAACACCCATAAATTTCTCTCCCAGGATTTCTGAATCTATTTCAGAATCCATTGGTGTAATGATGGAATCGTATTGAGAAAGTTCATCCGGTTTTTGAGCAATTCGTAACTGCGGAAGAGTAGAGGCTAAGGTGTTGCGGAGATTTTCACTGGTTTCAAATATAAATTGCCCGTTTCCCACCGAATGAATGTTTTTAAAAATGAATGGAAAGAGAATCTCACCCGCCGGATTTATAACACTGGCCTGGTTGTAAAAGAAAACAGGAGCATAGCCGTAAACAAAATCATCTGCAGAAGTAAAGCGTTCTTTGATCTCAAAATCGCCTCTTCGGTTGATAAAACCAATCAAATTTGATTTACTTGCGGCTGCTAATCCTTCTGAAAACGGACTTGCATAAACGAATTTGTGATCGATGATGGTGTTGTTCTTTTTAGAAATAAAACCGTACTTCTCGTTGACCTTCGTGAGAAATAATCCCTCACTTGGTGCGGCCATTTCATCGTATTCAAACGGAATAATAATGCGTCCGATTGTGTCGATCAATCCGAATTTCTTGTCTGAATTTTGAGAAGCAATGATATATCCGTCGTCTAAAGCAAGGAGGCTGTTATACTGGCAGGGAAGAATTTGTTTGAATTGTTTGTTGTAATAACCCAGTGAATAGGAGCGTTCGTAGCCGTTGGATTTATTGACTTTGAAAACAAACAGTCCGAGGTTGTTCTCAATAATCTTATTGTAGACAAAGGGCACGATTTCTTTTTCGTCTTTGGATTTAATCCCGACTTGTCCCGCTGCGTTTTTCGCAATGACATTCGTTCCGCCAAATACGGTTTTGTCTTCGTTTTCATCTTCAAATTGAGCGAAGGAAAACAGAGAAAACAACGTAAAATATGTAAACAGAAGTATCTTCATTAATGCTCAATTTCCCCTCTTTCTGAAAGAATAATTGCTATTCCGCGGGTAGATTTGAATTTCGAGAAAACAATCACCATGATCACTGTGATAGGAACACTTAGGAACATTCCCGGCAATCCCCAGATGAATCCCCAGAAACCCAGCGATAGAATTACTACCAATGGGCTCACGTTCATGGTATTTCCCATGATCTTTGGTTCGATAATATTTCCTGCAATGAATTGGATCGATCCCAAACTAAACAGGATGATCAATGACTCGCTGTAACCCGCAAACTGAATGATTGCAAACAATGCAGGGAGAAATGAGCTGATCAGTACTCCGAAAAACGGAATGAAGCTGAACATGAAAATTAAGAGTGCCCAGAAGAAAGGGGCGTTTAATCCGGCAAGTGTCAGAATCGAATAAGAGATTGTAGAGGTAATGAGCGCAATTAAGGATTTGATCCCAAGGTAATTGGTGATCGCTTTTTCGATTCTCCGGATTACCAAAAGGCGTTCGTTATACGTTTCCCGGTTTGGGAACAGTGCTCTTATTTTGAATTTGAAAGAAGATTCTTCTGTGATGATAAATAACATGTAAATCAAAACAATGACCACATTTGAAATGATCGTTTGCAAAGAAGCAATAACCGATGTCATGTATTTCGTGATCAAATCATTGGAGTTGAAGCTTTTGGCAATGTCTTCCACTTTGTAAGAAGAAAGGCTGTCAAAATCGTGCATGATCAGCGTGAAGTTTTTGCCATATGCATCTGAGTAACGGATCAATTCTTTGATATTACTTTCAAAAATCATCCCGATGACCCAAACCAAAGAAAAGAGAATAGCGGTGCTGAGAAGCGTTTTTAACCATTTCGGAAACCATTTGTCCTTTAGTCCGACTCTATAAAATAGCGAGCGGATTTTCCGCATCATCAGCCACAAAATCATCCCGAATATCAAAGGAATAATGAGGCTTCTTCCTAAAAATAGGATTACAATCAGGATGGAAGCAATGATCAGCGTGTGGCTGGTCGTTTGTAATTTTGCTGTTCTCTGAGAGGAATTTTCCATATTTCTTTCGAAATTAAGAAAAACCCAGCTGGAATTTCGATTTTAGAGAATTATAACAAGAAAAACGCCATTTATCCGGTCACCTAAGCTTTAGCGAAGGAGCAAGAAAAATGGCGTTTTGATTCTTTATAAGGGTTTTACTTCAACAACTCAATCACTCCGGCCGCACCTTGTCCGGTTCCAACACACATGGTCACAACTCCGTATTTTTGGTTTCTGCGACGCAATTCGTTGATCATTTGAACAGTTAGTTTTGCTCCCGTACATCCAAGTGGGTGGCCTAAAGCAATTGCTCCGCCGTTTACATTTACAATATCCGGGTTCAATCCAACTTCACGAATCACTGCCAATGACTGAGAAGCAAATGCTTCATTCAGCTCAAACAGGTTGATGTCATTTAAACTCATTCCTGCCTGTTTCAAAGCTTTTGGAATCGCATCCACAGGACCAATTCCCATGATTCGTGGTTCAACGCCAACAACGGCATAGCTGACCAAACGTGCAATCGGTTCAATATTCAGTTCTTTGACCATTTTCTCCGACATCACCATCACAAAAGCAGCTCCGTCTGAAGTTTGAGAAGAGTTTCCTGCAGTTACGCTTCCCATTGCATCAAACACCGGACGCAATTTTGCCAATCCTTCGATTGTAGAAGCTCTTGGGCCTTCATCCGTATCGACAATGAATTTCTTGGTTTGTCTTTTCTCGTTTTCATCTAAAAAGATGTTCTCCACTTCGATCGGAACAATGTCTTCTTTGAATTTGCCTTCAGCGATGGCTTTCAGTGCTTTTTCATGAGATTTCAACGAAAAGATATCTTGATCTTCCCGGCTCACGTTGAATTGTGTGGCAACAGCTTCGGCTGTTAAGCCCATTCCCCAATACCAGGTCGGATTTTCTTTTCCAACTTTCGGATTCGGAACAATTCTCCACCCGCCCATTGCCATCACTGACATGGATTCAACACCACCGGCAATGATACAATCTGCCATCCCGGCTTCAATCTTTGCCTGCGCCAATGCAATGGTTTCCAATCCGGAGGAACAGTAACGATTGACCGTCATTCCCGGAACTTTATCGGTTTTTAATCCCATCAAAGAAATCAAACGACCTACGTTTAATCCTTGTTCCGCTTCCGGAGTGGCATTTCCAACTATTACATCGTCGATGCGTGTTTTTTCTACTTGAGGAACACTGGCAACCAAATGTTCGATTACACGAGCTGCCAGGTCATCAGGTCGGTAGAACCGAAATCCTCCTTTTCCTGCTTTTCCAACTGCTGAGCGGAATCCCGCTACTATATATGCTTTTTGTGACATACTTTTCTTTTTAATTTCTCAAAATCTTACCCGATTTCACCAAACTTTCTAATCGCTCAAGTGTTTTGCGCTGCTGGCACAATTCTACGAATGCTTTGCGCTCCAGGTCCAATAAGTACTGTTCGGAAACGACCGTGTTTTCGCTTAAATCGCCGCCACACATTACCCAGCCGAGTTTTTCGGAAATGACCTGATCGTGCTCAGACATGTAATGCCCTGACATCATCGAATTTGCACCTACATAAATGATTCCCAATCCTTCCTGGCCAAGAACGGTTATGTTCTTTTCTCTTTTCGGAGCGATGTATCCCTTGTTTGCCAGTTCCAATGCTGCAGCTTTTGCTCTTGTCAGCTGATATTCACGGGAAATGACCACTTCATCCGTGCCTTCGCGTAAATAGCCCAAATCGAATGCTTCATAGGCGGAAGTAGAAACTTTTGCCTGTCCGATGGAAAGGAAACGTTCACGCAGGCGATTGATCTTGATATCTCCGTCTTTTAATTCTTCGGAAAAGCGTTTTGCAAATTCTTTCGAACCGCCGCCACCGGGAATCAGACCAACACCAAATTCAACTAATCCCATGTAAAGTTCCGCATGCGCAACTACTTTATCCGAATGCATGGATAGTTCACAGCCACCGCCCAAAGCCATATTATGCGGAGCTACAATTACCGGGATATTTGAATATCTGACACGCATCATCGTGTCCTGGAATGTTTTTACTGCAAAATTCAATTCGTCGTAATCCTGTTCGGCAGCCATCATGAAGATCATCCCTACGTTTGCCCCGGCAGAGAAGTTTCCGCCTGTGTTGGAAATCACCAATCCTTTGTATTCTTTTTCAGCGAGTTCGATTGATTTATTGATTCCTTCAATCACACCACCGCCAATCGTATTCATTTTGGTGTGGAATTCCAGGTTCAGGATTCCATCGCCTAAATCAACCAACGTAGCATCTGAATTACCCCAAACTTTGTTGGATACTCTTAATGCCTGAAGTGAAACGATGTCTTCCGTCCCCGGAATAACTTCGTACGATTTACTTTGTTGATTGTAGTACAGGCGTTTTCCGTTTTCGGATTTGTAAAAAGAAGTAAATCCTGCAGCTTCCATTTCACCAACCCAGGCCGGTACATTTTTTCCTGCTTTTTCCACTAATTCTTTTCCTTGTTTAAAGCCGAGTACATCCCACGTTTCAAATGGACCGAGTTCCCAGCCGAAACCGGCTTTTAATGCGTCGTCTATTTTATAAAGATCATCGGAAATTTCCGGAATTCGATTCGTTACGTAAGCAAACAGTCCACCAAATGTTTTGCGGTAAAACTCTCCGGCTTTATCCATTCCAGCAACCAGCATTTTGGTACGCTGTTCCAAATCGTCTATTGCTTTGGTCATTTCCAAAGTCGGGAAGGAAACCTTTTTGCTTGGTTCGTATTCCAAAGTCTTCAGGTTCAAAGCCAGGAATACTTTTTTGCCGTCAGCATCTACCGTTTTCTTAAAGAAACCTTGTTTGGTTTTACTTCCAAGCCATTTGTTTTCGACCATTTTATTTACGAAGTCCGGCACTTCAAACAGTGCTCTTTCTTCATCATTCGGACAATTTTCTTTCAATCCGTTTGCCACAGCAACCAGCGTGTCTAGACCCACGACGTCGCACGTGCGGAATGTTGCCGATTTTGGTCTTCCCAAAACAGGTCCTGTTAATTTATCCACTTCTTCGATGGTCAAATCCATTTCTTCCACGGCATGGAATAAAGCCATGATGCTGTAAACTCCAACACGATTTGCAATGAAAGCAGGTGTGTCTTTGCACAATACGGTTTTCTTTCCAAGGATTTTGGATCCGAATGACATGTAGAAATCAACGATTTCCGGAGCAGTTTCTTTCGTTGGAATCACTTCCAATAAAGGCAAATATCTCGGCGGATTGAAAAAGTGTGTTCCTGCAAAGTGTTTTTTGAAATCGTCTGATCTTCCATCCAACATCAAATGAATCGGAATTCCGGAAGTGTTTGTGGAAATCAAAGTTCCCGGTTTCCGGAATTTTTCTACGTTGGTAAAAACCTGCTGTTTGATATCCAGGCGCTCGATCACGACTTCGATAATCCAATCAACTTCTGCAATTTTTGGCAGATCATCTTCAAAGTTCCCGGGTTGGATACGGGAAGCGAAAGATTTACGGTAAATGGGAGAAGGATTGGAACTCAAAGCAAATTGCAATGCTTCATTTACAATGCGATTCCTTACGGGCTTACTATCAATTGTGAGTCCTTTTGCTTTCTCAGCATCATTGGGTTCTTTGGGAAGGATGTCAAGAAGCAGTACTTCACATCCAACATTGGCAAAGTGACATGCAATTCTGGAACCCATAACTCCGGATCCTAAAATTGCCACCTTTTTAATGTGTCTATTCATAATTGATTTTTTTATTAAGTCTGCTGAAGCAGGTATTTAACTAGTATTAGACTGCGCGAATCAGCCGCGCTGATCTTTTATCAGAGCAGTAGTTTTCATCACTCTGACGGAGTCGAGTTTTCCTCGTCCAAAATGTCCTGGATTTGATTCACCACCGATTCAAAAATATCGATGTGTTCTTTCGGGATACGTTCGATGACTTTATTGTTGAATTCGAAGACCACATCGCGGGCTATGTAACGGGCTTTTAAACCTTCTTCTGTAAGAAAAATGCGAACAATGCGTTTGTCCAGTTTGTCTTCTTCCCGGCGAATGAATCCTTTTTCTTCCATCGTTTTCAAAGTTCTTGACAGACTGGTTGGTTCCATTCCCATTCGCGGGCCTAATTGAGTGCTTGGAGTTCCTTCACGATCAATGTGAAGAAGGATAAAACCAACAGACATGCTAATTCCATAGCTGTTTGCTCGTTGGTTGTACATGCGCGACATCTTGTGCCATGTTAATCGAACATCTAAGTCGATGAGATATTGGGGCTTATTTTGCATACTGTGAACTTGTCACGAATATACAAAATAATATTATGCATACATAATAAAATGAATACTTTTTTGAAGGAAATTTACCAGAGGTCCGGGTGGCGGAAAACGGTTCCGTTAAATTTAGCAATAATTTTTTGATTTTGGTTATAAACAATTGATTCATAGCGTCCAATTGTTTTTCCGCAGTTTATTTCGGTGCAGATTACAAGGAGTTCGTCGTTTACAGCCACCGGTGCAATGTGTGCGATGGATGTCTCAATACTTACGGCTCTTTGTCCACGGCTGTTTGCCGCAAATGCCAAAGCGGAGTCTGAAATAGAGTAGGAGATTCCGCCATGAGCAGTTTGGTGCCCGTTTACCATTTCGGGTCGAACCGTCATAGATAGTTTGCAGTATCCCGGTTCAATTTCAAGAATTCGGATGCCTAACCATTGCGAAAAGGCATCCTTACTCATCATTTCATTGACAATATCTTGTGGTGTTCTCATTCCTGATTTAATCCAAAGATCTGGAAAGTAAAGAGATCATTGCCAAAATAACAATGAACAATTGAGTTGCTGTTTCATCATCCAAAGTAACTCCTTCAGCATCTTCCATTCCGATTTCCATCGCCATGAATTTCACAAGATCCGGCTGATCTGAAAATTCCTCCAAAATAGCTTCGTCTTCCTTTTCGAAATACTCGTCCAATAGCTGGAAATATGGCTCTTCGAATTCATCGATATGCTCATCAGTTACGCTTTTTGGATGAAGTCCTGCTAAAGAGTAAGATTCCAAAACGACTGTGAAGTAATAAATTAATAAACTTTCCAATCCTTCATTTTGGTATTCCTGCGCTGCAGACATAATGTATCCCAAAAGAACGGGTTGTGCAGTTGTTTGTGCTTCCGATAATCTGTCTAATGCATTATCGTCGAGGCTATCTACTTTTTCGATAGCTGCTTCAATGTGTCCTATGGAGACTTGTGCCATATGTTTTCTTTTTGGCACAAATGTACTGTAATCTTTAGAGAAACTGACTCAATAAGAGTTTTCATTTGTGTAAAAACACTTCACTGAAAATCTGTAAAAATCAACAAGTTTGCGAATGGGATAAATATTATCTTTGGCTCATGGCATATTTTACAAAAGACTATCTCGATTTCTTTATTGAACTGGCTGCAAACAACAATAAGGATTGGTTTGACTTAAACAGAAAACGCTACGAAAATTCGGTAAAGAAGCCTTTTGCAGATTTTGTACAGACATTTATTAATCATTTAGCGAAGTCTCATCCATCCTTTAAAGATCTTACAGCATCCGAATGTATTTTTCGCATTAACAGAGATATTCGTTTCTCTAAAGACAAAACGCCTTACAAATTAATGTGTTCGGCTGTTGTAGCTCCAAATGGAAAGAAGTCTAAAAGTATTCATGGTGTTTATTTTGAATTCGGTCCGGAAGAAGTACGCGTTTATGGCGGAGTTTACGAGATTGAAAAGGATGATTTGTTTTTGGTTCGGGAAGGGATTACGCAAAACCTGAAAGAGTTCAATTCATTGATAACGGATAAGGAGTTTGTGAAAGTTTTCGGCGAAGTTCGCGGAGAGCGTAATAAAATTGCACCGAAAGAATTCAAGGAAGAAGCAGAAAAACAACCCTATATACTAAATAAACAGTGGTATTTCTTTACAAAATTTGATGCGGAATTGATTTTGCAGGATAATTTGATAGAAACACTCGATCATTGTTTTCAGGCTGGTTTGCCACTTGAAACGTTTTTTAATAAATTCATTCAAAGACCTTAATTTATGAATAAGTATTTCGGACTAACACTATTTGTTGTCCTTGGATTTGGTGCCTTTGCTCAGAAGAAGCAATTGACACTTTCAGATGCAGTGATGCAGCAAAACAGGGCGTTCAGAGATGAACAATGCAATGCAATTACCTGGATTCCGGGAACGGATTCTTATGTATATGTGAGCAATAATTACCAGACGATGTACCAGGCTTCCGTTAAGAAAACGGATCCGGTTACCCTTTTTACAATCCAGGATGTAAATACAATACTTGGGTCACAGCTTTATAACTTTTTTGGTTTTTCCTTTAAAAGTGCAGATGAGTTGTTGCTGAATGACGGGAACAATTATTATTTACTGAATCTGAAATCGAAAACGGGTTCTAAATTGTTGTCTGTTGTTGAGGGTGGCGGTGGTGCCGAATACGAGACCACTACCGGAAGTGCGGCTTATACGCTTGAAAACAATTTGTGGATTGTTAATTCGAAAGGTGAGAAAATCGCTGTAACTTCTAATACCAATAAAAATATTGTTTCAGGACAAACCATTGCCCGCAGTGAGTTTGGAATTGTAGATGGTATTTTTTGGTCGGGAAAAGGTACTTATTTGGCTTTTTATCAGAAAGACGAAACAAACGTGAAAGAATATCCTTTAGTGGATATAACAAAAGTTCCTGCTGAATTAATGAATATCAAATATCCTATGGCTGGCCAGGGTTCTGAAAAGCCGAAAGTTGGAATTTATTCGGTTTCGGCTGGCAAAACGGTCTATATTTCTCCGAAAAGTGCCGAAGACAGCTACCTGACAAACTTATGCTGGACGCCGGATGAGCAATTTGTGTTGATTGCTGAAGTCAATCGCGAACAAAATCACATGTGGTTGAATCAATACGACGCAAAAACGGGAACATTCGTTAAAACACTTTTTGAAGAACAAAATGACAAGTGGGTAGAGCCTGAACATCCCGCATTTTTCCCAATGACCAATTCCAATAATTTTGTGTGGATTTCTGAAAGAGATGGATTTAATAACTTATACTATTATTCAATTGACGGAACTTTAATCAAACAACTGACTGCCAATAAGTTTGTTGTGAAAGATATTTTGCAGTCCATTAATAAAGGGAAAGAAATTGTTTTTTCAGCAACAGGAACAAGTCCGTTGAATACTTTGTACTATGCTGTTGATTTGAATGGAAAACAGCGTTGTTTGACTTTGGAAGAAGGAACTCATGGAATTGTGATCAACGATCAGGCTAATTATATTATTGATCAATATTCTTCGCATTCTGTGCCGGGTAAAGTGGAATTGAAAACAATTACCGGGAAGATTACAAAAACACTTTCTGTTTCAAAAAATAAGTTGGCGGATGTGCAAATAGGAACTGCTGATATTGGCCAGATAAAAGCAGAGGATGGTTCAGTTTTGTATACAAGACTAATCAAACCTAGCAATTTTGACCCAAATAAAAAGTATCCAGTAATGGTTTATGTTTATGGAGGTCCGCATGCGCAAATGATTACTAATTCATGGTTGGATGGAGCTAATTTGTGGATGTATTGGATGGCAGAGCAGGGTTATCTGGTTTTTACATTAGATAACCGCGGTTCAGGTGAACGTGGTTTTGCTTTTGAGAATCAGATCCACAGACAATTGGGAGTTGTAGAAATCAAGGATCAAATGAAAGGAATTGATTATCTGAAATCTCTGGCTTATGTTGATGCATCTCGTTTTGCTGTCCATGGTTGGTCTTTTGGAGGATTTATGACGACTTCTCTCATGCTGAAACAAGCAGAAACATTTAAAGTCGGAGTTGCCGGAGGTCCCGTTACGGATTGGAAATATTACGAAGTGATGTATGGAGAACGATATATGGATCGTCCTGAAGAAAATGCAAAAGGATATGAAGAGGCATCTTTGTTTTCTCATGTAAATAAGTTGAAAGGAGATTTGCTTTTGATTCATGGGACGGTTGATGATGTGGTAGTACCGCAGCATAATGATGCATTAATCAAAAAGTTTGTTGAGTTGGGAATTCAAATCGATTTTTTTCATTACCCAATGCATAAACACAACGTTACAGGAAAAGACCGTGTTCATTTGATTCAAAAAGTGCTCGATTATATTATTGAAAATAATAAATAGGAAATAATTTAAGAGGAAAGGATAAAACTTTTCCTCTTTTTTTTGAAACCTTAATAATTATGACTAAATTAGTCATGTTTATTTTTGTCATATCATGAAAGGACTCATTCAAACTGCCAGAAAATTAAAGAAAATGCGTTCAAGGGAACTAGCTGGTTTACTTTGTGTAGATCAGTCTTTGGTCAGTAAATTTGAAAATGGAAAGCGAATTCCGTCGGAAGCTCAGCTTATCCAAATCTCAAACATTCTCTCTATCAATTTGGATGTTTTGATGAAAGCCTGGTTAAAGGAAAAAGTTTTAGAAGAAGTAAAACAGTATTCATTTGCGGATGAAGTTTTGACTATGGTTCAGGAAGAACTTGCTAGTTATTATCCTAAAAGAGAATTTGAGGATTTAACTATTGAGAAAACTTTGGGAGAAATAGATCAGTTGAAGCAGCAATTGGATCAAATCCGTGAGTTCGAAAATCATCGTATTACAGAAGCTTTGGAATTAGAATATACTTTTGAAAGTAATCGGATAGAAGGAAATACATTAACGCTTCGCGAAACAGATCTTATAGTTAATCAAGGTTTAACTGTCTCCGGAAAAAGTATGAGGGAACATTTGGAGGCGATCAATCATGGTGATGCAATCCATTATGTCAAAGAGTTAGTTTCTAAAGATGGTGTTATAACCAAAAAAGAAGTTCTAAGTATTCATAATTTGATTCTTCGTGGTATAATTCCGGAAGAAGCGGGCAGGTTTCGAAGAATCCAGGTAATGATCAAAGGGAGTGGTCATATGCCTCCAGCCCCATATCTTGTTGAAAAACAAATGGAAGATTACTTCATTTGGTACGAAAGAAACAGACAGAATTTACATCCTATAGTTTTAGCGGCAGAAATGCACGAGCGTTTGGTTACAATACATCCTTTCATAGATGGAAATGGAAGAACTTCCCGTCTTATTATGAATATGATTTTGCTGCAGAATGGGTTTGTGATTGCAAATATCAAGGGAGATAATACTTCTAGATATGCATATTATGAGGCACTTGATGAGGTTCAAACATCCGGGAATAAAGATGCGTTTATCCGATTTATTGCTGAAGTTGAGAAGCAAAGTCTGGAAAGATATCTTTCTATTCTGAAATAAAGGATGCGTTTTGTTGGGAAATGACGCTGATTATTCTGCTAATATGGGATTCGTTTCCTTTTTGAATCTTATCTTTGTTACAAAAAATACCCAAAATGGCAGATACTCTTTCGAAGACCATGAAATCAACTGTTAAAACAAGTAAAGATGTTTTGTTGAAAGCCTTTCGTTTAATGGCTACCGCAAAAACATTGGCTGAGAAATACGAAGCGAATAAAGAGGTTACAGCAAAATATGTACATGCTACTTCGAGGGGGCATGAAGCAATTCAGTTGGCTGTAGGTTTACAGTTAAAACCACAGGATTGGGTTTCGCCATATTATCGGGATGACAGTATTCTGTTGGGAATCGGAATGACTCCTTATGAATTAATGTTGCAGGTATTTGCTAAAAAAGACGATCCGTTTTCCGGAGGAAGAACATATTATTCGCACCCTTCTCTGAAAAGAGACGACATGCCTAAAATTCCTCATCAGTCTTCTGCGACGGGAATGCAGGCAATTCCTACAACAGGAATTGCGATGGGAATTCAATACAAGGAGAAAACGGGGATTGCGGAGGATTATCACGGAGAGAATCCGGTCGTGGTTTGTTCTTTAGGTGATGCATCCTGCACTGAAGGTGAAGTTTCCGAAGCATTCCAAATGGCGGCGTTGAAACAATTTCCGATTGTTTACCTGGTTCAGGATAACGGCTGGGATATTTCTGCAAATGCTGCTGAAACAAGAGCTCAGGATATCAGTTATTACGCTCAGGGATTTAAAGGGATTGAAGTAAGAACGATTGATGGAAGCGACTTTGATCTGTCTTTTCAAACTGTTCAGGAAGTATTCGAAATCGTTAGAAAAGAAAGAAGACCATTTATTATTCATGCGAAAGTTCCGCTTTTGGGACACCATACTTCCGGAGTCCGAAAAGAATGGTACCGCGACGATTTGGAAGAAGCTGCAACGCGGGACCCATATCCCAAATTGAAAGATATTATTCGTGATCTGGAAGGAGAAGCGGATATCATTAATATTGAAGCAGACGTTCGAAAATTGGTTGATACCGATTACGAAAAAGCGTTGAATGCCGAAGATCCCGTTCCGTCAAGTGTGACCGATTTTATTTTTGCACCAACACCAATTACAGAAGAAAAAGGTGAGCGCGAACCATCCGGAAAGAAGAAAACGGTGATGGTTGACAGCGCTTTATTCGCTGTTCGTGAAATTATGGCTGAACATCCGGAAGCATTGCTTTACGGACAGGACGTTGGAGGTAGACTTGGTGGTGTTTTCAGAGAAGCTGCTACACTTGCTCAAACTTTCGGAGACGATCGTGTTTTTAATACTCCAATCCAGGAAGCATTTATTATTGGTTCTACAGTAGGTATGTCGGCAGTAGGTTTGAAACCATTTGTAGAGGTTCAGTTTGCAGATTATATCTGGCCGGGGTTGAACCAGTTATTTACAGAGGTTTCCCGTTCCAATTATTTATCCAATGGTAAATGGCCGGTTAGCTGTGTGATTCGTGTTCCAATCGGAGCGTACGGGTCAGGTGGTCCATATCATTCATCAAGTGTTGAGTCTGTTTTGGCAAATATCCGCGGTATTAAAGTAGTTTATCCTTCTACCGGAGCAGATTTAAAAGGTTTATTAAAAGCAGCTTATTACGATCCGAATCCGGTTGTGATTTTAGAACATAAAGGTTTGTACTGGTCTAAAATTGCTGGTACTGAAGGAGCGATGTCTATCGAGCCGGATGAAAACTACATCATTCCGATTGGTAAAGCGCGTATTGTACAGGAAGCTTCTGATTCAGCCATAAAAAATGGGGAGTCGTGTGTAGTTATTACTTACGGACGTGGAGTTTACTGGACTTTGGAAGCCTCAAAACAGTTTGAAGGAAAAGTAGAAATCCTGGATCTTCGTTCTATTAATCCGCTGGATATGGAGGCGATAACCGCTTCGGTTGAAAAACATGGAAAGGTGTTGTTGGTAACCGAAGAATCTGTTGAGGCATCTTTTACACTTGGTTTGGCTGGAAGAATCCAGAGAGATTGTTTTCAGTTTTTGGATGCTCCTATTGGTTTGGTCGGTGCAATTGATACGCCTGCAATTCCTTTAAATTCAACATTGGAAGCCGAATTACTGCCAAATGCTGATAAGGTACAAACAGCTCTTGATAGATTGTTAAATTATTAGACTTGAAAAAAGATCCGCTAAATAAAGTTCTTGCGATGTTGGATCGCTTGAAATTAATAAAGACGGATCTTTCAGAAGTCAATATGATTGTATCTCTGGAGGGTATTAGAGATTTACCGGAAACAGCTGAACTCCTTTCTTCCATAAATTCGGAAGATAAAACGCGTTTACAAAAGGCATTGCAATATTCTTTCGAGCAAAGAGATTTGGCCAAAGTAAGTGCTTTGTATTCCTATATTTCCTTATTTTCCGAATCAGATCAGTTGCAGCTAAAAAGTGAAGTTATCAAAGACTTTCAATTGTATATCAGAGGATATACTAATGAAGATGATTTGAATCGTATTTTTACTCATCCGGGTTTTTCTAACTTGATTATTGCTATCAATAGCAAAGCTTTGACAGATCTGCAGTTTGAATTGTTTTCATTTTTCCATTTGGATAATAAAACAAATGTGGGGAAAAAGATTGCAAGAATTCAAAAGAATTTCCCCTTAAGTGAAGATCAGCGCGGTCAGATAATTCGATATTTGGACGAAATGAAGGCTGAGAAAGAACAAAATGCTTCAGAAGAGAAGAAAAGAAGTAAGACTGCTCTTATTTTCGGATTGATAGGGCTGGCTTTGATCATTATTCGCGTTTTATTGCGCTTAGCAAGAGATTAAAAATTTGTAAACAATTGCGATTTTATAAGTAATTGATTTTTTGCCGAAATCGATTTCGTAAGACCTTACTTTTATAAGGAGAAGGTCTATGAAAATCGGAAGTATACATACAGTTGGTGCAATCGCACAATTTTTAGGCAGAGAAGTAGTTGGAAACGAATCTCTGATCGTAACAGGAATCAATGAAATTCATCGGGTTGAACCGGGAGATTTGGTCTTTGTAGATCATCCGAAATACTATGACAAAGCAGTAAACTCAGCTGCCACTTTTATCCTGATTGATAAACAAGTTCCTGTTCCTGAAGGAAAAGCCCTGATTATTTCACCGGAACCCTTCGATGATTACAATAAACTGACGAAAAAGTTTTCTCCATACAGACCACAAATGTCCATGACGGGAGAAAATTGCCAGATTGCCGATTCAGCGCACCTTTCTCCGAATTGTTTTATTGGTCATGATGTGATAATCGGGGAAAAGGTGACGATTCATCCCGGAGCATATATCGGAGACGGAACTGTCATTGAAGAAAATGTAATTATTGGTCCCAATGCAGTTATTGGTCATTATGCTTTTTACTACAAAAAAAAGCCATCTGGTTATGACCGAATGCACAGCTGCGGTTTTGTTTACATCGAAAAAAATGCAGAAATAGGAGCCGGATCCACTATCGATGCCGGAGTTAGTGCAATTACCCGGATTGGTGAAGGAACCAAAATTGATAATTTGGTTCAAATCGGACACGATACAATTATCGGGAAAAACTGCCTTTTTGCGTCCCAGGTTGGAATTGCAGGATGCTGCACCATTGGCGATAATGTGACATTGTGGGGACAAGTTGGTTGTGCTTCCGGAATAACGATCGGAGATGGAGTAGTAGTTTTGGCCCAATCCGGAATCGGAAAATCATTGGAGGCAGGGAAAACTTATTTTGGAAGTCCGTGTGATGAAGCCAAAGTAAAAATGCGCGAACTGGTTGTTTTAAAAAAACTCGCTGAGCCGAAGAAATAAGTCATGAAAGTGGAAACCCGCATAGCAAATTTAGAGTCGCAGGTAGAATTGGGTGAATTTCGCCTGAACTCCCTGCTGGAACTGACTCGGGCTATTGCAACGAATCAAAGCATAGACCAAATCGTTCGCATGTTTGAATTTGTGATGCGCGAGCAATTGGGTTTTGACCATTTTCTGCTATTTAATAAAGAAAATCAGTGGAGCCCGCTTTTAAAAGTTGGGTTAAAAGGAAAGTTGAAAGATATTTCCGTAGAAAAAGAATTGTACCGTTTTAGGGAAATCACAGTGATCGAATCCAGTTATTATGAAATCATTGATGAATTCGATATTATCGTTCCCGTTTTCCATAAGGATAAACCTTTAGCTTATTTATTGATTGCCGGAATTGAAGGTGTCGGAATTAAAAAATCAGAAACCCTGGCTGATATGCGCTTTGTTCAAACGCTTACCAATATGGTGGTGATGGCAATTGAGAACAAGCGGATGGCCCGCGAGGAACTGAAGAGAGAGCGTCTGAAAAAGGAACTGGAAGTTGCTTCGGAAATGCAAAAACTGCTGTTTCCTTCTGATCTGCCTTCGAATAAACAAATGGACATTTCCGCAAAGTACATTCCACGTCATGAAGTGGGTGGAGATTACTACGATTTTATTCCGCTTGGAGATAATCAATACGTGATTTGTATTGCGGATGTCAGTGGAAAAGGGATCAGCGCTGCCATGCTGATGGCTAATTTCCAGGCCACAATCCGAACATTTTATTCAACTGTTCACCAGATCCGCCCTTTTTCACTGGAATTTCTGATCGAAGAGTTGAACAAGAAAGTAATGACAAGTGCGAAGGGAGAAAAATTCATTACGTTTTTCATTGCTGTTTATAATGCTGCAACACGGGAATTGGATTATGTCAATGCCGGTCATAATCAGCCCATCATTACCAATGGAAAAGAGAAGAAATTACTTGATATCGGCTGCGTTGGATTGGGAATGTTTGATGAAATGCCCTTCATCCAGGTTGGTAGGGAAATTCTGAAGCCAAATACAACCCTGATCCTTTACACAGATGGTGTTGTTGAATTGGAGAATGAAAAAAACGAACATTTTGAATTAGAACGTCTGACTAAGATTTATCATAATTTCTACCGGTTAAGTATGGAGGATATGAATAACATTGTATTTTCCAAATTAGATGAATGGCGGGGAAATCGGAAACTGGTGGATGACACCGCGATATTTTCCTGCAGATTCTTCTAAGACTTTGCTACATTTGCACCAAATATTTCAAAATGAAGATAATCAATTTAACACTCCTATTTCTGGTAGCAAGCTTTTCTTTGTTTGCTCAGGATGAAATCCAACTTCCATCTGAGGTTAAAATCACTAAGAGTGAACCCTATCCCGTGGTGGATGCTCTTTCCAAAATGTACTTTAAAATTGACGAGAATACGGTTCTCGCGGTTAAGGTTCAAGGTAAAAAATTCAACAAATTTGTTTTCCAGGTTTTAGCAGGTGAAGGATTTGATTTGAAAAGTTCAAAGACAGAGTTGATGTCAGAACCAGGATTTAACTTTGAGTATATCATAGAAATGAAGGATAAACTCTATTTTTTCTATTCTATTTATGATAAACCGAACCAGACGGAACAGCTTTTTGTGAGAACGATCAATAGCAGCGAAGGTGGTTTTAGCGATGAAGGCAAGTTACTGGTTTCTGTTCCGAAAAAATTGAGTGGATCATTTTATTACAAGTATTCTGCCCAGGGAAAATTCAATATTGACTTATCGAGTGATAAAGAAACGTTCTGCATCAAATACCGATACAATCCGGAGGAAAAGGACGATTCTAAAAATACGGACATTATTGGTATGCAGGTTTTTGATAAAGAGTTGAATCCTGTTTGGAAAAATGATTTCACCATGCCTTATTCAGAAAGCTTAATGGATAATCTGGATTTTGCAGTAGATTCTCGTGGAAACGGATATTTTCTAATCCGTAAATTCCAGGAAGAAGTATCGCGTAAAAATAGCCAGGATCCGGACAACCAATCATTAGCAATATTGATCGCTTCTTCGGGTGGTGATTTCAACGAGGTTGAATTCGATTTGGGAGATAACCTGATCAGTGGTGTGATCATGAAAGAAAACAAAAAGGGTGATATCATTTGTGCAGGATATTACAGCAAACCCAAATCATACGGAGTTGACGGAACATTTGTCTCGATATTAGACAGTAAGGGCAATTTAAGCAGTCCGAAGTTATATGAATTTACCTTAGATTTTATCAAGCAATACCAGCGTATTTCGGAGAGAGGTAAAAAGAAAATGGAGAAGGCAGATGATGAAGGGAAGCTTTCTCTGAGCAATTTGAGTATGAGAAAAGTGGTTGTCCTGGAAGATGGCGGAATTGTGATTGCAGGTGAAATTTTCTATGTAACCTGTACTACCGATTCAAAGGGAAATACCCGATGTGTCAATCATTACGACGATGTGATTGTAGTGAAAATCAATGCAAATGGAGAGTTGGGATGGATGCAGAAATTCTTCAAGAGATCTGTAAGCGAATCATTTGACATCTTTGCTTCGGAGAAATTTACTTACGTCTTGTTTTTAGATGCCTTGAGAAATGCTTCGATGACAGATGATGGTCAAATTACAGACAAAGAAGTAAAAGGAGATTACGTAACAGCTCACAGGGTAGACAATGCTTCGGGAGACAGAAAATTCCTTCCGCTTTTCGACCGGAAAGTAATTGATGGCGTGGCTGTTTATCAATACCGGTTAAACAGATTAATTCCGATTAGTGATAATTCATTCGCCATTGAATTGTATATAAAGAAGAAAAGTGATATGATGTTTAAAGTCACTTTTGAGGAATAAGAGAAATTAATTTCAAAGATATTATGTAGTCGTCCTGAGCAATTGGGACGACTTTTTTTTACCGCATCAAATACATCTTTCCAAAGTTCTTTTTGAAATATTGATCAGCTCCGGATTCGCGCTGTTTGATGTCTTCTCCGTTGATCTTCGCCATTACCTGGTAGAGGTAAACACCATTTGCCAACTGATCCCCAAATTCATCTTTCCCATCCCAGGCATATTCCGTGATATTTCGCCCGATGCGGATCAATCCCATATCGTCTTCCGTAATTTCACGTACCACACGACCAGAAACTGTCATAATTCGAATAATGATATCATCCGGTACTTCTGTTCCTGTTAGAGTGAAGACGAAGCGTGTGCTGGTAGAGAACGGATTCGGGTAGTTCATCATTTGAGTAATGGATGATTCACGGATAATCTCAAAGCTTACTTTGTACTCATAATCTCCTGAAATATTTCCTGAACGGTCGGTTCCCTGCACAAAAAGCTGGTAGATTCCATCGTGGAGGAATTCTTTCGGATAGATGATCTTAAATTTCAGATTCTGACCGTTGGCCGGATACCACTGCATGATCGTATTTCCACTTGCATCAATGAAAGGAATACGCTTTTGAACTCCATCAGGCCCGGTTAGATATATCCCGAAAAGTGTTGTGTCGGAGATATTGTCCATCACTAAATAAGGGTTGTCGTCTTTTAGCGTGATTAATATTTCACTGGTAGGATCAATAATATCTTCGTTCAGAATATGCTGACCATTAAACGTTACATCCAGGATCGGGTTCTTATTGTCCTCGACTACAAAAACCGGAAGTTGTAAAATGTTGTTGTAATGGTATTGTTCCAATTGATCTGTTTGAACCAATGAACCATTTATGTACGGATTCACTTCCATCCAGAGAATGTTGTATCCCGGTCGGGCAACAGAACTGAAGTTTATAGTGTCTCGTAACACCTGGTGAACACGGAGAGAATCCTGTCTTGAATAAGCAATAACGTGCTTGATGTGCTGCTCGTCTTCCAGCCAGTAATTCACCAATAAGGAATCCATGTCAAAATCGCTGACATTGACCACATCTACTGCGAAACTGAAATCCTGTCCTTCGTACAAGGTATCTCCGCTGACAGATGCATAATACCCGGATGATCCGTCAATAGCAGCTTCCGGAACAGGCTGATAAAGCACATGAATGCGGTCTATTTGGGCCGGAGTTAAATTGGTTTTGTCTGAATTGTAAATGCCGATTTTAATTCTTGGATAAACAGTTGCGTTTACAATGCTGTTCAGATTGATAATAGAATCCAGCGGTGTGAATAGGGTATCAATAGTGCCTGCCAAACTATTGGTGACATCGTATTTTTCAATTCGGATCCGTACACTGTCTGTAGCAGGTGATTCCAACGAATCTCTCCTCCAATACAAAGTTTCCCATTGAAAGGCCGGGCCAATTTGAGGAGTTGTTTCGATTCCCAGGTAAGAAGGTTTCAGGACATGTGTAAGAATATTGATTTTAGCAACTCCTGCGGGAACATCACTGGTAACCTGACTGTCCGTCCAAAATTTGACTTGGTTGAAAGTCGTGGTTCCTTTCTTGAAGAATACCGCAATGGGATCATTTGGTTGCGCGGCATTTATAGTCGGAAAACCAAGGTTTGAGAACATGGTATAAACTGCAGGACTGAAAGCTGTGATTGAGTCAAAATAAGTAGTGAATGGAGAATATATGATCACATAATTGCTGTCCGGAATCTCATTTTCAATCATGTTTCGAAAATTTCCCATTGAAACAGGATCGGTTTGATCGAAGGTGAAGTAATATTCATATCGAGGACGGCAACCTGAACCGCCTTGGCTTCCCAGATTATTTAAATTCCCAAAATTCATGGAAGGATCGTTATTGCTCCCGTCGGAACAACCAGGGCAATGTGTTTTCCAAGTGGTTAAACTGATTGGATCTATTACTGCGACATAAAAATAGGGTTCGTAACCACATGTAGCGTATTCAACCAAGCTGTTGTCAATCGTCAGGGAATTAAAATAAGAACCGTAAAGATCAGTTGTTTTCATTACTTGTATGCCGATTGTATGAAAGTCATTGAGGATAAACTCCCTGCTTCGCGTGTTTCGATCATAAATTAAGCTGGAGAACGAATTATTCTTAAACTGGAAAAAATGATCTTGTCCCCAACCTCTTTTCCCGGGAATGTATTGAAAAGAATATTCCGCCCAGTTTGGAACAGTGCTGTCAGCTGCAACCCGCCAAAAATAAACCGTACTATCTGTGCAAATAAGCGGGAAAGGAGAACCAAAAGCGGATAACCATTCATTGGGATGTACCATTTTTACTCCCCCCAAACCAGTTATTGAAAATCGTCTCAGCTGCGGGCTGTTATAAGTGTCCGTTGTGTCCAGCTCGAACCGATAAGTCCGCATTCCGGCAATCGGATTGATGGTAGAAGCTTTTACTGTTACGGTATCGGTTGGAACAACTGCGTAATTGTATGGCCAGATCGGAAGCATTCCATCAATGTTCAGGAAGAAATTGGCACTTGCCTGGTTGTTCGAGATTTCTTCAAATTGCTCCGAATAGGCGTTTGGAATATCAATGGAAACGGTAAAGGTGTTGATTCCACCGCTGATTGCTGCCTGCAAAGGGAATTTTCGTTTGATAATAGTGTCGTAATTCAATCGCGGCAGAAACAAAGTCTTCATGGAATCAACAGAAGTCCCCGGGAAATTTCTCCTGATCTCGACGTAAACCGGTGTTTTAATCGATTTCCCAATATTACGTAAGGTGAAAGTAAGTTCTACACTGTCAACAGATAAGTTGATGTTGTTTGGGCTCAAACTCAAATCTGCCACCTGGATATCAATTTCGGGAGCTGTGCTGTAATTTACTTTAAGCATCGGATCACCGTGAAGAGTCATTTGGGTACATGCAGATTCATAGAATACAGCTCCAATTGTCAAAGCTGAATGCTGATCGTAAAGTTGTTTGACAGTGCTTTTTATTTGAGAACCAAGCGTTTTCCCATAGTTCTTGTAAGAAAACTGCTTGTAAAGCTCCTTGGAATAAATAGCAAGTGGTGTGTCATAACCAACTGAGATCGTAGATAAAAATGCAATAGCACCTTCATTGGGGATATTGACGAAGTTTTCAGACGTGGAGACCCCAGATTTGAAGATATTCCCATTGTAACAGGAGTTACCAATCACAACCGGGTATTTTCCAAAATTATTCCAGTTGCTCGGTTCATCAATATTGATCTCGAAACCATTGTTTGATGCCGCAGCATGACCAAAGAAATTCATGATCGAAACTCCGTCTTCAATTCTTTGGGTAACGCTCGTCACCACATTGGGGTCTAGCGGATTACTCGAAGTTTTAAAGAAGTTTGTTACGTTTCCGGCAAATACAGTATCTTCCACGATTGCCTTCATTTCGTTCATGTATCCCTGGAACTGTGTTTGCTGCAGGATATCCGATCCGCCTACAAAATGCAGCAGTTGTTTCTGCCAGTTCTTTGTTTCTGCAAAATTAAGACCTGCATTATTTTGAGCATCTTCGTATTGTTCGATCTTGGAGAGGTAATTCTCTATTTCGGTGTTCGTGGTCATGGAAAGTCTTCCGGTTGGAAGAAGTGGCTCCCAGGTGTCGTTGCTGATCAAATTGGAAGTTAGCGCAATGTCACTTGAAGGATATCCAAGTGGTGGAATCAGGCAGTTTGCAAAAGCAGAGGAGGAATAACGTGTTTCACCAACAGTGATGCCTTTTCCAAGGAGTAATAAACCTTCCGGTTTTTGAGCGCTGTTACCATGGATAAAATTCACAAAACGACTGATCGAAAGCGGGTGTTTAATAATTCCGCTTGAAAATTGTAAATACAATTCTTCCACGTTTGCTGAAAGTACATTGTGAGCACCTCCACTCATGGAAGATCGGTAGTTTACGTAGGAATTTTTACTGCTGGCCAGTGATGGATGATAAACAAAGATCAGTGCAGAATCAAGATTCATGGTGCTGAAATCAGTGAAAGTTCCGGTTCCGTTTACCGGAGTTAAAGCGCCAACCGAAAGCGTAGTATTCCTATCAACCACCAAAACTTCTGTTTCATTGCTCCAGGTATTGTTGGGAACAATGAACTGAACAATTCCGGCATTTACAGTTGGGATTTCGAATCTTGGAACAGAACCAAAACTAAGAACCAATGGTGCTGATCCGGAGAAATTCGCTAAATCCACTCGGCTTTTTACAGCCCCGTTCGGCACAAAAAAACGATCAAACAGTTGATTGTTCCCAATCGGAAGTCTTGGATAAGAAAGCATTGCATAGGTCAAAATCTGTCTCTGAGCCGTTACGTTCAAATCCATAATGATTTCATGGTTGAGATAGGTTGTTCCACTGCTTAAGCTGCTTATCGGCAGATTGGTTGCTTCTTTTAACTGGTAGTAATCCCAATAAGTCGTATCGATCAACAGCGTATTGGATGCTCCGAAAGTGATCCGTGTATGGTGATTGAGGATTGTTTGATTGGTATTATTAACGTTCTTCCCGGAAGAGTTGGATGAAAGCCGGTATTCCAGTTTTACCGGAAGTCCTGCAGCTCCGGTGTAAATATTTGGAGTTGGTATTGGGATACTCGTTGAAACATCGGTTGTTTCTGTTCCAAGTTCAGCACCTCCGTAACCTTCTCCCCGCGAATAAATGGAACCCGATGCTTTATCTTCAACCTGGCCTTCGCAATAGCTGTTGTTATATTGACTGCGGAATTCAGACCGAACGAAAGGGCTTGGTGTGTAATTGGAATAATTCTGATCGGGTTGCAATGCAAAACGCAGACCGGAACCTGAGTTCTTCCAGGAGAAGAAATAAGTGATCGTGTCGTTGATCAAACTGTAGCCGGGATTGGCCATTTGCCCGGGATTCGGATACATGATGGAATCCAGCCAGCCGTCGTTTTTATAAGCGTAGAATAAAAAATAATCTCCGGCATCAAAAGAATTGTCTCCGTTATCTACCAGGTAGAGCGGAACTTCTTTGTCTTTTCCGAAAATTTGAAAATTAGATGGATTGATTCCTGAAATCGGAACTCCATTATTCGTTAAAGTAGCGTAATCAATTCGATATAAACCGTTCTGAACAATTTTAAAGCCGTAGAATTTTTGGGAATAATCGATCCATTCGTTCCCGTAAGGCTGGCTCCACGCAAAAACAACCGGTAAAAATGTAAGTAGTATTAAGCAGAGTTTTTTCATAGGCTCTTCTTATTCATCTGTTTTCACTGCTGCATTTTTTGGTTTATTCAGTGCAAGACGTAATGAAATGACATGTGAGTACAATGCTGTTGAAGCATCACCGATATCCGTAAATGCGTAATCTAAATATACGGCTTTAATATGTAATCCAATACCGATATTTGGTTGAATGGTTAATTTCTTTGAGTCATCAAAGTTCTTGATATACTGCATATTGGAGATTCCTCCGCGAAGTGTTACCAATTCTTTGAATCCGAAGGCAATTCCGATATGCGGATCGAAACTGACTACATTTGTTTTAATGATCGTATTTCGTTTCCCGTCAGTGGTCATGTCCAAATCCAGCTCACCAGAAACATAAATTCCTTTTTTACCCAGGGGCTGTTTGTAATAAGTTCCAAGTATGATTCGCGGAAGTGTTAATTCCAGGCCGTTTCTCGGGATTTCGTTTCCGGTTAGTGTAAATACTTCTTTTGTCTGATCATCCAAAGTAAAGATCCATGCATTGAAGGTTGAAGTTACATCCCGAATAACTGCTCCGAATTTCAACCGTTCACTTTTTTCATACGTTACTCCCGCATCCAAACCAAATCCCCAGGATTTTGCAAAATCTCCCACTTTGCGGTAAATCACTTTGAAATTCCCCCCAACTGATAAACCGGGAACTTTGGTTGTGCGTGCGTATGATAACAGGAATGCATAATCTGCAGCTGTAAATGTGGTGATCTTGTCGTAATCGATCCGGCCTTCATTGTCAATCAATTGAGTCGTGTTCGGGATATCATCCACCGCAAATCGAATAACAGACAAACCAACTGCACTTTTTTCATCGATTTGATGAGCCAGTCCCAGGTAATCGTATTTGGCAATTCCTGCAAAATATTCTGAGTGCATTAACCCGATATCCAGCCATTTGTTTGTACGGGTCAAACCTGCCGGATTCCAATAACCGCTATTTACGCCACTGGTCTGAGCCACAACCGCGTTGGAAAGCCCAAGAGCTTCAGCGCCAATTCCGATTGATAAGAATTCATTGGAGTATTTTGGGGCAAGTGAGCCTTGGCCGAAAGACATAAAAGAGCAGGATGCAATGCAAACAATTAGGTAAAATCTCATAGTATTTAAGTTCCTCACGAATGCTATTAACTGCATCTTTTATAAAAAATTGTGTGTCCCAATAGTTTATTGATAAAATCGAAGTGTAAATTTACAGCTTTTTGAACTATTTAAACTAACAAAATATTCATTTACCGGATGAAAATATTCAACATACCTAATTTGATCACTGCCAGCAATATGCTTTGTGGAGTCTTTGCAATTATCCTGGCTTTTGCCGGGAGAATCGACATCGCACCGTACTTTATTTTCCTGGCCGCAGTATTGGATTTTTTCGATGGATTTGCAGCGCGTTTGTTAAAACAACAGGGTGAATTGGGGAAACAATTGGATTCTTTGGCGGATATGATCTCGTTTGGTTTGGCTCCAGGGATAATTATGATGATGGTTTTGATACTATCATTTGCACCAAAGGATTTGTTGATGTTGTCTGGTGATTGGGCAATGAATGTGGATATGCACGATTTTAAAGCCAGCTCTTTAGTTGATGAAAACACTTTTAATGTTTTCTCTTCTATTTCCATTTCAACTTGGTTCTATCAATTCTGGGGCATGGGGTCTATGAATCTTTGGCCTTTGTTAGCCTTAATCATCCCATTCTTCTCCCTATTCCGTCTCGCAAAATTCAACATCGATACCCGTCAGTCGGAATCATTTATTGGCCTGCCGACTCCGGCAAATACGATCTTTTTCATGGCTTTCCCACTTTTACTTTCTCAATATGGCGGAACAACTGGCTGGGAACACGATTTAATTATGTGGCTGATTCAGCCCATCGTTTTGATTCCGATTATCGTGGTCATGTCATTGCTTTTGGTTTCAGAACTGCCTTTGTTTGCCCTGAAATTCAAGCATTTCAAGTGGAAAGGAAACGGTACGCGCTACATTTTCTTAATAAGTTGTGGAATACTTATTTCAACTTTATTGATTTGGTCCATTCCAATTATTGTACTTTTGTACCTGTTATTATCATTTATTCAACACATTCTTCGAAAAAATCGAACGCATGAAATTCAAAGCTGAAATCGATGTGATGCCATTAGAGGCATTGTTAGACCCTCAAGGAAAAGCAGTTACTAACAGTATGCCTACAATTGGTTTGCCTGAAATTACAGGTGTGCGAGTTGGAAGACACGTACGTCTTTTTGTAGACGCACCTTCCAAAGACGCAGCAACTGAGAAAGTGGAATTGGCTTGTAAGAAATTACTTTCAAACCAAATCATGGAAAGTTACTCGTACACGGTAGAGGAGGCGTAAGCCATGAAATCTTTAGGTCAAAATCACATTGGTTATCAGGTAAGTAGTCTTGGTAGCCATGTTTTTTTTGGGATAGATCCAAAAAACAATCAGCGTTTTGAAACAGCTTTCCACCAGGCAACTGCCGAAGAAGTGGATGCGGCACTTGCTAAATCCAAAGAAGCTTTTGAAGTCTATCGGCTCATTTCCATTGAAAAGCGTGTCCAGTTCCTGAAAGCCATTTCTGAAAAGCTGAAAGCCAATAAAGAACTGCTTGTTCACTGGTTTTGTGCCGAAAGCGGTTTGCCGGAAGATCGGGCAGAAATAGAATTTGCACGTTCCTGTTTCCAGTTTGAATACTATGCAAAAGCCGTTGAAACCGGTTATGCATTGGAAATTAAAATAGATTCTGCCGATCCGGACAGAAAACCAACTCCTAAACCTGCTTTAACGAAACTCAATATTCCGGTTGGACCGGTGGTAGTTTTTGGAGCGAGCAATTTCCCGTTTGCTTACTCAACAATTGGCGGAGATGTTGCTTCAGCTCTTGCTGCAGGGTGTCCGGTTATTGTGAAAGCACATGCTATGCATCCGCATACAAGTTCGGTTTCTGCTCAACTTATTTTAGATACCGCACAAGAACTCCAAATGCCCGATGGAATTTTATGTCATTTACTGGCGGAAGATTTTACCGTTGGTCAGCAGTTGGTCCAGGATCCGCGGGTAAAAGCAGTTGGATTTACCGGAAGTATTGGCGGCGGAATGGCACTTCAGAAGCTAATCAACGAACGCAAAGAACCAATTTCCCTATATGCGGAAATGGGAAGTTCGAATCCGATTATGGTAACTAAGGGTGCTTTGGAAAAACGCGGGTTGGAAATTGCAAAACAGATCAGTGCCTCGGTTTTACTGAATGCCGGGCAATTTTGTACGTCTCCGGGAATCCTGTTTATCGAAGAAACCTTAAATTACAACGTATTTAAAGCAGAGCTGATTCGTGTTTTTTCAGAAAGTGAACTGCAGTGCATGCTGCATCCCGGAATTTCAAAACGTTATTTCGAACGGGCAAAAGAACACGCTGCTTTTGTCGATGTTATTTATGAAGGAAAACAAAAAGGGAATTTCATTCAGCCTACCTTGGCTGAAACAAACGCGGGACATTTTATGGCCAACCCGCAAATTCAGGAAGAGATTTTTGGGTCTTACCTCACGATCGTAAGATGTTCAGATGAGGCCGAATTGAGAAAATGTCTCGACCTTTTGGAAGGACAACTCACAACTGGTTTATATGCTGAATCCGAAGAAGAAGCAAATCGTTTTCTGCCTGTTCTAACTGCAAAATCCGGAAGAATTATCTTCAACGGTGTACCAACCGGAGTGGAAGTGAGCTTTGCACAGCAGCACGGCGGACCTTTCCCCAGCAGCTTGAATTCTTATTTCACATCTGTAGGCTGGGACGCAATCAAACGATTTCAACGCCCTGTTACTTTTCAAAATTTCCCGGAAAATTTTAGTTCTAAAAGAATGAATTTCAAGGAAAACGATAATTTTTTACATTTTCTTAACGGAAATTACGAATAAACGTATTGGTGAGTCAAATTAAAAACACTTTATTTGTGCCAAATGAATTCCCTATCGTTCATTAGTTCTATTGTTATATTTGTATTTAAATTTTAGATTATGTCAGAAGAATCAGGCTCAAAGAAGAACATGACACCGGCACTAACAGCGATTATTGTTTTGTTGGTTGTCTTATTAGGAACGATGACTTATTTATGGAGTTCAAAAAATGGTGCTTTGAAAGAAGCTACCAAGAAAAATGAAGAACTTCAAGCGGACATCGAGGAAATGAACAAAATGATGGCTCCGTTTTTAGGAAGTGAAACCACCAATGACTTAATGTCGGATTTCACCAACATGATGGATACATATGATGCGTTAATGAAAAAAGATGCGTCTAAATCCGATAGCTTGAATGCCCAGAAAGACAAGATCCAGGGATTGATTTCTGAGTTGGAAACAGCAAAAAAGAATGGTCGTGTAACAGCATCATTGATTGCCAAATTGAAGCGTGAAAATGAAACTTTGCGCCAGATTATGATCAGTTATGTGAAACAGATCGACCAGTTGAATACGATGAATCTGAAGTTGACTTCAGAATTGGATGAAACTACAACGCAGCTTGCTGAGACAACTACTGATCGCGATAAGTTCAAAGGTGAAGCAGAAGCTAATGCGGAGCAGGTTCGAAAAGGATCTAAATTGTCAGCGTACAGTTTCACATCAACAGGTTTACGTATGAAATTGAATGACACCACAGAGCCAACAACGAAAGCTCGCAGTTGTGTTCAGGCTAAATCAACGTTTACAATCGGTGAGAATACTATTGCAACAGCCGGAGATCGCGCAGTTTACATGCAGATCATTGATCCGGATGGTAAGACATTGCAAGGTCGTTCAGGAGGTTCTTCAACTGCTATAGACGGAGGAACTTTTGCTTACTCGGCAAAACGTGATATTCAATACGGAAACAAAGCTGTTGACGTAACGATCTTCTACGATTTCAATGGTGAAGAGCCAGTGAAAGGAAATTACAAAGTGAAAATTTACTGTGATGGTCAGGTTATCGGTTCCGATAGCTTTACATTGAAGTAATCAAATAAAGAAATGTTTGCTCCGGGACTTATTTTTAGTTCCGGAGCTAACTGTTAAAAAGGAATAAACGTTGAAACGTTTTAGGTAAATTAGATTCGGGAATAATTAGTTCCAAATTAAAGTTAGGTCAATGACAAATATTTTTATCGCAAATCTCGATTGGGAGATTACATCGGAAGATTTGCAAGCAACGTTTTCAGCGTTTGGTGCGGTTCATTTAGCACACGTAGTGTTTGATGCAAAAACAAAACAATCCAAAGGTTTTGGATATGTTGAAATGGAAAGTGCAGAGGAAGCAATTAATGCAATTCAGGCACTTAACGGTTTTGAGGTGAACGGCCGTAAATTGGACGTTAAGATTGCTTCTCCAAAAGCAAATCGTCCGAAACCGGAGGATAAACCAAAGAAACCTGTATTCAGCAAGCCGGGTGGTTTTCAAAAGAAATTCAACAACAACGGACCTCGTCAGGGAGGTGGCGGCGGCGGATTCAGATCCAACGACCGTAACTCAAATGATCGTGGTTCAGGCTATAACCGTGAAGGTGGAAGTGGTGGTGGAAACTCCAACTATAATCGTGGTGGAAGCGGAAACTCATCAAACTCAGGTTCAAATTACAATCGGGGTGAAGGTGGAAATTCCAACTATACCAAAAGAGAAGGAGGTAGTTCGGATTCCACTAAAAGAGAAGAAGGGAATACTGGTTCTTCAGACTCTAATTCTTCCGGATCAGCATCAGGTGAACGTACAATGCGCCCTCGTAGAAAATTTGATAACTAATATTTAGTCAAATAATCCATGTCAGAAGCTGTCAACCAAGGGCATGTAGAAATACGTGTAGATGAATTCGGTATTGCTACTATCGAGTTCGGACATCCATTAAGTAACTCTTTACCGGGGAATATTCTTCGCAAACTAGCGGATACAATTACAGAAGCAGGAACAAATGCTGCTGTGAAGGTGATTGTTTTAAGATCTACCGGAGATAAAGCATTTTGTGCCGGAGCAAGTTTTGATGAATTGATTTCCATCAAAGATCTGGAAACGGGGAAAGTATTCTTTTCAGGTTTCGCTCAGGTGATCAACGCCTGTAGAAAATGCCCGAAATTGATCATCGGCCGCATCCAGGGAAAAGCAGTTGGAGGAGGAGTAGGAATTGCTTCTGCTGTTGACTATTGCTACGCAACGCGTTTCGGAGAAATTAAACTTTCCGAGCTGGCTGTTGGGATCGGACCATTCGTGGTTGGACCGGCAGTTGAACGAAAAATGGGACTTTCCGCAATGTCTCAGTTAGCCATCAATGCTACAGAATGGCGAACTGCAGAATGGGCAATGCTAAATGGCTTGTATGCGGATGTGTTTGACACCGAAGACGAAATGGACGAAGAGATTACGCGATTAGCAACCGTTTTGGCTAAATCAAGCCCGGAAGCAATGACAGCATTGAAAAAGGTCTTCTGGCAAGGAACAGATGACTGGGACCAATTATTGTCAGACCGTGCAGGAATCAGCGGAACTTTGGTTCTTTCCGATTTCACGGTGAATGCGATCAATTCGTTTAAGAAAAAATAATTCTTTCAATAGATTATAGAAGGCATTCGTTATTTAACGGATGCCTTTTTTTGGCTTGGTTATTTTATAACTCACTCCAAATGGCGGTTTAGCATGAATTTGAAGTGCTGCATAGAATTCGGTAATTCTCGAACTTGTGCATTTTTTTGCTCATAGAACGGGCTCGAAATCTATTTACTTAAGAGTGCCAGCAAAGCGAAACTTGCCAGCCAGTGTTCGCCCATATAATCTCCATCCACAATATTGGACAAGGAAGTCTGAATGTGCTGATCTGCAATTTTGTTTAAGTGAGACAGTTCGGGGAGTGTTTTCGTAATCCCGTACAAACACCAGGCCCTGCTGAAATTAAGTCCGTCCAGGTGCACCAAATGGCCATCTGAGCGATCGGATACCAAGCCGGGTTCCATCCCATATTTTTTACTGAATAATTGCGGAGCAAACTGCTTCAGCCACTTTTTAAATGCATCTTTTGGTAAAATTCTCCGCATAATATCAATTTCTTCAAACCCTCCGGAAAGAAAATCATAGCCGCTTGGCTCCAGATGCAGTGGATAGTTTTTGTCGTTGAGATAGAAGTCCCGGGCACGTTTTTCGATGATCGTTTTTAAGCTGTCGTTTGAATGAACAAGTGCATAGTCATAAGCAAAAGTCAGTCCGAAAGCGGTGTTGATATGATCGCCGGAACGAATCGCATAATTCAGTTTTGGAAGGAAATCGATGTATTTTTTGCAGAACAGATCGGACAAAGGCTTCAGATTGGTGCTCAGTTCTTTTCCCAACGGATGATTCCAGTTCTCCAGTTCCAGCTGGAGTTTCAATAACCAGTTCCAGCCATAAGTGCGTTCAAAAGACCCGTTATTTTTCACAGCGAACGATTCGATTTCGGTTTCAATATTGGCTTTGCTTAGGTTGGTCTGAAGAACCATTAAAACAGAATCTGTAGCCAATTCGGGATATTTGCTGAGTAATTTCACCATCAGCCAATGACCGTGTACGGAGGAATGCCAGTCAAAACAACCGTAGAATGACGGATGAAGTTCAGCCGGAGATTTCAGATCGCCTTTTTCATTCAAAACCTGCCCCATTTTGTTTGGATATTCCTTCTGAACGCATTTTAAAGGCAGACTAAGCAGTCTTTTTGCTTCAGTTTGGGAAATTTCCTGTGAGAAACCAATTGTGGTAATGAAAAGAAAAGCCAGGGTCACTTGTTTCATACTGTTTGTGTTTTTTCAAATGTAGGATTATTTTTCTTCCGCCGAATCATGCGTAACTTTGTAAAGCGATACGAAAAGAGGATCATGGAAAACCAAACAGAAGAAAGAAAGATCATTCACGTCGATATGGACGCGTTTTATGCTTCTGTGGAACAAATGGATAATCCGGATTTGAAAGGAAAACCTATTGCTGTTGGCGGGAGCAAATTGCGTGGTGTTGTTTCTGCTGCAAGTTACGAAGCACGGAAATTTGGGGTGAAATCCGCTATGCCAAGTTCAACGGCAGCTCGTTTGTGTCCCGATCTTATTTTTGTTCGACCGCGGTTTGACCGTTACCAGGAAATTTCTCAGCAGATCCGTGCCATTTTTTACGACTATACGGACTTGGTGGAACCGCTTTCACTGGATGAAGCATTCCTGGATGTAACCACTAATAAAAAAGGCTTTCCATCCGCGACTTTGCTAGCAAAAGAAATTCGGGAACGGATTCTGAAAGAAGTCGGTTTAACAGCCAGTGCAGGAATTTCGATCAATAAATTCACAGCGAAGATTGCTTCGGATGTTAATAAGCCAAACGGACAATTAACCGTTCCACCCGAAGAAGTAGAAGCATTTTTGGAAAAATTGCCCATTGAACGATTTTTCGGAATTGGAAAAGTGACTGCGGCGAAAATGAAGGAATTGGGTGTGCGGACCGGAAAGGATCTGAAGAAGAAAAGCCCAACCTTTCTGATCCAGCATTTTGGAAAGCAGGGGACGCATTTTTACAACATTGTTAGAGGAATTCATCGGAGTCAGGTAAAACCTGACCGGATCCGGAAATCTTTTGCAGTGGAGCATACTTATTTCTCGGACCTTCATTCGAAACGTGAAATGTTGGAGAAATTGGAAGAGATTGCTGTGGGCCTGGAACGAAGAATGGAAAAACGCTCCATTGCCGGAAAATGTGTGTCGATTAAGGTCAAATATTCAGATTTCACCACCCAAACCCGTTCAAAAACAATTGCAGAATACATGTGGAATAAAACCGATTTCTTTCCACTTGTTGAAGGATTATTGGATCACCTGGAAATCGAAAAGCCGGTTCGCTTGCTGGGAATTTCCCTTTCAAAACTGAACACGGAAGAAGATGAGCCTGATCAGGGCAAACAATTAACCTTGCAGTTTTAAGAAGCTTATAACTGAATGCGCAATCCGATTCCACCGCCAAAAGCAGGATTGCGACGGGTCTCAAAATCCCATTTCAACTGCTGTGCAATCGAATGGTTAAAAGTCCCGAAACCAAACAGCTCCATTTTTCCGAAGGAATAATAAAGCTCAGGACGGATCCAAACAGAACAGCCAAACGAACGAAGGGTTGGTGTACTTAAAACTGGATTTAAGCTTTGTCGGGCAAATTGTCCGTAAGCAAATTCAGCGCCGGCCGAAAGTCTTATCCGCATGTTGTATTTAAGAGGAAGCGAATAGCCAAAACCAAGAGGCAGTACCACAGAATTTACCCGGAATGACTGCGCCTCCTTATATTGAACAGTATCTGGCTCCGGTGGAGTAATTGGGTTTGGAATACCCGAACTAACACCCTCAAATGGGGTTTCGATTTTATCCGCATAACCGTACTGGACAATTTTGGCAGATCGGAAACCTAGTCCTGTGAGAACTTCCCATCTCTGGCCAAATTTCCGGTTGAGTTCTATTTTTCCATAGAAAGTAGAAGCATGAATAGCTGCAATTTCTCTTTTATTGTTGATGAAGGGTTGGTCTGTGAAACCGATATCCCGCTTTTTTTCACCTTCCCAATAAGTGAGTACCGCTAATGACCACTTTCTCGGGGTTTCGGTAAAAGCAAGATTCACCAATGCAGGCGTTTTTGCGAGTTGGCTTAAAGAAGAATCCTGTATTCCGGGAGTAATAGTGCTGTCCGGCGTAATTTCTGCAAGAGCAACAGGGCGCTGTTCCGCAAAGATTTTATTTTCTGCTTTTTCAGGAACTTTTACCACTTGGAGATCTGTTCTTTTTGTTTCCGGTCCAGACGAAATGCGCCTATTTGTTGAAACAGGTTTGCTTTTTAGAACAAGTACTGCTTTGTTTTTTTGTCGTCCGGGTGTTTTTGTAATCTTTGAGGAAGCTGTTGAATTAGAAATTTGGCTTTTTACTTGTTTGGGACTGTTTGAACCTGTTATTGAGGTTGTTGATTTGGTCATTCCGCTTTTTACCCGAATTTTCCCGTTAGAGCCTTTTGTTGAAGTTTGATCAAAACTCGGTGATTCGGATTTTTGATTTTGAATAGTATTAGAAGAAGAATTAGAGTAGCTCGAGTCCTCTCCGGATGACAATCGGGACTGATTCTCATTCTGGGTCAAAAGTGTCTTCCCGGAAAAAGGATAGAAGGTTACCAGTGCAGCGAAACACGTTATTCCAAAAAGAATCGGAAAAAGGATGAACAGGAATCTCCTGCGCTTCTTTTTGGAAGCGATGGCCAGATCGATGTTCTCTTTCACAGATGCATCCGGGGTTAATATCAACCCGTCAAATGCAGACTCGAACAACGAATCTATTTCGTTAAGCTCTTTCATTAGTTCTTTTTTTTTCCAGGTTGTTTTTAATCCAATCACGTGCTCTTGTTAGCTGAGACTTTGAAGTTCCTTCCGAGATCTCGAGGTATTCGGCAATTTCTTTGTGTGTCAGGTTGTCCAAAACAAACAGATTGAAGATCGTTCGGTAACCTGCCGGCATTTCGTTCAAAATCTTCATTAATTCTACTTGTTTTTCACTCATATTATTTTCGGGTTCAAAAGGTTCTGCAACAGATTCAAAGAAGTTTTCGTTGTCTTTCAGGACTAATTTCCGTTGGCGTTTGAATAGATTAATAGCTGTTCGAATTGTGATCGTTTTGATCCACGGACCAAGCGGCAGTTCCGGATTTGCTTTTCCGCTGTTTTCGTAAACTTTTATGAAAGCTTCCTGGAGAATTTCCTGGGCATCGTCTCTGCAGCTGGCATAACGCCTGCAGGTAACAAGCATAGAAGGGGCATACTTTTCGTATACCCGGTCAAAAGCTTTTTTATCGCCCTTGATGAACTCTTCTATGTATTCCTCCATCTATGTATTGCAGAATTTTTAACGGTTTCTAGCGCTGTAAAGTAAAGTAAAATCCGCAGGCACCTTCTCCGGTTGATTGCTTGTTTTGATCTATCAGTAATTGATTCCCCAAGAATACCATTTGTCCCAGTTCATTTGCATCGATCACTAAATAGTTTTCAGTTGGACCGGAAATTTGCTGAAAGGGATATGTGCCCGAAGGTAAGTAATAATAGGTGGAATTGCCAACCGTATTAGTTACTGTAAGAGTTGCGTTTTGAGTATCAAAGCTCCATTCTATTTCACCCGTTGAATGAGTTTCGTTGGCGCCCACAATCCCACCGTGAATGCGGATAAGATTCCATTTTCCGTCAATGGTACTTTTAACAGAGTCACTTTTTGATGAGTGATTAATTTCTTTTTTACATGCCGTGAATGAACCAAGCATTAAGATCAAAAGGAATGAGTTGTAAATGAATTTTTTCATCGGTTTTAAGATTAACAGTTTGAGTATTAAGGCGTGTTTTTACTAATCCGTTGTGTAAAGGTGTTTCCGCTTGGATCAACGAGTGATACAAAGTAAACTCCTTGTTTCAGTGCAGACAAATCGATGATTGGATTTCCGGCAAGTAATTCGGTTGACTGGATTATTTGCCCCGAAACCGAACGGACTTCCAGTTTTTCGACTGTAAAGTTCGAAGTGAACCTCAATTCATTCTGAACTGGATTCGGATAAAGCGTAAAGCTGTTTGAATGGAATTCATCAACTCCTAAAAAAGGATCAATTTCGAATTGCATGATGTGAGTGTCTTCTATTACATCTTGTTGATTCGTGCCGATTATGGTTGTTAACTGATAAGCTCCTGCTCCCGGGTTATCGATTTCGATGGTGTCAACACTGCTGCAGATGTACGAAGCAGCCCCCACTGTGTAATCCAGTTCCAGGTAAATGTCATTTCCAATAAGTTGAAACTCGGCGGAATTTAAGTTGCAGCTTCCGGATGGAAAAGTGGTAAAGACGACAACTTTCAATTGATCATTGCTGTTGGGATTTGCCGGAATCAGTTTGACACTGTCAATGGCAGGTAATTGTGCGAAAGCCTGGTTGGACAGAATGGTCAAACCCGCAATCAGGATGCATGTAAAAGTTTTAATTTTCATTTTTCTTAGTTTTATATATCCCGACATTTATCATCGGGGTTGCTTATTATTTCTGTTTAGTCGATTGCAATCTGAAGGGAATACAAAACTAAAAAAGGAAAGGTTGCATTTCAGATCAACTTTTTTTAAGAAATTTGTATCGGGATCAGGAAGTATTTTCAGATGACACTTTGAGAGTATGTCATACTCAAAAAAGGCAGATGTGACGGATAATTGCCCGGTTGAACCTTTTTAAACGCATTTCCTTCAGATTAATTCACAATTCCCTTGTTAATAAAAAATAGAGTTTCTATCTTTGCACCCCTCAAAGTGGATTTTGGGGATATTGTCTTATTTAAATTAGAAGGTTAGTGAATACTTTAAGTTACAAAACTGTTTCTGCTAACAAAGAAACCGCTGATAAGAAGTGGTTGTTGGTAGATGCTGAAGGCCACACAGTTGGTCGTTTGGCAAGTGAGGTAGCGAAGTTAGTACGTGGAAAACACAAGCCAAACTTCACACCACACGCTGATTGTGGGGATAACGTAATCGTTATCAACGCAGCAAAAGTGTCGTTCTCCGGTACAAAGTTGGAGAACAAAGAATACGTTCGATACACTGGATATCCAGGAGGACAACGTTCATTGACTGCTCAAGAATTATTGAAGCGCAGCCCGGAACGTGTAATCGAAAAAGCAATTAAAGGGATGTTGCCAAAGAATACTTTGGGGCGTGACTTGTTTAGAAATGTAAAAGTTTATGCTGGTGCAGATCACAAACAAGAAGCTCAAAAGCCTGAGGCAATTAACTTAAAAAAAGCTGATAAATAAAGGATATGGAAGTAGTAAACGCATTAGGAAGAAGAAAAACTTCAGTTGCTCGTGTATACTTGATGAAAGGTACGGGTAAGATGACAATTAATAAACGTGATTACAAAGAGTTCTTTCCGGTAGCTATTTTGCAAGGGAAAGTTGAGCAGCCGTTCAACTTGACTGATACTTTAGGTCAGTATGACATTAAGGTAAATGTAGCAGGAGGTGGAATTAACGGACAAGCGGAAGCTATCCGTTTAGGAGTATCCCGCGCTTTGGTAGAGGTTTCAGCAGATTTTAAAACATTGTTGAAAGCAGAAGGTTTAATGACACGTGACCCTAGAATGGTTGAGCGTAAGAAACCGGGTCAACCGAAAGCTCGTAAGAAATTCCAGTTCTCGAAACGTTAATTCGAATTTTATTTTCTCGTTTTGGCGAGAAGGTTGTTTAGTATCCAAGCACAAAGTATTCTGTTGGTTTAGTCGACACCCTTTGTTTAGCTGATTACTAAGGAACGTAAACAATTAAAGAAAAATATTATGTCTAAAGTAAATTTTGATAGTTTATTAGAAGCAGGTGTTCACTTCGGACACTTAAAAAGAAAATGGAACCCGGCAATGGCGCCGTATATCTTTGACGAGAAAAAAGGTATCCACATTATTGACCTTAATAAGACAATTGCACATCTTGATCAAGCTTGTGCGGCAATGAAACAAATTGCTAAGTCGGGTAAAAAGATTCTTTTCGTAGCTACTAAGAAACAAGCAAAAGAAATTATCACAGATCGTATTACATCGATCAACATGCCATTCGTAACTGAGCGTTGGTCTGGTGGTATGTTAACAAACTTCCAAACAACACGTAAGTCAATCCGTAAAATGGTGTCTATCGACAAAATGAGAACGGATGGTACCTGGGAGACATTGAACAAACGTGAGCGTTTATTCAAAACTCGTCAACGTGACAAACTGGAAAAAACATTTGGTTCAATTGCTGACATGACTCGTCAACCGGCAGCGATCTTTATCGTTGATATCTTGAAGGAGCATATCGCATTGGCTGAAGCAAAACGTTTGGGTATTCCAACATTTGCAATGGTAGATACGAATTCTGACCCTCGTTTGGTAGATTTCCCAATCCCTGCAAATGACGATGCTACAAAATCAATTGCAATTATCTTAGATGCAATTTGCGGATCAATCAAAGAAGGTTTGGATGATCGTAAAACAGCTGCACCGAAAGATAAAGACGAAGCTCCTGCAACAGAAGAAGCAGCTGCTAAAGTTGAAGAGACAAAAGAATAATATCAAAGTAGCCCTGGCGTAATAGTCGGGGCATACTTTTATACAAACAATTTAAAAGATTTATTGTCATGGCAATTACTGCGTCAGATGTAAACAAATTACGCCAGCAAACAGGTGCTGGTATGATGGACTGTAAAAATGCATTGGTAGAAGCAAACGGCGATTTCGAAGCTGCTGTAGATATCTTGCGTAAAAAAGGTCAAAAAGTTGCTGCGAAAAGAGGTGAGAACGAAGCTGCTGAAGGGTTGGTTTTCGCTCAAACAAGCGCAGACAACAAAGTAGGTGTATTGTTAACGTTGAACTGTGAAACAGACTTCGTTGCTAAAAACGATACTTACCGCAATTTCGTACAATCTTTAGTTGATATCGCAATGAACAACTTGCCTGCAACTTCTGAAGAATTGAAAGGATTGAAGTACGACGATAAATTAACTGTTGAGGAGAAAATTACTGAGCAGGTTGGTGTTATCGGAGAGAAATTGGATTTATCAGGATATGCTGTATTGAAAGGTGACACTGTTGTTGCTTACAATCACCCTGGAAACCAATTGGCTACTTTGGTTGTTTTGAACAAAGGAGGTGAAACAGTTGCTGAGGCTGGTCGCCAGGTTGCAATGCAGGTTGCTGCAATGAACCCGATTGCTTTGAACAAAGACGGAGTTGATGCACGTACAATCGAGCGTGAAATCGAAGTTGGTAAAGAGTTGGCAATCCAGGAAGGAAAACCGGCTGATATGGCTGAGAAAATCGCTCAGGGTCGTTTATCTAAGTTCTTTAAAGAAAACACTTTGTTGAGCCAGGAGTTTATCCGTGATAACAAAGTTACTGTTGAGCAATTCCTTGATTCTACAGAAAACGGATTGACTGTTACTGAATTCAAACGTTTCTCTTTGAGCTAGTCCTCATCGAAAATTGAAAATATGGAATCCCATTCGCTTTGCGGGTGGGATTTTTGTTTTGTGAAATATGCTGACATGGAAATCTGTAGGGACGCGATGCTTCGCGTCTCTACTATTATTTATTCTTTTTTACCTCAAATTCATTCCCGCAATCCAAACATTTATAAACTGTTTTGCGGTAGATAGGGAAAATAAATAACAAAAAGGAAGCAATGGCGGAAAGCACAGCTCCCACACTTTTCATGGATTTGTGACCGGATTCAATTCTGATGGATTCGCATTTCGGGCAGGCGATCACTTGCTCGTCATCTGTTGTATAAGGAGTTTCTTCGATTTCCAGGACAATGTTTTTGGCATGTGTCAGGTCTTCTTCATTAATTTTTAGCTTAATTCCACCAACCAAATTTGAATACAGGGGATTTACAGACACAATATTCTCGTCAAACAGAAAACAGGTTATTCCTTCACTTTCTAACTTGATCTTTAGAATGTGGGCATCCATTGCATTGTCAAATGTTTTGAAAGTGATAAGTCCCATTTGAATTGAATTTAAGATCTAATTTAGCGAATTATTCACGGACAAATCCTTTTTTACTTTTCCGATCTTCAAAGATTCCCACTATATTTGCGCAACTTCTTTCGATAATTATGAAATACCGTCGCATTCTGCTCAAACTAAGTGGTGAATCTCTTATGGGAGACAAACAATTTGGAATTGATAACCAAAGACTTAGTGTTTATGCTAAGCAGATCAAGGAAATTCATGACTTAGGTGTAGAAGTTGCAATTGTCATCGGCGGAGGAAATATTTTCCGTGGTGTACAGGCAGAAGAAGGTGGAATGGACCGCACGCACGGAGATTACATGGGAATGTTGGCAACAATGATCAATTCCATGGCTCTGCAATCGGCATTGGAATCTGCAGGTCTTCAGACAAGACTTCAATCTGCCATCGAAATGAAAGAAATTTCCGAACCGTATGTGCGCAGAAAAGCTGTGAGACACCTGGAAAAACGCCGGGTGGTTATTTTTGGAGCCGGTACCGGAAATCCTTACTTCACAACCGATTCAGCTGCATCATTAAGAGCCATTGAGATCAATGCAGACGTGATTTTGAAAGGAACACGTGTGGATGGAATTTACACTGCCGATCCGGAGAAAGATCCTACGGCTACCAAGTTTGATACCATTACATTTGAGGATGCTTACAGCCGCGGATTGAAAGTGATGGATATGACAGCTTTCACGCTTTGTATGGAAAATGACTTGCCAATTATTGTTTTCGACATGGATACTCCGGGAAATCTGAAGCGATTAATGGAAGGTGAGCAAGTAGGAACAATCGTAAGAAATTAATCAGGATAGAATTCAACTAGATAAATTATGACCGAAGAGTTAGAACTAATTTATGATGATTTGAAGTCATCAAATGCAAAATCACTAGATCATTTAGAAAACGAATTGACGAAAGTCAGAGCAGGAAAAGCTACTCCATCTATGCTTTCAGGAGTAATGGTGGATTATTACGGTTCGCCAACTCCGATTCAACAAGTAGGAAACGTGAATTCCATGGATGCGCGTACATTGACAGTTCAGGCATTTGAAAAATCCATGTTGAATGAGATTGCTAAAGGAATCATGAACGCGAACCTGGGATTGAATCCGCAAAATAACGGCGAACAATTGATCATTCAGATTCCGCTTTTAACGGAAGAACGCAGACGTGACCTGGTTAAAAAAGCAAGGGCAGAAGCCGAACACGCTAAAGTGGGAATCAGAAATAACCGCAAGGATGCCATTGACATGGTTAAAAGCCTGAAAGCAGATGGTCTTTCGGAAGATATGACCAAAGATGCCGAGAATGAAATTCAAAACATCACCAATGCTTTTATCAAAAAAGTGGACGATTTGGCTGATGCGAAAGAAAAAGATATAATGACTATCTGATGCGAACCATTTTATTCATCGCTTCACTTTTTGTCCTTTTTTCCTGTGCAAAGCAGCGCGTTATCAATCGCCTGGAAGGAAGATGGAACTACTCAAAAATGTTGATGAATAATGGTGAATATGTTTATCATTCGGAAGTTTATGAATTTACAGGGGGAGACAAGGATAGTGATTCCGGTTTCCCTTTTGTTATTTATGGGCAGGATACGATTCATGGTGTTTATCGCCTGACTAAGAAAAATGTGATCAAAGCCAAAGAAGGTGCTGCAGACGAAATTGACTGGTTGATCGAAGATATGGATAATAATTCCCTGGTTTTTAGAATTGCTGAGGGGGTGGTGTTTTTTGATAAACAGCAATAGAATTGCTAGTAAATACAAGTTCTACGTAATTCCGCAATATTACGTCTGAGGCTGTTCTGCTTGGAAAGCTAAAACTGAAATAATTCTGTTACCGGGACCTCTGCCAATCCCAAACCTCCGCTGTAATACAAATATCCTTTAATATTTGACATCCCGATTTGACTCAATACATTCATGTAGCCTTGTACCTGCTTTTCGTGTTTGGCACTTTTCTCCCCGGTTTTGAAATCAATCACAATTGTTTGCTGATCCGAAACAATTAATTTGTCTGGTCGCAATCGTGTTTTGGAATCAAAGATCAGCGTTCGTTCATTTAAATGTTTACCACCTTCAAATAACTCAACCAAAAACTTGTTCGAAAAAGCTTCTTCCAGAAGTCTGGCTAATGTTTCTTCAAAATCTTGTTCGATTTCACCTTTCAAAAGCCCGGTTCTCAATGCAGCAAATGCCGTATCCCTGGAGTGCGATTTTTCCATGATAAAATGAAATTGCTTTCCAATTCTTTGCTCAGTTGTCAGGCTGTCTTCTTCCTGTTCCCTGGTAGATTGAATGCTGATTTCAGGGAACCACAAAAAGTTCTGGATCGACAGCGGATTATAATCAGAAGCGTTTTTGGGAGAATGATGTTTAATTTCAGGAGTTTCGCCAAATTTTAAATGGAAAACACCATCTGTTTCTTCCGTCTCAGGAAACAGGTTTGTCAGAATTGTATTGAAATTTGAGTAAAACCCGTTGCGCGAGCCTTTCAGGTTGATGGCATACAAACGATCTTGCGGCCGGGTAAATGCGACATACAATAAGTTGATAGCATCCATTTTCTGAGCAGCTTCTTCTTTTTCAGCTTCCAGGCGGATTGCAGGAATGGTGGCTTCAAATTTGCTCATTTTGGTTTCCACAATGTGCTCATTGATCTCCATCAAAAAAGAATCATTGTTGTTTCCTTCGTTGAAAAAATTGAAGGAAGGAATAATCACAACCGGGAACTCTAATCCTTTTGATTTGTGAGCAGTCATAATTTGAATGGCCTGTTCGTTCTCAGAAAGCTGAACACTGAATTTGCTTTTATTCTTCTCGTAATAATTGATGAATTCCATCAAATCCGGGCCATTTGACATGTCAAACTGGTAAGCCAGATCCAACAGCTGCTGCAAATAGGTGTTGTCGATGGAATCTAAATTCACCAACATTAAAAAATCAACCAGTAAGGCATAGATGTTTTGGAAACTGGCATCTAAAAAATCGGCATTCAAACGACTGTTTTCAAAGAAAAGCAGTTCCGAAAAGTATACTTTCGAATCGGCATCGGTCCAAAAACAATCGCCGTATGTTTTAAAAGCATCTTTTTTTCCTAAGATCTCAAAGTAGAAATAAGCGAACTGCATGGCGCGCTGAAAATCAAAGCGATTGACCTTCCATTTACAATAACAGATTGCCAATTGAACAAATTGATCGCTGTTCACCAACAAAGAATCTGAAGAAACGACCTGGTAACCTCTTGATTTCAAAAAGTTGGCGTATTGATTACAATCGCGTTTCTTTCTTCCGAGCACACAGATTTCATGCGGTTTATAGCCATCCGCTATACATTGCTGCACCCACTTCAGTAATTGACTATTGGTGAATTTAGCTGTATCAAGGTCTTTTTGCGGATTCAGTATAATTTCCACATAACCACCTTTTTTACCTTTGGAATTTTGTTTCAGGTGTGCGTAGAATTCCTGACCGCTTTCCGGCATGAAGGGCAGAAGTTCTCCAAAGAATTGATTGTTGAAGGTTACAATTTCTTCAGCAGACCGCCAATTATCTTCCAAGCCAATAACTGTTCCCATTGTCTGAAAAAATTGAGAACGTTGTTTGATCAAGGGTTCATCTTCCGGATTGTAAATAGCAGGTAAAGCGATGAACTGTTCCGCCACTCCGTTTTTGAAACGATAAATCGATTGTTTCGGATCGCCGACAATAAAATTGAAATAATTACTTCCCAATGAATTATGGATCAAAGGAACAATATTCAGCCATTGCAGGCGGGATGTGTCCTGGAACTCATCCAAAAAGAAGTGGTTGAATTTGGAGCCTAGACGTTCATAGATAAAAGGAGCATCTTCGTTTTGGACCAACTCGGCAACCAATTTGTTGAACTCACTGACACGAATGATCGATTCCTTGTTGCGGATATCGTCCATACTTAAGGCCAATTCTTTCAGAATAGCTAATAAGTGGAATTGCTGGATTTTGAAATCGAGTTCAATCCAGGAAGCACTTTTTTCGCTGATATATTGAAGGAATTTTATGTACACAGGAGAAAACTGTGTTTCTTTTCCTTCTTCAATTGTTTTTAGAATGTTTTTCAGATTTGCATCCGTACGTTTACTTTCCTTGAGAAAAAGGATCGGTTCGGCTGTTAATTGAAGATTGAAAACAATGGCATTGAATGTCACACTTTTTCCTGCAAAGGCGTTTGCATCGATTCCGGATTCCAAAAACAGTCGGTTTAAACTGTTCAATCGAATGGTTAATTCCTCCTTCTCGGACCGGAATTGCAATTTCCAAAGATCCAATTGCTCCTTTTTGAAATCTGTTTTGGAAAGGGTGCGGATAATCTGGAAATAACCCTCGTTTGTCAAGACTTTAGCTTTCGACAAAAGGATTTTCTTCAGGTTCCAATCATTTTCCTCTTCCAGGTTTGATTTCGCAAAATTCAATGCAAGCTGGTAGAGTTTTGTTTGATTTTTTGCATCAATATTACTCAAAAGTTCATCAATGGCCTTTTCCAGGATCAAGGTGTCATCGAGCGAAATCTCGAAACTTTCCGGAAGGTCCAAATCCCGTGCAAAGGAACGAATCAATCGGAGATTGAATTTATCGATGGTCATGACATTAAAATCCTCGTATTGATGCAGGATTTTTCGAAGAACTATTCGCGCCTTTTTCCGGGTTGATTCAGGAGTTGTTCCTACAAAAGCTGCAATTTCCTCCAAATACCCGTTTGCATCTTCTTTTCCGTTTGCCAGTTTGTTCAGATCGCTCATGATCCGCGATTTCATTTCGATACTGGCTTTATTGGTAAAAGTCATTGCCATAATTTGACTGATCTCTGCTTTGTCATCGTTTTCAGAAAGCAGCAAACGGAGATAATTGCGCACCAAATTATACGTCTTACCACTTCCGGCAGAAGCGTTTACGATCAAAAAAGGTTTGCTTACATCCGAATTCATACCGATCAATCAATAATCCCTCGAAATTACCGAAAATCCGGCTGACACCTCTTCTTATTTTAGGAATTCTCTTCCCATTCCTTTAAATTTGGGAAAACAACTGAATGAAAAAGTTACCAATTCTTGCGTTGCTTGTGTTTATTGTATCGTTCTCCTGTAAAAAGAAGAAGGATGATGTGATCGATACGCCTGTGGTTCAGCAGAGTAAGTTGTCTTTAAAACCGATATTTGGCAGCGAAAATTTAGTACTGGATTCTGTTTATACGATGAGCAACGGATTTGAAATTGAGTTCCAGGAAGTGAAGGCTTACTTCACCGGAATCCAATCCGGTGGAAGTGTTCTAAAGGATGCTGCCTTATTCAATTTTCGAGAAACAGGAACATTGATTTTTCAGGCAAATCAGCTTGTTTCTAATCCAACGTCTATTCAATTCGGTATTGGAGTCCCGTCTTCCATCAATCACAATGATCCAAGTACTTTCCAAAATACAAATCCTTTAAATATCGCCATTGCGAACGATATGCACTGGGATTGGAATCCGGGCTATATCTTTTTCAAAGTAGAGGCGAAGGTTGATACGATTGTGGACGGAATTACGAATTGCAATCACAACCTGGTTTATCACGTGGGAACGGATTCTTATTTCACCAATAAAACGATCGCCAATCTCAATTGGTCGGCTGCAAGTTCCACGCTGAATGAAGCCTGGTTAAAACTTGACCTGAAGAATTTCTTCGAAAACGCCGGAAGTGCAATCGATGTGAAAACTGAATTCACGACCCACAGTATGAGTTCTCAAAGTGCCTTAACCGAAAAAGCGCGTCAGAATTTCGCCGCATCCATCAGCGCATTATGAATCGATTCTTAATTGGAATATTGCTTTTATTGGTTCTCTTTTTAGCATGTACAAAAGAGAAGGTGGGTTACGATCCAACTCCGTATACTCTGAAAGTACCAAGTCATTTTCCGCAGATGAACATTCCTTCGGATAATCCTATGACAGAAGAAGGCGTTTTATTGGGAAGAATGCTCTTTTACGAAAAGCAATTGTCTTTAAATAATACGATTTCCTGTGGATCTTGTCATGCACCAAATGCTTCCTTTTCGGATGGAAATCAATTTTCTCAGGGAGTGAACGGAACCATGGGAGTTCGGAATGCTATGGCGCTCGTTAATTTGGGCTGGCAGACCAGTTTCTTTTGGGATGGAAGGGCACACACACTGGAAGAGCAGATTTTGGAACCCGTTCCGAATCCCATTGAAATGCATTTGGAATGGAAAGATGCTATTTCACGGTTGAAAGCAGATGGCGTTTATCGAAATCAATTTTACAAAGCTTTTGGAGTTGTTGATTTCAATGAGTCACACGCAGCGAAAGCACTTGCCCAGTTTTTACGAACGATGATCTCCGGAGAATCCAAGTACGATGTCATGTACAAGTTTGCGAATAATATCCAGTTAACAGCTTCCGAGCTAGCCATTAAAAATTCAGTTACAACGGAAGAATGGGCCGGATTTGACCTCTTTAAAAGTTTAAACGGTGCAGATTGTTTTCATTGTCACAACGGAACATTGATGCAGGTGCAAAAGTTTTCAAATAACGGACTGGATGCTGTTTTCTCAGATTTGGGAAGGGGAGCAATCACCAATAACGCGAACGATAACGGAAAATTTAAAGTTCCGACACTCCGAAATATTGCACTTTCAGCACCATACATGCACGACGGGAGATTTGAAACGCTTGATGATGTCATTGAGCATTATTCTACTGGTATTCAGCATTCCGGGACGATCGATCCGTTGATTGAATTTGCAAGCGTGGGCGGCGTTCATCTGGATCCTAATCAGCGTAATCAGTTGAAAGCCTTTTTATTAACGTTAACAGATCATAATTTTGTAACTAATCCTGACTTTAAACCGTTAAACCCGTGAGGAAGTCAGTCTAATTGTTAGTACCTTTGTACAAGTGATATGGAAGAAATGGTAGACGAAAGAAGATTAACCACCGAGGAGAAAGCCTTGAAAATTAATCTAACAAGTGACATTTATGGTTGTTTCGCTGAAATTGGAGCGGGACAGGAAGTTGCAGCCAACTTTTTTAAAGCCGGGGGAAGCTCCGGAACTATTGCGTATACGCAGTCGGCTTATGACATGAAAGTGTCTGATGCCATGTATGGCGCCGCATCAAGATATGTATGCGAGGAGCGTTTGGTTACCATGCTTACAACAGAATACAATACTTTGTCTGAACGTCTTCCTAAAAAGCAGGAAGTAGCTCGTTTCTTCGCGTTTTGTAATACTGTTGAGTCTTTAAATTATCACAAAACAAATCAGGGACAAGGCTGGGTTGGACTGCGTTTCCAGCTGAAGCAGGGAGGTGAGTTCAATGACATTATTCTGCACGTAAAAATGCACGATAATTCCCATAAAGCACAACAGGAAGCTTTGGGTATTTTGGGAGTAAATCTGATTCATGCAGCTTACTTTTCGACAGATGACCTGGATGAATTCTTAACGAACCTGGTACATCGAATTCCCAGGGATCGTGTGGAAGTGGACATGCTGCGTGTTTCCGGACCTGATTTAGGTTTGGTGGACAACCGCATTATCTCATTGAACCTGGTAAAAAGAGGAATGACAGACGCAACGATGTTTGATTTGTGTGGTACTGTTCTTCAGCCGGCAGCGGCATTGTACAAAAAGAATATTCTCTTGATGCGTGGTCGATTCAGACCGGTAACAAAAGTGCATTTGGATATGATTGCTCACGGAACGGAACAATTCCTAAAGGAAGATGGCGTTCGTGAAGATAACTTGTCTGTCATTTTCGAGTTGACATTGAAAGATTTGACAGCAGACGGAAAAATTTCGGATAAGGATTTTATTGATCGTGCCGAATTGCTGGAATCATTAGGATATACGGTGATGATTTCCAATTATTTGAAGCATTATAAAATGCTCGATTATTTGGCAACTATTGCCCGAGGTCAGAAAATGGGAGTTATTGCCGGAATTTACAATCTGCACACCATTTTTGATGAGCGTTATTACGATAATTTGCCGGGTGGTTTATTGGAAGCTTTCGGAATTGGTTTCGGACACAATGTAAAAATGTATGTTTATCCTGCACTCAATGTAGATACAGGCGAGTTATATACTTTGGATGAATTGACTATTCCAAAACATTTACGTGGGTTGGTTCAGTTCTTAAAGGATAATAACAAATTGGAAGCAATTTCTAATTTTGATCCGGAAGCACTGAAAATACTTTCAGACGACGTATTGTCAAAAATTCGTGCGGGAATTACAAGCTGGGAACAAGATGTTCCGGAGAATGTGGTAAAGGCAATCAAATATTACGAACTTTTTGGCTACGACAAACGAAAAGACGTCGTAAACGTTTAATGATTTAAAGGTTCTTGATTGTTAGCATCTTAGTAACTTTCCGAATGAGGAAGCCTAAAAAGATTTGTTAGAAATTTATTTAGTGTGAAATTATTCCTTACATTGGTCATGAACGCCACTATTACGTGCTAATGATTCGATTCCCAGAAAGTCTGCCAATCCTTAAACGAAAGTATGGTCTTTTGTTCTTTCTGTTCATTCATTTTTCATTTTCAGGATTTTCACAGCAAAAAAATTACGATCGGAAAAAGTTCAAGCAGGAAATCCAGCAGCTTCGGGAAGAAATGATTGTGGATATTTCAAAAGCCAACGCATCTCTTCGATTTCTGGATGATAAATACAGCGATTATCACAATGCGGAGATCAATTACAGCCTCACGATCAAAAAGATTAAATTCTTCAGTGCTTATGGCGATTATGCGAGGGTGAAATTTGAGATCAATAAAGCCAAGCGCTTCCAATATTTCTTCAAGGTTAAGAAGCAGGATAAATTGTACTTGGATTTGTATAGTGCGGTTTATGAAAGTTTGGGACAGGATTACGATCCGCTGATTCGAAAAGCACATAAAATACTGGCTGAATCGGATAAATCGGATAAATACCTCCTCCTTCAATGTCATTTGATACTTTGCAATAGTTATACCGAAAAAGGGAATTTTGAAAAAGCCCTTAACCAGGTGGAGAAAGCTAAAAAAATAACCTCTCGGATGAGCGCTCCCTATAGTTTTCAGGTGGCAAATGCCGCAGGGCTGGTTTATGTCTTTCATAACGATATCGATAAATCCATCCGGGAATTTCAATTTGCAAAGAAACTGGCACAATTCAATCATTGGAAATATGCTGAACAATATGCCAATGCAAGTTTGGGTGAGATTTATTTGTACACCAACCAACTGGAATTGGCAAAACCTTATTTTGATCTTGTACTTAAGAATGAAAAATCAACGGAATTGCGTGATCTGTTCCAGGTTTACGGATGTTTGGAGCGTTACTACCAACTAAAAGAAAATAAGGATTCGTCTTACTATTATGCCATTAAAAGAAATGAGGTGGATGACTTGCTGGAGAATCTCCGCAGTGAAAACCTGGTTTTTGAATTGGATAAGGACTTTCAGACAGAATCAAATCAATATTTACTGGAAGAGGAACGCAGTAAAAATCAGCAGCTGCGTTTGATCCTGATCCTGATTCTCATGAGTATTGTGATCATCATTAGTATTTCTTATTTATTCATTCGTCAAAAAAGCGACTCAAACCGGGTTTTGCAGTTACAAAAGGAAGAAATTGATGACAAGAACAAAGAGATTTCGAATTCACTGGCAATGAAAGAAAGCCTTCTCAAAGAAATTCATCACCGGGTGAAGAATAATCTACAGGTGGTTTCCAGTATTTTGAACCTTCAGTCGCGAAATGTGCATGACCCGGAAGCGCTCCGTATTTTGGAAGAAGGCAAGGAACGAATCCGTGCAATTGCGTTGATCCACAACCAGCTTCACCTGAACAATGATTTGGCCTACGTGGAAATGGGGGCTTATCTGAATAAATTGATATCACAAATGAGAGAATCTTTTTCCAGTTACAACAAGCAAATCGAAGTCCGGGTAAATGTGGAAGAGATAAACCTGGCGATTGATTATGCAGTACCGGTTGGATTGATCATGTGCGAATTGCTTTCAAACTCCTATAAACACGCTTTTTCAAAGCGAAAAGAAGGACTCATTGAAATTGAACTAAAGAACAATTCGGAAAAGAGCCTGAACTATGAACTTTTAGTCAAAGACAATGGAATAGGCTACAACGGAGAGACCGAGTTTTTGGAGCAATCTTCAACAGGTGTTGAAATTATCAGTGCTTTTATTCAGCAATTGGATGGAAAATATACTTACCTGAATAACGGAAGTGGTTTCGGTCTCTTTATCGAATTTGCAATTGATGAACGCCATTCTAAATTCAATTGAGTTTTTTTTGATACCTTAGACTGAAAGTTTTGTTTTATGCCGCACATTAAAAATGCCTTGTTGAGATTCCGGATTATTGATCGTGCACTGAGAAATAATTATAAGCCTTATCCAACAAAAGCACAATTACGTGAGGCCTGTGAGGATGCATTGTTCGGAAGCGTTGATGGCGCAAATATTTGTGATTCAACGATCGAGAAAGACATGTTCGCTATGAAAATGGAACATGATGCGCCGATAAAATATTCCAAAAGACATAATGGTTATTATTACAGCGATCCTGAATTCTCCCTGGATGAAATTCCTTTGAATGAATCGGATATTGAAGCTATTCGTTTTGCGGCGAATACCCTGAGCCAGTTTAAGGATGTCGGAATGTTCAAGCAATTTGGCTTCGCCATCGATAAAATTGTGGATCGTGTAAATATTTCCAATGATATCAACGATAAATCGATCGACCGTTTCGTAGAATTTGAAACCCCGGTTTCTTCACGCGGAAGCGAGTTTTTGAACCCAATCCTGAATGCGATCAAGGCTGGGAAGGTCCTTTACTTTGATTACGAAAGCTTTCAAACTCAAAAACGAAAAGCGCGTAAAGTACTTCCACTTTTGTTGAAGGAGTATCGCAACCGCTGGTACTTGCTGTGCTACGATCTGATCAAAGAAGGAATCATTACTTACGGTTTGGATCGTATTTACGAACTCCAGGATTCGGAAGAAGTATTCCGTTCGCCGATCTCATTTAACCCGGACCAGTTCTTTGAGCATGCCATCGGAATTACAGCCAGCAACGGCAAACCCGAAACGGTTATTTTCAAAGCAGACAACGTTGCCGCAAAATACATTGAGTCGCAGCCTTTTCACGCTTCCCAAAAAATTGTGAAGGAAGGTAAGAACCGGACCACTTTTGAAATGAAAGTCTACATTTCAGAAGAATTAATCCGGAGTATTCTCAGTTACGGAGGCGAAATCATTGTTGCGGAGCCCGAATTATTACGTACCCACATTGTGGATCGGATTAAATCCATGGTAGAAAACTATTCTCAATAATCTATTTTTTGATCACGAGTTGAAAGTTTGTCTTAGACTTCACGACAAATATTCCTTCCTGCTGGTCCCTGAAATAAACTTCCGAATAACCTTCGTGAACCTGAATAGTCAAATCTTTTGAAATTTCCTGTCCGATAGAATTGTAAATTTTCAAATCCTGTAACTCCGCTTTATCTCCGAAGATTCGAATTTTTTCCGTTGCAGGATTGGGAAAAACACGAATTTCGTTTGCATCATTTTCAATTTGATTATTGAATGAAACGGTTTTTAGAATCGCTCGTGCACCATCCAAATCATATTGGTTCAGCCTGTAATAACTTATTCCTTCAAGAGGTTCACCATCTATTTCCTGGTATTCTTTGAGACTTTGGCTTTCACCTGCTGCCTTTGCGGTAAGCAGTCTGTTCCAATCTGTTCCGTTCGAAGAGCGTTCAATTTCAAAGTAATCACTGTTGTATTCGGATTCGGTTCCCCAATCCAAAAGAGCAGTTTGATTTACTTTGATTGCTGAAAAATCTGTGAATTCAACCGGAAGAGCATTTCCTTGCAAAAAATGAACTGTTCCATTAAGACTTCTGTTCGCTGTAATGGTATTGAACGGATAAGTAATTCCAATTCCACCCATAATTGCCAGATCTCCGTTTGCAGAAACGCTCGAATAGCCGGAATTTGCGGTGGTGAGCACTCCGGTAGAAAGAATGGGATTGGATGCTGTAATATAAAATCCGTAGGTTTCTCCTATTGGAATAAGAACATTGACAGGAATCGTCAAAGGAGTTGCAGCATTTAACCCGATACTTAGAATAGAACCAGCAGATCCAACAAGTGTCCAGCTGGCGGAGGTGTTTTCTGCCCCGAGATAACTTCCGACTTTGTAATAAACTTCATAGCCTCCGATAGATAGGGCTGGCAGATTGACATCAAAACAGAAAATGGTAACTGTGTTTGTGGCAGAGATATCAAACATTACTCCTTTGTTTGAAGTATTGCTTGCATAGGGTGCTACTAAATCTGATCCAACATTTGTGCATTGAGCAACAACTGTTTGCGGACCAATTAAAAGGCAGCATGCGAGTGAGAGAATTGTGGACTTCAACATGACCTGAATAAATATAAATAATGGTTGAGGACAAGGTAAGGAATTAGAAATGATGTTTTTAAAATTTAACACAGTAAAAATAAATTTTAACAGTCGGTCCTTTCAAAGATATAGCGCATCAATCTCTTGCTTTTCCCTATATTTATCCTCAAAAAAATCAAGGATGACACTGATTCAAGAATTCAAAAACGGAGTATGTATAATTACCCTGAACAGACCCCAGGTTTTCAATAGCTTCAATAAAGAAATGGCAATGGCCTTGCAAAAAGCACTGGATGATTGTGAGAAGGATGAGTCTGTTCGCGCAATCGTTATAAAAGGTGAGGGGAAGGCTTTCTGTGCCGGCCAGGATTTGGCGGAAGCAACGGATCCGAATGGTCCTGAAATGCAGTCGATCGTGAAAGATCATTACAATCCGATCATTGAGCGAATCAGAAATATTGAAAAACCAATTATAGCTGGTGTTAACGGAGTTGCTGCAGGAGCAGGTGCAAATATCGCATTGGCTTGTGATCTGACGATTGCAAAAGAATCGGCATCATTTATCCAGGCATTTTCGAAAATTGGGTTGATTCCGGATTCAGGAGGAACATTTTTTCTTCCGCGTTTAGTTGGAATGCAGAAAGCGATGGCTTTGATGATGACCGGAGAAAAGGTTTCTGCCAATGACGCTGCAGCTATGAATATGATTTACAAAGCAGTTTCAGATGAATCTTTTGAAGAGGAATTGACAAAATTGGCTGAAAATATGGCTTCCATGCCCACTTATGGTTTAGGTTTGACCAAACGAGCGATGAATGCAAGTTTTACCAATAACCTGACACAGCAACTGGCAGTAGAAGAGCAATTGCAGACATTGGCCGGTAAATCGGAAGATTTTGCGGAAGGAGTAAATGCGTTTATGGAAAAGAGAAGCCCGCTTTTTAAAGGGAAATAAGAGAATTATGAATGATCGATTATTAAGTGAGGTTGAATGCTTGATAATGGATACTTATTCAATGGATAATGAAAAGTAAAATAGGTGTATTAGGTGCAGGAACCATGGGAGCAGGAATTGCCCAGGTAGCAGCTCAATCAGGTCATGAAGTCGTATTGGTAGATGTGAATCCGATTCAATTGGATAAAGCGAAATTAGCGTTGATCAAGATACTTGACCGCATGATCGAAAAAGGGACTCTGGACGAATCCGGAAAAAGTGACTTATTGAATCGCTTGCATTTTTCGGCCCAGCTTACTGATTTCAGAGGATCGACGTTGGTCATTGAAGCAATCGTAGAAAAACTGGAAGTGAAGCATGCTGTTTTTAAAGAGATTGAAGAAATAGTTGGGATGGATTGTATTATTGCTTCGAATACTTCCTCTTTATCGATCGCATCCATTGGTTCGGTATTGAAATTACCTTCACGTGTAATCGGGATTCACTTTTTCAATCCAGCACCTTTGATGCCTTTGGTAGAAATCATTCCGGCTGTTCAAACCAGTGATGAAACTTTGAATACAGCAAAAGCCATTATTGATTCCTGGGGAAAACTCACTGTTGTTTGTAAAGATACTCCCGGGTTTATCGTGAATCGGGTTGCGCGTCCTTTTTATGGAGAAGCTTTACGGATTTATGAAGAAGGAATTGCCGATTTTGCAACAATTGATTGGGCTATGACCGAACTGGCAGGTTTCAGGATGGGACCTTTTACCCTGATGGATTATATTGGGAACGATATAAACTACACCGTAACTGAAACAGTATTTGCATCATTTTATTATGATCCGCGCTTCAAACCTTCATTTACACAGAAAAGACACATGGAAGCAGGCTTTTTTGGTCGTAAATCAGGAAGAGGATATTATGATTATGCCGAAGGAGTGGAGATACCGGCTCCTAAAAAGGACGAAAAACTGGGACAGGAAATCGTGGACCGCATTTTAGCGATGTTGATCAATGAAGCATATGATGCCTTGTTTTTGAATGTTGCGAGCCGGGAAGACATTGACACAGCAATGACTAAAGGAGTGAATTATCCGAAAGGATTGTTGAAATGGTCGGAAGAAATTGGTTTGAAAACGGTTTTGGGAAGATTGGAAAATCTGTTTGCTGAATACGGAGAAGACCGTTACAGGCCGAATCCGCTGTTAAAGAGATTGGCAAAATAAAAGTAGGGGCGAATAATTATTCGCCCCTACTTTTTTATATTAATTCAGCTTCCAAAGTAAGCTCAAAACTAAATGCTCCGCTTACCGGACAATTTTCTTTCGCTCCTTTTGCAATCTTTTGGAATTCGTCATTAGAGATTCCCGGAATTTTTGCAGAAAGTGTCAAAGCAGAAAGCGTAATTTTTCCGTTATCCAGTGTAATGCTTGAACTTGTTTTCAACTCTTCCGGAGTATAACCTGCTTCTGTTAAATCTGCGCTTAATTTCATAGTAAAACAACCTGCATGTGCAGCTGCCAGCAATTCTTCCGGGTTTGTACCAACTCCTTCCGCGAAACGCGAATTGAAGGAATATTGTGTTTGGTTTAAAGTAGTACTTTGTGTTGTAAGGTGTCCGCTTCCGTCTTTGATTGTTCCGTTCCAAACGGCTTCTGCTCTTCTTTTCATAATACTTGTTTTTATTGTTTTTGAATGATGAAACAAATTTAGGGTGGATGAGGCTCTTAAAAAAGAGATTTTTGGCAGATTTTAGTGTACTTTTTTCCCTTCGTTGAATAATTTCCGAAAAACCACCGGACTGTCACCCACTTTGCCGGTAAATAAACGGTTGAAATAAGCCGGGTCTTCATAACCCAATTCGTAAGCAATTTCTTTCACCGACCAATCTGTGAAACACAACAGGCGTTTTGCCTCCAGTAAGATACGGGATTTTATGATTTCATTGGGCTGAACGAGATTCAATTTATTGAATTTATTGGAAAGAGTTTTTGCTGTCAGACCAAGTAATTCAGCGTAATAAGCTACCGAATGCCATTTCTTAAAGTGAATTTCTACCAGCTGATTGAAATTTCTGTAGAATTCCACTTCGGCGGGTATTACTGATAATTGGGATGGAAGATGCTGTTCTTTCCAAAGCCTGGTTGCACGAATGATGATTTGTTTCAAAAGGATGCGAACCATTTCTTCCATGGATGAATCCTGAAGTTTGAGTTCCTTTCCAATTTCAGAAAGCAGGTTTTGGATCAGTTGATTTTCTTCTTTCGAAAGTTCAGTTGCGGGAAATTGTCCGGCGTTATTGTACAACAAACCATCACAGGCTACTTCTGCATCGTGAATTTGGATGCAATAGAAATCCCGGTTATAACTCAGCAGGATCGCATTTTCCCCTTTCAGGATTTGGATGCGTTGATAGCCGCAGAAAAACAGAGTAGGTTTAGTAGTGATGAATTCACTGAAGTCGATTCTTAAATGAGATCCTTCCGGTACGTAAAGAATACAAATACCTTCTTTAAAAGGATTGCTGTTAAATAGATCGCGTTCTTCCTTTGTTTGGACGTGCGTCCATTCGAAGGATTTATAATTTGATTCGAACTTCAGTTTGTTTTGAGTTCCGGTTTCCATTTACTTCCAGGTTTTCAATACTTTTTCAGCTTGTTTGGAATAGAATCCTTTTTGGTTCCGGATTTTAATAAACAACTCTTTCGCACTGTTTTTATCGCCATTTGCCAGGCGGCTTTCAGCCAGATACCATTCCGCTTCATCGTTGAAATTAGAAAATTCCAATTGAAGGCAGGCAGAAAAGTTCACACATGCATCATTGTATTGCCCCAAATTGTAGTAACACCAGCCTGCATAGAAACGCGCATTTAAATCGTCCGGATAATTTTTAATGATTTCGTTGAATCGGGAAAGCGCCTGTTTCCATTTTCCGCGGTTGGTATAATTCAATGATTTGCCCAGGTAATCCATATAAGGAACGTTGACCAATTTCATTTGGGGCTCTTCCGGAACAACATCATCTATGTTTTCCTGGTCTGCAGGAATTCCGGTAAGGATAATTTGTTCGATCTGAACAGTAGGCTTAGTGCGATATTGAGAATAATCAATTGCTTTGAGGTCCTGCAGGTAAATTTCCTTTGCGATTTTTTGATTGGAAACAGTAACCGGCTTTTGTTCAATCACCGGTGGAAGCGGTTCCAGTACCAATTCAGGGAAAGGAATATCAGTGATTTCTTCCTTTTTAAGCTCTATCGGAAGATGTTTGATTTCGCTTTGAGAAGTTTTGATTTCGCTGACTGTAATTTGGTCCTTTTGAGGAATTGCTTCAAGAGTGTCTATTTCCTGCGGAATATTGATATCCGTATTTTCCAATTTTACCAGGACAGGTTTTTCTGCTTTCAAAGAGTTTTCTGGTTTTGAGACCAACAAAAATGCAAGTGTCAAAATAACCAGAGTAGAAAGACCTAATATATAAGGAGTAAAATTCGTCTTCGGAAAGTTCATTTTTCGGTCAAGCTGCTTCAGTTTCGAAAACGGGACATTGGATTCCTGCCATCCTTCAAGTGCATCTCGATCAAAATCACTCAATTGATCCGATGAATTCTCATTCCGGGACGATTGAACGAGTTTCTCAAATTCATTTCGCGATATGTAATCTCTATTCTTCATGACTTTCCATCCAAATTTTTAAATTTCTTTTTCCGTTTTGAATAGCACTCTTTACAGTATTTAAAGGTATGCTCAATTCATCACTAATCTCCTGATAGCTTTTATCCTTTAAATAGAAGAGTTCGATACAGATTCGCTGTTCATCTTTCAAATGTTGAATAGCCTGTTCCAGTTTTGTCAGCTTTTGTTCGCGTTCATTTCGATCATCCGTTTCAGGATTGTCAGCCTGTAAGAGATTCTCATGAATAGGTGTTTGATGTGTTTTCTGTTTGCGCAGGTGAATCAGGCATTCATTTTTGGTAACCTGGTAAAGCCAGGATTTGAAATGCTGAATCGTGTGTTTCTCGATCTTCTGGTTCAATTCCCCGAAGATTTTCATAGTTGTATCTTCGGCATCTTCATACCTTTTAAGGTATTTGATACATGTTCCAAGAACAAGATGTGCGTAACGTTCATATAATAAAGGTATTGTAAACAGATTTTCCTCTTGTTTATAAAGCTGGATCAGATCCAGATCAGAAAGATTGTTATACCTTTTATGTCCGCGTTGAAACAGCATCATGACATAAAGATGCATTAACTGAAATAATTCCATAAAATAGACTTACTATAAAAGTAAGCACTTAAATTTATACCTGTTATGAGTAAGCTGAAAAGAATTGGGGTTTTGACTTCAGGTGGAGATTCACCTGGTATGAACGCATGCATTCGTGCGGTGGTAAAAGCAGGAATAGGAAAGGGGATTCAGGTATTCGGAATTGAAGACGGTTATAAAGGAATGATCGAAGATCGGATTCGTAAATTGACATATACAGATGTGAATAATATCATTCATTTAGGAGGTACTATTCTTGGGACAGCCAGAAGTGAAGCTTTTAAAACAACAGAAGGAAGGAGTCAGGCAGTTTCCAATTTGAAAAAGCACCAGATAGAAGGATTGATTCTCATCGGTGGTGATGGAACCTATGCGGGAGGAATGGCTTTAGCCAAAGAATTCGATATTCCAGTAATAGGTTTGCCCGGAACAATAGATAATGATATTCATGGAACAGACTTTACAATTGGATATGATACCTGTTTGAATACAGTTGTTGAAGCAGTTGATAAGATCAGGGATACTGCTTCGAGTCATCATCGGGTGTTTTTTGTAGAGGTAATGGGAAGGGCTTCCGGTTATATTGCATTGAATAGTGCGATTGCAAGTGGAGCAGAATCCGTTTTGATTCCTGAAACATTAACGGAGATAGGCATTCTTGCAAAGGAAATAAAGAACCAAAACAAAGGAATTCGCAGTTCCATTATTATAGTAGCCGAAGGTGACGAGGAAGGCGGGGCAAAAGAAATCATGGAAAAGGTAAAGCCTTATTTGGAAGGATACGATTTAAGGTATTCCGTGTTGGGACATATTCAAAGAGGAGGAAGTCCGTCGGCATTTGACAGAATTCTTGCTACAAGGATGGGAGTAAAGGCTGTTGATCTTTTAATTGAAGGCAAAAAATCCATTATGATCGGTCAAATCGGAAAAGATATGGTCTTCCAAAACATTTTGGAAGGAACCACAGGAACTGTCCCTACGGACGATTCGGGGATAGAATTGCTCAAATCCTTGCTCACAAAAGGATAAAATCAGAAAAGATTAAAAAAAGTTTACCAGATAACTAATCAAGTTATCAATATGTTAAGTGACAGATTTATTTTTTTTCAAAAAAGAAAAGTTGAAAACCCTTGTTAAAGTGGAATAAGTACGTAC
>CAMLFH010000010.1 GCA_946479285.1 uncultured Flavobacteriales bacterium | reverse complement strand
CCGCCGGCTTTAAGATAATCACGGTGAGGTTTGGAGAGTCCCGATGTCACATAAGCCAACCCAATCCGGTCATTCGGGCGTTTCCATCTTCTTCCTTCCATAACAACTCCGGCACTGATGCTTTGATCAATTTCTGTAAAGGCCCAGGTTTCACTCGTTCCGTCATTCCAGCTTACCCGGAAGAAAATTCCCAGATCTGAGGTTAAAGCCTGTTCTGCATTCAGTCCGAATCCGAATTTAGAACGCCCGAACGAACGGGCGGAAGTTATATCAGGAGCCAGGCTGTCAGATTGTTCGTTCAGGCTTTGGCGGTAATTCCCCATTTGGGTAGTATTGAAGTAAGCAAGGAAATGAACGGCACCTTCCAGCGTGTTGAATTCATGCCTGTGCACGTATTCCAGGTTGTGAGAAGCGGACCGGCGGATGTCCCAATCCATGGTATTTGCATTTGCTTCTACCGGGAGCAGTGAAAGGGCATAACGAACTTCATGTTTGGGAGAAAAGTACTCAAGAATAGCACTTGGGGTATAACCGCGTGAATTTGCCGGATAATCCCAGGCACCGAAATCCATTAATGACCAAGCCATGAACTGTGTTCTGGGGTCGTGGCTGTAAGTATTGTCATCGAAGAAATCCGTAATGGCAACTTTACCAATCGTGAGCGAGAGGTACCTGGAGGGAACGAACATTCCCAATTGGTTTTGATCACTTTCCTGGTAGGTGATTTCCTTTGTTAATGCGAAGGTTTGTTTGAAAAACAGGCGGGCCAGGTAAAGCTGTGGAGCAGGACTTCCAACCCGGAATGTTTCGCCGTTTGTTGCATCACCAACTCCTAAAGCTCCGCTTAAACCGGAACCACCCGCAATTTCAGGATTGAAGTAAATGCTTGCACCTTTCCATAAACGCGCGCCCAAATAAAATGTTGAAGTAAGGGAAGTTTTGTTTTCCTGCTCGTTTTCCAGGCTGTTCTCTCCCGAATAGGATGCACGAAAATGCGGTTTAAACTGGTTAATCACCGTTGTTTGCGCGTGAATGGTCAGCCAATCGTTCTTAAGAGAATCAGTCTGTTGTGCTGAAACACTCAAATGAAAGAATGGTATCGTTGTAAAACAAATCAGTGAATTTTTCATGTCTCCTGGTTTAGAAACCTGAATTTAATTCATCCGAAATAATCTCCGGTGGATTTAGCTTTTATTAGCTTTTTCTTAAAACGATTCCAGAATCTCTTCGATTAAAGCGACTGATGTTTTTTCATTTCCTCCAAAACGCCGTCCCACAAGTATTTGCGCATTTCCAGGGATCTGATCGAATATTTTTCAGCTTCTTCCCACTTTTGCGGGTCATTTCCGCATAATTCACTAACCATTTGAAGTGCCAGGTGTCCGTGGTGATCTCCGTCTACTTCAATGTGCCGGTCGAGGTAAAACTTAAAGGTTGCCAGCTGAACCGGGAATTTGGCATTCAGATCGCTCACTATGTTGTGGAACATGTTCGGGATCAGGTCTTCTCTTCCAAAGGTGAAGACTGCTGCGATCACATGCGGTTTTTTAGTTGCGATGACTTCAAAGGTAAAGCGGAGAAAGCTTTTTGCTGCTTGAGGAATGGAAACCAATTCGATGGCTTCTTCCACACTTTTGCCATTTTGGATTTGGGTGAAAAGCGCATTGATCCCTGTGCGTGAGGCCCCGGTTTGCTCCATGGCATCCAGGTACAGTTCAAAGTGGCTTTTGCGGATCCCGTCGCCGTTCTTTACATCTTCTTCTGAAGCCAGGTCGGATTCTTCCCCGCAAACGATCTCATTGATGAGGTAGCGAACTTCCGCAGAACCGACCGGAAACCACGGAACCTGCGTGCAGGTCAATTGATTTTGCAGGGCTTTCAAAAGTGACATAAAGTCCCAAACCGCATAAATGTGGTGTTCCATAAAGATGCGGATGTCGTCCAAGGATTGAATGGCCTTGTAGCTTGGGTGGTTAACTACTTCGTTGCGTACTTGTTCCAGGCCGGACTGGATTTGTTTGATTTCCTGATTCATAGAATAGTGTGTTATTTGTTATTAATTGCGATCCGGAGTTCAGGGGAGGCGATTGGAAGACCTGGTACTAAATAGTTCAAATGTTCAAAAGTTTAAGAGTTCAACTATTTCAGCTACTGCTGATTTGATGTGCAAAATTAGCTTTAATCTGTGTGGAATCTTTTCAATTTGTTGAACTTTTTCTACTTTTTTTAGTTTCTAAAAGACTTTGTTCAGCTTATGATGGCTCCAATAAGAAACAGCTAAAATCGCAAAGACGACTAAAGGAAAGAAGGTTGCGCCATTGATTCCGTCGACCCATGCCAAAGCGAAAACGGCTGAAAGCATGTCTAAGGCCAAACCGAAATAGGCCCATTCTTTGAGACGATTTCCGGCAAAAGGTAGTAAAAGTACAATTGCTCCGATCACTTTCAGGATTCCCAATTCCCATTGAAACCAATCTGGCAACCCCAAATGAGTGGGCACCATCTTCGCAAACGGAGTATTCAAAAAGAAAATTCCGGGTATGATAAATAAACCGATCAGACCGGTGCTGATCCAAAATGTTATTTTTACTCCTTTCATAACGATAATCGAGATTCTAAACTGGTGATTTCAACTGAAAATAGAAAGAACTCCTTAACATGTCAATTAAAATAATGCAGATTGCGCGCTTGACTGTACATTCGGAGAATTTATCTTATTTTCCGGCCTGTTTCTTCAAAATGAGTCCCGTTGAATTGGTATATGGTATAACAATTGGGTAGTACTTTCTCTTCATCTGAGACACATGCAAGGGTGATCTGCTTTTTCTTTACATCATATCGAATAATACTCACAGGTCTTTCAGGGCGATCTATCACGCTGGAGAAATCATAGTAAGCATCCAGTGAGTTCTTGATCCCTTCTTTTGTTTTGAATAAAGGAATACTGTCGTTCAAACCTTTTTCCGTTAGTTTAAATGCTCTGATTGATTGACCAATATCTTTAGAGGAATAAATCCCGTTCGTAATTGCCAGGTAAACCGTGTTTTTCTTCGTTTTCAAAGTGAACAGATCGGAGCAGTACCAAGCCGGATCACCTTCCATTTCTGAATGATAGCGCTGTGTTTTTACAATTTTTCCGTTTTGGTATTGATAGACTACATTGAAAGCCCGCATAGTTCCACCTAAGTTAGAATCCCAGCTGTAAATGCGGAACAAACCATCTTTGGAGGTGTTTACCCGGCAGCTGTTTGCTTTCGTCAATGCGTTGAACGCATAGCTCAATGTTTTTTCATCGGAAAGCAATTCTTCTAATTTGGAACTGAACAGATTGCTGTAATAAAGCATCGAATCCGGATCTCCGTAATAAAGCTCCATCATTTTTTCATCGATCCGGATCAATTCCTGTTCTTTTTCGGGAATGTTGATTTTGGATTCGGGTGCAGAAGCTGTTTGATTTCCGCACGAGAAAGTAACCAATGCTCCGCCAAGGAACAAAAGGAATATTGAAATTGCTTTTAACATATTATTTCCTTTTTGCAGTAAAGCTTCCGTTTGGCTGCACAAAAGTAACCGCTTTTGAATTCCCGTTCTCCACCGTAAATTTCACACTATATCCTTTTGCAACGGCCAGGTCGAACGTGTCATTCCCCACAGAAATTGTTTCGTAATCCGGCTGCCCGGGAACCAATACCATGAGTGTTTTTTCTTTCAGGTAGATTTTTACTGTTAGTCCTTCCAGGTCGTAATCACCCACATATTTGCTTAAAGCATCTTCCGAAAGGTTCACTTTGATGGATTGTCTTTCAAAAACGGTTTGTTTCTCCGGTTCATCCAAATCCAGAGAAATACTGCTGATTTTTCCATCATTGGCAGTCCTGAAATTCACCAGGAAGTGACTTTCGTCCGTTCCGTCCATATCGCCTTTTTTATCAACCGATTTAAATTCAAAAACATCGTAATGATAATGTTTCAACCAAGACTTTTCTCCTGCAACGGTTGTGAACAGTGTATCATTTTTGAAAGTGATCAGGAATTCACAGAACGCCGGATTTCCATATAAGCCGGCATAATCTGCCAATGGGTGAGAAGGATGCGTGTTTTTTACCTGTAAAGTATCTCCTGCCGGTTTCGCATCTTTTGCTTTTTTCTCTTCTTCGTCCCAATCCTTTTTAGCATCTGCATTCCAGGCAATCGGGTCCAAAGCGAATAACTTATCCGAAAGAATGTTGCGCACAATTCCCGTTACCGCAGATCCGTTCTGATTCGTCAGAACCACGATTCCGATTGAATCGGTAGGAAAAAAGCCAACACTTGCAGAGAATCCGTCGATATTGCCGCCATGCTCCACCAAATAATGTCCGCGGTAAGATTTTAAAAACCAGCCCAAACCATAATTTCCGAATTGAATATCGGAATACTTAGTAGGCTGACCGCCGGAAACCACCATTTGAGAACTGGAAGCATCTCTGACATAAGAAGCCGGAATGATTTCTTTTCCATTGAACTTTCCACCCATGATCCAGGTCGAAACCCAATTTCCCATATCGTTTGCACAGGAGTTGATACTTCCCGCCGGTCCCATTCCATTGATGTTGTAGTAAGGAACTTCTTTGATCGCAAATTTATCATCAACCGTATAAGGCAGAGAAGCATCGGCATCTTTTTTAGTGGCAAAAATATCGGTATTGCTGTGTGTCATTTTCAAGGGTTTGAAGAAACGCTCTGCGATATTTTGTTCCCAAGTTTTTTCGGTGATCTTCTCAGTAATCATTCCCTGGGCCAGGAACATGAAATTGTTGTACTGCCATTTTTCGCGCAGCTTCGCATTTGGTTCCATGTATTGCACACGACGAATCAAACTGTCACGGTTGCTGGTGTTGAACAGATACCAGGAATAATCAAAACGGGAAAGCCCCGTTCGGTGGCACATCATGTCGCGGATGGTAATTCCGGAATTCATATAATCATACTTGAAAGTCAGGCTCGGTAAATGTTTTGTTGCCAAATCGTCGAGTTTCAATTTTCCTTCTTGTTCCAACTGCCCCAGAATTGCAGCAGTAAATGCTTTGGAAGAAGAGCCGATAGCAAATAAGGTGTTCGGTGTTACGGGTTTTTTGTTCTCCACATCGCGGTATCCGAAACCTTTTGAGTAGATGATTTTGTCTTTGTAAACCACCGCAACCGAATAGCCGGCAACTTTTTGATCAGCCAGTACTTTTTCCAGTTCTTTTTCCACTCCGGCAAGACGCTTGGCGTAATCGGGAGTTTTGGTTTTGGCTTGAGAAAGGCCGGTAAGAGCAAAAGTAGTAGTCAGTAAAAGGGTAAGAATTTGTTTCATTGTACAAGGTGTTTTATCGACGGGTAAATGTAATGAATTACGGATTATGTCCCGACAACTATCGGGATTAGTTTTATTTACCTGCTAGGACTGAGATAAGGCCTAAAAGTTACAATTGGTTCACCTAATCGCCAATTTTAGATCTGAGTAAACTGATTACGAATGATGTTCCAATAGCTATCGGATACGAATTATGAATTTGGAACTGTGACAGAGAAAACCGTTCCGGCAGAAGCAGGAGCGAGCTGAATCTGAATATTGACTTTTTCAGCGAGGGTGTGGGAAATTTTTAGTCCGTATCCCGAATTCCGGCTGTTGATTTGGTTCCAGTCAAAAATTTGGTGTGTATCTTCTTCAGCAACAGGAATCCCGGAATTGAAAATTAAGATCTTCAATTGGTAGTTATTCCTTTCGAAGGAAATAGAAATTTCTCCTTGTTCAGGAGTATGAGTGATGGCATTTGAAAGGATGTTACGGAAGATGGTTTGCAAAATATTTTCATCCGTATAAACCAGCAATTCTTCTTCCGGTAAGGTAAGAGCAATTTTTTTTAGTGTAATCAGCGGTTCGTAAATAGTCAAAACTCCATGGAGCAGCTCTGTTACCGGAATAGGTTTCTTTTCCGGAGTAAAAGAGTCCATTTGTGACTTACTCCAGATCAACAAATCCTCCATGGTGTTTAACAGGTTCCCAATATGGTTGGATAATTGTTCTTCCTTCAGTTCCCGGAATTCAGCATTCATTTTATCCGGTGCAATCTTTTTCAATTGCAGATAAGTGTACAAACCACTCACCGGACTTCTCAGATCATGACTCAGGATACTAAATAATTTCACCTTGCTTTGATTTGCGTCATCCAGGGCTCCATTCAATTCGGAGAGTTTCCGATTGTTTTTTTGCTTCAGCCTGTTGTTCCTTATCAGGCTCACAACGATGAAAGCCAGAAGAGCAATTCCGCCAAAGAGAAAATAAGTCGTTCGCTGTTTGAGTTTGTTTTCCTTATCCAGGAGTTTGATTCGGACTTCCTTTTTACCTGTTTCATACCTGGTTTGCATTTCTGCCAGTTTCGTGCGGCTTTCAGTGGTCAGAATGGATTCTTTCAATGCGTAAGCCTGAAGCATGGTTTCATGAGCGCGTTTATATGCTCCCGACTTTTGGTAAGCTTTCGAAATAAGCAGCAGGGTTTCGAGTTCTGTTGTTTTATTGGAGCGCTCTCTCGAAATTTTCAATGATTTCCGATAGTTCTCCAATGCAGCCGGATAATCATGAGTTACTTTTACCTGGTATGTTCCGATACTGTTGTAATAATCGCTCCAGTCCACATCTTCATAGTTGATTTTTTTAGAGTAGAAGATAATGCTGTCGATTGCTTTTGAATAATCCGGGAAATGATCAAACTGACTGCAGAAATAGGCGACTCTTCCCCAGGATTCAAAACTGCTGATATCGTCCTTCATTTGCACAGACAATCTGGTGTTTAACAAAGCATACCGAAAGGTCGAATCGTGTTCATTCAGACTACTGTAGCAATTGGCAATATTGGTATAAGTATTATACAAACTAAACCACAGCTGCTGTTGTTTGAGCCCCGGAATCAGTTTTTTATATTCATACAGCGATCTTTGGATAAAACCCTGTTTGAAATGAGTCCCGGCAATATTCATGTTAATTCCCGCTACTTCTTCCGGATTACCGATTTGATCATAAATCCTTTTGGTTTTGTAATAATAATCGGCCTGTTTTACAAAATCGGATTTCTCCCCGTAAACAACTCCCAAATCATTGTAAGTACCTGCAATTAACTTTTGCTTTCCGGCTTTTTTCTTCAATTTCAAAGAAAGGAGCATGTAGTGTATGGATTGGTCAAAATCCAAATCGGTATCGTACAATTCTGCCAGGATATCATAATGCCTCCACAACAGCGAATCATTTTCTGTTTTCACAACCAGGGGAAGACCTCTTTTTGCCCAGTTTATACCGGTTTTTGGTTGGTAGTAGAAATTGTAATAATAAGCCAGGCGCTGGGTTGCAATACTTTTTTGGACCAGGTCCGGGTTTTGCTTAAATGTTTTAATCCATACATTCGTGTCGCGGTCTTTTTCCTGTGCATGAGCTGCCGTTTGAATGAACAAGAGCAGCCCTATCGTTAGTTTTAACCGGAAAAATCGGAAAGCGGAAAAGCTCATGGACAGAATTTATTCCCGAATGTACAGGATTTATCCGAATCCGGAAGTTTCATTTAAAAAGAAGATTTTTTCCATTCGCTGACGGTACTTTTGTAGGTCTTGCCAATAGGTACCTGGTTGTTCCCAATGTGAATGGTGTTTTCAATAATGCTGTTAATGTATTTGGGATTGATAGCATAGCTTCTGTGGACCCGTTTGAATTGAGGCGCATTGAATCCTTCCAGGATCCGGCTGATATTTCCAAGCGTAATATAGCTTTTGTTCTTCGTGAAAATACGCGTGTAATCTTTTAGAGCTTCCATGTAAAGAATATCGGAAAGCAGGATTCTGTGTGTATTGTAGCCTTCCTGGATGATCACAGTGTCCTTGTCCAGGTAATGCTCGTAACTGAGTGCTTTTTTACGGATGTCGATAAAACTCTTTATGCGGGAAACAGCATTTTCGAAACGATCTTCTGTCAATGGTTTTAGAATGTAGTCCAAAGCAAAAAGCTCAAAAGCATCCAGGGCAAACTCCGGGTGACTGGTAATAAAAATACACAGAGGCGGATCGGGCAAAGACCGCAGAAAATCAATTCCGTTTATAGCCTCCATTTCAATATCGAGAAAAAGAATGTCCGGCGGATTGTTTGTCACTAGATGAACGGCTTCAATCGGATCGGAAAAACTTCCGGATAGTACAAAATCGGGATGTTTGTCACAGAATGATTCAATCACCATTCTATCCATTTCATTGTCATCAATTACAGTATATCTCATGTCGCTCTCCAAACAAATTTAGGAAATATTCAGGTCGAAATTTCATTAGTCGATTAATTAGATGCGTTCGTATATTCTTTTTCGGGTTTGGCTGATGAACGGGTTAGGTTTGACAAGTAATCTGAAAATCACTGCGATGAAAAGGAAGCTCTTAAATACGATTCATGTCTCATTCGATCATTGATCCGGCAACCGGAACGCTATTCCTGGATGACGGATTTGTAATAAGTCCGGATAAAAGTGAAGAAACCCTTGCTGCACATTTTGCCGGATACTTCCAGTCTAAACAAATGGATGACAGAACAAACTATTTCATCAATCAGGCAGCTGCCGCCGGGTGGAAACTTACTCTGAATCTCACTTTTTTTGATCATCGGCTAAAAGTAGTTTATATCTATCCGGTCATTCCCGAAGAGTTATTACAACCATTAGATGCAGAGCGAAAAGGGTTTGGTCCTTCGGAAAAAGAAGTTGCGGTACTGGATATTTATGAAAACTGGCTGACTAAGCAAGTAGGTGGACAAAGAACATTTTCCTGGGGGACCATTGAAGCACTTTTTACACCACGACCAGACGGACCAGGCGAACCATTGATCCTTTTGACTTATGAAAACTAAAAAATACTTCGAAAGATGAAGACATACGCATTTGAAAATTACCGCGGAATTAACCGGCAAAATTACCAGGAACTGGACCAGGTGTTTCAGAAGGAAATGCTCCAGATAGCAACATTTGATGCGGGTTACAATGACGGTTCCATCGAGAGTTTTATGATCGCCTGTGAAACCGAATTTCCCAACGAACCTGATTGGGATTTGTACGATGTAATCCTGGCAGATCATCCGGAGAAAGTCATTTACCATTTCTGGAAATACTTCGATGAATACGGCAGCCTCTTTTACGCAGATTCAGGAGAAGATACGGGCATTGGGATGATGAATTTCGATTTCATGCTTCATGATGGTTCAATCGAACAACTCCAATTGTGCAAGGAATTACAGGAATCTTTTTACGGCAATAATTAGAAATATCAACATAAAAAAAAGAGCATGATAGCAATAGACAAATACGGACAAATGTACCTGGAAATGACCGGTGCAGCCGGAAACCCGGAAGTGCAAAGCCAGATTTGCAACAAACACGGCGTTTCATTAAGTGCCTGGAACGAAGCGCAGGCATTTTACCTGGCAAAAATGTCGGATGTAAGCGATATGGGGAAAACAGCCATGGAACTTGCCAAGTACATGATGCCCCAGAATACAGTGCAGGATACTACCCCGGTAGATTTTAACGCGGCGCAGGTGGATTTATATCTGAACGAGAATCGGGTACAAATGGCCGAATTTATCAGCGGGCATTTACACGTTGTTTTGCAGTCTGCCGTTGATGTGGATCCCAATGACGAGTTTATGGCAAATTACGTTCAGGGACGGGTACACATGAGTGTGAATGAGCAGAGCTACAGCATTTATGGAGGTGTTGAACGCGTAGAGTTATTTCGTGACAAATTGGTGTTCCATTTTGATGAAGAAGGAAAAGAACGCATGAAAAAACCTTCTCTGACCGTTACTTTCCAAATCTCAAACACCAAATATGCGTATTTGGAACGCACACTTTACCACATGTACAGAGATCACCCCGTATTGGTCCTTTCCAAAGAAAAGCCAGCTGTAAAAGAGAATTGGAACGGTGTGGATTATGATATGACCTGGGAAGCATTCGGATTTGAAAATAGCGGTATTGTAAACCTACGTCCACATATTTCAAACCTGCAGCAAACCGGAATTTACGACCAAAGCGTAACGATAGCCTTCAAAAGAGAGGGAACTTCGAAAGAATTGCTTGATTCCTTCCTAAATGAAATGATGTCTGTGATGGAGTCTGATTATGAAACAATTATCTCCATGATCATTCACGAGAATGAAACTACAGAGTTGTTTCTCTACACCCAGTTATCGCAGGATGATTTTATGGCGCGCGTCAACACAGCTTTGTGTTATTTACCGAATCTGCCTTTGGGATTCAGTGGAGAGGCTGATCCGGAATGGGTTCATTACAAGAGATGTCTTCAGGATTATTTGACAACACGCGGATAATAAGAATTTGAATAAATAAATCAGTAAAAAACAGAATATGGGACTTTTTGATAAAATAAAGAATGAATTCATTGACATCATCGAGTGGACCGATGAAACCAATGACACAATTGTGTGGAAATTTCCACGCTATCAGAATGAAATAAAAATGAACGCGAAACTAACGGTTCGTGAATCGCAGCAGGCAGTTTTTTTGAATGAAGGAAAGCTGGCAGATGTTTTTGAACCGGGTATGCACGCTTTGCAGACGCAAAACATGCCAATCCTTGCTACTTTGAAAGGATGGAAATACGGTTTCGACAGTCCGTTCAAGGCAGATGTGTTCTTCGTTTCCACCAAACAATTCCTGGATCAGCGTTGGGGAACAAAAAATGCTATTACCATCGACGATGAGCGTTTTGGGATGATTGAGCTGCGTGCTTTCGGATCTTTTGCCTTCCGGATCATGGATGCAGGGAAATTCCTGAAAGAAGTCTCCGGAACCGATACCGAATTTACGACAGAAGAAATCAATGGCCAGTTGAGAAGTATGATCGTTACCAAATTCTCTAATCTCATAGGAAGCGGAAAAATTCCGATTGATAAAGTGGCGGCCAACCTGGAAGAACTTTCCAAAACCGTTCACGAGAAAATTAGTGAAGAGTTCGAGGAATATGGAATGAAGATCACCAAATTCTTATTGGAGAATGTTTCCATGCCGGATGATATCAAAAAGGAAATCTTCGAATATTCCCGACTGAACCGCATTGATATGCAGAAATTGACCCAATTCAAAGCTGCCAACAGTATTGAAGCTGCCGTTTCAAACCCGGGAATGGGCGGAATGGGAGTCGGTATGGGCGTTGGAATGGGAATGGGAAATATGGTCGCCAATTCGATGTCTGCCGCAATGAATACCCCTCAAACAGCACCACAGAATACAGGAACTCCACCGCCTCTTCCACAAGCCATAGCTTATTTTGTGGCAGTAGACGGAAAACAAAACGGACCTTTTACCCTTGAAGCACTTACATCTATGCTTCAAAACGGATCTTTCGGCAGAGAATCGATGGTTTGGAAAAACGGTATGGCCAATTGGGCAGAAGCAGGAAGTGTAGAAGAATTGAGCTCCCTGTTCCAGAGTATGCCACCGCCACTTCCACCGATGTAAGACAATTTGTAGTTGATGAATAGTTATTAAAAAAGAAAAACATGAATTTCGGAAGAGAAACTTTTTATAAATCAGTATTAGTAGTTGTGAGCATATTCTTTGCTTCGCTTGATTTGTTTGCGCGAGTCGGAGGAGCTGGAGGTGAAAAGAAGGCCGATGAGGCTGTTAATCTGCCAACCGGAACAGGAGGGAAACTAACCATTCCCGGGTTAATCGGCCTAGCCGTGGTGCTGATTGTTTATTTCATCATCCGAAAAAGAATGGGTGGAGGCGGATCCAAAAGTTCTTTCCTGGATGGAATGAAAGGAGCCATGTCGGGTGGCGGAGTTGCCGGAGCTTTTACAGCTGTTATTCAAAAAGATTTCCAGCAAACCGGAAACGGAGGGAGCAAACATTTCCCGGAAGGATTAACAGAAGAAAAAGTAAGTACTTCATTCCTTGCACTACAGGAAGCCTGGGAAAAGCAGGATCTGAGTAAGGTGCGGAAATGGATGTCTGACGGAGTTTATCAGCGTTTTACGGCGCAGTTTTCCATGATGAAACAGCTGACTCAGACCAATGCTTTGAGCAATATTCAGATCAAAGATATCTCCGTCATGGATATCCGGACAGATGGATTGTACCAGTCTGCTGATGTTGCTATTACTTTTTCAATGGACGATAAATTCATCAGTGAGAAATACCCGGAATTGAATGAATCCTACAAGGGAGATTCGGACAAAGAAATCTGGACGTTCATTAAACGAAAAGATACCGTGGTTTCCGTTCAAAACGATTTGTACCTCACAAATAATTGCCCCAATTGCGGTTCTTCCCTGGATGATCAACTGGGGGAAGTCAGCCGTTGTCCGAATTGTAAGACATTGACCAATAATGCTTCCTTTGATTGGGTGTTGAATGAGATCACGCAAGATCAGGACTATAAGAGCGGGAATGACCTGCTGCAGGATATCCGACTAAAAGAGCTGGTACAGAATGATTCGCACTTTGCTATTCAGCGTATGGAGGATATCGCATCCAATTTGTTTATGCAGGTAATGGAAGTTTGGAGCGGTGAATCCAATAAGAAATTGGACCGTTTCTCAGATGGTGGAGTTGCTGAAAAAATTCGTTCGCAAAAAGAGGAGCAGGGAACATTTGTCTTTGACCGGCTTTACCTCAATGAAGTAACCATGCAGGCATTTGATACACAAAACGATCAATTAAACCTGTCTTTTCGCTTGACGGCGCATTATCAGCGTGTACAGCCTGGAAATAAGCTTAAAAAACTGGATTCTTCGCTCGCAGAACACGCTTTCAGAATGGTTCTTTCCAAAGATGTTTCTGCGTTGAATACTCCTGAAAAAGACATTGCGTTCAGCTACGAATGCGCCAATTGCGGTGCTCCTTATGAAGATACAACTCATCATACCTGTTCCTACTGCGAAGCATTGGTAGTTGATCCTTCCAAAAATTGGGTCTTAACTCAATTTGAACAGGTTAAATAATATCTCTGACTTCTTGGCTGCCAATTGGTTCAGTTGGCGGCTTTGGGTTTTTAGGAGTTTGTTCCGGAATTGGTTCCACGGAATCCATTTGCCTTCTTTTGAATTGCGTAATAATGACATTAAGCAGGAAGAGTGCCTGTGCAGCTACAAATGTAATACCCACAATGGTAAGAGGCGATTTCCATTCGGCATTTTGCACTGCAGCATCATCAATATTTTCAGGAAGGCTGTAATCGACACCTTCACCCGTTGCAAGTTCAACCAATAAGATATGGCGTAAAATCAACAGGCAGGCGATAGTGACAATATAATGAATCCAGCACATGAATTTGACTAACGGTCTTCGCATGAGTTCCTGGACCAATGAAATGAAGGTGAATACGAAAAAGAGAATGGTCAATATTAAAAGCACATACTTTTGGGGAAGTGCTGTAGCAGAATTCCCGAAAGCAATATCCACCGTTGGTGTTGCGTCCGTTTCCAGGCACACAATCAAAAGGCCTACTGCCGTGACGGCGTAAAAAAGGGTCATGATGTAACTCTTGAAATTTCTCATAATGCATTCTTTTAATGATGTTGAGAAACTGAATTTGAGTCCAATTGGTCCGTTTTCAGATTCCAGTGTTTCTAAGATATGTAAGAGTTCAGTGATTACTGCTGTTTATTAGGATTTTTTCTGAAAATAGAAAGGATCACATTCAGAATGAAAATAAATTGGGCAGCAAAAAGAATGTAAAGAATAAGGACCAATGAGTTTGTCGCTCCGTAATCAGAGGTTGTTTGATTGAAATCATCGTAAACACTGTAATCATAATAGCGTTTAGGTTCTGATTTTTGGAGGATGAAACAAATGCTTACCAAACATCCCATTGTAAGCAAATAATGAATGACAGAAAGTATGCTGTTCATTGGTTTTCGAAGAAGTTCGAAAGTGAGAGAAATTCCGGTAAACAAAATAAATAATAGCGCCAGGCTTAGCCAAATATGACTTTTAGCACTAACAAAATAAGTGTCGTAAATAGCAATGTCAAGAGAATCGGAATGATCGAATAACGCCAATGAACAGCAGGTTAGAGCTGTGAAACCGTATAGAATGGATATCAGGTGTGATTTGATCATTGTTTGGTATAATTATCAAAATTCACTCCGTTGGTTTCAAAATAAAGCCAGGAATCCGGTTCCAATTGGTCCTGGTTTTTTGTGGCGATTGAGTTATGTGCTTCAACATAGTCACCATGTGTAGCAGAACTTAAGACAACCTTCTTTCCATCAATGGTCAACTCCATTTGGATTGCCCCGACCTTTGCAGTCATTTTCGTATAAGTTAAAGTCTTCAAATCCTCCTTAAATGAAACCAGTTGGTCATCGTTCAAGTAAAAAGTTCCCGAATTGTTCGACATTTTGACACTGGAAATGGCATCAATTTCAACCAGGTCTGCTAATGATTCAATCTTTTTCTGCGTGCAGGAAAAAAGAAAAAGCATTAAAAGCAATGCGGAAAGCAGCGTTTTTTTCATGCTTACTATTTGGTCAGTGTCACTGATTCCATAATTCGTGTCAATTCATCCAGGGATCTTTCCAGGTTAGAAGTCATGGAGATATGAACCACCAGGTCTTCTTCAATTTCATCTGCCGGGATTATCTGCTCCTTGCAGTAATAACCTTCTTTCGGAATAGGATAGAAAATCCACGATACTTTTTTACCCAGGAAATTTCCGTCCTTTTTTTGAAGATCAGCTGCTGAAAAGCCGTAATCCCTGTAGTTTGCAGAAGGATGATGCCCCGTGTACAAAGTGATATTGGTCCAGTTTGTATCGGAATAAGGGCGATAGGTACGGAACTTGAAAACCTGGAAGTCGTATTTCTGACTTACGTTGACCACAAAATTCTGCGGAATCTCAAAAGTGAATTTTTTATCTGATCCGAAAATGGGTAGTGTTTCTTTCCGCGCACTTAAATCAATTGTACGGGTTCCTTTAGCCAATGAAGCGAAGACCTGTTCGGTGAGTTTGATGTATTGATCTTTCCATTTATAAGCCGTTGGAGTGATCAAAGCATGGATTCGGAATAAAGTATTGTCAGCTGTTTTGACGATCAGCGTGTTCAGCAGGATTCCGTTCTGGGTTGAATCCCAGTTTGTAGGGGTCGCTAAAATGGAATAAAGCTGGTTTTTGTCCGTCAGTACTTTCAGGGTAAAAGGATCACCTGCATAATCTTTCGAAACGTGTTCGAATAACCGATCTTCGCCCAAGGCAAATAATTCTTCGGCAAAAAACACCAATCGCTTGTCTCCCAAATCATACATGATCCGTGTTTCTTCATTCGCATTGTGGTCTGCCGACATGATATCCACGTCACGTTTCACATTTTGAGCACCAGCCGGAAAAGTAAATACCGCTTTCCCGTTTAAGATAGGCAGAGGATTGTTGAATTTGACCGTATCCAACTGAGAAAATGCACATTGAAAAGTAACTAACAGTGCACATATAAAAGATAAAAAGGCGATTTTTCCAATACTCATAATTTGAAGATTTCGTTTATGAAACTAATTCAATTTCTGGTCGAAAGTTACTGAAGAATGATGAATTAAAGATTATCAGCTGATGGATAATTTCTCCAAAGCCTCATGAATCGTTTTCAAAAAATTCACCTGCTTTCCATTATTACATTCATACATGAAATCCGTGATGCTTTTGCCGGTGTACGTCGAAAAATTTCCCACAATTGCCAGGCGCATGCGGTAATTGGAGAATTTCTGAAGCATTTCGCCCGCCATTCCGTTTTTCAGGTCAAAGAAATCCTGGGTGATGTTCTTTGCATGGATGATCATGCGGTCGAATCCCTGGTAATAGACAGTTCCAAGAAGGTCGAGGCCGTCTTCGGCTTTTTCAATCAGATAGCCTGCCGCAGTTATTTCTGCAATGGAAATCGTATTTACAGTATGGGTTTCAATGTGCATAAGTTGCGATAGTTCGAACGTTATTTGCTGAAATCATTAGTTGCCCTTGCGGATCAAATTCCAGATCGGTGACGTTTTTTTGATTTAACGTATAGCGGACCGTTGCAATCTGAAGAGAACTTCCATCTTCGAATTTTAGAACCAGTTCCTCGATAATGTTCATTTGAGGGCCATCCGGTTCGTAGTCGTCATTTAAATCCTGGTACCAATTCCATTTAACACTGGTAGATTGAATTTTTTTACCAATAAACTTCTTCGTTAAGACTTCGTTATCTAAATCCAGCTCATAAAAATTTGAATCTTTCAAAAGTACCGAGACATCTTCCTCGACGGTATCAAAAAGCTCCAAATTTGCATTCCATCCTAAAGTCAATTTAGTAGTTGAAAATTGAAGTAAGACCGCGCCATCAATAATTAATAAATTTTCGGAATCAAAAATAAAATAATCATCATGGATATTGAAATAACGGATTTCAAGTAATTCCTGATTATTTAGAGAGTTTTCAAAGCTGGTGTCTAAAAATGCCATTTTAAGTTTTTTATCGGTTTGATTGAATTTGAGATTAAAAATAGGTTAAGTTCGAATAAAACTCAAATCCAGGAAGAAGTTTGTGTGATCTGCAGGATCTAAGTAGAAAGTCGTTTCTTTTTGAATCGCGAAATACATTTCGAGGCTTTTAGGTTCCAGGTTTGTAGGAAAGTGAAATTGTTTCTTCTCCCCGTTGATTTCCACATCGAATTCAAGGATCGTTTGCAATTTTTTTTCTTTTATTTCGATGTCCTGAAGGTGAGCTTCGATAAACCTTAAATTTTCCCAGTTATTGCTTTTAATCCGGACAGTATCCAGGTCGATGTTGAACTTGGTTCCCTGGGCAGCAGTTAGGTATTTACCCATTACCTCCTTCAGTTCTTTTTTCCGGGAGTAACGAACAGCAATCACAAGAACGATCACGAACAAAACCATCAGTCCGATTCCGAGGAAGAGCATAAAATAACTGACATAATTATTCAAATTACTTAGCGCCCCGCGAACAAGGATGCCACCCAGGAATGCAAACACAGAAGTAATGATCAGCGTGATTGCAAGGAATTTTTGCATGATGGTTTTCATGGCCCCAAAGCTAACAATTTACCGATCACAACCAAGAATCAACCCAGCAGATGAAGCTGAAGTATCTTTAATAAAGGATCTCATTGCGGTACAAATCCACCAAATCCTCAAAAGAAAACCGATTGGCGGCACGTGGAGAAGTGGAGTAAAGAACCACTAATTCGATGTTTCGTTCCTTGTACTGAAGGCTGCTTTTTAGCGGTCTTTTACCTGTTGGAAAACGGTGTGTGATCTCTTTTGTTTCCAAAAACCGGTTAAACCAGCGGGTGGCACTTTCCTTTCCGGAGCTGCTGGTGAAAATAATCTTACGAATTCCCGGGTTCTCATCCAGGATCTGGAAGATATCCATGTATGCCAGCACACTCAGGTTTTCATCCAGAGAACTGTTCCCGGCGCGCTCAATGTGTTGTCCCATATCAGTGACGGCCAGGTGTAATTTTCGCAGCAGGTCCTTTCGTTCCTCAACTGCTAAATCTCCAGTGGGAACCTGTAATTCCGTCTCCGCAATCCGTGCAATAATTCTCCAGAAGAAGTTGGCCTTATTGGGATAAAAGAAATCAAAAGACCAGTTTCGCTTAGTAGGAGGAAAGGTCCCGACAATCAGGACTCTGCTACCTTCGGGAGCGAACCAGTTCCAGGGATGAAGTTCTTGTTCCATCTACCTAAGATAGGTATTTTCCACCTTTTTGTCATTGCCACAAAAAGGTGGAGCCAAGAACTAGCGAAGCTAGAGAAGACGAAACAACGACAAACGTTAGAGCGAAAGTTGTAAGGTAAGGTCTAGGCGCGGGTAAACCAATCGACCTGTTAGCAGGTCATGCCAGAATTTCTCATAAACTCAGCTGCGCCTCAAACAGTATGAGAAATTTACTGTCATTTACTGCACAGGTGCCCGATCTTGTTCACCTAATCGCCGGTTAGATTTAGTTTTATTGAAGAATAACTCTTCTGAATAATGATCTTGAATTCCCCTGATTCTATTTTTGAGTAAACTTTCCCGATTGCTCGATGCGGTACTTCTTCACTTCAATCACAGGTTCATCACCCATGTAATTGTAATTCTTCACGACCACGTCTTCTTTGGAAATCTTTCCGGTTGCAGAAAATGCCGATTCGGCTATTTCGTCATAGGCGATCATCACTTTATCAATGAGCTGATAGTCTTCTTTCGAATAAGAGATCAAAAAGGTTTTCATTTCATGCTCGGCAGATGCTGTAACAACCATCATGTCTACAGTCGTTGATAACACAATGCGATACCTGGAATGAAAGTTCTTAAAATTCGGGTCAATGCTTTTCAGCTGTAATTTGGATACCAATTTTCCGGAAAGTTTGTCTTCGCCGTTGAAATTGTCAAAACTGGTGGAATCTGTAACCGGCAGATTTTTGAATGGAACTGTGGCTAATAAGTCGGGCTTAGTTGATTTAACACCTTCCGGATCTTTTAATAATTCTGCACGCTGTTTTGTTTCTGCCTCTTTGTTGGAATCACTGCCGCAAGAAAATAACAAGCAAGAAAGGATTGCCAGTGAAAGAAGATTGATGCTTGTTCTACTCATAAATCAGGATTAACTACTAAAATAATCATTTTTCCACCTTACCTGCGGTTTATTGCCTTGTGAGGCAAAACCTTCGTCTTCACCAGCCACGGCTGGCTCTTATCATTGCCACAAAAAGGTGGAGCCAAAAAGGTCTAGGCGTTGGTAAACCAATCGACCTGTTAGCAGGTTATGCCTCCTTCCGCTTTAAGCCTTACAGGCTAGCTTCAGTCTTCACCAGCCGCGGCTGGCTCTTCCATAAACTCAGCGTTCCGCCTCAAACAGTATGGAAAATTTACTGTCATTTACTGCACAGGTACCCGATCTTGTTCACCTAATCGCCGAATTATGATCATCTAAGTTGAGGTAAAATGTTTTCTAAAAGTGAATTAGTCTAATTGGAACGTAATATTTACTCGAAAGCCAAATTAACCAATTTTTGCTCCGGTTCGTCCATTAGCAAAGCATATTTGGAGAGCGTATATTCCTTATCGTAGAAAGAAATGTAAGAAGCCTGCAGCACACGGTAAGTTTTCGAATCCACTTTTGATTCAATGATCTCAAATCCCTGCAGCTCCTGGTTTTTAAGATTTCCCAAACTAAAGGAAAGGGATTCGTAAGTGTTCTTCAGGTCCACAGTTGCGGTATCTACCAATTGGGTATTGAATTGTTCCTTGGCTTTTTGATAGTCCTTTTTTTCCACCATCCGGAAGAATTTATCCAGCCAAAGGAGATTCGTATTAGCATCCAGCAGTTCTTTATTGCTGTAGCGCATTTCAGTTACCTTATTTCTTTGAGTGACTTTCACAGCAATGACATCGTATTTTTTGCGTTCGGTCTCATCCATTCCGCAGTACAAACGAAAAGCGATGTCTGATGCAAAGAGTTCGGGTCCAGATTTCGAATTGTCCATTACGGTACTTTTCCCCACACTGATATTAAAGTTGTTTTCTTTTTTTCCATTTCTGATCTCCGAACCAACACTCGAAGAAATTTCACTTGTCTGATACCTTTTTTGAATATACTCCTTGATTTCGTTACTAACGGAAATTTCCTTCTCGGTTTCTTCCGAACAGGAGAAGAGTAGGAAAACGAGTATGAGCAAGCTGAAAATACGCATGAGGTTTTGGGTTTTCGTTGGGGTAAAGATAGGGAAATTGGAAAATTTCATTGAAACTTGTTAACTAAATTGGTTACAAAACCAAATAACTAAAGGTTAACAAACCGATTTAAAGAAATGAATTTATCCCGCTAAGGTTACACTTTCGTAATTTCCATCCTTATCAATAGAAATATCAATACTATGATCGCTGAACAGATCCCCGTCGTTGCAATAAATAGCGCAGGATCGGTCGCTGTAAAAGACAATACTTTCAATCGAGATTAATTCTCTGAATTGTTTCGGAGTGATTGCCTCTTCGTCTTCATCCAGCCAGCTGTCGTTTTTAAGAGCAATCATTTCAGATTCCATTGTAAGCAAATGAGGCTTGTAGAACTCATTTTTCATTTGTGATTCAACATATGCCAGTAAAGCAGGGAATTCTCCCGGTTCTTCGTAATAAATACTCAGTTCAAATGAAAAATACTTCGACGTTCGGTTGTTTTCGTACTGGGTATATTTTGGATCGTATGTAAGTGTTCCCAGGAATTCATTTTGAATGATCGGTTCAATGGTTGTCGGTTCAGAAACTTTTTGACCTTGAAATCCTTCGTTAGTAAGGGTTTTGAATGCGCGTTCCAAATCGCTCTGGTCAAACATTGGGTGGAATTCCCTCAATTTTTGGTGTAGTTCACGAATATTTGACTTCACATTCAAACCTTCTGCATGAATGGTTACTTCGTCGTTTTCAAAAGAAAGCCCGGTGTACTTGTATTGGTTGGGAATGTAAACTGAATAATTCGTCTCACCGTCTTCAGGTGTAGTCACAATACTGATTCCCCATTGAAAATGTTCGTCATTTGGTGGATTAATTGAAACCAATGGATGAGGCATGAATGGCATCTTTTTTACCCGGAACTTTCGCAAAACCAGGAGCTTCGTAAATGCAGGATCCACTTTTGCAAAAGGATTGTTTTCGGTGAATTCTTCCAATGGAATAGCATTTCCTTTTCTGGCATCTTCCAATAATTTGGATAAGTCCTCAAATTCCCAACCGGTTTTCATAGCAAGTGATTTGGGAGGGAAGGTAGGAAATATTTGGGAAAATGTCCCGATAGCTATCGGGATAACTGAAAGGTTACCAAACCGCTACCACTTCCAATCAGTCATCTCTGTGAAGCTGATTTGGTTTTTAGCGGCAATATCGCGCAACTGGTCTTCCAAAACGTCAACGTTCTCAATCTTTTTCCGTGGAAAAATAAAGGTGAGTCCGGATTTCAACTGCGCATAGAAGTAATCAGCTGTTTCATAAATGTGTTTCACCTGGTTGACACCAATTTTCATTTCGTAATTCTCCTCTTCGCTCTGGATTAGCTGGTCATCCATAGCTATCGTGGAAACTTTATCGAATTTATCTGCTAAGAAGCGATTGACATGCTTCTCAAAGTGATTTCGCTGGTGATTTTTGGCATAAAGCGGATAGAAAATGACCCAGGCAATTGCTATGATTACTAGAATGACAGCGGATAATACTTTTTTATCAGTATAGAAATTAAAGGCCAGGAACAGGAACATTACTGTATAGATAATTTGACCATTTTTTCGCTGTTTATGAGCATTCAGAGCGGTAGAAGCAAAAAACAACTGGTGATTCAAGTAATCACTTTGGCTTAAGGAAAAGGTGTAAGTCATGAGGCGAAGATAATTAGGAATTACGAATTGCTAATTACCAATTTCGAGTTCAGGGTTAATTGGACGATTTTATTTGTGGAGTACCTGATTCGTCAAAAACCTCCTTGCGTTTTCCGGGTTGCAATATTTCCGGGCCGTAAGTAAAGGTGTAATCTGAAATCCAATCGCTATACTTTTTCCGATAGTTAAAGACTCGGTCTTCCACGGGAGTTTGTGTGGTATCCCGATTCAGATAGTGAATCGTTAATTTACTGTCTTTAATCACATAAGTAAATACTTCCTTTTCGCTGTAAAGAATTTTGTTTTCCGGAATTTTCTTCGCTTTCAAATCTATCGGACAGCTCCATGCCACTTGTCCATCCTGCGAATAACCAGCCGATTTATCTGTAAAATGATAAAAGTTATTGTAGTGGTAAAATTGGCTGTTCCATTTCGTGTGCTCCAGGGAAAGTTCTTTTCCGACTGTTTCTTTTGGAGTAGGTTTTTGAGTGGGCGAATTGCAACTGTAAACAGAAATGAGCAGTAACAGAAAAAGCAGGTGCTTCATAGATGAGTTTAATGGTTTATAGCCTTTCTATTTCAGAAACTATTTCCTGAACTTCTTTTCTGAGTTTTGCGACATCGAAATAATCAGATTGTTGGTAATCCGGTTCACGTGGATTGACATAAAAATCGAAGTAGTTTTTGCAGACCGTTTCAGATTGGACCTTTTCCGAATGAGAGAAGATTACATAAAAAGGTTTGCCTTTGAAATAGTAGATTTGGTACAAGCTGCTTTTTTCTATGGATGCATCATCAGCCAGTTTGTCCCGATAAGTTTTCATGTAAAGGACCTTGATTATCTCGTCTTTCACCCGATAAATCTCTCCCTCCGCGGTACCTTTCGAAACCACCCGCTGATTTTTCAATGGTGAAAGCGCATGAATGGTAGTTTTCAGCGTGAAAGTAGAATCGTTGCCTTTGTGATGAAACATCATACTGTCAGCCTTAAAGATCGCCATCTGACCAGCACTTGAATAAGTGGTTTGAGCAAATGTCCCCTTGATAACCAGGGAACTCAGGAGAAGTAGAAAAACTGTTTTCATAAAGGTGTGATTTGGGGAGAAAGGTAGGGGATTTCTCTGGAGGGATTACTTATTGTTGTTCGGGGAAGAGAAGAAGAGGGGGTGTTGGTGAAGGGTCATGGGGCGATCAATAAGTCTTGAATGTCTTAGTATCTTTTAAGTTGGAAATTAGCAAAAGCATTTGGTTGAAAAGTTCTGTTGTTGCTAATACATCCCCCAAAGCGCTATGTCTATTATTGACAGAAATATTGAAATAATCAAACGCATTCTGAGAAGATGTCATATTATCAGGGATGATTCCGACTGTTGAAAGGTAGAATAATATTGAAGCCGTATCCACGTATCGATGTGAAAACCTTTTGTTATAATCTAGTCCATAATTTTGACAAAAATTCTTGAAGAAATTGATATCAAAAAGTACATTGTGTCCGCATAATATTATTTTTTCTTCATCCGAAAAATTACATTCTAGATATTGCTCAATTTTATAAATTATGTCTTTCGGGGACATTGCTTTTTTAGAGTGTTCAATTAAGTCAATTTTATTAATATCTAGAGCTGATTGAGTAACATTTAATACTCCATCATTTATTAGAAACTCTTGGGGTTGAGAAATCTTACCATTATCCCAAATTACAAATGCAATAGACAATAAACTATTATTAATAGGATCTATTCCACCAGTTTCGGTATCAATAAAAAGGATTCTATTAAACTTCATTAATTTTTTTCTTGTTTAGATAAAAATACAAAGATACTAATGTTTCATTACCACAAAGTGTCCAATAGCGCTTATATTTATAATGGAAAGTGAACCATAACAATGATGTTGTAATTAAAATTAAAGAAGAAGATTTTTGCGTGCCATCTTGGAAATAATTTATTGTTGTTATAAAGAAGAAATAAAAATATATTGTTGCAAAAAGAAAAATAAAAGAAAGAGATCTATAGAGATTATATTTTGCCAAGAAGAAGGCTGCTAGTGATCTAATATTCTCCTGATTATTTATAATAGTTGAAAATTTATAAATCGAGTACCACTTATCAGGATAGTTAGTGTTAAGTCTATCATTTATTATTTTAATGCACTCTGTTTTTAAGTCTTTATTGTCATTTATATAATCTTCGGATTTGAATGTAAATACTTTCAATAAAGTGTTTTTGATTGGCTTAATAATATCTTTTAACCACGAATAAAACTTTGTGTTATTAAAATCTTGTTGGCTTATTTTTTTGTATAAGAACTCAATACCAGTTTTTGTTTTCTTATAACTATAGTTCATTACTTTATTAAAAGTTTTATCAAATAGGGCTACTAAGATTTCATATTTTATTATTGAGAAAACTTTAGCAAAGTGACCAAATAAATAGGCTAATACTATTATTATACTGGTAATTAATAATGATTTTTCATTCCAATAATTTTTAAAAAGATTGCTAATAGTTGATAGTTCAGATAAAATAAATGATTTTTCGAGGTCAGGTGGAGCTATTTTAGAAATATCAACTAAGGCTAAAGGGGTAATTAATACGCCAAGAAAAATAAATCCAGGTAATATGAGACCTAGTAAATCAAACAGAAAGTTTTCAATTTTAGAAAAGAATTCGCTCATCAGTAATAGTGTTTCAGTTATCAGCCGACAAAGTAGTATTTATTTCTTTAGTTAGTCCCAATCATGTAATTCTTTCTTCCGAACTGCCCAAAAAACTTTCCGAACTGCATTTTTGAGTCTTCTGAACGGTCGTGAGTGTTCCTTGAGCAGAGCGAAAAAATCAGCTATATTCATTCTCTCACTTCCTCCCCCTCAGTCCCCCTCCGAAGGGGGAGGTTTTAATCTGCGTCATTTGTCCGCCGCGGCGGACGGGAGATATTATAATGTGCAACTAAACCGTTTTACCCAATTTATTCTTGGGTTCCCGCGCTTTTCCGTCGTAATTTTGTACCATGAAATACGCTTTATTTGCTCTTCTGCTCGTTTTGGGACTTACAGCTTCGGCTCAAACAATTCCCGTTCGCATTGTTTCCTACAACCTGTTGAACTTCCCCAATGGAAGGAACGATTGTGGCAGCAGCAATGTCAATCTTCCCAATCGGGCGGATTCTTTGCGCAAGATCATGCAGTACCTGAAACCGGATATTTTGGTGGGTTGCGAGATCCAGACACCGGCGGGCTGCGACAGCGTATTGACCCGTGCTTTGAATGTATTTGGAACCACACATTACCAACGTGCGCAATGGATCAACAATTCGGCTGGCGGTGATTTGCAGAACATGTTGTTTTACAACTCATCCAAGCTTACTTTGAAAGAGCAGCGCATTGTTCAAACTTCGCCAAGGGATATCAATCACTACATTTTGTATGTAAACGACGCAACCTTGCCTCAACACCACGATACCTGTTTCATAGAAGTGTTCATGTGCCATTTGAAAGCCGGAAGTGCAAGTGCAGACTTGGCTGATCGTGCGGCGCAAACGCAATTGCTTCGTGCCGTTTTAAACGGAAGACCACAAGGACGACACCTTTTCGTTTGCGGAGATTTGAATACTTACCGCAGTACGGAAGTGGGTTACCAAAACCTGGTGAGCGGTGGCACGAATTTCCTGAAAGATCCTTTGAATATGCCCGGAAACTGGACAACCAACAACTCATTTGCTGCGATTCACACGCAATCACCACGTGCGAGCGGTTCCACAGATTGCGGCGTTACCGGCGGATTGGATGATCGTTTTGACCACATCATCGTGTCGCAGAATGTCATGAACGGAACAAACTTATTGCAATACAATACCAACTCTTACAAAGCTATCGGGAATGACGGGAATCATTACAACCAAAGTATTTTGGCGGGAAGCAATTCGCAATATCCGGATTCTTTAGTTCGTGCCTTGTATTATTCTTCCGATCATTTGCCGGTGAAAATGGATGTTACGGCCACTATTCCAACGAATAACGGATTGAACCTAACTTTGACATTTGCGGGAAGCGGTTGTCAATCGGGTGGGACCAGCGTAACTGTTCACCCCAATTTGGGTCAGGGACCATATACCTATCAATGGAGCGCAAACGCGGGTTCACAAACCACGAATACCGCAGCAAATCTTCAGGGAGGTAGTTATTGCGTAACGGTAACAGACAACAACGGATTGACGGACCAGGTTTGCTTTGAAGTAGCATCCACCAGTCCGATTAGCGGCAACGGTTTTGACGGAATGGATTACGGGACCTGCAACGGGCAATCTTTCGTAGTGGTATCCGGCGGGAATACTCCTTATTCATATCAGTGGAATGATCCGCTGAACCAAACCACTTCTACGGCAACAAACTTGTGTGCGGGAACTTATTCCTGTGTGATCACGGACCAAAACGGTTGTTCGCTGACAATCCAGACGACGGTCTTTTCCAATACAACTTCAGTTGGTGAATTATTCGCTGAAACGGAATTTACGCTCTTCCCGAATCCTGCAACAGAAAGCGTGATCCTTCGTTGCGAAAGTGTTTTTGCGCTGGGAACCATTGAATTGCGGATTCTGAGTGTGTCAGGAGAACTGATACGAACACAGATGCTTGATTTCTCGAATGATAACCAGGTAACAATTCCACTGTTTGATTTGAAGAACGGGGTTTATTTCGTGGAACTTGCGAAAGATGGAGTTTCTGCACGGAAAATGATTGTCAAAGAGTAAATTCTTAGAATCCAGTTTTGATTTTTTGTAACTTTCCGTATGACGAAAGAACAGCTTTTAGAATCTTATTTAACCAATCTCAGCAAGAAATTGAACGAGCTGGATTACACTTCTGCGGACCGGGAGAAATTGGCTGAGTTGGTATTCGCTATCAAGCACCAAATGAGCCAGCGCCTGAATGAACATTTTCAGCAGCATTTCATCGACGACCTCACAGATGAAGAAATAACCACATTCTTTGAATCAGTAAGGAAAGGTGCTGATGCTATTATTGCGGCATTACCGGTAGATTTTTCGGATTAGTCTCTACACAAAAATGGACGTGTATTCGACTCAAAGAATACTTCTAAAAACAATCGTAAAGGATTTAACCACAAAGTACACGAAGCGCACGAAGTTTTTTTATGAGCTTAGCTGTAAAATAATTCCTTGTGCTCTTTGTGTTCCTCGTGGTTAATTTAAAAGAGGGGAATTATCAGGCTTCGATCATTCGTTTCATATTCCCCAATCCTTCATCGAAATCTTTTCCAATCGCATTTTCCATGTTGAAGAAAAGCATAAAAGCATTGAATGGCCAGGGAGTTCTGCTGGTAAATCCCCAGGCAACACGTGTGTGTGCATCTCCTTCTGCTGCTACGGTGAAATATGCATTGGCTATACTTTTCATCGGTTTTAGAAAGCGCAGTTCGTTCTCAATTCGCTGGTTCGGGATCAATTTTTTGATTTCCTGTTCTCCTTCTCCCACTTGTTTGTTCTGGCTCTCCCATTTGGAAATAAATCCTACTGTTTTGTCCGTACCGCTGAAGGTAATCTTCACGTTCGGATCCATTTGGGTCCATTTGCTCCATTGGTTCTGTTTTTTCAGTGATGTCAGGAAGTCATAAGTTTCAGGGAGTGGTTTGTTGACTGTAATGGTTCGCTCTACACGAAAATCTTTTTTGCTGAAAGCAGCAATTAGTAACACAAGGACGATCAATCCACCGATCGCACCCAGAATAATCCAAACAATCATCATAAGCTTTAAATTTTTGGTAAATAAACGATTTTTTGCGCTATTAAGACGTCAGCATATTAACATGTCAGGACTTAGATTTTTGGATCAATATCGAATCTGGTCCAAAATCCGGATGTCTTAAAGTCTCGTAGTAATCTCCCAATTCTCTGTCTGGTCCGGGTTCCGGATTTGGTCGATTCTCAGTCGGAAGGTCACTTTTCCTTTCTCCCGATTGGTATGAAAAATAAACGACAGTATTTCCACTTCCACAGCTTCTTTCATATTCTCTTCATGTTCTAAACAGTATTGCTGAATGATCTCCAGTTCATCAGAAAGCCTGGTGGTGTGTTTTCTCAGGAATTCCAGGAATCGCTTTCTTTGAGCAATCAGTTCCTTTTGATTGTCGTGAAAGGGAAATGTAGTTTCCAAATCAATACTCAGGTTGTCACAACCCGAAATGGTTGCTGAGACATCAAATTCGGCGGATTTGTATTTTTCAACGATAGTTTCCGTATAATTATGCATATCTATGCTTTTGCTCACTTCCGAATTTCCCTGGAAGAGCTTTTTATTTTTCCATTTTGCCAATTCACATTCCGTGAGGTAACTTTCTTCGTAGACATTCCCGTTTTGGTAAATGAAAGACAAGTTGGTGGACGGCAATTCATCTCCTTCTTCCGGAAAATAAGTCCTGAAGTTTTGAGTTGCAAGTGCTTTCAGTTTTCCATGCTTGTAAGTAAGATCTTCCAGTATGTTATACGAAAACGGTGCATAGCAGAGGATCTCATGTCTTTGTCCGATTTGATTATCCATCCCCATAATGAGGTAAAGGATCTGTGAATTGGAATGTACATTTCCTCCAAGCATTCCTTCCGATTCGCGGTGGATAATATAATCACTTAAGCCGTCTTGATTCAAATCTTCGGATGCAAGCAAGCTAAAACTGACCGAATACGGATCCTCATCGCCTGAAAATGAAACAGAATGTTCCCTGTAATCGATTTTAGCCTTTTTAAACCCTTTCGCTTCTTCATCCAGCAGGAACCGGATGATATCAAACGGTTCTTTCTTTTTGGAAACCGGCATCGATTCACATACTTTTAAATTCGGTCGTTTTTTTTCTGTTTCAGCAGATTTTCTCCCCGAACCGCCACAAGAGAATAATAGGATTGCCGTAAGGAAGAGAATAGTGCTGTTGATACCCGTTCTTGAAAACATTTGAGTTTGTTTGAGACTAGTAAAAATGGGTATTTCTTAGCAGAATTCAAATTATTTAATCACGAAGCACACGAGGTTCTACACTTGCTTGACTTGGAGTAATAAAATAGTCCCTTGTGCTCTTTGTGTTCCTCGTGGTAAAAAAAATGAGGGTGATCTTAATGTCTCGTCACCGGGTAACACAAACAGTATTTCTCAACCGGCTGAGCCAATGCTGAAATATTGAGATTATCTGAAGCTTTGGAAACGTCAATCGTTTGTCCACCTTTCATGAGCAGGTTAATGGTCTGTTTCACCTGGCTGTAGGCATTGTTCGAAAGTAATTCGGAGTAAACGAAGTAGTTGATCTCTTCATCATCCAGCTGGTATTGAGTGCGCACCAATTCCTTTTCCATCAAAATACGGTCCGGGCTGAACGGTTCTTTTGCGATTTCTACCTTATGCAAATTGCGGTCTACGAGGTTCCTGGAAAGAATGGACAAAACGGTATCCGAATGGTTTTGCCACACTTTCACTGCTCCCATTACATCAAAGTCATCCAGCTGCGCAAAGGTTTGCAACACTTCAGGATTCGTTTCGAAGTCTACTTTTTGAACATCTTTTTCCATGAAATAGAGCAGGGCAGGACTTCCAAACAAAGTCTGACCGTCACGAATGAGTTTTTTGGCTCTGCGCAGAATATTGATCAGCATAAATTCGCCCGAAACAACCGTTTTGTGCAAATAAACCTGCCAGTACATCACGCGTCTTGCCACCAGGAATTTCTCAATGCTGTAAATTCCTTTTTCGTCGATCACCAATTGATCGTTGTGAACATTCAGCATTTCGATGATGCGTTCCGTTCCCACAATTCCCTCCGAAACTCCGGTGAAAAAACTGTCGCGGGTCAAATAATCCAGTCGGTCCATGTCCAGCTGGCTCGAAACCAATTGATACAGGAATTTCTTGTGGTATTTATTGGCGAAGATCATCAGGGCACGTTCCAAATCGTCCGAATTTTCCGGAAAATCCCGCTTCAATGCTTGTATAAAGTAATAAGATATCTGTTCGTGGCTGACATTCTTCACAATGTCGAATTCCAAAGCATGGCTAAACGGTCCGTGGCCGATATCGTGCAGCAAAATCGCCACCAAAACCGCGCGTTCTTCTTCGTCCGTAATCTCATGACCTTTTCTGCGGATCACCGCAACAGCCTGTGCCATCAGGTGCATTGCCCCAATTGCGTGGTGAAAACGGGTGTGCAAAGCTCCCGGGTAAACCAGGTGTGTCATGCCCAATTGCTTGATTCTTCTGAGTCTTTGAAAGAAAGGATGCTCCACCAAATCGAAAATAAATTCGTCCGGAATTGAAATAAAACCATAAACGGGGTCGTTGATGATTTTCTTTTTATTATTTCGATGTGTGTTTGTGCGCAATTGAATACCTTTATATAAATCAATATCAAAGCTAATTAATCTTTAGGATATGCAAGCAAAGATTCTGTGGGCAGACGACGAAATGGAGTTTCTAAAACCACATGTGCTCTTTTTGGAAGCAAAAGGATACAGTGTAGAACTCATTAACAACGGCAGTGAAGCGGTGGAAAAGTGCCAGGAAAACAATTACGATATTGTATTCCTTGACGAGAATATGCCTGGTATTTCCGGATTGGAAACATTGGCTCGGATTAAGGAAATTACTCCGATGACCCCGGTTGTGATGATCACCAAGAGTGAAGAAGAATCCATTATGGAGGAAGCTATCGGTAGCAAAATTGCCGATTACCTGATCAAACCTGTGAATCCGAATCAGCTTTTGCTTTGTCTGAAAAAGAACCTCGATCACCGAAAACTGGTTTCCCAGAAAACCAATTCAACCTACCAGCAGGAATTCCGCCAGTTGGGAATGCAGTTGAACGGTCGTTTGGATGCCGAAGAATGGAAAGATGTATTTAAAAAACTGACCTATTGGGATTTGGAATTCAAGGGAATTGAAGACCAGGGAATGGGTGAGATATTAAACGCACAGCGAAAAGAAGCGAATGATTTATTCTGTCGTTTCATTGAAAATAATTACGAAGATTGGTTCAATGGAGAAGAGGAAGCTCCGGATATGGTCCATCATTTATTGAAGGAACAGGTTTTTCCGATGCTCAATGAGAAAGATCGCGTTTTCCTGATGGTGATCGATAATCTGCGTTACGATCAGTGGCAGGTTTTGAAACCGATTATTTCCAATTTCTTTACGATTGAAAAAGAAGATATTGTTTATTCCATTCTTCCAACAGCAACTCATTACGCAAGAAATGCGCTGTTTGCAGGCTTAATGCCCTCTGAAATTGAGAAACGTTTCCCAAAACATTGGCTAAACGAAGATGATGAAGGTGGTAAAAATATGCACGAAGCAACTTTCCTGGAAGGTAACCTGAAACGCAATGGGAAAGATGTAAAGTGGTCTTACCATAAGATCACCAACCTGGAGGCAGGAAAAAGATTGGTGGATCAGTTCCACACCTTATGGGACAATCAGCTGAATGCAATCGTTTACAACTTCGTAGATATGCTTTCTCATGCACGTACAGAAATGGATATGATCAAGGAATTGGCTGCAGATGAATCTGCTTATCGTTCTTTGACACTTTCCTGGTTCGAGCATTCTCCATTGCAAGAGATGTTTAAGAAAATTGCGGAGAAAGGAGGGAAGGTTGTAATCACAACAGATCACGGAACAGTTCGTGTTACAAACCCGGTGAAAATTGTTGGAGATCGCAGTACGAATACTAACTTACGGTATAAAACAGGGCGTAACCTGAGCTATAAAGACAAAGAAGTATTCACTGTTAAGCACCCGGATAAGGTTGGTTTACCTAAATCGAGCTTATCTGCTGAATTTGTATTTACACGTGAACAGGATTACTTCGTGTATCCCAATAACTATAATCACTTTGTAAATTATTACAACGATACCTTCCAGCACGGCGGCATTTCGATGGAGGAATTATTGATTCCTTTTATCATTCTGCAGTCGAAGTGAGCCAATTGATTGCACATAGTTTAGACGATATTCCTTTTGTTGCCAAAGAATTACTGGAACAGATCGGGAATAGGAAAGTCGTTGCTTTCTACGCCGAAATGGGGTCGGGTAAAACAACCCTGATTTCAGCAGTTTTGCGTGCCATGGGCATTGAATCTCCGGAAGGTTCCCCGACTTATTCTTTGGTGAATTCCTATGAGTCTCCCTATTACGGGGAAGTCTTGCACTTTGATGTTTATCGTTTGAATTCGGTTGAAGAAGCTTTGGATGCGGGGGTGGAAGAGCTGTTGTATTCCGGAGCGATTTGTTTCGTGGAGTGGGCTGAAATCATTGAACCTTTGCTTCCGGAAGATGTGGTGAAAGTGAATATTACAATCAACGAGGCTGGCGAACGATTGATTCATATCCATTAAAAACTGGTTTTCAAATTCTCAAATTTCCAGCTTTCAAAATTTGAAAATTCTATAATTCGCTTGTTTGCTAATTTGCGAACAGATTTTGCGTTAATGACATGTTTGTCAGGTTGTTGTATTTTTGTTTTAACAATTTGTTTTTTCTGTTTTTTGAGTGGTTTAAATTTTTAACCAGGATGTTTACTTTGCTGTGATAGACCGTAAATTTTTGTGAAATGTCTTTCGGAACAGCGTAATCTATATTCCTTTTTTCCGTAACTTCGTTTGGCTAAAATTGGAGACAGATTATGGTAAAGGACCCGGAATTACTCAAACAATTGTTGAAAGAAGGGAATATTCTTCCAATGGAGGAAATGCTCGAGATTGCTAAGAAGAAAGGGCGCTTGGTGATTGGAATTCCGAAAGAGTTAAGTTTCCAGGAGCGCCGTGTGGCCCTTGTACCGGAAGCAGTTTCTTTTTTAGTAGCAAACGGACACGATGTTCGGGTAGAAAGAGGAGCAGGAGAATCCAGCAAATTCAGCGACCGCGAATATTCCGAAGCAGGGGCAGAGCTTTGTCCTTCCAATAAAGAAATCTTTGAATGTGATATCATCCTGAAAGTTACGCCTGCTTCTGAGGAAGAAGTGGATTTGATGAAGGGAAACCAAACACTGATTTCGGCCTTACAATTAAGTATTCAGCCCAAAAGTATTCTCCAAAAACTGATCGAAAAGAAAGTAACGGCCATTGCATGGGATTACATCCGTGATGAGCAGGGAGTATTTCCGGTTGTTCGCACGATGGGAGAAATTGCAGGTACGACATCTATTTTGATCGCCGGTGAGTTATTGTCTTCTTTCAACGAAGGAAAGGGAATCATGCTGGGCGGTATTGCCGGAGTGCAGCCAACCGAAGTAGTGGTGCTTGGAGCAGGTACCGTTGGTGAATTCGCTACTCGTGCAGCACTTGGTTTAGGAGCTTCCGTAAAAGTATTTGATAATAGTTTGTCGCGTCTGCGTCGTTTGCAGAACGATTTGGGATCACGCATCTACACATCCGTTTTACAGCCAAAAGTACTTGCAAAATCTATCATGCGTGCCGACGTGGTTATCGGGGCGATTCGTTCTCCTTTGGGACGCACTCCTTGTGTGGTTTCCGGAGAAATGGTGGAGAACATGAAAGAAGGTTCCGTAATTGTTGATGTGAGCATTGATCAGGGTGGATGTTTTGAAACTTCTCGTGTGACCAATCACAATAATCCAACTTTTGTAAAGCACGGAGTAGTTCATTACTGTGTACCGAACATTGCATCCCGCGTGCCGAGAACAGCTTCTTTTGCTTTGTCCAATATCTTTTCTCCGATCCTGATGGATATGGGAGAATCAGGAGGTTGTTTGGATTTGATCCGGAATGATCACGGGTTCCGCTCCGGAGTATATATTTATAAAGGAATCCTGGTAAGCGAAGTATTGGGGCGTGTTTTCGACCTGAAATACAAAGATATCGATTTGTTGATGATGGGACTTAAGGGCTAAAGCCCGGATGGAGAATGAGAGCGAGAATGAGGAATTTAAATCATCATTCTGTTTCTGTTTCTGAATACTGATAAAATAAAAAGATATTTGACTGAAAAGAATGGATAAAATCTTCAGAATCACCTTAATTTACAGATAATGAACAAATTTTGAGCGTAAGAATGACAATCCATTCCTCATTCTCATTCTGTTTCTCACTCTGATTATTATCCTCCGCGCTTATTCCCTTTGTACTTCACTTTCTTGCTCGTCCACTTGTAACGGCGCTTGGTGAAGTTTTCTCTTCCACGTGCACCGGAATTGAATTTGTAGACAAATCCTAAGTTGTGCTGTAAATAATTACCACCTGATAATGCACCACCTGTGAAAGCAAATTTCCCCGAAGTCTGGATCTGGAATCCTAAACCACGGAAGAAAAACAAATTCACACCCAAGCCAACATTTCCTGTCAAAGCACTAACGCCCGGCATACTGGTACGTTGTGTCATTCCAATTCCCAAAGAAACATACGGATCAACCCATCGTGGTGTAATTAAAGGATAAAAACTGTATTTGCAATTTAAATCGAGTGCCAAAAAGACTCCCGAACGACCAATAGTATCGTTGATTAATTTCGTGGGCTTGTAGGTGACAAATGCTCCTGAAAATTCTGCGCTCAATCCGTACTTAAAGTACTTGTCAACCATGATGCGGGTTGGGAAATATTCGTAATTCCACGACTGCGCCACATCAAAGGGCTGACATAAACCGCGACCATCATCCTCTACAGCTGTCCAGCTCACACCAATCATCCAGGAATACGGTTTACGATTCCCAAGAACAGAAGGCTGAGCATCAGCAAAGTTCGTTATGAACAAAAATGTAAAAAGTAAGACTGAATGTAGTAACGTCTTCTGCATAGGCATGGATCGAGTCTAATAATTTGCCTCAAATGTATATAGCATATCTGACATATCCCGCATTTTTTTTCAAAAATGTTGGTATATTAGCCAAAACTGAAACGCGTGATAAGCAACAAATTAGGACTAAAATGGCCTGAATCAACTCCTGAATGGGAGAAGAATTTAGTTCGTAAGGTAAATTTCTTAAGCCTGATTGGTTCCTTTAATGTTGTTACATGCCTGCTAGTCTTTAATATTATTGGTTTTCAGTTCCTGAATCTGCACTTTTTCGTAGTATTTGGTCTTGCCGCTGCGATTTTTAGTTTGAATTATGCGGGGAAATTCATTTTGGCTTCCTACCTCTTCTTTGCAATTGGAATTTATTTATTGGGAGTTGCAACCGTATATATGCAGTTGGAAAGCAATGTATTGATGTATTTCTTTCCGCTTACACTTTCTATCGTACAGATTTACGGAAGAAAAGAATCATTCGCTCACCTGGTCATTTGGTGCATTCTTTATTTTTTCACGATTAGTTTTCTTTTAATTTTTGGACCGAAATATTACCCCGTTCAGGTTTCGGAAGCAACCATGAGCACGCTGAAAATCTTTAACGGACTTTTTGCATTCTTTTGCGGACTGATGCAGATCACAGTGATTACCTGGTTAAATATCCGCCAGGAAGAACAAGTCCGGAATGTGATCGAGGAGAAGCGCCTGCTTTTAGCCGAATTGTATCACCGGGTGAAAAACAACCTGAATATTGTGACCAGCCTGATCAATATTAGAAAGAACAATTCGAACTCGCAGGAAGTGATTGATGCTTTGGAAGATTGCCGGGGAAGAGTGTATTCAATGGCTTTGGTGCACCAGCAAATGTATTCCGGGTCGAAAGTAGGAAATCTGAACATGCTGGATTATTTGGTAGAATTGATCCGCAATGTGGAACATAGCTTTGGCGGTGATGCCGATGTGGTGTTGGAAGTAGATTCCAATGAGTTAATCCTTCCAATCTCAAAAGCAGTCCCGATCGGGTTAATCATGAATGAACTAATTACAAATTCTTACAAACACGCGATGGTTCCGGGAAAGAAACTAGTCGTTAATATCCACGTTTCTCAAATCGGGAATTCCATGCAGATAGAAGTAATCGATAATGGTCCGGGAATTAAATCAGAAAGACAAAACGGAAATACACTAGGCTTTGAACTGATCCGTTCTTTGTGTGAGCAGATAGACGCAAGTTTTATTGTGGGTAAAAACAAATCTGAAAATTCTGGAGCAAACATCCAGATCAAAATCATTGATTATTCGGTGAATACACAGCTGTTTGTATAAGATTTCCATTGCAGTCGGGTAATTTCTCATGTCCTCCCCCTTGCATCCCCCTCCAAAGGGGGAGACTGTAAAATTCATCTTATTGAAGATTTTAATTCAAAAACTGAGTAATTCTAGTTCTACATAACTTTCAATCGAAGGTCGATCCGGGTTCCCCCTTTGGAGGGGGACTAAGGGGGAGGAAAAGTTTAACTAGCTATCGAATTCCCAGGCACTTCGGTAGATCCCGGTTTGTTCAATTTGATCCAATAATTCGGAATAAAACGGATCATTTCCCAAAGTGGCGCTGTCACCAATCAAATAGCAGGCTCTTTTGGCGCGGGAAATCGCTACGTTGGTCCGGCGGTAATCGCTCAAAAAGCCAATCATTCCATCCGGATTCGAACGTGTGAAACTCACTACGATGTTTTCTTCTTCCTGTCCCTGGATTGAATCAATAGTCGAAACTTTCCAAGCGCTGCTCAATTCTTTTTGCAAAAGTGCAATCTGTGCAGAATAAGGAGCAAGAATCACCGTTCGTTTCGGATCAAGCGCTTCTGCTTCCAGGATTTTTCGAATGATCCTCAATTCGTCCCAGTTTTCGAAACTCCCCGTGGTTTCGTTTTGTGTTTCGCCTTCGCCAAATCCGGCCATATCAATAAACTGGATCTGACCGGCGGGAATTCCGCTTGCGGTTTGCAAAAGTCCCTGGTAGAAATACGGATTGATCACCGAAACAATTTCCGGCGACATGCGGTATTGTTCATTCAGCAATATGGGCTGTCGGATTTCGCTCACTGTTTCCAATAAACTTTTATTCAGACCTAATTGAAGGGCCTTTGTGCTAAAAACTACTGGCGGCAGCTGCTGTGGATCTCCGCATAGCACCAATTTCTTTCCGAAACTTGCAGCCAGCCAGGTTAATGGCGCTAAAGATTGCCCCGCTTCATCCATGATCACCACATCAAAAGAATGATTTTTGGAAAGTGCATTGAACAAACCAACCGGTGTTCCTGCAATAACAGAACTGGTTTCAATCAATTGCTCTTCGGAATCATGCGCCAGCTTGCGAAGTTCTTTCTGCAATTCACGCAGTTCTTTTCGTGCTGTACGTTTTTCATCTACTGCTTCTTTGGTGTAATTCCGGATATTTCGATTGGCAATTTGTTGGGTCTTTTGGATTTGCTTTTTCAGCGAGTTTGCAAAGTTTGCACCTTTCCCCGAATCCAAATAATTATCGATGGTAAAGGGAAGAATCTCGGCAGTAATCTTTTCATCATTCCCCACTCGAAGCAAAGAAATCTTCGAAGCAACGATCTTTTTGCACAAATTATCTACTGCAGTATTGCTTGGTGCGGTGATCAGGACTTTCTTTCCGCGTTTCACCAATTCTTGAATGGCAATGGAAAGTGTATGTGTTTTCCCGGTTCCCGGCGGACCCTGGATAACGGTTGTCGGATCAGCGCTTAGAATAGCACTAACGGCTTTCTGTTGAGAAAGATTGAGCGTTGGATGTTCAAATGCGGTTGCTTCTTTTTCGAGCTGGAAATCGTGTTCAAATTCCTGCAGGTGTTTGTGATCCTTCAAAAAACGCAGTCCAAGGACCATGCACTCAAGTGTCCGGTCGTCCGGGGTGAAATCCACTCGCACCGGATTTTCCCGGATATTCCCTTCAATCTCTTCTTTGCAGAAAAGGAGCAGGGAATACCCATTGATTTCTACGATTCGTGCCTTGTAACTTTTGTTTTCCACATAAAAAAGAACAGCCGCGCCTCGTTTGAAGAACGAATTGTTGATCACGAAGGAAGTTTCCAGCTGGTAGAAATCTCCGTCAATTCCGCTTCGAATCTCTGCAATTTCACAGGGAAATAAACTCAAACCCTGCTTGCGCAACTCATTCGGTGAAGCTTTCAAATTTTCCGCCGCTAATGCGTGGGAATAAGAAATTTCTTCCTTGACGGCCTGCTCCAAATGTGGGTGTATCGACTGCATCGTTCTTTTTAACGCGAATTTAGGTTTTATTATTCACCGCAAAGAGTGAATGCTTACCCCGTAGCTTCAGCGAAGGAGCAAAAGAGGCAAAGAAACAGTTGCCAACTTTGCGTCCTCCTCCATCAAAAGCACTGCTTTCTCTTCTTTGCGGTAAAATTAAGAAATCACGTTGTTTTCGTTCTCAAATTTGCGGTAAGAAAGCATAATTGCAATTCCGGCCAGCAGCACCATCACACCAAAAGCCATTGCGACCAGGTGGAATTCCAGTGTTCCTGCTATCAGCTCTTTCGTTGCCAATACGATATTCACCACCGGAATCAAGGCTGTCACCTCGTTCAATTCCACTCCCGGGAAAAATCCTACCATGGCAGGTAAAATGATCAATAGATTGAGCGGGGAAATGATACTTTGGGCCTCTTTGAAACTCTTGGCGCGAACAGCGATTGGGATCATGATACCCGCAAAGAAAATGATCAGTGGACAAAGTAATGCAAACAACATCACAAGGAAGGTTGGAGAAAGAATGTCTTTAATGGCTTGAAGTATAACAGGATCTTTTACGAGGTGAAAAACTTCAATGGACAAATAAATCCCCACTAAATTGAACATGGCGGCTAACAATCCGGAAACGACTACTACGCCCATTTTTCCGAAAAGGATTTTCCAGCGCGGTACAGGAGTTGTCAGCAAAGTTTCAATGGTTCCACGTTCTTTTTCACCCGTAAACAGGTCGATTGCCGGGAACATACAACCCATAAACCCAAATGCAATGAACATGTAAGGAAGAAATCCGCCCGCCAGTTTACCGATCATTTCTTTGCTGGAAGCCACATTGGAATAGGTCGTAATAAGTGGAGTGATCTTAGCTTCATCCACTTTTAGCTCAGCATAGCGCTGTCTTTCCCAGTTTCCCTGGACGTATGTCAGGTAAACATCGGCACGCTCTTTCATTCCCAGATCTGTTCCGTCGTGGAAAACAGTAACGGAAATAGGTTTCATAGCGCTTTTCAACTGCTCTGCATTGTTAGGAACATAAATTCCCACCTGGATAGAGTCTTCACGAATGGCTTTGATCAGGGAAATGGTATCCGTAAACGGAATGAATTGTTTTTTACCCAATGCTTCCGGAACTTTCAATAAATCTGCCTCCAGGCTTCCAACCTGGTTGCTTACCAAACCTATTTTCACTTTCTTCTCAGCAGCCTTTTTCTGGAAACTTTCAGATACCGACATGAAGATGCTCATGACTAACGGGAAGACTAAAGTGGGAATGACGATCATCATCATGATCGTTCTGCGGTCACGCAGGGTGTCACGCATTTCCTTTTTAAATACGGTAAAGATCATAGGGCTTCAGTTTTTTGGTCGTGAACAATTCGAATAAATTCTGCGGTGAGATTCGGAGCCTGCTGTTGTGCCCGGAACGCCTCCATGGTATCGTTGTAAAGGACTTTTCCTTTGTGAATGATCGTAATATCGTCGCACAGCAAATCCACTTCTCCCATAATATGACTGGAAAAAATCACGGTTTTGCCCTGATTCTTACAATCGCGGATCAATCGAATGATGTTCTCGGCAGTAATCACATCAAGGCCGCTTGTGGGCTCATCGAAAATAACGACCTGCGGATCATGGATCATCGTTCTGCAGATGGAAACCTTTTGTTTCATTCCAGTGCTCAGTTTCCCGATGCGTTTGTTCTGGAAATCATGCATATCGAGCAAATCGTATAGCTTTTTCTTGCGCATTTCGATGTCATTCTTTGAAACACCGTATAACTCGCCAAAATAGGAAATGAGTTCATTGGGTGTCAAACGAGCATAAAGTCCGGCTGAACCTGTCAGGAAACCGATGTGTTTGCGAGCCTCCTGCGGATCTTGTACTGCGTCGATGTTATCTATAACAATGCTTCCGTTTGTAGGTTTGAAAATCGTAGATAACATGCGGAGTGTGGTGGTTTTTCCGGCTCCGTTCGGACCAAGCAGTGCATGTACTCGTCCGGGAAGGCATTCGAAACTAATATCGTCAACAGCAAGAACAGAATTTTGGTTGGTCCCCAATTCTTTCTTTTGCTGTCTGTTTAGAGTAAATGACTTACTGAGATGCGAAATTTGAATCATAGTGTGAGATTATTCGACTAAATTAACAAGATGTTGCAAGGAATGCCAGTAAATACGGGATGAAAGTGATTTTTAGGGATGAAAGGACTTAAATAATTACGAATTGCTAATTACCAATGCCGAATAGCGAGTTTCTCTAAAGCTTCGCGAATCACTTTACTCACTTCTTCGTGCTTTGAAACGGTCATGAAATGTGTGCCTCCCTTAATGATATAATCCGGATTTACGTTTCCGATCTTGAAGATCCGATCTGCATCTCCGTGAATGTGCAGCAAGCTGGAAGGAATTGGTTCTGTTCGCTTCCATTGTGTGATTTGATGGATGGCCCATTTGGTGAAAACCGCGTCGGAATCTGCCAGGATCTGGTTGAGAATTGCCTTTTCGTTTTCTGTTTTGGTTCCGAACAGCCAATGATTGATGGGTTTGTTATTCAGTACCCGCTTCATAGGAATCAATTTGTGCAAACCGATCTTTCCGCTGAAACGCATAAACGGAGTCAATTGTTTACGAGTCTGAATACTAGCGATAATCAACACCGGGCAATTGTCAAACAAAGCACTTATTTCCTGTGCTATGATCCCGCCGAAAGAAATTCCTATCAGAATGGGATTTTCCGAAGAAATGTGTTTGCTGAGTTGTTGGATATACGATTCAAAAGACTGATCCGGATTAACGGGTTCCCACGGAATAAAAACGGGGGAGAAGTCACCGAAATCGATTTGTTCGAACACGCGTTCATCTGCACCCAAACCCGAAAAGATGAAGCAATCCTGTTTTCCCATGAAGGAAAGTTACTTATTTATTCGCTTCGCGGAAACTGAGTTTGTAGGAAACTCCCAGGAGCAAACTGAGAGTATTGGTTCGGAGCGAACGCTGACTACCGTAATAAGTACTCTTTTGTACATTTAGAAGCCCGAAATTATCGCGCATTTCTAAAGAAAGTTCCCAGTGTTTCTTTATTGGAATTCCAACACCAATACCGCCTATCGCACCAAAATCAATTGGACTGTAATCAGGGATACTGTTAGATGTGTAGCTGTATGGAGTCGTTGTTTCCCCTGCATAAGGATAGTGCATCATGCCTTCTATAGTTTCGGTCTGACGTGTTACAAGGCCTGCATACAAGCCGACATTGAAAAAGAAATGAGCTTTCTCTCCGTAAGTGAAACGTGCCAGTGCAGGAAGAATGAGGTAATCAAAATGGTGGCTGCCTTTTCCGGAGCCTGATATTCCGGTTCCGGCATCACCATAACCGGTTGTGAATGAATAATTGTTTTGCTGGAAATTTAGTCCTGTTCTGAATGAGAAATGCCTGTTGCTGTTCCATTGAAAGCTAAGTCCTGCAGAACTTGCTAAGCCTGGCTTAAGACTAGAATGAGCCGAATTAAAGCTGTAATTGTAAGGGCCGCTTTCCAGGAAAGGTGAAATATTGGGGCCGCCTTCAAAGCCAAGCTCAATTCTTCCTTTTTGAGCAAGTAAAGATGTTCCTGTAAAAAGGAATAAAAATAGGAGTTTTAACGATTGATTCATGGTGATTTAGATTTTTGAGGATTCTAGTCTTCTTACTCTTCCTTGTAAAAACCAATCTTGTAAGCAACCCCAATACGCAGGTCGGTGGTATTTGTTATCCATCTGACGTTGCTGCTTTCAGCAATATCCATAAGGCCTGTGTAATTGCGAGCTTCCACGGAAATAACCCAATAAGTGCGGATAGGAATTGCTATTCCGATTCCTCCGGAAACACCCAGGTCCCAGCGGTTTAAGCCGGTCATGTCTTTATTTTTGGAAATCTGCTCGCTATCATTCAAAGTTAGTTTTGTGCGCTCCGTTTTTCCCAGGAGAAAACCGACATAAGGCCCTGCATTGACAAAGAACTGGACTTTTTTTCCGAAAGAAGCCTTCACTAAAATCGGTAAAGTCATGTAATCTAAACTGTATACTGTTCTTCCTGATCCAATAAAATCTCCGTTAGCGCTTAAAAACGGGGTTTCAGAAAACTGGAATCCTTTTCGTTGATAAGATAACCCTGTTTTGATGGAAAGAAAGTTCTTGAAATTGTATTGAAAAATAAATCCCCCGGATCCAAAAACAATTGGGTCGGTATTGACATCAAATAAGGGACTTGTAATGTTTACGGTGCTCAGATTTGGTCCGCCTTCCAGGCCAAGGTCAAACATACTGTTTTGTGCCTGAAGATTAGAAATACTTCCGATTGAAATAGCTGATAAGAAGAGTAGAAAACGATTCATTTTGAGATTTTTGTGGTATAACTGCTAAAAAGAGTGATTTATTGCCTTTGTCAAGTCTAATATTCAAAATACTTGCGCTAAAGCTTGTGCCATCGCTAAAGCTATTGGCGACACGCGATCAGCATCGGCGCAAGGTTCAAACTTCGACTACGCCCAGTTTCCTTCTTCCTTCAGAAAGGTGGCTGAGCGGAGTCGAAGCTGCTTTTTAATGATGGTGTCCGTGTGCACCGTGTGAATGCCCGTGAGCAATTTCTTCGTCAGTTGCCGGTCTTACATCCAGGATTGTTCCTTTGAACAATAAATCTGTTCCTGCAAGCGGGTGATTGAAATCCATTGTTATTGTTTCGTCCGTCATTTCAAGGATTGTTCCTCTCAAATGATTTCCCTCGTTATCTGTCATTGGCAGCACTGCACCAACTTTGATCTGTGTTTCGTCAATTTTTCCCGACTCATCGAAAAATACGGATACAGGAATCAATGCAACATGTTCATCGTTCTTATCACCGTATGCTTCAGCAGATGGAATATCGAATTCAAACGTATCACCGACTTTCAATCCGTGGATATTTACCTCAAATGCAGGAATGATGCGTTCCACTCCGTACAAAAATTCCATGGGTTGATTTTCCGATGTTTCCTCGATGTGATCTCCTGTTTTGTGATTGGTCAACTTGTAACTCAAGGAAACCACCATGTTTGTGTCTACTGTCATATTTTTTTGAATAATTCGGTGATAAAAGTACGATAATTCAGGAGAATTGACACCTGTTTTCAGGTTAAAAAGTTACATAATTCCAAGAAAAACAACTCTTTTCGTTCAATCGCAAATCGTTCCTTTGTGGTCCGAATGCTGGTACAAATCATCCAGTTCCTGCAATTCTTTCAAAAGAGCTGCAGAAGGCGGGTTGTTCGTTAATTTGGACAAATCCGGCTGACCGGCATCCACCCAGGCGGTGTACCAAATGCAACCAACTGCGATGATTGCCTGGCGCATACGGCGTTCTACCATGCCATTCATGCGTTTTTGGTATTCATCACAAAAGCCTTTTGAATACGTTTGAATGACCACATTTCCGCGGGTTTCATAAGTATATTTCTGATCGCTCGGATATTCTGCTGTCAATTCCTTTTCCATGGTGAGGACCGAATCCACTGCTGCATTAGAAGCTTTTACGGCATCCCAGGCAAATTCAAGTACATTGGAAACATATTTTCCCTTTCCCACGAAGTAATCGTATTCTTCTGAGTTCAATTCTACAATCCGGCTTTCCCACAATCCGTGGATGCCGCGCTGACCTGTCAGCTGCCCGTTGTAATTCTCCGTAGTGTGCAGCGGTACATGCGCATCTCCAATATAATGACCGATTTCAGCAGCATTTTTCAGGATCAAATCCATATTTTTCGATTCGAAGGCTTTCTGTAAGCGCATTTTCATGACTGCAATATGCCAGGGAACAATTCCGTAAGCCTGGAGTGTGTCTTCCGTGAATTTGGCAACCGCATCGTTCCACTTTTTCGGAACAGCTTCAAAAGGATCCAGTCCGTTTACCGCATAATGATCAATATCGATGTAATGCCGCTGAGCTTCGCCGTCCACGCCATAACGACGTTTGTCAGGATCAACTGCGTGTTCCGTAATAAAATCAATGTTTTCCTTGAAGAAACCGAACATTTCCGGGGGAAGCGTAAAAGTTGCTACACGATTGATGCGCTTGTGGCCGAAAAATCCCCAAACAGCAGGTTTTACAAAGGTGCGAACGGGTAAGGGGCCGGCGTTCCCCAATCCTGAAACGAGCAGGCTTAGCAGTAGAATAGTGCTAGTTCTCCGAAATGTTGACGAGTTTACCATTTCTTAAAATTGGAATCACGTTTGTCTGATTAGGAGTCAAACAATACTTGATGTCTTCATTCAAATTTAAGTTTTTTAATCGTCTTCTGTGCGAACTGGACTTTAAAAATCCAAGATAATTGTCTTTAGCTGAAAGATATAGGTATTTTGCCGCAATGGATGAATCTTCTACTGAAGTAAAATTCCCGGTATTGATCAAATGATCACAGATTGCTCCTGCGCAGATAGTATCTTCCAGGTTGAACTTGTCCTGCCAGCCCGAACACAAACACAAAATGTTCTTATCCTGCTTTGCAAGCCATTGGTTCAGATGATCTAAGTTCAAAAAAGAACCTACGACCACGATCTCAGCGTCTTTCGCTACATCTAAAGATTTTGTTCCGTTGGTAGTTGTCAAAACCACTTCCTGACCTCTGAATTCTTCTTTCATGTAGGAGAAAGGAGAGTTTCCGAAGTCGAAACCTTCTACGATCTGACCTTTTCTTTCAGCACCGGCAAGGTATCCTTTTTGCTTGTATTCCCAGGCTTCTTCCACCGTAGGAACCGGAATAATGGATGCAATTCCATTGTCGAATGCAGCACAAATAGCAGATGTTGCGCGCAATACATCGATCACTACCACAATTTCAAATTCATCCTTAAAATAGCCGTACTCACCGGGAGTATAGCAAACTTCGATCAGTTTTCTTGTATCCATATTAAGAGCGAAGGTACTAAAATCAGATGGATTTCAGGGATTCCTGGGTTGGTTTGAAAATTTTAGCATCTGCAACAAAGGTCCCGAAAGGAAGTAATGAAGCTGCATAAGCCCAGAATTTGGTTTTCAGACTCCATTTCGTTTCGGTAGATACCCAGAATACCAGGAACACGTATGCGATAAAAAGGACTCCGTGCCCCATTCCAACAAACTTGTTCGGTTCCTTGATTTCATACATGTATTTCAAAGGCATGGTCACCAAAAACGAAAGAAAGGAAATTCCTTCCAATAATCCCACGATGCGGAGTGCACCTAAAGCAGATCTGAAGTTCATATTTTTTTGAGGGCAAATTTAGTCATTGAGTAGGAAAGAGGTGGTACGGTTGACCGAAAAAAGGAAATTTATTAGTAGAACCGAAAAGACAAATTATAAACTTTTATTCATGCTAATTATGGGCCGTAAATACTTTATGTTCAAGAATAAGTATTTAGTCATTTACAACTTGTCATGTAAAAAAAGATATATTTTGAATTCTTTTCTTGAAACTGAGTTAAGAAGAAAAAATAATTAATTTAGCCGGACTGATTTACCAACTTGAACTTTTTAACCCTAGACAAAAATGCCTAAATCAATCTTTGCAATCAGCATGCTGTTGCTATGCTTTCAATCTTTTTCCCAAGTTATCGGAGGACGGAATAACTCAGAAATGACACCTACGGTTTCAAAGCCAGCAGAATTAAATGCAGGCGGGTATAGTGGTGATGTAAACTTATTCTCTGGTGGATATGGTTCCACAATGCCCTTGGGAAAGGTAGCTACTCCCGGTGGAATAGCGTTTGGTCTGGAACTAAATTATAATAGTTCCTTTTCCATCGGATCTACAGTTCCAATAAGCAAAGGGATTCCGTATGGTGATGGGTGGAATTTGAATATTCCAACGATTTCAATCGAATCGCAAATTTTTAACGCATTCACATTCTCGGAGTATTGTAATGAAAACTCAGGCACCGGAACTGCTTTAAATTATTCCAGTGTCGAAAAAGCTATCAATGAAGGTGATTTATATTGGTACTCCCCCTATATCAACATTCCTGGTGTAGCCAGTGGACGAGCAATCTTTAAATATGTGGATGTGGATGATAATAGAGCCGCTGTATTCGAACTGAATACATTTGAAAACCACATTGAAATTCGGTACGATGCAGATAAATGGACAATTATAACATCAGACGGAACTATCTATGAATTTAGGACTGTCATTCAATCATTTAACGCTCCAGCCAATAAGCGCGTTCTGCACTATCCAATTAATGGGGCATCTACTACTGATAATGTTGCAAATAATGTGGTTGGAAACAATAATTATTCTTCGAGTAGTGTACAAGGAATTGTGGAGAATTCCATCACTCCCAAACAACGTTACAATCTATGGTATTGTGATGCGATAAGACATAAAAACAAACCATTTCAAAGTATTGTTTTCTTTTACAAAGGATTTGGAAAGTTTAATTACTTCAAAGAATTTCAGCAGGAAGCCTTCAGAAATGCAGCACCCTCCCTTTTGCTAAACTCAACATTTCCACAAGAATATGATTTCTCGTGCCATACAGATCTTTTATTGATAAAAATGGAATCCTATTCCATTGATGGTTTGGTAAATCGTTTGGAAATGAAATATCAAACGAATCAACAAATGGTTAATTCAAATGATGAATTTTTGAAGTTTAATGATCCAAAAAATGGAAGACTGGATAGTTTATATACCTATCGAAGTGTGTTTAAAGAAGATTTCACGGAAGGAACCACATCCGGATGGCACAGATATCAGCATAGTAAAGCGAATGATGGAACCAATCAATATCCCGTACAATCTAATCCTTATATATCCTCACTGGGGTATGTACGAAGCACTATCCCAACCAATAATACTAATCCTATACCATTTAATCACAGTTTTCTGGAATCCCCAAGACTATTTGAAGACGCTGCAACAGCAGAGAAACTGATTCCCGGAGATATCTATGAAGTCAAAACAAATATCCATAGAACCAATCCCAATTCGCTGGAACGGGGGAATGCTACCGTTGATATCGCTATTGTGACAGGAACATTAGGGAATAATGTTTTAGGAGTAAATAACGCCTTTAATCAATATAATGATCAAGGTTCTTATTATGATCCTGTGAAATATGAAAAATCAAGAGGAATCAATTTATTTTCGACCTTTAACATGGCTTTGAAATGGACCTTATCTTATTCCGAAAGTCTAAAAAAGACATCCAATTTCTTTTCCATGCCAAATTTCCCAACGAATTTTAAAGGGCTAAACATTCAAGTAGGACCAGGGAATTCAGATATGAGTTATAATACCGATCCATCTGCTACTTATCAAGGTATCAATGCCGGTCCTTTTGCAAATCAAGCCTACAATTTTTGTAATTCAAGTGGTGTGCGTTCTGCGGCTGACATAGGTTCTAACTTTGGGATTGGCTTGCCATGGGCACAAATGCTTCCCATTTACAAACACATGGTTACCTATTTGAATGCCTTCACAAATACATCTCCTTCAAATTCAATGATGGAATTGTGGTGGAATTACCTGGTCCCGCTTCAAGGATATACACATGACAATGTACCAACAAAAATGGATGAATCCGTTCAGTTGAGTGAATTAGAACTAATCCGATACACCAAAAATCCATACATGTTGACATCTGTAGAATTCTATCAAGTGAACGGAGAGGTTGGTGGACCAGTGGAATCCGGATTACATTTGATTTCTAAGAAGAAACTGGAATACAAAACCCTTAGAGCATTAATCCCGGATAACTATTATTATGTAAACAATGATGATATAGTATATAAACCTTTCAGACAGATTATTGTATTATTGGATAAAGTGCGGGATATTCCGATCAATGGTATTACAGATACCACATTACTTCCCACTACTTTTTTCTCTTATCAAACATTCAAAAGCCCCTCTGTTAAATATGACGATTCTTCTCCTCTCAATGGTTATACTGGAATCATTCTCTCAAAAATTGTGGATCAACTTGGGGGAATTACCAAAATTGAGTACTACCCGGTAAATGCAAGTGATAACAGAACTCGCTACAATTCAACAGTAGCATTCAAAAATAATTGCTCAGGTACCTCTGCTGCTCCGCCATTTGGAAATCAATCCGCTATTACAGTATGCCCGATCGTTCAAACTATTCTGAAAAATGATGAGGATAATTTGGTAAAAGACAATTTTCCTGCTTCGAATAACGGACATCAAAAATGGACATACGACTTTGACCCGAGCTCAAAAGTGTCAAGAAGAACCCAATATTTTGTAAATATCCCGCGTTTTTTCGAAACACAATTATCGTCTTCAGATATGGGATTCAAAAAAGTTACGGTTTATGGACCTACTTTAGTTGAAGGTTCTAACAACTTTGTAAACAAAACAGTCTACGAACATTATGGTAATACCACTCAATTATATACACCTAATCCAACCAGTCAGCAATACCAGGATTACCTTTTCCACGGAAAACTGAAATCCGCCAAAGAATATGATATAACCAATAAAATACACACCGAAAAACTCATCTCCTACGATTTTACATTAGCCTATAAAAATGGGTATACTCGTCCCAATCCCTATAAAGAACACATTTTCTGGGATCAGGAATACGACAATCCGGGAGGGCAGTATGAATACCGTGATTACTATTTAAATTTACCTCTTTCAATTTCAATGACTATACCTACCAATCAAACTTATGTAGGTCCAGCAGCATATCCTTGGCTGGATATTCCAGCATTCGACGGGCATGTAAGTACTTTCGAATTACCCAAATTCATGGAGTTTGAATTTTATCCTGAATTATACGCTGATAATACTCACAACCCTGAATTTCTATTTCACTCTTATTTCATCAAGAAAACAGAGGAAATCAACCGCACATATGATGATTACAAATACAAACAAGCCGTAATTACCGGGACAACCGTTCCTGGGGTTTTAAATTTAGATCCGAATCCATTCGGGAGTGGGTTTACAAATCCAGTAGTTTATCATGCTGAAATAACGCCAAGACAAATTGCGTTGATCCAAACCGGGAACGCTCAAAAAATTATGGATACCTTAATTATACAGTCTCCGCTGCCTGATTCTACATTGTATTACATGATGAAATCTTCTGCTGTGAGTTATGAAAACAAAATCAAAGTACTCCTTCTTCAGGGTAACCTTAGTAATTTGATTCTAAACGAATTTGCAAAATATTATGCCACAGCAGGTTTAACCAGTCTACAGTTCTCACCGCAATCCGTAATTAATCAACAATCCTATATTTCTGATGATGTTTTATTGACTATATTACCACTGTTGACCAGACGTTCACAGTGGGGGTTTATAGAAGCATTTTTTATGAAAAATGCGTACTTATCCGATCAGGTAACTCAGGCAATGGCTAGTTCTGCTTATTTCAACACCTCTTCCTTTACGGAAGTTCTTTCGAAGCAACCACAGTTTACAGAAGCAGCGATTACTAAAATTGTAGCATCACGCAGCCTCACACACGCATCATTGCCTGTTATTTTAAGCAATCAACAGATTACAGAGGCTAATTTTTCTTCTATTATTGCCAATACCAATGTACAAAACGGAACCATTGTAGAAATCATTGAAACCGGAGGTAAGTATCCTTCTGAGCCTATATTCGGTAAGCTGATTAGCCGTAGCCCCAGTTTTACTGCTCAGGAAATGGAGCGTATCGTAGCAGTTGCAGATCGCCAGCTGGAACCGGCTATTTTAAATACTCTAATCACCAAGTACGGTCCGCTGGACGCTTTTATGAATTTCAGCTTTACAGGCAATCCGTTAAATGCCTATTGCAATAGCGGAGTTCAAAGTGGATGGGACTTCATTGAGACCAAAACCGCTTACGAATACTATGAAGCAGATTACAAAGGAACAGCCGTTGGAAGAGCCTATAAAGTGTTGATGGGCTTGGAAGATATTCCGTCAAGAACAGTTTCAATCAGTGATCATTTCGGAACCGGAGGTAATCTGACGGTTAGCTCTTTACGACTCAAACATGAGCCTTCCTGGCAGGTGTTTAGTGTTACAACTACTTCGCCGCATTTGCCAACTGCAAAAGATGAAAAACAATATTTCTACCTGTTTGATTTGAAGAACCGCTATGACCGTTACTGGTATAATTACGATATCAACGATGTAAATGGGGTAGGGACTTCATTCTTTCCAATACGATTGAATGATGATTTGGATACCGTGATGTATGATATGCGCTGGGGAACTGAATTCTTTGATGCATACAATGATGAGGCTCCGGTTATACCGAAATATGACGGAATGACAAAAAGCCGCCAGTATGGTATGCGTTCTACTCCGTTCCAGCAGATGAGTATTACTAAAAATCAGCGCGACGCTTCGGAAAAACGAAAAAGTGAATACTACTTCTATGATGCACGCTGGGGAACAGATGCTTACTCATCTCATCAATCTTTTGAAGATACTAATGGGCCAGAGTGCCCACCGGTTGGAACTCCTCCCGCAGATCCTGCTGGATGTACATCTTGTATTCGACTCAAGTATGGTACGGAAGATCAATTTTTGGAACAGCTGCCATTCAATTATTGCCTTTGGAAAGATCCCGTAATCGGATATTTTGCCTGCCCTTCATCTGTTAATTATGCACTTTGCTTTAATGGAGTTGAATTGATTGATTGTAATCCTGCCATTTATGTAGAAGATGAACCGGGAGGACCTTCACAGATGATTATTTTAACGGATGCATTGAAACGCGTCTTAGAACTGCGATCTACTATTGTGCAGGTAGACAATGTCATGGGAGCTGTGAGCCCTGATTTTACGGATCGCCGTATTGATCGATCGAACACCGAAATAGCTGATTTTTACATTACATTCGATGGAACAGATCATAACGGATTCTTCAGACAATTCCAAATGCTTTTCCCTTACGATACATTAACCACTATGACGGTACTCAAACGAAATCAGCATACACAACCTGGTTTGATTGCAAATAGTGTCGGTTTGAAAACGAAATTCTATTACAGTTCAACGATCAATAAATGGACCACCAACCCGAATTGTACGAATCCAAACTACAGCTTCCTTTACAATTATTCGTCCGTTGTAACACAGAATATTGGACTTCCGTTTCGTGTAACTGTTGGTTACGGAAGAACAGATTCTCTTGGTACCAATTTTGAATATACGAATGACGGGCAAGTGAAAAAAATCACTGCTCCATCCGGACATACCATGGAATATACCTTTGACGGATTGAACCGCCTGACCAGCGTAAAGGAGAATGGGAACAGACTGCTTTCAATCAATGAATATAATTTATGGAAACACGATTTTACAAAGGATTTTACCGATAGGGCAAAACAAAACTCGGTTTATTCTATTCTGTATCAAAATGCGGATACAACTATGGCCCGGGAATTCCAAAAAGCTTTCGTTGATCCCTTGGGCAGAAAACACGGAACAATTCAAGCCTATAAAGGAGGTGGGAATATTCAAATTCATACCGGTAAAATTGTCTATGACAATTGGGGAAGACCTGTACAGGAACATAAACCCTGGCGTAAAGATGTTCTGGGAACCATAACCAACAACAACATGCTCTTAGACCAAGTGAACACCAGTTCATCAGTGGGTTTAAACAATGGTACCAAGTACGAGAACGATCCCAAATCCATTGACATGCTTCATTCCGATTACGGAATTGATATCACCAATAATTCAAATCCGCTCATCCGAAAAACTACTTGTATTACCAACCATATCTTCATGTCCTGTGAACTGGGGTTAAGTAATACAGAGTTGCAGTTAGTAATGAATGCAGGTGGTACAGCAGCTTTCCGATTTACACGCGTTTCTATTACTGATCAGGACGGAAAAGAAAGCATCGTTTATACCAACGCTTTTGGACAAAAGGTGGCTACGTTGTCGTATGTCATTTGGCCATGTCTCAATGACCGAATCCTTACCCTCTTTATTTATGATTCCTACGGAAATTTAATGAAGACGATCAATCCGGAACGGCAACATACCAACTATCAATACAATATGCTGGGTCAATTGATCCGTGAAACCAATGTGGATGGGGGTGAAAAACGATACATCTATAACAGGCTTGGAAAAATTCGCGCCATTCAGGACCAATTGGATCGAAATCATGTGAATTCAACCAATGACCCCGCTCCGCGCTACCGTGAATTTTTGTATGACAGCTATGGTAATCTGATCCGACAACAATTGGTAGCGAATTCGGTTCACTACAATCCATTCTGTTTTGTGAATAAAGCCGAAGGAAGTCCGGGCACCACAGATTATTTTGAGTATACATTCTCCGACCGTATGACACAGGATTGGTTGATCCGCTACAATACCCATGATCCGTTTGGAAGCGGACCGATTCCCGTACAGGGAATGCCTATTCCTTATTCCTATTCATTCGTTATACAGGAAAAACAACTCGAATATGGAGTGTCTCAGTCTTCTGTAAGTACCTTGGGGAAACTCGTGAAATCCCTCTCTTATTCAACAGAAGGTCATCCAAATGGAGCTGCTATTCAGGAAGTCCAATATGCATATAACACGGAAGAGTTGCTTGCCTCACAAATCATCAGGCAGCATCCATCGGACATTGCGATAACCGATCAATTTGCCGTCAGAGCAAAGATTGAGTATTCCGGTTATAATTTCCGCGGCTCCTTGCTCGAACAAAAATTGGATATGGATAATGATGGAAGTGTGGATATGAAATACTTCTATAAATACGATGATTTGAATCGCCTGGAGGAAGTAAGTGCTTCACAAGGCAATCAATCATTGATCGACGCAACCAAAATCAGCTCCTATGCTTACGATGACGCCAGGGGAACGGTTTCCAAAAAGGATTTCTTTGTTGCCGGAATTGGAAATGAGATTCAAACAACTGCGATAGAATATGATGTTCGTGATCGATTGACTAAAATTTCAAGTACATTGTTTACCGAAAATTTATACTACGATGCCAGTGTACTGCCTAATTATGGAATTTCATCCGTTGCCCAGGAGAATGCTTTTAATGGAAACATCAAAGGAGTTCAAATGAAATACAATTTTAGCGCTGCAACCAACAACTCAACGGCAGGAGCGATCTTCAATAAACCTACAATTTATGGATATCAATACGATAACATCAATCGTTTGACAGGCGCAGATGCAATTGTGGGATATTTTGTGGATCAACATGCCAATAACCCTGCAAATATAAACGCAACGATAGCTTATGCTATTGGAGATGAAGCGTGGGTTTACGATAAAATCGGGAACATCCGATATCAATACCGAACCAAACCAGGAGCACAGCCGAATAGTGGTACGCTTGTAGACGATTTCATCTATACTTATGCCAACGGAACCAACCGCTTGACCAAAGTGGAAGATCAGGGAACCACGGCAGCCCGCAATTATACGTATGATGTCAATGGTAATCTACTCACCGATGATTCCCGAAACATCAATGGAACGGATTACGTGCGTGGCTCCTATGCGCATCACGTGAAGATTGGTACTAATGATCATGCCTATTACCTCTACGATGGTGCAGACCTGCGCATTGCTAAAAAAGTGGTATCTTTAGCTCAAACCACGCAGGAAATGTACCTCAAAGACGCAGCAGGAAGAGATTTGGCCATAGTGAAGTTTGTAACGGATAACACCACACACAATACGGTGAAAGAAACTGAATATTTCGTATATGGTACAGATCGTGTGGCACGTGTAACCAATAATAACGTTCCGGGAGATTACAAAATCCGGGAAGACGAAGCTGCCTATTTCCTCTACGATCATTTAGGAAATACACGTGTGGCCTTTATGGTAAACCAGCAAGCTGTTCCCACAATTACCAATGCCATGGATTATTACTCCTACGGAAAAATCTTACGTGAGTATGACAATGGTGCGGGTGACCGATACATGACCACGAATCATGAACGCGACAAAGAAACCGGTTTGGATTATAGGGGAGCACGGTATTATGATAGTGATATTGCAAGGTTCTTATCAATAGACCCTTGGGCTAATAAATATCCATCTTGGAGTACTTATAGTTATTCATTCTGTAATCCTATAATTTTCAAAGACCCAACAGGGAAAGGACCAGAAAATGCGCAGGGAGGACCTGAGGAACGCCAATTAAAGTTAGCCAATAAAAAGAGAGATTTAGTTTTCAAGAGAGATTTAACACCTAGTGACAAAAAAGCTGACCGAATACAAAAAAAGATTGACCAAATAGATGTGAAAATTGCAAAAATGACTCAAGGTAGTGGAACTCAATTTAAAGAAAATAAAGGCGTTTCGAATCATAATGCATCTGTTTTTGATAAAGGTGCAACAGAAGATCCACCTGGAAGTGGAACGACAGGAGGTACTTCACCTACTCCACCAAACCCATGTACTGATCCCGGAATTTTTCTACCTACGGGAACAACAGATGCATCCGGATATGTTGTAGATGGAACTTCAGTTGCTGATGGGAAACAATTTCAAGTACTATCCAATTATATGAATAATTGTTCTACAGCGACAACCTGTTTTATTTGGGGAGGAGGAGTTCCGGGAGTTCCTAATAACTCTGCATCAAATGCAAATACAATGCAAAACACATTAATTGCAAATGGTATTCCTGCATCTCGGATTGTAATTATTCCAAATAACGCTCCAGTTCCACCAGAAGTGAATCCAGTCCACCAAACAACGATTTGGGTGTCGCCATAATTATATTACGCAAAATTAAAAGACAATGAAACTATTTTTATTAGGATTGTTATTTCTATTTCCAATCGTCCTTTTTTCACAATCTAAGGAAAGATATATTGGCTCTAAAGGAGAGACTATTTTAACCGTTGATTCTCTCTCGTTCAAGGATGAATTTTTATTTTCTAGGTATTATATTGATTCAGTCAGTAAGCAGCCTTACTCTGGAGCATTGTTGGCAAAGTATGGTAAATATGCTTTTGATTCTCTTATGGTTGAAAATGGCTACTTAAATGGGTTTCAATATTATTACGATATCTGTGGATCTGGCAGCATAATCTCTATTAAAAAGAAAACCTTTTATAGCCAGAAACAAAATGCAAGTTTCAGCCGACATATTGCATGTGGCGAAGATGGAAAGGGTAGTGGTGGAATTCGTTGCTTTGAAGAAACGGGATATGTATCTTATTTTTTGAGTTATCGAAAGAACAAAATTAAACTGATTGGGACGATTAGAAAAGAATCAAAAACTCAAAAGAAAAGGCTTAAGTTTAAGACGTATGAGGAGTTGGAATCTTTTTTTAAGGAAAAAAATTATTATAAACTATGTAAAGAATTGGGTTTCTTTAAGGATTCATTTTAAACGGTCTTACAAAAGCACAAATAAACCGCATTAAAGAATAGAAATTCAGAAAATAAAAGGAATTACCGTTTGCCAATTGGTGAACGGTTTTTTTATGCCTGAATTACACATATCTGATAAATTTGTATACATTTGGTTCTGTTGTAAAAACTTAATGCAAACCATATTCCGCACATATCAAAAAGGCACTTCTATAAGTGCGCTGACCTCTACAAAAAGCGTTTTAAATGCACAGAGTTATAAGCATGCGAGGTACTATGATTCGGATATTGCGCGGTTTTTATCACTTGATCAGAAAGCCAGCAAGTATCCAAGTCTTTCTGCTTATAATTATGTTGGAGCAATGCCGATTATCGCAATTGACCCGGATGGAAAAGATATAATAATCATTGTAAATAAGACGGGATCTGGTGGTGAAAATAACCCTGGGCATACAATGATTGGTGTTACAGTATATGATGAAGCTGGAAATCCAACTGGTTATATGAAAGTATATGATTTACACCCGGATAGATGGCCAAGTGGAGTTTCTGCAGTACCAGGAAATATAAAACACTCCGTGCAGAATATTGACGAATTTCTTGAAGCTAGAGGTGATGAATATATTATTTTGAAAACAACTAAAGAACAAGACGACAAAAGCTTGAAATTTTTGGAAGTAATCGAAACGAGTGTAAATGCGAAAAGAAAGTTATAGGACCCGGCTACTTTTAATTGCACATCTTTGGCTGCAGAAACATTGGAAAGAATTGTTTATCCAGATGAGCAACTATCCCAAACAACAGTTACAGTTTTTGGAATTAAGTTTACTGTGGATGCACCAAATCAACTTTATAACGATCTTAAAGATAAAGAGGAAGTGAAAGAAAAGAGTACTAATAAAAAATTAGATGAAAATGCTACACAAGAGTTTATGGAAAATAATTATTGATTCATTTATTTTATTAAACATAGTTATGTGTTTGAATGGATGTAGAAGCATAACATCTAATGTTTATGAAATAAATTATGAAAAGAATCGCTTCGATCAAAAAAAACCAACGAGTTGCGTTTTAAAGCATATAGAATCGGAAACTAATAGGGACCTTGGGTTGTATTTAGAAACAGTTGATTGTAATCTTTTTTTTCAAAGTGTAATTAAAAAATTAGGTGGCAAAAGTGATAAAAATTATAACTGTGACGAATTAGGTTTATTTATGAAAAAAATTTGGAATGCAAATAACGCTATAGGCGCTAGTAAAGGTTTAAAGGAATCTGACAAAAAGACAAGATTCTATATTGAAGAATATTATAATTCTAGTAAAACATATGCTAGAGTAAACGTTGATTCAACCAGCGTTTATAATTTGTATAACAAAAATGGTCAGTGGATTATTTTTAAAGCACATTCTGATTTTGAATGCAAGACCTGTTTAATTGATACTCTGGAGAGGAACGTGTCGAATTAAGTGAAGATCATCATTCAGGCAATGTTCCCAAATAAAGGACAGTATTAAAAGCACAAACCTTTACAAAAAGCGTTTCAAATACACAGACCTGCGCATTGCTAAAAAAGTGGTATCTTTAGCTCAAACCACCCAGGAAATGTACCTCAAAGACGCAGCAGGACGGGTTCCGATGGCTATCGGAATGGCGATCGTGAAGTTTGTAACGGATAACACCACCCACAACACGGTGAAAGAAACGGAATACTTCGTATACGGTACAGACCGTGTGGCACGTGTAACCAATAATAACGTTCCGGGAGATTACAAAATCCAAACGGATGAAGCGACGTATTTTCTTTACGACCATTTAGGCAATACACGTGCGGCCTTTATGGTAAACCAGCAAGCCGTTCCAACAATTACCAATGCCATGGATTATTACTCCTACGGAAAAATCTTACGTGAGTATGACAATGGTGCAGGTGATAGATACATGACTACTAATCATGAACGTGATAAAGAAACGGGGTTGGATTACAGGGGGGCAAGGTATTATGATAGTGATGTTGCAAGGTTCTTGTCTTTAGACCCATTTGCAGCAAAATATCCATCTATGTCTGCTTACAACTATGTAGTAGGAAATCCGGTTGTTTTTATTGATCCGGATGGAAAAAAACCTTTACCTGTATTAAACATATTATCACCTACATGGACAAGTCAATCCGGTTTTTATGTTCATCAAAAAGCCAATGATCTTGGAACATCCTATCTATTTGGAAAAGGAATAATCGATCTCGGAACGACAATCTCATTATCTAAACAGCTAGACCGTGCAACCGAGTATGCAGACAGCAAAGAATTTCAAACTCCTGAATTCTCATACAGGCATGCGATGAGAAATGGTGATCAAACTCCTGAACAAGCTAAAAAAGATGCAGATGCATTTGTAAGAGAGAGATATAAATGGGCTCGCTATGAATATGATAAAGGTAATACAGAAAAAGCATTTTTCATACTTGGAGTAGCGCTCCACGCAATTCAAGATGCAACTTCACCAGCTCATGGAGGTTTCCAAGAATGGACTGGTGAAGAAAGTGATATGGAAGAAGTAGACCATGTCTTAAAAGAGTATTCTTACCCAGGAATGGACAGCAATTTACAAAAAGTAACCAACGATTTCTTGGAGTTATTCTTTAATAAAGGAGAACTTCCTACTACAAACATTTTTGAATACATTCAAATTGATTATAATAATGAAGAACTTAAAGGCACAGATTAATCTCTTTAAAATAACTGCTATTGGATTAGCACTTATTTTTTATTTATCGTCTTGTAACCATAAAGAAGAGGTCGCCTCCGAATTAATTCTTAGAAAGTCAAAAAATTACAAGTATGAATTGGAACTATTAGTCCATCATGAAGGAAGAGGAAATATCCATCAGCTGGATGCTTCAAAATATAGTTTTGAAGCATCCAGCTGGTTATACTTTAACCAGAATACGGGAAAAGTATATGCTAAAGATTTGGTAGTTACATCTAAAAGAAATGAAACAGATTCACTGTATCGAAAATTTAATCTGAAAGGATTTGTCCAGTTTAGCAAAGATTCTATTCAGATAAGATTAATTACGCCTCATTACATAGATCAAGATACAATTGCCGATGAATGGCTTAATTATAAATATAACGGCAATTACAAATTGAAAAAAAATTGGTGAATTACACATTTCATTCAATCACTTAGAAAATGTACATCAAAAACTTCACTTGACAGGGATTTAAATTAATAAGATTGTATGTATTCGCAATTTATAATCCATGCCATGGACTATTACTCTTACGGGAAAATCTTACGAGAGTATGACAATGGTGCAGGAAATAGATACATGACCACGAATCATGAACGTGATAAAGAAACGGGGTTGGATTACAGGGGGGCAAGGTATTATGATAGTGATGTGGCGAGGTTTTTGAGTTTGGATCCTTTGGCTACTAAATATCCGATGCTTTCACCTTACAATTATGTTGGAGCAATGCCAATTATTGCAATTGACCCTGATGGAAAAAAAATTGTTTTTCCTGCTGATGCGACAGAAGAATTTAAGGCAAGATTTAATGAGGCAAGGGAGTATTTAAAAGCACATGGTGCAGACGATTTGATTCAGCAAATGGATGATTTGGATGCGATATTTACGATTAGTGAGACAAAAGGGCTTGGCGTTTTTACTCCTTCTAGTACCACTATTTATTGGGATCCATATGCAGGTGCTGAGACAGCTGAAGGACATATTTTATCACCTACAGTAGTTTTGAATCATGAAGCAGATCATGCATTACAGGAAATTTTGCACCCAGAACAAAAAAAAGCAGATAGAGCTACAAAGGATCCTGAGTATACTAATTTGGAAGAGAAGAGGGTTATAACTGGAAGTGAACAAACAACAGCCTTAAAATTGGGAGAAATCAAAGAAGGAGAGGTTACTAGAAGAGGGCATACTACTGAGGGATCCGTTCAAACAAGTGGGCCAACAAGTAACATAGATGTGAATGAAGTGACAATAACTGCACCATTTCCTTTAATTCAACCTCTTCCTAAAAGGGGTATAGAAAGTATTCATACAACTCCAACAAAATTGAACTAAAATTAAATCCAATGTTATATAAGTTATTATTATTGATAAGTGCTTTCTTCCTGGTTGATAACACTGAATGTAAATCAAGGATTGACAAAATTGTAATCAAAAAGGTTGATTTGGACGCCGATACATTTGCGAGGGTGGATTGTGAGAATTTTGAAATTCAATTCAACAAGTTGATTACAACAATTGAAATCACGGAAAAGTCCGAACTTAAAAAATTTAAAGAAATTCTTAATGAACTTAAACCAACTGATTCATCTGTCAACGTTGACACAAGGATAAAGGTTTTGATATTTCAATCTAATGGTAGTGTTGATACCTTATGTGTTGATCGATTTAACTTGCTATTAAATGGGATTTTAATGAAAGAATCTGAAACATTAAGACAATTTCTTCTAGAAGCGAATCCGAAATGATTTATTCGACCGATATAGGAGAAATAATAATAAAACCATGAATAAATTCTTTTTCATAGCAATAGTCATGCTATCATCTTGCAATAATCAAAATGCTAAATTGATTCATAATATCAGTAAGGACGATTCCATTTCTTTAAACAATGAATCAGATCATGGAAATAACATAAGCTATATAGATTCCATATCTGTTTCAAATGGGCAGTTAATCTTTTTGGAAAAAAGTTTGAAAAGTGAATTTGAAGGATTGGAAAAAAAATCTTTTTTTGATTTGATCGAGATACAAAAGACACTTAAGAGTGAATTAATTTTAGAGACTTATAAAGGAAAAAAAATAATTCTTAAAGATACACTACAAAATACAGATAGTGGCGATCAGGTTTCATATGATTACATAGGCTTCAATAAGAAGAATAATAGTTACTTGATTCGAGAAAAATTTTATGAAAGTGGAGATTACCTATTAATTAGTAAAGTAAGTGGTGAAGTGACTAAATTGTGGAGTATTCCTATTTTTTCAGAGGATGGTAAAAGGTTTATAACGTGTTCCCCTTTCTTAGCATATAATGTTATGCCAAATGGAATTCAAGCTTGGCAAACAGAATCAAATGGAAAATGCCATTTAATTTGGGAGTATGAAACACCAAAATGGGAACCAACAGATGCATGCTGGATTGATAATTCAACTGTTTGTATGAAAAGAACGATTCCCTCCTTTAAATCCAGATCAAACAAAGATGAAGTTGATTATGTGAGATTTAAAGTCAGCAAGTGAAAGATTATTATGTAAACCTATATCAATGGAACCAATCGTCTGACTAAAGTGGAGGATCAGGGAACCACAGCAACCCGCAATTACACCTACGATCTCAACGGCAATTTATTAACCGATGATTTCCGGGATGTGGATGCCACAGAATATGTGCGTGGCTCTTATGCACATCACGTCCATTGGTACTAATGATCATGCCTATTATCTCTACGATGGTGCAGACCTGCGCATTGCTAAAAAAGTGGTATCTTTCCCTCAAACCACGCAGGAAATGTACCTCAAAGACGCAGCAGGAAGAGATTTGGCCATAGTGAAGTTTGTAACGGATAACACCACCCACAACACGGTGAAAGAAACGGAATACTTCGTATACGGTACAGACCGTGTGGCACGTGTAACCAATAATAACGTTCCGGGAGATTACAAAATCCAAACGGATGAAGCGACGTATTTTCTTTACGATCATTTAGGCAATACACTTGTGGCCTTTATGGTAAACCAACAAGCTGTTCCAACAATCATGAATGCCATGGATTATTACTCCTACGGGAAAACCCTGAGAGAATATGACAATGGCGCGGGTGATCGATACATGACCACGAATCATGAACGTGATAAAGAAACGGGGTTGGATTATAGGGGAGCGAGGTATTATGATGCAGATGTAGCAAGATTCCTTTCTACTGATCCATGGGCAGATAAATATCCAGCTTGGAGTACTTATAATTATTCATTCTGTAATCCTATAATGTTCAAAGACCCAACAGGGAAAGGACCAGAAAATGCGCAGGGAGGACCAGAAGAACGCCAATTAAAGTTAGCCAACAAAAAACGAGATTTAGTTTTCAAGAGAGATTCATATTCTCCGGGAGACAAGAAGTATGACAGAATTCAGAATAAAATAGATAAGCTAACCGAGAAAATAAATACCTTGACTCAAGGTACGAAAACTCAGTTTAAAGAAGATAGAGGTATTTCGAATCATAATGGAGCTGTTTTTGATAAAGGTGCGCCAAAAGATCCACCTGGAAGTGGTACAACAGGAGGAACTTCACCTGCTCCACCAAACCCATGTACTGATCCCGGAATTTTTCTTCCTACGGGAACAACAGATGCTTCTGGATATGTTGTGGATGGAACTTCGGTTGCTGATGGGAAACAATTTCAAGTACTATCCAATTATATGAATAATTGTTCTACAACGACAACTTGTTTTATTTGGGGGGGGGGAGTTCCGGGAGTTCCTAATAACGCTACTTCTAATGCCAATACAATGCAAAATACATTAATTGCAAATGGTATTCCTGCATCTCGGATTGTGATTGTACCCAATAATGCCCCAGTTCCACCAGAAGTAAATCCAGTTCATCAAACAACAATTTGGGTATCACCATAAATTATTAAATAATTAAAATTCAATACAATGAGGCTATTTTTGTTAGGAATATTGTTTTTATTTCCGGGAGTCATTTTTTCACAATCTAAGGAAAGGTACATAGGTTCTAAAGGAGAAACAATTTTAACCGTTGATTCTCTATCGTTTAAGGATAAATTTTTATTTTCCAGGTACTACATTGATTCAGTCAGTCAGCTACCTTATTCTGGAGTATTGTTAGCAAAATATGGTAAATATGCTTTTGACTCTCTCATGGTTGAAAATGGCTACTTAAATGGTTTTCAAACATATTATAATGTATGTCCTAGTCAAAAATCTACTGAGGTGATATTTTCAATTAATCAAAAGATTTTCTACAATCAATCAGAAAAAGTAAGATTTATTAGACATATTTCATGTGGCGAAGATGGAAAGGGTAGCGGTGGAATTCGTTGCTTTGAAGAAACTGGATATGTATCTTATTTTTTGAGTTATCGAAAGAACAAGATTAAACTGATTGGGACGATTAGAAAAGAATCAAAAACTCAAAAGAAAAGGCTTAAGTTTAAGACGTATGAGGAGTTGGAATCTTTTTTTAAGGAAAAAAATTATTATAAACTATGTAAAGAATTGGGTTTCTTTAAGGATTCATTTTAAACGGTTCTTACAAGATTAAAAGGAAAACGCACTCAAAGGGTGCGTTTTTTGTTTAAACGGGTATTAAAAAGGTTCATTCTTTAAAAGTTATCAACACCCAAAAACGGGTGATTGATGTGGAAGTAGTTCACTCAAAATACTTGGAAAGCTAGTTGAATAAATACCAAGGAAAAGCTACCTACCAATAACCAAGATGGAATTAAAACGTAACTCGTGCTTACCCCCTAAGTATTTCCACAAAACCTCACAAATGCTCATTGATTGGAGAATAGGTTATACCAAGCACCCTGCAATAACAATTCGTGACTTATACAAGTAAGAATAGATGAGGTGCAGGTAAATAGGTGAGACCCTGTAAGTCGCGATAGGCAACCCCGCAAGTGATATGAGATAGGGGGGCAAATAAGAGAGTGCTCTCCTGCATGTAATAGGATGCAACCCTGCAAATCCCGCTATATGATCATGCAAGTAATGAGAAGCAATCCCCCAAGTGATAAGAGATGAGGGTACAAATGGGAACGTGATCCCTTGTGAAGACCTGCGATTTTAAAATTAATACTTAGGCTAGGAGAAAATAAAATCTTCAAAAGGAGAAACAGAGCGAGAATGACAACTTACACTCATTCTCATTTTCAATCCCTTTTACTGCTTCTTATACTTCTTCCCGTCAATTTCCATGTACCATTCACCGCCTTGCTCGTAAGGCTCTGCGTCCAGTTGGAATGTTCTCGGAGTTTGAGAATTTAACCGAATAATCGTACGCTGCTGATTTACTTCAGCGGTTCCGGTGAGTTTTGCAGTGCATTCACACAGGTTTGTTGTACAGGTATCTTTACAGTCCACCTGGTAACTTCCGGTTTTTCCGGAGAAAACCAATTCGTCACTGACAAACACTTGCAAATCCGGGTTGTATTGTGTTTCACTGAACCACGTTCCTTCAAAGTCGGAATTGTATTTCAAAAGTGGTTTGTTGCAGGCAGCAAGTACCAATAGTGTTGCAGCAAGGAGGATTAGATTCTTCATAGATGATAATTAATAAGTGATAATTACTTTTTCTTCGCCTGTAATTCAAACAATTCATCACGCAGTCGCGCAGCTTCAATGAAGTCCAGTTCTTTTGCCGCTTTTTCCATTTGTTTGCGTTTAGCAGCGATTGCTTTTTCCAATTCTTCCGGATCCTTATAGTTCACAACGGGTTCTGCAGCAGCTAAACCGGCATCTTCGGGCGAGTAATATGCTTTTTGAGAACGTGTTTCCGGATCGCCGTCTGCCACTTTCGTGGATTTAAGAATTACTTCCTTGGATTTGTTCAATGCGGTAGGAACTAATCCGTGTTCTTCGTTGTAAGCGATCTGCATGGCTCTTCTGCGCTCCGTTTCCGAAATAGTGCGCTTCATGGAATCCGTCATTTTATCGGCATACATGATCACACGACCATTGACGTTTCGAGCTGCACGACCAACCGTCTGAACCAATGAACGCTCATTTCTCAGGAATCCTTCTTTGTCCGCGTCGATGATCGCTACTAAGCTCACTTCCGGCAAATCGAGTCCTTCGCGCAGCAGGTTCACCCCGATCAAAACATCAAATTCACCCAATCGCAGCTGACGCAGGATCTCCACGCGTTCAATCGTATCAATATCTGAATGGATATATCTGCAGGCAATGCCCAATTTGTCTAAGTATTTCTGAAGCTCTTCGGCCATGCGTTTGGTCAGCGTTGTCACGAGTGTTCGTTCGTCTTTTTCAATGCGGACCTGCATTTCCTCGATGAGGTCATCGATCTGGTTCAAACTCGGACGTACTTCGATAATCGGATCAAGCAATCCTGTCGGACGGATCAATTGTTCCACCACCACGCCTTCGGATTGTTCCAGTTCAAAGTCGGCCGGAGTTGCAGAAACGTATACGATCTGGTTTATCAATGACTGGAATTCTTCAAACATCAAAGGACGGTTGTCCATTGCCGCCTGGATCCGGAAACCGTAATCCACCAGGTTGATCTTACGAGCCCGGTCACCACCATACATGGCACGGATCTGTGGCATCGTTACGTGACTTTCGTCTGCAATCATCAGGTAATCGTCCGGGAAATAATCCAATAAACAGAAAGGACGTGTTCCCGGAGCACGCTGATCGAAATAGCGCGAATAGTTCTCGATCCCGGAACAATAGCCCAGTTCCCGCATCATTTCCATGTCGTAAGAAGTACGCTCTTCCAGTCGTTTTGCTTCCAGGATTTTTCCTTCACGCTTGAAATTTTCCACCTGGATCACCATGTCTTCACCAATTTGGTCGATGGCCCTGCGGGTAGTTGCCGGACTGGAAACGAAAATATTTGCCGGGTAAATATTAATCTCTTGAAAAGCTTCAATTTCCGAGTTGTTTTCCGGGTCAATCGTTCGGATGCGCTCAATTTCATCTCCCCAAAATTCTACACGCAGTGCATGATCTGCATAGGCCAGGTTAATATCGACTGTATCACCCTTCACCCGGAAAGTTCCGCGTTTGAATTCTGCTTCCGTTCGGGAATAAAGGTTTTCTACCAAACGAAGCAGGAACTTGTTTCGGGGAAATGACTGACCTGTATGAATAGGAATGATCGAGTTCGCAAATTCGTTTGGGTTTCCAATACCATAAATACAACTCACAGAAGCAACTACAATCACATCTCTTCGGCCTGAAAGCAAGGAAGAGGTAGCAGAAAGCCGCAGTTTTTCAATTTCATCATTGATCTGAAGATCTTTCTCAATGTAAGTATCCGTAACCGGCAAATAAGCTTCGGGCTGGTAATAATCGTAATAACTGACAAAGTATTCTACCGCATTGTTTGGGAAGAATTGCTTGAATTCGCCGTAAAGCTGAGCAGCAAGCGTTTTGTTGTGAGAAAGGATCAGCGTTGGTTTTTCCACCTGCTGAATGACATTCGCCATCGTAAAAGTTTTCCCGCTTCCCGTTACACCGAGCAGGGTTTGAGCAAAGTGCCCTTCATTCAATCCGCGAACCAATTGTTCGATGGCAACCGGTTGATCACCCGTCGGTTTAAAATCAGAAGTGAGTTGGAAATCCATAGTAACAAATATAGGGAATTACGAGTTCCGAATTACGAATTACGAATGATGAAATTGGTTTTGAGGGATCAAAATTTGTCTTCGTGAGGCTACTGGTTTTTGAATCTATTTTGCATTTTGCATTTTGCATTTTGAATTATAGCTTATCTTTGGATTTCTTAAAAAAGTAGAGACACGATCCTATGATGAATCAATTCCAGGAATTTGCAAAAATAATGACAGAGCATCCGTTGAATGCGATTTTCCTGATCCTTGGAATTTTACTGCTTGAAATTATTTTATCGTTCGACAATGCTGCTGTACTTGCAACCATGGTTAGAGGTCTTCCGAAAGATCAGCAGGAAAAAGCCTTGAAATACGGGATCCTGGGAGCATATGTTTTCCGCGGACTTGCATTGGTACTGGTGAAATCGATTCTCACTATTTGGTGGTTCAAACCAATCGGAGGTGCTTACCTGATTTACATGGCGATCAAGCATTTTACAGCGAAAAGTGTACAGGACGAAATTGATTCGGAAGTAGCAGAAACAAAGAAAAGTTGGATTTACCGGGGAACGGTGGGCGTGATCGGGGTCTTTTGGTCGACCGTATTAGCAGTTGAGTTCATGGACATTGTTTTTTCGATTGACAATATCTTCGCTGTAGTGGCTTATTCTGAAAACATTGTTTTGATCTGTATTGGAGTATTCATTGGAATCCTTGCTATGCGTTATGTAGCGAAGTATTTTGTGGTGTTGATGGAGAAATATCCCTTCCTGGAAAATTCGGCTTTTTTGGTGATCGGAATCCTGGGAATCAAATTGTGCCTGGCTTTGCTGGTACATTATGTTCCTTCCACAGAATGGATTGAATCGGAGAAGTTTGACCTCTTCATTTCAGGCTTAACGCTGGCAATCTTCATCGTTCCTCTGTTGATCTTCCGTGCTAAGAAGAATAAATAATCTGAACCCTGTACATCGTTTTGCACAGTTGCCTGCAGGCAGACATCGCTTTTTCTTACCACAGATGCGCAGATGGTGAAGGCGCCTACCGGTCGCCTTTTTTGTGTTGTTCTAAATTGGATTGGAAGAAAAATCCGATTAATGATTTGATAAATGATGTTTTTCATTAACTTAAATAGGATGGAACACTATTTATTGGAAGAGGAAACATATGAGATTATTGGTAGTTGTATGGAAGTGCATACCGAATTGGGATTTGGGTTTTCAGAAATTGTTTATAAGGATGCTCTGGAATATGAGTTTAAGAAAAATGGAATTTTGTTTGCTCGTGAAGTTAAATATCAAGTGAGATACAAAGACATTGTTCTACCTCATCAATTCTTTGCCGATTTCGTTGTGTTTGATTCAATTATCCTGGAGGTAAAAACCGTGTCGGATTTGAACGATGTACATTTTGAACAAACAATTAATTACCTGAATGTTTCTGGAATGGAAGTAGGGTTATTGATGAATTTTCGCAAACCAAAACTGCAATACAAAAGAATCATACATACTAACAGATAAAATCCGGACAATAATTTGGAGTTCGGCGAGACCGGTAGGCTCGCTTTCATCAGTGCATCAGCGGTAAAGAAAATGTGGGTCGTTTGTCTGCCTGCGGACAACCTTCAGCGATGATCTACCATTTTTGTTTCTTCCGGAATTGTCCGCCTTTGCGGGTGGTGAACTTGCGTTTCGCAAAAGGAAGCTCATCAATAGTTCGTGCAAAGTTGATGGTAATCTCGTGCGAGTGTTCCAACAATCGGTGCGAAGTGAATGTACTGGTTTGGTAAGTGTAAACTAAGCGCAGTCCTTTTTCCAGGAAGATCCCGAAACTTCCCGTAACCGAATTGTCAGACTGGTAGCCTCCGCCCACCCAAATCATCTGCCCGAAAAGGAAATGTCCGTCGAAAGACAAGTTTACCGCGGATCCTTTTACTGCTCTTGCCATGACAGTGGGGTACAAAATAATGTTGTCGTTAAAACGGATCTTGTAACCGATATGAGAATAGAAATGATTGTTGGTAGTAGTATAAATAGTAGAAGAATTTGCCAGTGAATTATCGAAAATGCTCGGCATCGAAATCCCGAAATCAAAGTTCTGCGATTGGATGGATAAACCAACTCCTAAGTTTACACCCCTTGTCACACGATTATCTAAAGTAGGCTCTTTTTCGCTGAAGTAAATGTAATCTGTTTTCATCGAGCGCTGCTGATAGCCGAATTTCACACCCAAACCAAGAGCCGTTTTTTCTCCCAGCCACACGTGGTAATTGTAAAGTCCTGCTATTTCCAGGGAATTAACGCCCGCGGCATAATCGTTTATGGCAACTCCGCCAATTCCATGATTTTTGGTAACGTGGTAATGCCCGTTCGCACTAAAAGTCAAGGGAGTTCCGGGAACTGTCATCCATTCTTTTTTGAAATGGACAGTTGCGCTGTAGCGTGTTGAAATATCCATGTACCCGGGATTGAAAATCCCCTGGTTCAACATGTACTGATTGTAAATACTTCTTAATTGTGCATTGGAAACAAAGGTGAAAGCCAATATCACCAACAGGGAGCAGGTTTTCTTCATCGTTTCAATGTTATTTTCCCCGATGCTTTATTTCCTATACCATCCACGTATTCAAAATAATAAACTCCCGGTGTACATTCTCCTCCAAGCAGTGAATTGGCTTGGTTCGTTTTTCCGTCCCAATCATTCTTATACGGAGCCGCATGGTAAACCAATTCTCCCCATCGGTTAAAAACCTTCAGGTGGCCCAGCGGGTAATTTTCTACATTCAGTATGATGTATTTGTCATTGTACCCATCTCCGTTCGGAGAAAAGAAATCTGCAAATACCAACTCATTTATTCTCAGCGTATCGTCCAATTCAAGAGTGGAAACGGCGATGGGTAATTTTTGAACAGTGAACTTCTTTTCGTTCTTCTCTATAAAGCTAAAGGCGGTGATAATAAGTGGGACTAAAAAGATGAATCGAATCATTCTAAAACTATTTTCTGTTACAAAGGTCAGCATTTTAACGCATTATGCACAAAAAAAAGAACAACAATATTTTTTGGAAGACGGTTTTAATAATCTTCGGAGAAATTTCCAACCCTTTACTGATGGAATTACGTTATCGTCTAAAAGCATTTAATTAACCCATCTAATTATGAAAAAACACATCATTTACGGACTCAGTTTGATTTTTCTGGCTGTAGGTATGAATTCCTGCGGGAAAACCACCAAACGAAAAATCACAAACGATTGGAAGATCGTTTCCATTGAAGAAGAACAAAAAGCAACTTCAGTCCAGGCAGATATGGAAAATTACTGGAAGACTACGATGACTGAATCCACAGTTTCTAATTATAGTATTTATACAATAATGGGCGTGGATGGTCCGTATACTTATACGTCTGAAAGTGCAGGTGAAGTAAAGGAAAATGAGTTCTCCATTAAAAATGATGGTACCTGGCAATGGACGCAGGAATTGTATTACGATGAAAATTCCGGAATGGGATATCCATTCACAACCACCACGAAACGATACTTGAGTGGAACCTGGAGTTTTATTGGAAAAACAAAAGGTGATGATTTCAAGAAGAATGAACGCGTAGTTTTTAATATTCTGCTCAATAAGAAATCAACACTTGAAAAGAATCAAACAACTGTATTGACTGATTATTCGGAAGAGACCACGTATTTAACAGGTGAAAGCACCATGACCTTTACAGTGAAAGAATCGAAGAAAAAAGAACTGCAGTTAGAAATGGAATCTGCATTTCATTATTCTTTTATGGGGTCAATTAACGATAATACACAAAGTAAAACACTCAAAATGACGTTGAAAGAGCAGTAACGGCCATTTTATAGAAACGAAAGGAATTGGTTGCGGCTGATTCCTTTTTTATGGAATCCATTCAATCAACTGATCGTGACACAGGCTACATGGAATTGACAGAACACGGGAGTCGTTTATTCATTAATTGATTTGTCAAGTGATCTTTTAAAGTTTTATCACTTTGTTTATCAGTGTTTTAATTGTTTGTGATCAACAGTTTTTGCTGTTCCGACGTTCAGTTTGAAAAACACCTCCCAGCTGGAAACTTCCCGAAATAGCCTTAGCTTTATTGAACACGTTAACTACTGAATTATGATAAAAACACTACTTCTTTTGTCGCTGACTTCCTGGTTTCTGTGCATGGCGAAGCCTGCTTTTTCTCAAAATGATGAAAAAGGGGTACTTATCGGAAATCCAACTGATGATGAGGTGTCAGCAAATGTAGTTACCGATCTTTTGGGAAATTCTTATATCGGTGGAATGATTAATAATGACGGACTTGTTGTTAAACAGGATGGTTCATCGAACCAGGGCGTTATCTGGAGCAAGAAGCTGTCATTTACTTCCAATCCCTCTAATAAAGTCCATATCAGTTTTCTGGATTTGAAAGCAGACACCGTTTTCGGCTGTGGACGCGTAGAGCAGGGAAATCAGTCAATAGGAACTTTTTACTTTAAAATGGATGCGCTAACCGGATCACTTTACTGGTCTAAGTACGATCAGGCACCTAATCGCTACTTTTCATGTATGCGTTATGCAAACGGACTTTTTTTTATGGTAGGTTATTTGGAGAATGCGGCATCTGTTGATGGGCATGTTCAGGCTGTTTCATCTGCTAACGGTCAGATTGTGTGGGATATCAGTCAATTATTCAGCATGTTTTCAGCTCCTCCGGTACCAAACCCGACAAGTTTTCAGACCCGGTTTACAAACGCAACCGAAATGATTAACGGTAAAATGTTTATTACGGGAACTTCTCACCTTGAATCAACCACTGCTGCCAGAGTTCCGATCATTATCGGGATTGAGGAGAACGGCTATATTTTCGATGAAAAGTATGTACTGCTTCCGGTTAATGGCACTTCTACAGATTTTTACAATCCAGGACGCATCGAATACGATTCAGATCTGAATCTTTTGCTGGAAATTTACACACCGGCAGGAATCCAAAACCCGTATCACGGTATTTTACTAAAATGTGATACACTGGGAACGCTTATTTTCGCCAAAAACTATGAAATTCCGGGAGCTACAACGATGCTTCCATCCGGGTTGAATGAAACGGGGAGCAGTTATGGTTTATTCGGTGGTGTACAAGGAACTTTTGAAGGATTGTATGTGGTAAAAGTGGAAAAAAACGGAACCTTCGAAAAGTGTGTAGGTGTTTCGAAACCGGGAATTTCTTACATCAACGGATGGTCCAACGACCTGGTTAGCGGAAACAGTGATTTTTCCTTTGGGCTTCATCATTTTGTCAGTACCGAATTTTATGCCGGTTTGTCTGACATGGATATCAATCAAATTATTTTGGATGAGCAGTTGAATACCATCAATGATTGTTCGGAAGTTTTAGAACTTTTCCCGACTGTAACGGATGTTCCGCTCACCATAGAAGATCTTGGAATAGGATATAACACCAACTATGCACCGATTCCGGGAGTAATGAATATTGTTACGCTTCAGAATCAGCCGATTTATACTCCGTGTTTGGGGCTTTCGATCAGTATGGGCCAAAGCTCCGAATGCACACAATCAACAATTTCGGTAAATACGGCCGGATTCACCAATCCGGTTTTTCATTGGTCCAACGGAACTTCCGGTACCGGCAATTCCCTGGTTGTAAATACTGCCGATACTGTTTTTGTGCGTGTGCTGGATACTAAATGCTGCGAATTGATCGATACGATTATTCCTGAATTTTTAAGTTCTTCTCTGGCAGTCAGCCTGCAGGCAGATACCGGTATTTGTATTCAGAACGGAAGTTTTTATACGATCACACCAACAGTTAGCGGAGCTATTTCTCCTGTCGATTATTTGTGGAGCGATCAATCCACCGGGTCGACACTTTCCGTTGGAAGTTCAGGGATTTACTGGATTGCTGTTTCAGATATTTGTTTAACGAAAACAGATTCATTTGCTATTATTATTAATTATTTTCCTGAGTTAAACCTCCCTTCAAATTTAGACACTTGTTTCGAGATTGGAGTTGGCTTTTCCTATACTGCACAGGGATCTCCCGGTTCATACCAATGGAGTTCCGGATCTCAAACTGCTGCTGAATGGATTTCTCAGGAAGGAATTTATTTCTGTACGCTGACAAATTCCTGCGGAAGTATTACAGATTCCATGCAGGTGCGCCGTTTATCGGAAATTGATCTTTATTTTCCGGAAGACTCGATCAAAGATTGTCAAAGACAATTATCCGTTTCGCTTTTGCATATTGAAACTAACTACAACATGGAGTTGTTTGGCCCGGATGGAAGTTTGATCGGAACACATCTTTCCGAATCTGGTTGGTACCAAATACGGGGTTTTAATGCCTGTAATGAAATATGGGATTCAATTTTCGTGAATTTACAAAACGAACAGTTGTTTTACCTGCCGAATTCCTTTACACCAAACGGCGATGGAAATAACGATCGCTTTGAGTTCAAAGGAGAAAATATCGTAATCCGGGATGTCCGCATCTTTAACCGCTGGGGAGAAGAGATTTTTACCGAAATTGAAAGTTTTACAGGGTGGGACGGAACCTACCGGGGGGAAATTTGTCCGGATGGGATTTACGCCGTTCATTTGATTTACGAGGATTGTTTCGGGCTACCAACCGCTTTCAAAGGTCATATCAATTTGATCAAATAAAAAAGCGAACCAACGGTTTAAAGATTCTTTACGTTTCAACCAACAGAGTATTCAATTTAACACATCTAATTATGAAAGCACGCGCACATTATGGATTCATAGCCCTTCTGATTTTTGGTCTTGCTTCCTGCGGTAAATCAAACACTGCTAAAATTGCCAACAACTGGAGTGTTGTTTCTTCCGAACAGGAACAAACTTATGTTAGCAACAATGGATGGGAGAATTATTCGAAAGTTTCATTTACTGAAACCACGATCAGCATTTTTTCCGAGCAGACACCTATGGGTGGACCAACTACCACATCGGAAAGTTTGGGAAAAGTCACTACAAATGCCCTGGATATTAAAAAAGACGGAACCTGGACCTGGAACCAGGAATGGTACTTCGAAGGGAATCAGAGCGGAATGTGGGTGCATTCTACTTTGAAGACTACTCAAAGCGGAACCTGGAATTTTGCTGCTAAAACAAAAGGAGATGATTTCAAAAAGAATGAGCGCATCGTTTTTAATGTCCTGTCGCAAATAAGAACTTCTTCTCAAACTCAGGACCAGGTGTTGGCAAGCAATAATTCGAGTACTACTACCTTCCTGACCGGTGAAAATATGATGATTTATACAATCGTCAAATCGAAAAGCAAAGAGTTGGAATTGAAACTTGAAAATGGCAATCAAACTGTCACTAACGGAGAAGTCAGTAAGGGAACATTGACTCAGAAGATGAGCCTGAAAGAAATTTGAATTATAAAGACTTAAAATACTTAAGAGAAATGAAAAGAACTTCCATATATATCCTGAGTGCTTTGTTTTTGGCAGCAGGAATTTCCGCTTGCGGAAAAACCACGAAAGGGAAAATGGTGAACGATTGGAAAGTAACCTCCTATTACGAAGAAATGGAATTTGTTTCGAACGGCGAAAAAGGAACTAACATTGTTTCCATGACTGAGAACAGTGTTACATTAAGCACTGTTTATACACCCTCCAACGGCCCGGTGGAAACAAATTCATATCCTGGTTCGGTAAAACTTCATGAATGGGCCATTAAAAAGGACGGTACCTGGTCTTCTGTGCAGGAAGTAACCTATCCAAACGGTAATTCGGCTTACACAAACAGGATTGAACAAAGCGGGACCTGGAGCTTTCTCCGCAAGACAAAAGGAGATGAGTTTGAGAAGAACGAACGGGTACATTTCAACGTTTTACAGTCTAAAACAGTGGAAACACAATCTGCAGGCTTTGTTAATTCAACCGAAGAAACCTATTTAACCGGTGAAAAAGTAATGGTTTATACCATTACAGCATCGAAAAAAGATGCTTTGGAAATGGAATTGGAAAATAGCTACGCTTTTACACAAACTTCGGGGTATAGTAATTCCAATAGTTTGGTTCGAAAAATAACCTTAACAGGTAAATAGGATCTTTATCCTGGCTACTTAAATCAGAAAGGAATCCGCTTCGGCAGGTTCCTTTTTTTGTGCTGTAGAATCTTATTAAACAATAAAATAGCAGAATCACAGTTTTTAGTGGCAGTAATCAATTAATCTAATTTTAAATGAAAAAAATCATTAATTATGTGCTAAGCCTTGCATTTTTAGCCTTCGCAATGGCTTCCTGTGCAAAATCAACCAAAGGAAAGGTCACCAATGAATGGAAGATTGTTTCCTACCTGGAAAATGATTCGTTCTCAAACCAGGGAGGTCAATCAGGTTCTACCATTACAAACATGACCGAAACTACCTACACCCAGGAGTTTACAAATTCAAATGGCGGAAATACAGTAGTCAACAGTAATTCGGGAACTGTCAATACACATGAACTGATCCTTAAAAAAGACGGTACCTGGAGTTTAAACAAAGACCTTACCCAGGATAATGGAAATGGCTACAGCAACAAAAGTATTTACGAACAAACCGGAACATGGACCTTTGTTGGTAAAACCAAGGGAGATGATTTCAAAAAGAATGAACGCCTGCTATTTAATGTCCTTTCAGCAAAGAGAACTTCTATCGGTATGAATAACCAGGTGGTGTTTTCCCAGTTCGCAAGTAATGATACTTATCTGACGGGCGAGCTCGTGCTCATTTACACCATCAAAGAATCCAGCCAGAAAGAAATGGAACTGGAATTGGTGAATGATGTTGCTATTACGGGAGATTATGGCTCCAATCCGGGAACAAATACGGATAAATTATCTGTAAGTATGACATTAAAGCAGAAGTAGCAAATCTATTCCTGGGAATTATCAATCAAAAATCTAAAAAGAAATGAAAAGAATTAGCATATATACGTTGAGCGCTTTGTTTTTAGCTGCAGCAATCTCTGCTTGCGGGAAAACGACCAAAGGCAAAATGAGCAATGAATGGAAAGTAACTTCCATGGAAACGAAAGAAACCTATGAAAGTTCCAATGGCAACAAACATGTTTCAACACTATTAACGACTGAAAGCACCATCACGGAAACGGATGATTATGTATATGTATCCGGACCACCACCATATACCGATACTGAAACCGGTGTTATGAATACCAATGAATTTATCATTAACAAAGATGGGACCTGGTCGTGGATCATAGATGCAACTTACAATTCTCCAAACGGGACACACCAGGAAATATTGAAAGAAACCGGAACTTGGAGTTTTTTGGACCGCACAAAAGGAGATGACTTTAAGAAGAATGAACGGGTTTTGTTTAATGTGCTGACTGCAGATTTGCATGATATAGAAATCGAAGACGGCGTTGTGGTGGATGATTATACGGATAAGTTGACCTACACCACAGGAAAAAGTACAATGATTTACACGGTCATCGAATCCAAAAAAGATAAGCTGGAACTCGAAATGGATGCTAAAAATGTAGCTTCTCAGAGTGATAATATTAGTTCCAGTATGAACACGATTTCCACTTACCGCAAAATTGTTCTGGAGGCGAAATAAAAAGGTCAAAAACGAACTTCAACTAAAGAAATCTCCCATTCTATTTACTGTAAACCACCAGATAATAGATGTATCATGCAATCTGCTATTATCTTTTTATTAAAAGGTTGGAGGTAATCGGAATAGTCGTACATTTGCCGAACTAATTTATAACTTATAAAATGAAAAAGATTTTTATTTGCACCTTAAGTGTTGCGTTTTTGACAGTTGGATTGTCTTCTTGTGGTAAATCAAGCAAAGGTAAAATGGCTAACGAGTGGAAAGTAACTGAGTACAATGAGACTACTACAGAAACTGAAGCTAATGGCGATAAGACCGTTTCAACAACAACTATGACTGAAACTACTGCTACGATGACTGAAACAGTAACTAGCAATGGTACAACAACAACTTCTACAGGAACAGCTACAGTTAACGCTAACACAATGACTATCGAGAAAGATGGTACTTGGAAAGCTACAAGAGATTGGACAACTTCAAGCACTAATGTAGGAATTACTACAACTAACAAAACAACTGAGATGACTAGTGGAACTTGGGCTTTTGTTGGTAAAACTAAAGGTGATGATTTCAAAAAGAACGAGCGTGTAATGTTCAATACATTGACTTCATCAACAACTCTAGTTCAGACTGTTGGTTCTGGTAACCCTCAAACTTACTCAACAAGCGATACTTACAAAACAGGTGAGATGGTAATGGTTTACACTGTTACTGAGTCTAAAGCAAAAGAATTGCAGTTAACGGCTGAAATCGGTAACACTTCAACTTTCGGAAGTTCTTCTGATTCAGTTACTGGAACTACAACAATTACTTTGTCTGGAGAATAAGAAAAAGCTAAGCTTTTGATTATAAGGCAAGCATTCATGCAGCCTTATCTGAAAGATATAGAAAAGGGAATCCATTTGGGTTCCCTTTTTTTTGTTCCAAATATTCCTATATTTAAGCCGCTAACAAATACTAAATCACATGAGAAAAAAGATTTGTCTAACACTTACCGTTGTCATAATAGCTTTTGCTGTAGCCTCCTGTGGTAAAACAACCAACAGAAAACTGACGAATGACTGGAAAGTGACTTCCGACGAGTCTAAGGGTGCAACGTTATTTCAGGATGGAAGTAAAACAACCTTCAGCAATTCTTATACGGAAACCAACTATAAAAGCACCTATTCTCATACAGATCCTGATGGGAATACTTATTCGGATAATACTTCAGGTACTTTAAAATTAAATGAGTTCAGTATCAAGAAGGACGGTACATGGACGTGGGAGAGAACAGTATTCTATGCTTATTCCGGAAACACAAATAATTTTAAAAGGAGTGGCGAATGGGCATTTCTGGGTAATAACAAAGGTGATGACTTCAAAAAGAATGAATGTGTGGTTTTCAATGTTTTGAATGAAACTACTGCGTTAACATTTGGTTCAGGCACAACACCATATTCCAGTTCAATAAGCTATTTAATCGGCGAAAAAGCCTTGTTTTATAAAGTGAAGGAATCCAAAGCAAAGGAATTGCAATTGGAGTCAGAATACAATCGTGTTCAAACAGATTATACAGGTACCGGTACGGAAACTTATTTGAACACGCTGATCTTAAAACAGAAATAAATAGGACGCAGAGAGATTGAGAAACAGAATGAGAATGAAGATTAAAACTTCATTCTCATTGTTATTTTCTCTCTGTTAATTCAGCCCGCCGCGCACGTAAGAACTGAATTGGTCACTGAATGTTGTATGGTTATCCATTTGTGATTTGCTCAGTTTCTTATTTTCCACCAAGCCCCACAATACAAATTCTTTCAGGAAATGTTTTTCACCTGCAGCAACTTTTGGCTGGTATTTTTTAATCAAAGCTTCCAAAGGTGTAATAGAATCCAGTTGAGCGTGATACGTCTTATCATCTGCATCTTCAGTAAGTACAAATTCATCCTGTTCAAAGAACCAATCCACAATTTCCTGGTAAGGGCCACTTTCTCCGGGCTTTTCCAGTTTCTCTACTTTCGGGAAGTAACTCTCAAACAATGTTTTCACCGCTCTTCCGATTAGTTGCTCAGCAACATAAGTACTTCCTTCCTGTTCGCCTTCATAAACCAATTCCATTTTACCGGTTAATGCCGGAATAATTCCTGCAAAATCTGCCAAACGAACACTGGTTTTCGGGCTTTTGTTTTTCAGTCCGCGTAATTCGGCAGCACTCACGAGGTTTTCAAAAGCTGAAATACTCATCCGGGCACTCACTCCGCTTTTCACATCAATGTATTCGCTGTCGCGTGCTTCAAAACCAATTTGTTCGATCAAATCCATCGCTAATCCCGGAACAGTGATGTTCTCTTTTTGATCACCTTCCAGTTTTGCTTCCTGCTCCGTAATCGTTCTTGCAACCTGGATCGTTTCCGGGTAATGTGTCAGGATTTGGGAGCCTATACGGTCTTTCAACGGGGTCACGATACTTCCGCGATTGGTATAATCCTCCGGGTTTGCCGTGAACACAAATTGAATGTCCAATGGAAAACGCAATTGGAAACCGCGAATCTGGATATCTCCTTCCTGCAGAATATTGAATAAAGCTACTTGGATACGCGCCTGGAGATCGGGTAATTCATTGATCACAAAGATGCAGCGATTGGCACGCGGGATCATTCCGAAGTGGATCACACGCTCATCTGCGTAAGACAATTTCATGTTCGCTGCCTTAATCGGATCCACATCACCGATGAGGTCGGCAATTGTTACATCCGGTGTTGCCAGTTTTTCAGCGAAACGATCATCGCGGTGAACCCACGCAATCGGAGTTGCATCTCCTTTTTCAGCGATTAAATCTTTTGCATAACGGGAAAGTGGAGCTAATGGATCGTCATTCACTTCCGAACCGGCTACAATCGGCATCCATTCATCTAATAAGTTTACCATCAGGCGGGCCAAACGTGTTTTAGCCTGGCCGCGTAATCCCAATAGATTGATATTGTGTTTTGCAAGAATGGCGCGTTCCAGTTCCGGAATCACCGTATTCTCATATCCGTGAATTCCTTCAAAGGCCTGTTTCCCGGATTTTAATGAATCCATAAGGTTTGAACGCAATTCTTCTTTAACGCTCTTTGTTTGGTATCCTGAGGCTTTTAATTCGCCCAATGTTTTAATTGATTTCATACGTTTTGTTTGTGTGATTTTGATAATGTGGCTTCGACTCCGCTCAGCCACCTTACAAATTATTTGTATCCACTCTGATCAAGGTGATTGAGCGGAGTCGAAGTCAGCCTCTGATTCGTTTAATTCTGTTTGTCTGGTAATCTTCAAAGATCATTTGTCCCAATCCCTGGATTCCGGTGTAGAATGCTTTTCCCTGGTTTGCTGCCGTAAACTGTTGAATAAATTGCTGTAAATAAGGATCCTGGGCGATCATGAATGTGGTGATCGGAATGTGCAGTTTTCGCGCTTGTTGTGCGGTAGTATAGCATTTATCTACGATGTATTTATCCAAACCGTTTGAGTTCATGTAATAAGAGCCATCAGGTTCAATCACGCAGCTTGGTTTCCCGTCAGTGATCATGAAAATCTGTTTATTCGTGTTTCGTTTTCTGCGCAGCAGATCCATAGCCAATTCTAAACCTGCAACCGTATTGGTATGGTAAGGTCCAACTTCCAGGTAAGGAAGATCTTTTGCTTCAATTGCCCAGGCATCGTCTCCGAATACTAGAATGTCGAGTGTGTCTTTCGGATAACGGGTCTTGATGAGTTCTGCCAAAGCCATTGCTACTTTCTTGGCAGGAGTAATGCGGTCTTCTCCATACAGGATCATGCTGTGGCTGATATCGATCATCAGAACGGTGCTCATCTGTGCTTTGTAGAAACTTTCTTCGACCACCAAATCGCGTTCATGGAGCTGGAATTCTCCCATTCCATTGTTGATCTGTGCATTTCTTAAGCTTTCAGTCATGGAAATTTTTTCCAATCCGTCGCCAAAATTGAACTGCCGGTAATCGCCCGTTTGTTCGTCGCCGTTCCCGCTGTGCTTAGTGCGGTGATTGCCCAGTCCGCTTTTCTTTAAATTCCCGAAAATCTGTTCCAGTGCATGCTGGCGGATAGCACGTTCCATTTTTGCAGTAATTTCTGCTCCGCCGCTTCCTTCTTTACCGGCTTTGTCGCGGATGTAGTTCTTCTTCCGAAGGTCTTCCACAAAATCATCGATCGTGTATTCCGGAGTGGTGAGTTCGTATTCTTTGTCCAGAACGCGTAACCAGTCTATGGCTTCGTCGAAATCTCCCGATGTGTGTGTAATAAGCTCCTTGAAAATGTCGAAGAGCCGATCAAAAGGCGATAGCTCTGGAGCGGAATAGGGTGTAAATACAAATCCTTTGCGCATGTCGTTGTTTGTTTTTTAGTTGTGATTGACCTTGAGTTTGATGAAATATTCGGTCAACGGATTGTTGGATAAAATCGGTACTTTTTGAATGAATAAAGTTACGGCATTAAATCGATTTTGGATCTGATCCGAAAGCTTAAAATTCGTTAAAGAAATGAGTTAGTGATTAAAAATAAAAAACCTCAGTAATCAAAGTTCACTGAGGTTTTTTAAACGTAAATTGACACTTTATGAATGTCAATCAGGAAGTTATTTTAGTTCTTCACAACTTTCAGCAAGTTCATCTGGCCTGCACGGTAAACGCGTAAAAAGAACGTGTTGGATCCATAAGCAGAAAGGTCTAATTCTGTTTGAAGTGCATTTGGCTGAGCAGTTTCCAATACTTTACCAAGGATATCGATTAACTCCACACGCTCGATTGTGACTGCTGAAGCAATGGTAACTTTACCGTTTGTTGGTACCGGATAAATGCTTAATTCAGCTGCTGCAGTTTCTTCCAATCCTAAGAAATCAACCTGTACACAGTTCGAAGTATCGATACAACCGTAAACATTGTCCTGGATGACGATAGCGTAGCTTCCACCATGTGTAGGTTCAAAAACCACATCTGTCGCACCCGGAATGATGGACATATCGGAACAATTTACCCACTGAGCGGTCATATCAACCAATACTCCTGCGGTAACTACTCCTCCTGATGCAAAAACCGAAGCCATTACATTGTGAAGAGTAACGGTCATTTGATCATTTGCTGAACATCCGTTGGCGTCTATTCCAGTGACTGAGTAGATTCCATTTAGAGGAGCTATTGGTGTGCCATTAATTACCCCGTTGTTCCAACTATACGTTTGTGCACCTGTTCCTGAAAAGGTATGAAGCACTCCCTGGCAAAGATCCAAATCTGGTCCTGCAGAAACTATTGGTGTCGGATTAACGGTTACTGTGATCGTATCGGTCATGATACAGCCGTTCACATCTGTTCCCGTTACAACATAAGTTGCAGTAGCTGCCGGTTCGAATGGTGTATTGTCTGTTACACTGTTGTTCCATAAGTATGTGTCTGCTCCCTGGCCTTCGAGTGTAATATCATTTCCTTCACAAACATCGAAATCTGCACCTGCACTTACGTTTGGAAGTTGATTTACGTTTAAAGTAATGGTGTCATTAAGTGCACATCCAGCTGAATCAGTACCAGTTAGAATGTAAGTTGTTGTAGTCATTGCTTCGAAAGCAACGCTGTCAGTCGCACCATTGTTCCAGGCGTAGCTTACTGCTCCTGTTCCGTAAAGTATAACACTGTCTTCCGCACAAACAAAATTTGGTGCGTGTGCTGTTACCGGTGGAATTGAGACAACAACGTCAAGTGTATCAAATAACGCAGGACACCCCGGAACAGTTGCCGACACGGTGTAAGTGCTTGTAGTGTTCACTGTTGCAGGAATCGATGCCGTAGTTTCTCCCGTTCCCCATGTAAGAGTACTTCCCGGCTGGTTAGCTAATGCATAATGGATATTCCCGTTCCATACACGTGGTTGATAAACGGCACCTGTATTTTGTGTAAAAGGGTATTCCAAACCACCACCTTCAAGGAAAGTAATGTTTGCATCACTTGAATAAACATTTCCCACATTTGTACCATTCGAATAGTTCAGGCTGACAGCTGAAGTATTCGAAGTTACATAGAACGCATAAGTCTGTCCTGCCGGAATAGTGATGTTTACATCTACCGGTACTGCTGAGAATCCGCCTGTATAAGGCACAGGCGCTGAGCCTACAAAGGTCCAGGCAGCAGGCGTATTAGCAAACCCGTTCCATGTACCTACTTTGTAGTAGATCTCAATGGTAGTACTCCCCATTGGAGAAGCATCGAATGAAAGGATGGTTACTGCATTTGTTGCAACGATGTCGAACATGTTCCCACGGTGGTTGTTTCCAGCCGTATTGGAAGCCATAAGTTGAACATCAGGCCCATTTGCAAATGCATTAAGAGTGATGTTGTCTCCGGAACATACCAGTGAGTCTGAGGCACTGAGGACAACAGCACAAGGTTGTGCATAAGCTTTGAAACTTAACAAAAATGTAAACGCAAGAATTGATAATTGTAGTACTTTCTTCATGAATAGTAATTTAAAATTCGGTGCAAAGCTACTGTTTTAACGCGAAGTTTAATTGCGCGATCCATAAAAAATTAAAATCAGGGGTTTTCCCTAGCGATTATATAATTAGTTGATTGTCAACGTTTCTTTTTGATAATGCAAAGAATAAGTATGGATAGCGGAGCCATTGCCGCAAGGATCATTCCGTAATGATTGATGAAGTTATGTGTTAAAAAAATCACAACAAAAAAGACAATCACATAAATTAGCGATATGTGAATATTCTCCCGTTTGTGATAATCCAGGAAGATCAGGAAGGGACAACCAAGTGATGCCAGCGCAATAAGTATGGAAATGATGATCATACAAAGCGAATGTAGTATTTAAGCTTGAAAATTCCTTCAAATTCCCGATATTTCAGAATAAATTCTCCTGCATGCCGAAACTCAAAGATTTCAATTTTAAATTAGCCATAATTCAGCAGCTGATGTACAGTAATGATCTGCTAAAACCTGCTTTTGATGTAAAATCAGCTGTTGGACCTGAAAAATGGCAAAAAATTGATCGTGCAAAACATCCTTCAAGAGCCATTTCCGAAGCGAAGAAGTTTTTCAAAGAACTGGAGATTCCGCAGGAACTATTGAATAAGGTTGAAATCCTGGATCAAAATTATCATAAGGCTTATCACCAAATTACTCCCTTTTGGGATGGAGAAGGGGATGAGTTCACTATTACTTCCACAGAAGATGTGAAACTGCTTCCGAACCTGAAACAAGTGGTCCTGTTTTATGAGCGCGAACCGAAGATGAAGACGGAATTTGAGGCTAAAGGGATTGAAGTACGGTATTTATGATTACGGATTTACTCCGTCGCCAATTTTTGCTCTTTATCACTCGTTTTTGGAACGCTTATAGGAGCAGGGTTTGGACGAATGATCCCGCCTGTCTGATCACCAAAATCTCCGGTTCCTCCAGTAATAATTTGCACTTCTTCGGCAGCTGATTTGGGAAGGGTTGAACTTCCGCGAACTTTGATTCCATCGATGTAGAAATAACTGAAATCGCCCCGGCAGTTTCTGAAGTTAATACCGCTGTCGTGAGGACTTACTTCCTGATTTGCCGGAGTGCCGCCCGGATCGACCTCCTGATCTTTTACAATTGTTCCGGAAATAGAGGCAGAGCTCCGAATTTTGCATGTATCAATGATGAAATATGAGTCACCGCATTTAATGCTATTGGAGCTGTCGACAGGCGGGGTCTGAGAGAAGGAACTCTTCACCGAAAGCAAGAAAAAAAGAACGAATAAATAGGATTTCATAAGTAATTGTTTGCATAGAGATGAGAAAGTGTTTCCAATTCCATAAATATGCAGTTTTATTTTCTATTTGATCATTCGAATAATTGCCAGATCATCGCTTGGGGCGTGTTTCCATTCATCCCGAATGAAGAGTAGTTTATTGTCTAAGAATTTTTCCTGTCCGCTACCTTCTTTGTCTTCGAATAGAAAGGATTTGAATACTTCTTCCTCTTTTTGTTCCCGTGAATTTCCGAAATTTTTAAAGGTGTAAATTCCATCAGTGCAAATAGACAGGTCTGAAAAGGATGAAACGGAAAGAAATTGCTTTTGTTGGTCGAACCAGGAGTCGAAATTTTCGCTGAGATGGTACGCCAGGTAATCCGGTTTGTCTCCCTGCTCGAACTCGGTATATTTTCCGTCAACACAGATCAAACCGTCTCCAATTACAAGCAGTTCAGCCTCTGAGTTGTTTTCATCCACAATTCCAAGGATCAGTGTGGTCAGCAGTTCGTTGGTTTCCATTCCAAGCTGATTCTTAATCTGTTTAATTTCCGCGACCAATTCACGAAGTATTTCTTTCAAATAGATCTTCAGGGATTGGTTTTCTGAGCTTTCCCTAAACTGATAATAGTACTTTTTACTACTGTTTTTCAGGATTTTTCCTGCAAGAATGGCTGCGAAAACGGATTCTTCTCCCATGGTGCATCCATCCATAACAGCAATTAATCGTTTTCCGGATCCCAGTTGGGAGGTAATGGTGAAATCTTCGCAATGATTTGAGTGGAAACTACCAATTTGTAGTGTAGAATAGACATTCATTCCGTAAAATTAGTGTAAATCGAATTAAAAGACTGAAAAAGATTCGGTTTGAATGAGAATCTGTATTTTTAATTCGTCTAAAATTCATTCAATTATGAATCGTTTCTTGTTGCTTTTTACGCTGATTTTAATTTCTCTTACGAGCTTTTCACAGAATCCCATTCCGTATGGTTCTAACAAAGAAGCCGGGAAGTTTATAAAGATCAACGGAGTGAATTTATATTATGAAATCTATGGAACAGGAGATCCTATTTTATTGATTCATGGAAACGGAACGGGAATCAAAGGCTGGACTCCGCAGATTGCACACTTTTCGAAGAAATACCAGGTGATTGCGGTAGATTGCCGCGGTCGCGGGAATTCGGAATTGGGAACCGACTCACTAACTTACATGCAGCAGGCAAATGATTTGTCGGTTCTGATAAAAGAACTGAAGTTGAAAAATGTGACGATCATCGGGAAAAGTGATGGCGGCATTATTGGCTTGCTGATGGCTATTTATTACCCGGAAGGATTGAAACAGCTGGTTTCTCATTCAGCCAATGCAGAACCGGATGGACTGTTTGCTCAATCGGTGAAAGAGATCCATGACAAGCGCATAGAAGCAGAAACGATGCTGGCAAAAGGAGACACCACGAAAAATTGGAAACTGGAGCAGCAGAAATACCGCATGATGGAATTCCAACCGCACATCAAAGCGGAAGATTTAAAGAAAATCGCTATTCCGGTACTCATTACTTCCGGTGACCGAGATGTGATCCCGGAAGAACATACGCTTTGGATTTACCGCAATATCCGTTTTGCCAACCTGAATATTTTCCCCGGAGAAGTTCACCGCATGCCAACCCTTAACCCGGACTTGTTCAATGCGATGATAGACAATTGGATCTCGCAGCCTTTTAAAGGGGAAACCATAAGATTCAAATAAACCGAACTATTAAACTGACATGCATCCAATTCCGCTTTCAGAAACAGACCCACATGTTCTTTTTAAGGAACACGACGAAGTTTTTCTTTTTGATAAGGACAGTCACGAAGAAATCTGGAGAGTTTCTTTTTACGGAGAGGCCGCCATCGGATTTTTGGGCTTAGTCAACGAGTGGGCCATTGTGGGCGGAGATCGTCTATTGATCTGGAAGAACAACGAATTGAAATTCCTGGAAGATCCCGATTTGATTTGGATCCACGACATTCGCCAGGTGGAAGATGATGTGGTAGAGATTTTGACCGATCCCTGGGGAGACCAGCCCGCTATTTGGAAGTTCAATATCCAAACGGAGGAAAAAGTGAAGGTGCGGGATTTTTTCGATTACAAAGGGCAAGAATACAGTGAATCTGTGGAGTGGTGAATCAAATCATTCATTATTTCTTACAAACAACCATGTAAAAAGGCATATTCTCTTCGATCTCCGTAATCTCTATCAACCCAAATTCGCCGAATTCTTCCCGGATCGAATCCCGGTCATAAAAGAAGATATTAACCCCGCCGAATTGCTCAAAACGGTCTTTGCCAATTAATTTTCCGCTTCCGTAGGTCTTGGCAGTTTTGGAAACGACTGTGAAAACCAGGTAGCCGTCTTCTGCAAGTTGGTTGTAACAATCCCGAATGAGCTTTGCGCGTTCGTTTTCATCCAGTAGATAGATCAGGCCGTAGCAAAAGATCCCGTCGTAGCGTTTATTATCGAAAGGCATGTCTGTTACGGAGCCGTGATGAAGAGTCATTTCTTCTCCGTAATGTTTCCGCAGCAGCTCAATGGCAGTTTGGGAAATTTCGATTCCCGTGACTTCCATTCCGTTATCTCTGAAAATCTGTGCATTTCGTCCGTAACCAATTCCGGGGATGAGGATGTTTTTCAATCCTTTCTGAATGAAAAGGTGATTGGTTAGAATAGCAGAGCGAGCGGGAGAAAATCCCCACATTTCCTGTTTGCTTATAAAGCTGGATTCCCAGAATTCCGGTTTTTCGTTTTCATTCATTGGCATTAAGACGTTTGGCAAACAAAAAAGTTTAATTTACAATGAGGAACTTAAATGTCTTTCTCTCCCAAATCACCGTTTGAAGGACCATTAATGACTTTTCCAAATGCGGTAAACCGGGAGCCGTGAGCAGGGCAGTCAAATGTTTTTTCATCCGCATTCCATTGCACAATTGCACCTAAATGCGCACACACTGCCGTACACGTGTGAATTTGATTGTTCTCATCTTTGTAAACAGCTATTTTCTTTAATCCTTCCCGCAATACTGCACCTTCACCCGGTTTCAATTCTTCCATGGTTGTCTGGTCTCCGGGGGTGAGCCAATCTGCGTACTGGCGCATCATATTTCCGGCTTCCACTAAAAAATCTCCCGGTGCATGTGCAAAAACAGCTCGCGATGGATCAAATACTTCGGCCCATTTATTCTCTTTTCCGCGGATAAGGTCTGTAATGATCAGCGCACCAATAGCGGCATTGGTTATTCCGTTCCCGGAATCTCCCGTAATAATATAGGTGGTTTCACTTCCCGGGTTCAGACCAATAAAACCGCATCCGTCTACTGTATCGATGACTTGTCCGGACCACTTTGCCGCAATGCCCGAAATGGAAGGGAAATGCTTCTTTGCCCATGTTTCCAGGTTTTTATAACGTGTTTCCGGTGCTATTTCTTCGCGGTCTTCCTGGCCGGTCTTGTAATCTTCTCCGCCAACAATCAGGTAATCATCTTCTCCTACTCCTTGTTCGGTCCGCACATAATGATAAGGTTTTTGTACCCACGGAGCATCCTGGTCGCCCGTATCCCACCAAAGCGCTTCTTTGATACTTCCTTTGGGAACCTTAGCAGCGATGGCATAAGTTCTGTAAGGCCATTGTTTTACATGAGTTGATAAAGGACCTGCAACCGGCGTATTGGTAGCCAGTACAATTTGTTTGGACTTTACAGTGAATCCATTTACTTTGACACTGTTTTCTGTAAACTCTTTGGCTTTTGAATGAGTAAATATCTGTCCGCCTTTCCGGATGATCACCTCTGCCAATGCCTGAAGAAAAAGCAGGATATGGAATTGTGCCTGCTGCGGAAAGTGAAGGCATCGTTTATTACCGCCTTTTTCGAACCCAGGTATCGTTTCAAGGAGATATGTATTCAAACCGAATCGGTTTGTTACCTCAAATTCGTTTTCGATAACTGATTCTTCATCGGATGGATGGGCAAATAAATAACCGTCGACCCGCTTAAAATGACATTCAATTTTTTCACGATCAACAATTTCTTCAATCCGGTCAATGGCAGCTTTATGAGCATCGCCTATCAGTTTTGCTTTTTCAGCCCCAAAACGGGATTCAAGATCGCTGTATTGAGTGTCGAGTGAAAAGGTGAGATGTGCGGATGTTCTTCCGGTTTCACCGCTCCCGATCTCGCCATCTTCCACAAGAATAATGTTTTTTCCCTGGTCGAGAAGCTCGTATGCGGTTAGTAAACCTGCAATTCCCCCACCAACTATTAATACGTCTGTTTGCATGGGTTCGGAAAGCGGTTTAAACTTGTCCTTCACAGTTTTCAGCATCCAAATGGAAGTATTGCTTCCTGAAGTCTTCTCATCGTCGAAAGTCCGGATCTTTTCCTTCATAATATACTTTTTAGTATGAAGAAGTTAAGAAAATCAGAGCAGTGATAGAATCGAATTAAGATAATTTAAGAAGTGGAAGAGGTCACTCCAGGTTTTCCTTCAATTCCAGGAATATTCGGATTACCTGCTTTTCACGCTCAGCTAAGGTTCCTTTCACAGTAATCGTTTCCAGGTCAAACGCTTCGATCCATTCTTCCAGTAATTCGTTGACTTGTTTCCGGAGTTTTGGGAATTCTGATTCAGGACAGTCGATCAGATCCGGAGTTTCAACCGGAACGAAAACCAGCAGATCAATTTCGTCCATCGCTTCTTTGACTTTCAGGTAGAAATTCCGGGATGCCTCGGCCCCGCCAATTACGTGAATGTAAGCCAGGAGATCGAGCGGACAGCGGTCAAAAATAACTTCCGGCTCATCGACCTCTATTCGTTCAAGTGCATATTCGAGTTGAACAGTTAAATCTTCCAAATTCGGTGTTTCAGAGAAAAGATGGCCTTGTTCTTCCAGTTCCACAGATGGTTCGGGGACAAAAATGAATTCTTTCAACAGTGAATGAAGTTTCTCTGCAAGACTTGTTTTTCCGACGCAATGAGCGCCTGTATAGGCAATTTTCATAGTGATTTTTGATGAATCCCGAGAGTTATTGTTGGGAGATTTGAGTTTTTATTGCTGTTCATTATGACCGAATAAGATTCTTTACTTTGATTTTCAAAGTTATTCGTTATATCACGATATCATTATATAATGATATTATAAAAATAGGATATCATAATATGATGAAGAGAAAAGTGAATTTAAATGCTTTTTATTCGTTCTTCTTCCAAATCAATCTGGTATAACTGAGCCCGGATAATCTCTTCGTTAATCTTTGGATCTTTATTGAGCTCTGTCAGATATTCCCGCTGAACCTCGAGCATTTCGATGAAAATCGCTTTTGTTTTATCATTCATCCAGCTGTCATCTGCAACCTTGGCTTTTTCTTCCCAATGACGCATGAACAATTCAATTCCAGCGTGATCTTTCAGTTCGTTTTCCTGTTTCTTTTTCAAAAACTCAAACACGTGCTGCTTCAAACCGCGTTTCATTTCCCGGCGGGTTGCTTCCTCGGCTTCTTCATTCATGAAAGTATCAAACAAACCCAGGCGATTGATGAAGTAGGGAAGTGTAAGTCCCTGGATTACCAATGTAAGCAGGATTGCCACGAAAGTGATGAATAGGATCAGGTTGCGGTGAGGAAAAGGTTCTCCGTGCAGGGTAATAGGAATTGCCAAAGCCGCTGCGAGAGAAACCACTCCGCGCATGCCGGTCCAGCCGAGCATCAATGGAAGCAGGAGCCGGTTTTTTAGAGATCCTCCTCTTCCGGGTGCTACACTCGGACGAAAAATAAGCGTGGAAACCATGGCCGTATAAGAACTGATGATCCGCGAAAGGATCAAGACCACGGTAACTAGTACACCGTAACCGATTGCAGTTCCCAATGAAATTCCTTCTGTTTTCAAGCCGGATACAATTTCCGGGAGTTCCAAGCCGATGATAAGGAAAACAATCCCGTTCAGTATGAAAATGAAACTCTCCCAAAAACTAAATCCCCGGATCCTGCTGGCGCTGTTCAGGAATACCAAACTTCTGGCCGACATGTACAATCCGCCGCTTACTACCGCTAATACACCCGAACATCCCAATTGTTCTGCGATCCAATACATGAAATACGGTTCGATCAAAGTCAGCGCAATATCCGATGAAGCGTCGGTTGGAAGCAGTTTGTGTGCTTTTACGAAAAGCCAGGCCACTATCAACCCGATTCCTGTCCCACCGATGATCATCCAAACAAAACTCAAAGCGGCTTCGTGCCAGATAAATTGCCCGGAACCGATTGCCATCAGGGCGAAACGAAAAATGATCAGCGAAGAAGCATCGTTTAGGAGACTTTCACCTTCCAGGATAGCGGATGTGGATTTGGGAATCTTGACGAATTTCGTAATAGCACCCGTGCTCACAGCATCCGGTGGAGAAACAATTCCACCGAGTAAGAATCCTAAAGCAATGGAAAATCCGGGAATGAAGTGATTCGTAACAACTGCAACCGACAAAGCCGTGAAAAAGACTACCAAAAATGCAAAACTGCCAATGATCCGCCACCATTTTCGCATTTCCTTGAAGGAAACCGACCAGGAAGCTTCAAATAATAAGGGAGGTAAGAAGATGAAAAAGATGAGGTCCGGATCGATTTTTACCATTGGCAAACCCGGAATGAAACTGATCAATAATCCGCCGATAACCAATAAGATCGGGTAAGCAATTCGCAGTTTGGCCGCCCACATGTTCAGCAGTACGATCACGGCGATCATGGCAAGCAGAAAAGGTAAAATTGTATGCATTTACTAGTTCGATTATGCGTTTTTCAGTAAAAAGGGTGATTGTCAGCTTTTTCAATACTAGCAAAAATAGTTGAAAGTGGGAAAATCAAGAAGGAATTATTCTAAAAAGCGATGACATCATTCTATTTGTATATTTAAACCTTAAATTCGTTACTATGAATGAAAAATCAAACGCGAAACCCACAGCAGCTATTTTAATGATGTTGTTTGTGCTGGCATTAGGCGGCTTTATAGGATGTATTGCTTTTGGACTAGAAAGGAGGAATTATTTCGTAACAGGAGTTTCACCCACTAGTTCTTATGAAGTAGTAGCTGATACCGGATTAAACGGTGGGGCGCTTGGCTGTGGCATTTTTGGAGCTGCCGCGCTCTTTGCTTTTGTGAAAGTATACCTGGCAAAAACCAATTAGTATTCTGTTAAAAATAGCGAACGAATTTGTTCCCTTGCTTTGATAAATAGTATATTTCTTTAATCCATTTTCAGACCAGGTATGTGTTTTTCAGCAAATGCAAGTTTTATAGCGGGAGCAGTTTTAACGGTTGGCGGAATTGTTTCCATCAGCCAGGTACGCAAACCTGCCCACCTTATCTTTGCGTCTATGCCCTTGCTCTTTGCCATTCAGCAGATTTGTGAAGGATTTGTCTGGACTTCCTTAACTAACCCGGATTATGCCAGTTGGCACGAACCGTCCAAATATGCCTTTCTCGTATTTGCCCAGGTTATTTGGCCGTTCTTTATTCCGCTTTCGATTCTTTCTATAGAACCATCACTTAAAAAGCGGAAAATCATTCGTTATTTTTTGTTTGTCGGAATTGCATGCTCAGTCATACTTTGTTACCGCCTTTTTTTCCTGGAGGCGAGTGCACAAATTGATGGATGCCACATTGCGTATAAAATTGGCTGGTCCAAAATAATGCTTGCTGTAACCGGTACTTTGTATCTGGCTGCGATAGTCATTTCGCCCTTCTTTTCCAGTTGGAAAAATGCAGTCGTTCTTGCGGTGGTCAACGTTGTTTCATTAGTAACCACGGAAGTTTTTTACGAAGCATATTTGGTTTCCGTGTGGTGCTTTTTCGCAGCTGCACAGAGCGTTTTGGTTATTTTAGTCATGCGTGATATCAGGCGTAAAGAGGTAACAATTACAAAATAGGAACTGATTTTCCCTTCCAATGGACCTGCAATTATTTTCGTGAATCGAATGATCCTATTAGCGAAGCAGGGTTACATGTCCTGTAGATTGCTCAATAAGTCCGTCGATTGTTGAATAACGGATCTGATAGGTGTAAATCCCGTCGGGGCAAGGTTGTGCGTCAACAGTATTTCCGTTCCATAGAAGATTGTCCGTGTCAAAATGTGCGATTTGTTCTCCCCAACGGTTAAAAATAGCTCCTTCTTCGATAATAGCTCCCAAAAGTTCGATGTGAAAAACATCGTTTATCTGATCGCCATTAGGAGTAAAGGTATTGGGAATATAAATAAGGGCCTCATCGGGACAAAATACTTCCGTAACGGTAATGTATTTAGTATAGTAACATCCTTCGGAGGATTCGATTTCCTGGCTGAAAACTCCGGATGAATCGATCCAGTTCCCAAATACAAAAAGGGAATCTTCTTCGCAAAGATCTAAGAATAAATAGGTGTCCGGGACGTTATAGTGAAGCAGGCTTATTTTATGTGTACTGTCGCAGTTGATTCCCTGGAATGTTTGCGAGTAGAGATCCTGTTGCGATTGCCAGTTTCCAAAAAGGAGTATGGAATCTCCTTCACAGATATATACAGATTCGTTTGTTTCTAAAGGAGTGCAGGGATTTACACTGATTGATTGGCATTGGGTGGATGAACACGGACCATTCGTAATGGTATAACAGATTTCAAAAACTCCGATTCCTGCTGAAGAAGGATCAAATGTTCCATCCGGGGTCAGGCAGTTTGAACAATCACCGGTTGTATAAATCCCTCCCGATATGCTGTTTTGAAGTTGAACAGGCGGAGAATTTTCAATGTATGGGCCGGCGGCGGAAAAAACAGAGCTGTTCATTGCAGGAGCAGGAAGAATGGTTACATAAACATCTGCTGCACATCCGTTTTGGTCTTCAACGGTAGCGCCATATGTTTGAGGACAGAGGTCAGAACTCGTTAAGCCGGAACCTCCCGAGAACCAATTGACAGTGATGTTACCGGTTCCGCCGGTTACAGCCAAAGTTGCGGTTCCGTCGCATTCGCCCGTGCAGGTTTCGTCCGTATGAGTTGCAGAAACCTGGAGTTCTTCGGTGGCTTCTATAGTAATTTGAGCAGTACCTGTGCAACCGTTTGCGTCTGTTATAAGAAGTGTGTAATTTCCGGCACATTTGTTCGTGAGTATATTAATACTTGTAGTCGGAACATTCCAGGTGTAAATATATGGAGGTACGCCTCCGCTAACCTGTGACATCACGACAGCATCGCATGCATTAAAGCACGTTTCTTGCTGACCTGTTAATGCAACGGAAATAGGCGGGCCAATAGTTGTTAAAGAAGTGATTAACTGCGCATTCGCGGCATTATTGGGGAATCCCGGAGTTTGATTCGTTGCAGCAGGAAGGGCAGACCATCCACCGAGATAACCAGGTGAAGCTCCCGCAGAAAAAACCATCCCGGCAGCTGATCCCGGATAATAATAATCGCTTGTTGCGACATTGTTCCAGGAATTCGTTCCCCAGGATACTGCATGAAACCAAACCTGCGGGATAGCTGATGAATGATGAACCCGGAAACTGTCTCCGGCATTTTCCATGCTGATGTAAGACCAAAGTCCGCCACCCGCCACCCAAGGACCTATTGCTGCGGGGTTACCTACTGAAGGACTGACTGCGGAACCATCCAATAAGGGCGAATTGGCAGGAAGTACAAGTCTTCCGTTACCATCGGTTATGCTGATGTCGTCTGGTGGAATTAAAGGGTTTCTATTTGCTTCGTTGTAAATGACAATAAGTGTCCCGACAGGAATACCAGACCAGAATGTATTGTAGGAAAACCGGATAGACCCAGTGGTAATATTGTTCCCTATTCCTGAAGGAGCTGAAAAATCACCATTATCGTCGTCCATGCTAAGGCCCTGGAGATTCATACTTGTTGCGTTTGTGCCACAGCCCGGAAAACCAAGGATGATAAACTCAACATATTCCTGTGAGTCCTGGGTTCCTTGAGAAACTTCATTGATCAATAATACAGGGGAAGTGAACCCTTTTAAAGGGAGTAAGCATAATAAAGAAAAGAAAAAACTTCGTAATGCGCTCATTGGGTTGTAGTAATCTGATGAATATAGATGTTATCTGAATAGATAACGTAATTACTACTAAAAGCGTTGAGTGAAGTGGATAAATTGTTGATTGAAGCTGTTTTAGAGAGCCTTATTGCGGTTGCTTTTCCACCAAATACTTCCAATACCGCTTAGGAACATGCTGCACGTGCAACTTGGTGTTTTTCCGCCCTGCAATATTGGTGCTTTTGAAATAATCGCCCCACAGTTTTTGGAAAAGATCTTCACCATCACCGAAAGCATCCGAAGAAACTCCGTTTGGTGAAAGCAGTGAATTTGGAACAAAATCAACGAATGCTGCTTCTTCCAAATCGTAGTAAATTCCATAATTCCTGCGGGAATCAAAAATAAACCAGCGCTGATCGGCATACCGATTCTTAAAATGAGTGAGGATCAATGGAAGCACGTTGAAATCAGGTTCAATGACAGAGAAATAAATGTTGTCCTTTGTCAGCTGAAAACGCACAAAAGCTTCCATGCGGTGTTTTTCCCGACCAACTGATTTCACGGTTTGCTGAAGCTGGATGACGTGCAGGTTTCCATAATCCTTCAAAACATCCTGCTTCATCCCGATAGCATATCGGAGAACTCCCAAAATCGTGTCTTCGATAGTTTCGAGCTCGCTGAGCCAGGCAGTCCATAAGGTGCGCATACCTTTTGAATCGAGCAGTTGGACCAATTTATCCCAGACGCGTTTGGCTTTCGATTCATCAGTACAAACTGTGCGGATTTCGGCAAAGAGCTGTGCTACTTCCGATCCTTCTTTGCGAATGTGAACGTCGACCCATTTGTATTCGTATGTTTCAAAAATGGCAGTAAGCAATCCTTCAAAACTACCGTCGTAAAGCAGCCAGGTCATCCGAAAAGGGATGTTTGTGTTCCCCACAAATCGTTGAACTTGGATTTCCCGTTTGAAAGCACCAAATGACGTAATGTTTCCGGGGCATATTCTTTTGTTTCCAGCGCAGGATCTTTACAAACAATGAAGTAACGGGCTCTGTTGAGGGAAATACCCAGTTTCCGCAGAGTTTCCCATCCCAACCGGCTGAACTTTCTTGCCGCAACTATCTTTTGAGCGGAACGCACTCCAATTCCGGGAACACGGAGAATCATTTCCAGGTCGGCGGTATTGACATCCAGCGGAAATAAATGCAGATTGCGCAGGGCCCAGCTAAATTTCGGATCAACGTCCAAATCCAGAAAAGGGGAATTCGGATCCAAAATTTCATTTGCCCCGAAACCATAGAAACGCATCAGCCAGTCGGCTTGATACAACCGATTTTCGCGAAGCAAAGGAACCTGGACGGAAAGCGATGGAAGCCGCTCGTCGGCCAATACCGGAACGTAACCCGAATAGTAAACACGTTTCAAATTAAATCCGCGGTAAAAACGATCCGCAGTATGAATGATCTCCAAATCGGATTCGTCAGTGGCACCAATAATGACTTGCGTACTTTGTCCGGCAGGAACAAATTTTGGAGTACTCAGCATGTGTTTGCGTGTATCAGCCAATGCAGTGATTGTATTCGAAATGAAATCCATTGGCTTTTCCATAGTTTCAAAAGTCTTGTCAGGAGCCAGCAATTTCAGTCCGCGCTCGGTAGGCAGTTCAATATTCACACTTAAACGATCTGCATACAATCCGGCTTCATGCATCAACTCGTCGCTTGCACCCGGAATGGTCTTTAAATGGATATAACCGTTGAAGCGGTGTTCGGTACGTAATTTTTTCGCCACGCGGACCAATCGTTCCATTGTAGTATCTGCGTCTTTGAAAATCCCGGAACTCAAAAACAGGCCTTCGATATAATTCCGGCGGTAAAATCCAATCGTGAGGTCAACCACTTCCTGCACCGTGAAAGCAGCACGTTTCACATCATTGCTCTTGCGGGAAACACAATATGCACAATCGAAAATGCAGTGATTGGTCAAAAGGATTTTCAACAGGGAAACACAGCGTCCGTCTTCCGTGTAAGTATGACAAATCCCCGAAGCAGATGCATCTCCGAGTCCTTTATTCTCATTTTTCCGGTCGCTGCCGCTGGATGAGCACGAAACGTCGTATTTGGCAGAATCTGCCAGGATATTTAGCTTTTCTCGAATTCGCTCTTCCATAGAGCAAAAATACTAAAAAAGAACTAATTGATTAATAATTAATCATTATTTGATTATTTTTATATTGATAGTGCGACGAATAAAAAGATTTATCTTAGTAACCAATAGAAATGATTTCACTTATAGCAATCATGCGAATCATACCTTTAATCCTGTGCCTCGGAATTTTGACCGGACTTTTATGCAGTACTGAGTCAAAAAAGGAGAAATCCTGGTGCGACGGCTATAGAGTTCCCGGAATTATTTTCCTGGACCTTAAATCGGGAATAGATCAAAGCGAGGTGACAAATTTTCATTGGGATGAATACCAATATTGGCTCGGACGGACCTACGGGAAAGAAAGTGAAGAATATAAAGCTGCTATTCCCGATACATCACTTTGGCTTCAACTTGGAAAGAATTATTTAATGGATTATGATTTCTATGGTTCGCATAAGGCTTTTCGGGATTACCCGGTTGTTTGCATTAGTTACGAGCAAGCTTCGAAATACTGTCAATGGAGAAGTAATATGGTCTTCACATTTTATCTCATCCGGAAAGGTGAAATCAACTGGGATGACGTTATCAACAGAATGGGAGATTCAATCATCACCATTGAAAAATACAAACTGGGAACAATTCCGGGAATTACCCGAAATCCGGAAATCACTATTTTTCCAAATTATCATTTGCCGTCAGAATCAGAGATTGATGCAGCAATAAGGTATATGGAAGAAGTTCGTTCAAAAAAATCGCAAAAGAACCTGGAGGAATTAGCAAAAATCGGGGATACTAAAAAATATCCGGCACCTGTTATTACGGATCGCCGCCGCAAAAATCGGGACTGGATCTTTCATTTCGAAACAAATGTAAGCGAATGGGTTATAGGCGGGCAGGAAGTTTTCGGTCAGAATTGGCTGGGTTATACCACTGATCCTGAAAACTATTCCGGATTTGAAACAACAAAAGCACATCCCGGAATAGGCTTTCGCTGTGCCTTTGTTTGGGCCGAGTAGGAGGCAGGCAGGTCGAATAGGATAGTTTTTGGCTTGAAAGCTAAGTGATTTTCCATTAGTAGTTTAATCAGTATGGAAACGTGTTACTCAAATATCGCTACACTTCAAATAATAAATTTGCGGGTTCTGGGTTTATGTTTTACCTTTTGTAAAAAAAGGAAACCATGAAACTATCTTCATCTTTATTACAAGCAATTACACTGGGCGTTTCTGTAACAGCAGTTGCAGCTTCAACTACTTCTTGCGAAAAGCAGGATATCAAAAAAAATAACACAGAACGCGCAGTATCAGACGATTCGAGTCAAATAAATCACGAACCATGCCCGGCTTGCGGAATGGGATGATCCAAAATTCAAAAATCTATTCTTCAGTATCCTGTAACCTGGATGATCAGCTGCTTCAGGCAACACTTCCTTTGTTTGCAGCGGAAAAAATAGAAGCCATCGAATGGTCTTTCGATACGCTGTACAAAGTCCGTGATATTCCTGATTGGTTTGTAGAACTACTTCGCGCTTTTGGAAACGAGGGCAGGCTCATTGGACATGGTGTTTATTTCTCCTTGTTTTCCGGAAAATGGACCACCGAACAACAAAGCTGGCTTGATCATCTGCGAAAAGTTTCGACCAACTTTAAATTTGACCATGTTACGGAGCATTTCGGCTTCATGACCGGGGATGACTTTCACAAAGGTGCACCAATCTCTGTTCCTTACACTGCCGAAACACTTGCGCTTGGAAAAGACCGTTTGCAGCGCATCCAGGAAGCGTGTGCTTGTCCGGTTGGACTTGAGAACCTGGCGTTTTCCTATTCCCTGGAAGAAGTAAAGCAACACGGAGAGTTCCTAGAAAAACTGGTCGAACCCGTTAATGGGTTCATCATTCTCGACCTTCATAATTTATATTGTCAGCTTCAAAATTTCTCACTTGATTTTGAAACAATGATACGTGCCTATCCGCTTGATAGGGTGCGTGAAATCCATATTTCAGGCGGAAGCTGGGATGCATCAGCTCTTAAGCCCAACCGAACGATTCGCAGAGATACCCACGACGATGCCGTTCCCGAAGAAGTGTTTGAGCTGCTGAAACAAACTTTGCCAGTGTGTCCTAACCTGAAATTTGTGGTGCTGGAACAATTGGGAGTTGCACTTCACACAGCTGAAAGTCAACTACTCTTTCAGCAGGATTACGAAAGGATGCAGACGATTGTGAATGATTTCAACATGCATGATAAACGGTTTTCGAAGAACGATTTTCTCCTGAACCAATTACTTCCACTCAAAGAACCAGTTCCGGAATCTTTAAAATTGCATGAACAGCAACTGGAGTTGTCTTCTATCCTGGAACGTTCGAAAAACACCGAAGAGGCATTTCACCTGCTTCGCACATCTTCGCTTGCTAATTCAAACTGGCAAACCGAAAGATGGTCTATTTTTATGCTGGAAACAGCACTGCGGATTGCTCAGAAGTGGGAGAAAGGCTGGTAATTCCTCTTATTCCAACATCCGTTTTCTTTCGTTCAATTATCCGGAAATTAAAAAAGTCGCTTCCGGGAAAGTGGAAACGACTCTTAAAGATGAGCTATTCTATTAGGGTAATGTTTCGATACCAGCTCTTAAGTTTGTTGTTGAAATTGGCAATATATTAGAGATGGTGATGATCAAGTTATCTTCAAATAAAAAAGCAGGCGTACAATTAATCGCACGCCTGCTGTAAATAAATTGACTTATTGCTTCACGAATCGTTGGCGGTAAACAACACCTTCTTTCGTGGTAACTTCCATTAAATAAGCACCCTGATCCAGTTTGCTTATTTCAAGAGTCATTGCATCGGAAGTTCTTTCAGCGGCTTTTTGCGAAATAACCAGGTTCCCCTTCAGATCGTAAATAAATACATGTTGAATGGTTTCTTCATCCAGTGTAACGTTTATCCTGTCATTCGCCGGATTTGGGGCCAATGTGATCTCCGGATTATTCGCTATCAGTGTTGGAGCAACACTTTGACAAAGTACCTGTTCCATCTTCGGACGAGGAATTGGATTAGACGGGTAACCTGCTGTGTACATTGGAAGCGGGTTGAAGAACGGGCTTCCTACGATGAATGGTGCGGTAGTAAAGGTAGTAGCTCCGACCTGTTTTTCACACTTGGAAGGTTTCAGAAGGGAAGAAACATGCAGATCAAACCCTCCGTTCACGGTATTTTGATTCACCAGGTAAGTACGTTTGATAGAAGGATTGTAAGCAATCATATCCGGGGTGTTGATAAAAACAGAATTCCCGTTTTCTTCAAAATAACTTGGTGACAAAGGGGAGTTGTTCCCTGATTGATAAATCTTCGCGGCCAGGAAAACCAGGTTATCCCTCATCGTAATTTGAAAAGGGGTAAGCTGCTGGGGCAATGCCCCGGAAGGAGAACTTAAGTATCCGCCAATTACAATTTCATTATTGAGTGACTGTACTAATCGGAAACCATTTTGATCAACACCGCTTCCTATTGGGTAACCGGCCAACTGGTGACGGAACCACGGTGTTAGGAATGCTCCTGTTAACGGATCACATTTTGCTACCTGGAATTGATGAATGACGCTGTTGTTTGCCAATAAATAAACCACATTCAATGGCGCATTGTACATGACCGAGGAACCTGCAAAGCGGGAATTGGTATTGTCGACAATGGAGGAAAAGGTGACATTTCCTGCGTAATCTGTTCCAAGGATGAGTAGGTTTTGTTCTCCTGAGGAAGGTGCGTTGCAGGATCCGGAAATAAAATAGCCGGATCCGGGCACTTCGGTAATGTTTTCCAACATGTCATAATCCCACATAGTGCCTGCAGAAAGGTCCATTTCGATCGGATTGTAAAGAATGGTGTTGAAATTATTGAGATCCACACCAAGAACAAAACCGAATTTCGGGATGGTAGAATAATTGCTGGCGGCGAGCGTCCCCACAATTTCAGTTCCCACAATCGTGACCTGGCTTGTAGCTTCTGAACAAATTACCTGGTGCGGAACCATGGAATTTCCGTTGAAAGTATATTCAAGCGAACTTTGAACCGGTGCCCCGGTAAAGAAATCTACCTCAGCTACAATCATTTTATAGGGTGTTCCGCCGGTTGTTACTGCTGTCATTCCGGTAAGAATGATGGTGTTGGTAGCTTCCCGAATGGTAAAATCCATTAAATAAACGGCATCTGGATAATCGACATAAAAAGTAGTGATAGCTCCTCCTGCTGCGCCGGAAATTTTAAATGTGGGAGTTAGCAAACCGGTTCCGGGATTGGTTTCCGTGTAACCGCTGATGACAAAATCCTGGAAGATTTCAACAGAAAGGTTCGGATGCAGCCAGCTTCCGTTTGTTGTTTCCAGGAATCTTTGGGAGTTACCCAAGTAAGGCGCAAGCAAAAGCGCCACTGTGAATAGTGTTGTCTTCATAAGAAAGTGAATAATTGTTATGAAGAGTAAGTTAAACCATTCGGGATAAGCAATCAAATCGGAAAATGTTAAATGTGGTTTTCCGGTAAAATATAGCACACAAGAAATCCTGAAAGTTAGAATTGGTTGTTTTATGTGATAAAAAGTTACATTTAATAACTAAAAAAGAAGATTTCTTCTAATTCAGCTTAATCTCCCCCCGGATCTTCAATTTATCCGGATTTCGTACATAAATCAACCGCGAAATTTCCTCGTTTTCCACTTCCACATACTGCATTGAATCAAGTTGATCAAGTGTTCTGTTGAAAATGAGCGCTGCAGGGCGTCCGTTGACATATGCGGGCTGGTATTCGAAATGCTGTGTGGTGACTTCTTCCAGGTTCGCAACACCGATCAGGAATTTCAGTACTTTCGCCAATCCAAAAAGCGGTTTGAGTGAAGCCGCTCGTTTGCCGCCGCCATCGTTGTAAAGTTCAATATCGTTTCTGAGTAAACTATCCAGTTGTGCCCGGTTCTGACCATGTAATGCTGCCAGGAAAGCTTCCGTAAACGATTTTTGTTTTTCCGGATCCACCTGCAAAGGTTTACTTCGACCCATTTTTTCATGCGCTCTGTGAAGTATCTGCCGGCAGTTTTCAGCAGAAAGTCCGGTCGTATCTGCTATCGAATCATAGTCTTCTGAAAAGCTTTCACGCAAAATGAATACTGCACGCTCATTAGGGTTGAGTCTTTCCAGTAAAAACAGCATGCCGTATTCAATGGTGGGGACCGGTTCCGGTTCCAGGGTAATATAAGGTTCCGGAAGCCAAAGCCCCACATAATTTTCGCGTACTTTTCGCAATTCATTCAACCGGTTGATACTTTGATTCACGGCAACCCGGGCCAAATACCCTTTTGGATTTTCCACTTCACGAGCAGAAATCCATTTCTCAAATACATCTTGTACAATATCTTCTGCTTCTTCCACCATGCCCAGCATATTGTAGGCAATGCTGAAGAGGTAGGGGCGAAGAGCAAGTATTTCTTTGGTCAATTCCATTGAATTAAAACTACTAAAAAAGGTTGTTTTTAACTAACTCGTTTCTTCGCAATGTCACACAACATATCCGAATGAATGTTCAGCCCGATATTCCCGATGTTATAATAAAACTCGCTGGCAGTGATCCAAACGATCTCACAGATCTCTCGCTCGTCATAGTGCTTTGCCAGTTTCTTAAACTGCTCGTGATCCATTTTTCGGTCTTTGCTCAGCATCGTCACAAAATCCAGTAATATACGCTCCTTATCTGAGAACAAAATACTCGAACTGTAATCCGGTAATTCATCGAATTTCTTCTGATTCATGGATGACACTATCGTAAAAGCGCGTCCGATATCCATGCAGAATTCGCAGACATTGATGTGAGCTACCTGCTCGCGAATCAGCATCACGGTTTCAGCCGGCAGCTTTAGCTTTTTGTCAAGTTTGGAGATTTTCCCGGAAAAGCTTCCAAAGGCTAAGGGCATTCGTACTGCCGATACTTTTAAAGGAGTAAGGACCTTGCCAAATCGTTTACGGGTCATGTAATAGATCAGTTTCCAAAGAAGGCTTTTAGGCTTCTCGATCGGTAATAAAAAAGGAGTATCCATAAACGTTTTTTTACCAAAGACCGGGATAAAGTGGTTTTGTGACAAAAAACGAGATTTTTTTATTCTTTAATGAAATTCAATACCGGAATCCCAGCACCAGGATATCATCTGTCTGGCCGTTTTCCTGTTTCCACTCATCGAGGTGTTGCGCCAATAATTTCTCATGCTCACTTAAATGATGGAACTGGATACTGAGAAGGATTTCTTTGAAACGCTTCGTCATCATTTTTTTGTCATTTTCTCCTCCAAAAGTATCAGCATATCCGTCCGAGAACAAATAACAGGTATCACCTTTTTCGAGTTGGACCTGATTTAGCTCGAATCGTTCATCTTCTTCGGTAAAACCACCAATTGCAGTGCGGGTGCCCTTTAATTCTTCGATATCATCCGCACCTTTTCGAATGATCCACAATGGCCGATTTGCACCTGCGAACTGCATGAAGCCGGTTGTAATATCTAAAACGCAAAGCGCAATATCCAACCCGTCGCGAAGTGATTTATCATCATCCGTATGCTGGAAAGCCGACTTAACGCTTTTATTCATCCTACTGAGTACTTCAGCCGGATTGGTGCTTTTTTGAAATGCATCTTCTAATTTTTCCATAGCTATCATACTTACCAAAGCGCCCGGTACACCGTGTCCGGTGCAATCTGCAGCTGCTAAAAAAAGCGTATTTCCGTTTTGGTGGAAGTAATAAAAGTCTCCGCTGACAATATCTTTGGGTTGGAAAAAAACAAAGTATTCCGAAAGGCGGTTGTGAAGATAATCAATGCTTGGGATCTTGGCATGCTGGATCCGTTGGGCATAATTGATACTGTCGGTGATTTCCCTGTTCTTTTCCTCCAGTTTTTCACTAATAAGGATCCGTTCCCCGATTTCCGTTATCAAGGAGGTATTTGCAACGGAAAGTTCCTGTGTCCTTTGCTCTACTTTTTGCTCCAGTTCCTGGTTCAATTGAAGGATTTCCTGCTCGGCACGCTTTCGTTCGGTAATGTCCCGGGCATTCGTGAATACCAGTTCTCCATACATAACAATATTCCATTCCAGCCAGATATATTCGCCGTTTTTACATTTACTGCGGTTCACCAGTTTGATGGCTTGGGTGGAGGTCTCTATGTGTTCTACTTCACGCAGCGTCCTTTCCTGGTCATCCGGATGAATGAATTCAATAAAAGGTGTAGTCAGTATTTCATCAATGGAATAGCCAAGTGTGCGTTCGAAAGCAGGGTTGATGTTTTTGAAATAACCATCTTTACCCACTAAACCGATCAGGTCAATAGAGTGGACGAAAAGAAGGTCGCGTTCTTCCTGGAATTTTGCCGCTTCTTTTTTCTTTTCTGCTTCCCGCAGTACCCTTGTCATGGTCATAGGAAGATTGGCAAGATGACCCTTCAATAAAAAATCACTTGCTCCCTCTTTGATTATTTTGACTGCAAGTTCAGGTCCCAATGTTCCTGTAATGATGATAAAAGGAATAAAAGGAAACCTGGAAGTACAATATTCAAGTGCCCGCAACCCGTCATATCCGTTGAGTTTGTAATCGGAGAGAATAATATCCGGGACGAAACCTTCCAGTGCTTTTAAGAAAGTTTCTTCCGAGTACGCACGCCTGAATTCGCATTCATATTCTAAAGTCGATGCATGGTATTTTATCAATTCTGCATCGCCGTCTTCATCTTCCAGGATAATAATTTTCAAGTGCATATCAGCCTTTTATTGGAGATTGGTTCATGAGTAACCAGTAAAAGCCTATCTCTTTTACACTTTTGGAGAATTTGTCGAAATCTACCGGTTTTACAATGTAGGAGTTGATTCCGAGTTTGTAACTGTCTACCACATCCTTTTCCTCTTTTGAAGAGGTCATGATCACAATTGGAATCTGCTTCGTGCGTTCATCTCCGCGAATCCTTTCTACGACTTCAATCCCTCCGACCTTAGGCATTTTCAAGTCCAGTAAGATCAATTTGGGCTGATTTTCAATTTGTCGGTGGGCATATTCACCCTCTGCAAAAATAAAATCCAAAGCCTGTGCGCCGTCCTGCAGCCAGATGACATTATTAGCGAGGTTTTCTTCGCGCAGAGCAATTAAGGTCAACTCAGCATCTATTGCGCTGTCTTCTACAAATAAGATGTCAATGAATTCAGAAGTTTTCATACGGTTTCAGTTATAACAGATGATTCAGGTTGATCTTGTTTGGTTAATGCGAAATAAAAAGTAGCTCCTTCGTTCAGGATAGATTCTGCCCAAACCCTGCCGCCATGTTTTTGCATCACGCGCTGAACAATTGCCAGTCCAACTCCCGTGCCGGGAAACTCAGTATCGGAATGCAAACGCTGAAAAATGCCAAACAGGTTGGATGTATACCGCATATCGAATCCTGCGCCATTATCTTTTACGGAGAAAATAATTTCTTCGTCCGTTTCCACGGCATTCACCTCGATTTTCGCATGAGCTTTTTTCGAAGAGAACTTGATCGCATTTCCCAGTAAGTTGTTTACCACATGTTTCATCATTTCGCGATCTGCTGTTACATCCGGAAGGTCTCCAATGATCAGCTCCACATTCTTATTCGGTTCATCGAGCTTCAGGATTTGAAACACTTCTGTGAACAAACCTCTCATGCTGAACTGGTTTAGGTTTTTGTTCAGTCGGCCTAAACGCGAAAAAGACAGGAGGTCGTCGATCAGGTTTCCCATTCTGGCAATACTTCCTGTAATGATGCCCAGGTATTTTCTCCCGGTATCGTCCAGGTTTGCGGCTTGGGTCTTTTCCAGGATCTTAGCAAATCCGTCTATTGCACGAAGAGGTGCACGGAGGTCGTGTGAAACCGAATAACTGAAACGCTCCAATTCTTCGTTGATCTCGATGAGTTCTGCCGTCCGCTCCTTTACCCGTTTTTCCAGATCGGCATTGACCTGGGAAATAATGATATTTTTCTCCTGGAAATATGCTTCCGCTATCAGGTACATCATGTAGTCGGTCAAAAGACGCAAGCCTTTGCAAGTATTGACAGCCCGTTCGGTATCGTTCGGGTATTCCTTTAAGATATAGAAATTCAGGCAATCCTTGTATATTTTGATGAATTCGTACCAATCCGAATACTTTACATTCTGCTGGGCATACATTCTTCCCTGCTGGATTGTTTCTTTTGTGAATTCATCCCACTGATTATTGTAAATGGCGTTATATTGAAGTTGCTGGGAGCGCTCTCCGTTTTTTAATTGTTCTTCCGGAGACTGCATTTTTAAGAATTCTCCCCAAAAAGGATGGTCCTTGAATGACGTTACTAAATCTTCAGCAGCCTCAACATGGTATTTCTGGCTGAATTGGTAGAATTCCTTTAGAAAGTGGATGTCACTCTCTTCAAAATTTGGGTGGATAAGCAAGGATTCGGTCGTGAATAATGTAGAATACATTGCGTAGTGAATTAGTGTTTAATCTTTGTATTTACTTATGTTTCCTTCAAAAACCGCATCTCCAAAATTCGGGTGAATCTTTTTAATTTATGGTTTTCGTTGCGTGCAAATCTAAAAAAGATCTTTCTCCAATATATTATATAATTCTTGAAATATCAAGCAAAACTGCTTGTTTCTTGGTGGTGTCAATCAGGATGAAGAGTCGTTTGAAGTTTGGATATATCAGATTTCCAGGCCTTAAATCAGAAGGGTAGGATGATTTGTGTTGAAATCTGATTGATAGTTATTTCGAAAAATAGTTCGCATTGTTAACTAAATTTAACAAAATGAACAGCGATAGGGTTTCCTGTGTTTTCAGGACACAAAAAAATAAACTATTTAGCTCGAAGGACGTAATTCTAATTGGTGCGGCAATTCCTGGAAATTAGTGACAGGGTATGTGCGTTATTAAGAGGATTTATTGCCAGAACTTTTTGATGCCGTGAATCTGGAAATTTTGTCTGGATTAATCAGAGGAATCTAATCTGATTATCGGATTAATTCAAAAGAACCGGCCATGTTTGTTCCGTTGATCCGGTAAAAGTAAACGCCGTCGGAGTAAGGTTTGCCATCGGTTGTTTGACCATTCCAGGAGAATCCATCCGCATCACCTTCATAGATGAGGTTTCCCCAACGATTGAGAATAGAAACAGTGTATGTTTCGAATCCGATTAATTTAGGCTTCCACAAATCATTTGTTCCGTCTCCGTTCGGTGTAAAGATGTTGGGAATGAGGAATGTTTCTGCCGGTAATGGATTTTCTTCTTCCTCTTCTTCACCTTCAATGTATTCTGTCAGTTTAATCCCGTCTATGAACATGTAAGACGCCGGATTATTCGAGTTTACAGGCAGGACATTCTGAATAGTTGTTTTCTTGAAAGTACCGATCGTAAGATATTGCTCCCCGCCTTGCGCTATGAAGGTTGTTTCAGCATGCATCCAATTGCCGACAGTTGTATAGAAATTCGGATTGAAAAAGACACATTGAGGAGTAAACTCTAACTGAAGAGGGATTGAATCAAAAAAGGGCGTGGAAGAAAAGTAAGCACCGAATTCGTCAACTGCAACGCCCGAACTTGCCGGCAGAGATACTTTCATTGCCAGTTTATAGGTTTTTCCTGCTTCGAGCGGAGTGTTCGTTTGCCCTTGGATATATTCAGCACCGGAAAGATAAGGATCACTCATGGCGAGGTGAAAATAGATTCCGGCATATCCTACACCATTGTAAGCAGCTAAGGGACCCATATTATTTGCAGGAACCGTAGCAAAAGGACTTGAACTGCAACTGTTGTAGTAGTCGCTGGTGCCTAATGTTGGAGTAGTCCAGCCATAGCAGCGGTTAAACTGGTCAATCCCATCCGGACAGGTGATGTAATCCTCAAAATCAGGATTAACCAGCAGGTTTCCCTGGGAAAAAACTGTCGAAACAGAAGATCCTAAGAATAGCAGTAAAAAAAGATTGAATTTAAACATTCGTTCGTATTTCTGGTTCTTAGATTCGTTTGTATTTGAATGGTTGGAAATGGGGTCGTTAATTCATTTATCTTCACGCCATGAAAAAAATAACGCTGATCTTACTATTATTGATTTTTCTGACTGGCTGCTCCAGCACGAAGCAATTTCGCTACATGTCGAAAGGAAAAGCTCCAAAAGGAACCTTCCGTACGGAAATCCCTTTCGAAATCCATAATAAATTGATAGTGATCAAAGTGAAACTCGACGATTCGGACAAGGAATACGAATTTATGGTCGATACCGGGGCACCGGTTTCCGTGATCTACAAGGACGCTTTCGAAGCAGCAAAAGCAGATACGGTGATGATTTACAATGTAAGTGACTCCCGCGGGAATTCAGCAAAAAGTGTTTATGTGATGCTCGATATGACGATCGGGAATAGCAAATTCAAAGACATTTTCACAGTCTATGCCGCAGAACCGAGTGAAATCGTACGATGCATTGCCCTGGATGGGATCATAGGTGCAGACCTCATGCAGACTGCCTATTGGGAAATCGACATGGAGAATCAGAAGATCATTATTACCGATTTTAAATCCGGCCGGCCAAACCTGGAAGGTTACCAAAAGGTTCAGGGTGCAAAGCGCTCGCCTTCCATGAGAATGCCCTGGCTGACGGTTGTTCCCGGTCTCACGGTTGATTTGGAAATCAAGGGAAAGAAATTCAAAGATGTCTATATTGATACAGGATCTGCCGGATCATTAACTATGCCAAAGGATGAGAAAACCGATTCGGTGTTTAAGAATGAGCAGAAAACGGTGTTGTGGGGATATTCCAGCTTCGGTTTATTGGGCGGAAGTATGGACACAACCTATGCTTACAATACCGTTAACGTTGAAATGGGGAAAGTGCAGATATCCAATCCTTCAATCGATATGTATAAGCGAAACAGTTCACTTTTGGGAATGGGAATTTTATCTGATTACAACCTGTTTTTTGATTTCAAAAAGAATGATCTGTATTTGAAATCAAATACCACTGAAAAGAAAAAGGTCGACGAAAAGGAATTCGGCTTCTACATTCATTACGATTCCAAAAGCAAAGTCTTTACCGTAGCAAACCTGTATGAAGGTTCTGCGGCAGCTCAAGCCGGACTTTTGTTAACGGACACCATTGTGGAGGTCAACAACAAAAAACTTCCTGTTTTTGCTGATTTCTGCGAGTTCCGTTTATGGGCCAAAGCATTGGGCAAAGGAGAAGGGCCGATGATCATAAAGATCAAACGAGATGATTTGGTATTTACGATTGAGAAGGAAGCAGTGCCACGGAGATTGTGACAAGAAGGATGAAATCAGCTCATTCATTCAAATAAATCCAGGCACTGGACTTTACATATTTCTTTTCAATCATCCCGGATTTAGAATCTACCCGGTAGTTTGAGATTGTTTGTTCTTTGTTATTACTGTCCTTATAAACCGTTTTCAAGTAATAATAGGAAGTTGAATCGGTTGTGAGATTCTCAATTTTGACAGAAAAAGAAGTCGGATGTGACCGGTAATCATCGGTAAAACTGTGGGTCGATTGAAGTTTTTCAACAGCATCATTTGCTTTTAGCTTTTCATTCTCAAGGTTCTCTTCGGGAAACTCAGTTTCAGGAGGTGTCCAGCCGCCCCATGTGGTTTTACTCAATTGACTCATCACGGTGCAATACCCGATTGCCAGAATCAGAAAGAGTGTAAGTAGGATATAAGCCAGAGTTTTCATCAGTTCATTGAATGAGCTCAAAGATATAAAATGAAAGTCTGGGATAAGGATTTTTCTCACTGGCGCGAAATTTGTGGGATTTTACCCATGCTAAAAAATACCTTCATGAAACTTTGTTTGACCGTACTGTTCGGATTCGTGTGCTCCCTGTACAATCTTCCATTGGCACAGCTGAACCAGGAGCAGAATGCCGAAGCAGCACTTTACCGGAAAAACAAGGTTAAAACGATTCGTTTCTATGAATACCGCACCGCAAAAAGAGTTGGAAAGGGAAAGCTGAGCTCTTACATCAGGCTGGATACGCTGGGAAGGGAAATTGAAAGCTGGTCGCATCTGAAACTAAGCTTTTTCGCATCTACAAACTACCAGGTCTTTTACGAATACAATGAAAACGGTGAACTATCGAAGGAAATTTCCTATGTCCTTGAAAATTCCCCGCCCTTGATCACCACTTATTCATATACCTGCAACGACCAGCAAAAGATCACTTATAAAAAGAAGAATTCCCTTTTCGGTGATACCTGGAAACACAGCTACGACAGTTTGGGAAACAGGATTCGGACGCAATGGAACATGTCTGGAGATTCTCTTAAAAACGGTTTCTTCTTTGTTGATTCCTTCTATTATGCCGGCAACCAGCTGCAGCTCATGAAACGTTTCAATCCCGACAACTCGCTGTACTTTTATTTTACTTACGAATACAACGAAAAGGGAAAATGCCTGAAACAAATGCGTCATGAAAAAGACCGCATTACCGATACCTGGGAATGGACCTACGATGAAAAAGAAAACCGCACACACCTTTTTTATACCGACAACCTGACAGCAAAAACACGCAGTTCCGATACGGAATACACTCCCGATGGATTGCGGACCTTTTCAGAAGGAAAACGCAGGATTGTTTATGAGTATTATTGAATGAGCAGACTTCGAAGACAATTGTCAGAACCAGCTTACTCAAAGACATATTCGAATTCGTACCAGTTCTTTTCGAGTTTCTTACAGCGAATGGAACTATCTAATATTTTTGAAGGAAGCTCTCTCTTTTCACTGTAATAAATTCCATAGGGATAAGGATAGTTTTCGTCCCAAACTAAGAAAAAATAATTCCCATCAACAATAATGAGTTCTTCAAAATCCAATTTTTCAATAGCGGGCGTGATCATTTTTCGATCCGGTTGATTTGGGTATTTTTTCACCAGTTGTTTCAAAACGACTTTACGTGCAGTATAAAACTCTGTTGCGGTTTCTTTTCTTAATTTGGGTTGAATAATTGGTTTGATTAATACAGCTAAGAAAAGCATTAGTCCTAAGAATCCAATCTTCTGCTTTCTCACTAATGGAATGCTTAGTATTATAGAGCAAATAATCAAAAACCACCAGATGAAAATGGAAGATGAAAAAGGATACACTATCCCGGAATCCTTATACGGACACACATAGGTATATTCCTTGAATAGCAAATTGGCCAATAAATAAATTACGACCAAATAAATAATGATTCGCGATCGTGTGTTGATGTTCATAGGTACTAAAGATAAATACTTCTTTGTTCTCTATGTAATAAGGAGACAACATGTTACCCCGCTATCAGTAACAGATTCATTTTTTTACATCAACCCTCAAAATAAGGTTTTTACCTTTATCTGTGATGAAACCAATCCTGACTTGCTGTCCTTCAAACCGGATAGGTCCACCATGGGAAGCTGAATTGTTAAAGGAATACATCGGTTGAAAATCGGAATATTCAAAGTAAACGCCATTTAATGTAAAGCTTTCATTGGAATGACCTTCTACCGGCATTGGATGAAAATCGACAATCTTTCCTTCGATTAATTGGTATCGGCCGGAAGTATATTTTTGTTTGGTCTCTAATTGATTCAATAAGCTCGTTGGAATCAAAATAATAGAAATAAATAAGGTAATTCCACCAATAATGGTTAGAACGATGATGCCGATTTTGACACCAGGCAATCCATGGCGGTATTTTCGATTATACCAGGCAAAGAAAAAGAGGACCGCTGATACCAAAAGAGGAATCAGGCACATCCATGAAAATGACTTGTCGGTGACTTCAAAAACAGTTTGGTAATTCATGATCGATTATTTTTTTGTGCGCAATTCGGTTAAAAAGGAGAACCAAAAATAGTTTGATGTTCAAACTTAATTTTTTCTTCCATCCTATCAGTTCCTCTTATGATTTTTTTATTTATTTGATTCTGACTATTCAAATTCGAAATAAGAGGGCAAGTATAATACGACTTTCTGAACGCACCAAATCGGGACGCCAATCTGAGGCAAGTGTTGCTGTAGTATATCCGGAAGGAGAAGTTACACCTCCCTTGCCTGCAAAATAGGGGATACTTGAATGCCGGTAAACATATTCTACCCGGATAGTGATACTTTGATTGGGCATCCAATCGAAATTTGTGGAGCAGTCCCAGCCACTGAATAAATCTCCCGGATTGGCACTAAAGGGAAATGCACCTTCGGTTTGTGTCGGGTTTTGGGGATCAGGAAGCGGACTTGCCTGACCTGTAGGATACAAAACAAGGTAACGTCCGGGGTTACTCATCACACCACCACCGATTGTCCAGGCCATTTTGTTTTTTGCAAACCAAATTCGGTTATAAAACATAGCACTCAGAAAATATTGTTTGGGAGCTGACGTATCAGCTTTAAACCCATTGACTCCTCCACCTTTTTCAAAACCGATATCGCCTGTCAGTGAGAAGGCCATTCGCGAAATACTTTTAGCTTGTGGCTTATTGTAATACCTGACCAGTAAGCTGTTATCCGAATGAAAACGTTTTCTATCGGGAATCCCTGCAACATCGGTTCCATAGTAATTATTGGTCAGAAGTTTTAAATGGCTATTCGGCATCCAGGTGATATTCCCCCCAAAGCCGGGCATTGCATTGAATTTCCCATAGCTCTGCCAGCCATTAATGATCCACGGTTCAATTTTCAGGTGTTTTGTGGGATGGATCTGAACACGGAGTCCATTAAAAAACCAGGGAGTATTATCGGATGTAAAGGATGCCTGATATTCCCAGTTTTCCGACTGGTAATACGAATTCAAACCGATATAAGACATGAAAAGACCTGCGTCCACATTTATTCCATACCATTTATTGAAGTGATAACCCGCATAGGCTTCACTGAGGTGTCTGTACACATTTGCCAGCTCATACTGTCCTTTATAAACACTGTAGTCATTTCGCGGAACCACGATGGAACGGGTACCGAATTGGGTCATTATCCGGGCATGTGCGTTTTTATAGACAAAGTCGCCGCCAAGATTTACAGAAGATACCTGAATTTCATTACTCCGGGCCAAAGCTGTTGAGCCAATAACTGTGTTGTCAATTGGGTTGTTGAACCCGTAATTATAGTTCACATCGATCATGATAGAAGGAGTGAAATATTTTGTGTTCCAAATAACCGAATCCCTGCGGTCGGAACCGTTTTGCCAGGTGGCATCAATATCCCCAAATGGTTTTTTGTCGGTTGCATTTTCCTGCGAAAAGATACATGCCGGAAGGACAATAAAAAGAAGAAAAAGAAATGGTTTCATCGTTTGTGTTTATAGGCACAAAGGAAGAGTTTCAGCTATAAGTCCCGAATAAAAGAACGGCCCTTTCGTATAAAGAATTTATAAAGATCGAATTCATATAAATCGGTAACCTACGCGGCTTTCCGTCAGTAAATGCTTTGGCTGGTTCGGATTTTCCTCAATCTTCTTTCGTAACTGAGCCACAAACACCCGGAGATATTGCGTTTCCATTTGGTAACCGGGACCCCAAACTTCTTTCAGAATGAATTGGTGGGTCAATACTTTCCCTGCATACTTTGCAAGCAGGATCAACAACGAATATTCCGTTGAAGTCAGCTTAATTTCCAGTCCGTTTCTGCGCACCACACGGGCAATTAAATCCAATTCCAATTCTTCGAATGAAAGTACATTCTGGATTGTCTGGTTATCCGCATGCCTTAATCCCGACCGGATCCGGGCAAGCAATTCCTGTGAACGAAATGGTTTTGTAAGATAGTCGTTCGCACCGTTATCCAAAGCTTTAACAATGCTTTCTTCGTCGTCCTGAACCGAAAGTATAATAATCGGCTTATTGTACCATTCCCGGAGTTCCTTTAAAACCGCATGTCCGCTTTTGTCAGGAAGTCCGAGATCAAGTATAATCAGGTTTGGCGGATGATTGGCAGCTTTCAGCAAGCCTTCTTTCCCGGTTTCCGCCATGTATACTTTATAATCATTGCTTTCCAGGTTAATTTCAAGCAATTTGCGAATTTGGGGCTCGTCATCAATGATAAGAATTTCTGCTTTACTCATGTCCGAATGTGTTAAAGTAAGACATTTCCGTAGGGATCCGGATGGTAAACTTAGCTCCCGATTCCGGGAGATTCTCCAGAATGATCGTACCCCCGTGTGCTTCAACAATTCCCTTCACGATGGAAAGTCCCAGGCCCGTTCCGCCAACTCTTGATTGAGGCAGACGGAAAAACTTCTCAAAGACCTCCGTTCTGCTTTCTTCCGGGAAACCGGGACCTTCATCCATCACCTCCAGTACAAAATGCGTGTTTTCAATGGCACAACGGATGGTGATTGTTGTTCCAATGGGAGTATACAAATGCGCGTTCTGCAGTAGGTTGAACAATGCAACCTCCATCAAACCCGTATCCAGGCTTAATAGCGGTAAATTTTCCATGACCTCCACTTTAATGGTATGACCGCTCAGCAGATTTTCATTGCGCTGCAAACAGGAGTGAACCCATTCCGGGATACTGCACCAATCTTTAAGCAGGGGGAATTCACCGGCTTCGATCCGCGACATCCGGAGTAATTTTTCCACCTGGTCATTTAATCGCAGTGCCGAATCGTGAATGGCATCTTTTAGCGCATCTTCCTGCACAGGCGTAAGACGGTCCTTTTGTTCATTGAGTGTATCTACCGAACCGATTATGGTTGCTATCGGGGTTCTAAGTTCGTGAGAAAGTGTTTGCAGTAAGGTGTTATAAAGTGCAATTGTTCGTTTCTGCTCATGCTGTTCGTGCTTCTTTTGGTCCGTTTCTTTGATCTTACGGGTAATTACCACATTTAACAAAGCTATTACGAAGTACATTAACAGCAGGAAAAAATCTTCTCGTGAAGAAACGGTAATGGTGAAACGGGGTGGAATAAAGAAAAAATCCCAGATAAATGCACTCAATGTAGCCGAGATCAATACCGGCCACCTGTCAAAAATGGCAGCAATAAGCGAAACAATTAATAATAAAATGAAGGCTACTACCTGGTAACCAATCAAATCTGCAAACATGAAACAGATTCCCGCCGGAATACCGATAAGCAGAACGCAAACAATGATCTGCCACAACAAAGGTTTTAAACGGATCTCACTTAGTCCTGTCATAATGTTCAAATATAAGCTATGTAATGCTTAATCTACACGTTTAACCTGTTGAGGAGTTGATTTGGATAACACGTAGGGAAATTGCTCTTCCACCAAACTGCTCGGATCGAGTCCGAACTCATTTCTTTCTGTAAGGGCCAATCCTTTTAATACAAAATACCCATTCATGACTATTTTCTGGAACCAGGGCAATTCATTGTCATTGGAAAGAAATTTACGAATGATTACAAAACTGAAATCACCGATATTGTCCGAACGATGATATTCGTTGGCGAATCTACTCTGAATTTCAATCTCTTTATTTGCTACCATTTCGGAAACTACCTGCTGGAACATCGTATCCAATTTAGGCTGCACCCGGAATCCCAGTTTGAAGTCGATGCGAATAATATCGTTTGTTCCCTGAGTGATGACCTTGGTTGCTTTGTATTCAAGGGTATAGGGTTCATCGTCTGTTTTTACATGCACAAACCAGTAACGTTCCGCACGCTTGGGCTGCTGTTCCAGGATGGAATAGAACACTTTCGATTCAACCTCGTCCACTTTTTCAGCACTTGTCAGGTAAACCAAATGAGTAGAATAAACCGGAATCTGATCATCGGCCGACAATTTTTGAAGAATAGGCAAATAATGTTTGATCTTGACGTATTCCAGGTAGCTTGTTCGGATCTTCTTACTTCTGAAAATGATAAACATCAAACTTATCAAAGCAACTGCAAGCATCAGCGTAATGTAACCTCCGTGTGGGAATTTTTCAATCTGTGCAATCAGGAAACCGGTTTCCACGAGCAGAAAGACGGAGGTTAGCAAAATCCGGATCACCGGGTTCCAGTGCCTGCGTACCATGTAAAAATACAACAGGATGGTGGTACTGACCATTGCCAAAACAATAGACAATCCGTAGGCAGCTTCCATATTCTCTGACTTTCGGAAGTACAATACCATGGCAATACAACCAAGCATCATAAACCAGTTGACTGATGGAATATAGATCTGACCTTTAATATCTGAAGGAAAACGAACCCGGACCCTTGGCCACAAATTCAACCGGATTGCTTCATTGATAAGCGTAAACGATCCGGAAATCAGTGCCTGCGAAGCGACAATGGCAGCAGCTGCAGCTATTATAATGGATGTCAGGCGGAACCAATCCGGGACAATCAGGAAAAATGGATTTTCATCATGGATCGGCTTTCCGAGATGATGCAATAAATAGGTTCCTTGTCCAAAATAGTTGATTACCAGCATCACTTTCACAAAGATCCAGCTTACCCGGATATTTTGTTTGCCGCAGTGTCCCAAATCAGAATATAAAGCTTCAGCGCCGGTTGTGCAAAGAAAAACAGCACCCAGCAGCCAAAATCCCCCGGGATAATTTGCCAGTAAATCATAGGCATAATAGGGATTCAATGCCCTTAGAACGCTCACATCTGTGAGGAGTTTGGAAATTCCGAGTGTTCCGAGCATAAGAAACCAGATCATCATTACCGGGCCGAATGCCTTACCCACAAAAGCAGTCCCGAATTGCTGGATCACAAAAAGCGCAACAATAATTCCGATAATGATCGGGAGGGTTTCAATCTGCGGATAAATAGATGTTAATCCCTCAATTGCCGAAGAAACCGATATGGGAGGAGTGATAATTCCATCCGCAAGCAAGGCCGCACCTCCTATCATGGCAGGTATTACCAGCCAGCGCTTTCGTCTTCTTACCAAAGTGTACAATGAAAAAACACCACCCTCCCCTTTATTGTCAGCACGCAGGGTAATAATCACATACTTGATCGTAGTTTGTAAGGTCAGCGTCCAGAAAATACAGGACAGCCCTCCGAGGATCAGTTGTTCGGTCAGTTTCCTGTCTCCTGCAATGGCTTTTAATACGTAGAGAGGAGATGTTCCTATATCCCCGAAGATAATTCCTACCGTGATAATCAATCCCGCAAAAGATAAGGCGTGATGATGGCTTTTTGACATGATGATGCAAATGAATGTTTATACTGTCCCTTTGATGGGAATGAACAGTCAAAAGTACTTTCGCAGGTGTAAAGAAAATATAAAGATTTAGGTGCTGCATGAACGGTTACCCACTTTTGGCGTGCAGTTATTTTTTTGTTGCCCGGTGTGAAAGTCAGTTCAAAGTTCGAACCAACATAGATCAGAAATGAGTTAATTATTTTGATTATTTTTAGATAGAAATAAGCCACATGGGACAGGAAATCACAGCTATTATCACCAATCAGCCCCTTGAAATTGATAAAGGAATCGTTCATTTTAAGGAAGGAGCATGCGTTATTATTCCAATAAACATTAATCCTTATCATTTGGAACATTTCATCGGGCAGGCTTTAAAATTTTCCCGGATTGACGAACTGCTGGATGATTTGGAATTAAAAAATGGTTCTGACTGGAATATCGAAGACTATACTGATCCAGAAGAAGAGGACGGATACGGACATTCTCTAAAAACACTGATTGACTGGATCAGAACAATGGGGCTTCAAAATTTTATTTTAGAGCATTATTCGGATTTTGCAAGTATACCTACAGATGGATACTTTGTTTTCATTCGCGGCGGAGAAATCGTCAAAGAATCTGCCATGTTCCGAATAGATGGTCTCGATGCGGATGATTACATTCCCTTTTTACACGAGATTGGCTTGTATCCACCACCTTACTGGTTCGCAGATGAAGCAAAATATCAATGGTATTCAAATGCAGAGGAAATGTATCGTGCTCAAAGTCAAGAGCAGCAAATAGAATAACCGATATTGAAAAGTCTTGAGAAGAGTGAAAAAGAATCGGAACCTTACTACTGTAAAATCCCGATTCTTTTTTGTGCGCAATTTCAGTCTAAAAGTAGACCAAAATCATTCAATAGAAAATGACAGGTTACTTAGAAACCAAACTTTCCGTTACTGTTTTTCCAATTCACTTTAGCTGGAATTTCTTCAATTACATCCCAATGCTCAGCAATCTTTCCGTTTTCAACTCGGAAAAGATCGTAGAAAGCTGTTGGTTTTCCACCGAATGTACCTTCACTTACAACTAGCACGAAATTTCCTTCTCCCAAAACTTTATGAATTGTATCATATTTCATCGTAACACCAATCGATGCAAGGTATTCAAGTGCTTTTCCAAGACCTGATAATTGATCTGCAATTTGTGGATTGTGTTGGATATAATTATCGCCATCAAAATACCCCGCAAGTTTCTCCATTTTTCCATTTACGAGAATATCATCCACGAAATTTTTTACAAGCACTTTATTTGATTCGGTTTTATCCAAATCTTTGAGTTCAGTAGTTCCGTCAATCATTGTGTGACCACTAGGGTTGGCTTGTTTTGGTGTTTCCTGAAGGTTGTCCCAATGCTCAACGATTTTACCATTTTCATATCTGAAAATATCGAAACCGATTTTCGGACCAAAAAAGTTGTAATCCGTATGTGAAAAGACATAATCGCCATCCTGGAAAACACGTACTGTATTTACTTTTGCAGAATTTTTAGGAAGTTGACCTAACAATGCACCAAATCCTGCAAGTCCGTCAGCTGCACCTAAATTGTGCTGAATGTATTTTTCAGAATTAATAAATGCGATCGGCTCAGAAGCACCTGTTTGAATACTCTTCAACAGCTCTGTTACTTGTTGTTTGTTTGAATTTTCCATTTTATTTTCTTTTTTTATTTTAGAATTTGAGCGGTTTTGTGCCTGACAAGCAGGGGATAATCCAACTCCTAAAATTATCGCTGTGTACAAAGTCATCTTTTTCATATCATCTTTTTTAATGGTACAAAGTTGCGACAATGCTCTAGCGTCGAAAAGGTATAAATGGGGTTTTAAATGATACTTTTAATCCATTCGGAATTGCTCACGGAATTCCACAGGAGTAATATCAGTATGCTTTCTAAAGTATTTGATAAAGTTAGTTGGTTCTTCAAAGCCTAATTCAAAGCCGATTTCCTTAACGCTTTCGTTAGTGTAAACCAATAACCTTTTAGCTTCAAGCATAACTCTTTCATCAATCAGTTCTTTAGGTGATTTGCCCAATACTTTACTGGTTGCCTGATTTAAACGTTTTGCGCTTACAATCAATTCATCTGTATAATTACTTACCTGCTTCCTGTTTCTAAATTCTTTTTCAAGTAAATCTTTAAACATGATGACATAATCCAAATGGGCATCTTTTTTTATTTCCGTAAAATCTTGTTCACGACGAACTCTTTCGGATTTCAATAAAAGATTGTGAAGTAGATTCCGTAAGATGTCTGAATGGAAAGGATCATTTTCATTCATTGATTCGTCGATTATTAAAGCAAACAAATCTTCAAACCCTTTATTCTGGTTCAATTTGATTTTGGAGACGGAAAACAAATCGTTGAATAAAATACTATTCCGTAAATACTTTGTATCAGCTTCAGTTTTACAGAAGAAGCTATCTGTAAACATAATGGCTTTTCCATCAAAGTTTCCTTTAATATCAAAGTGATGAACGATGTCTTTGTTCAGAAAAAGAATGGTATTCGGCTCAATAGTTACTTGTTTGAAATCCACCAAATGTTTTGTGATTCCTTTTTGAAACCAAAGTACATGGTAAAAACCTGTTCGATGAGGACTGGTCATTAATTCTTTATGGACATTGTATAAGTCGCGAAGACTCACAACTTCGAATTCAATGGGAAGTCCTGGCTTAAAGTCGTATTTTATGATGTCTGAAACCATATTCAAATATACTTCTTAAATTCTATGACATTCAACCTAAGAATTCCGAGAAATAAAAAGTTAATTGCCCGTATAAGCGGGGTGTAAATAGATGATTTATGTAATTTGAAATGTACTAAAAAGGCAAATGCCCCACCATTGGCAGAGCATTTCCAGGATAAATTCATTCCTTATTGAAAGCTTTTTACTTGATTGTCATAGTTTAACTCTTACATTTATTTGAGGTATTCATTAAAAAAGGACTCCAGTTTGTCAAACGGGATTACATCCACTTTGTCATACAGATCTACGTGAACGGCATTTGGAATGATCATCAATTCTTTCGGTTCGGAAGCTTCTTTGTAAATATCTTCACTCATGTAGCGGGAATGCGCATTTGCTCCCGCGATCAATAACATTGGCCGTGGGGATATTTCTTTGAGATAGGTCAACAATGGCATATTCATAAATGAAAGTGAATTGGTTGTTGTCCATCCAGTGGTTGAATTCAAAGATCGTTCGTGGTAACCTCTCGGTGTTTTGTAATAATCGAAGTAATCTTTGATGAACTGTGGTTCATTTCCGGTTAATTTTTCCGGCAAATGCGTTTCAGGATATGCCGGTTTTCCATTTTCTGCATCCGCCCATCTTTGAGCACTCATTTTCTCCAGCGCTTTTGTCCGTTCTTCCGGAGTCATCTGATCATTGTATCCTTTTGCGTTTACTCTCGAAATATCGTACATACTGGTGGTAGCTACAGCCTTCACTCGTTTATCTACAACTGTTGCATTTAATGCGAAACCGCCGAAGCCACAAATCCCTATGATGCCAATTCTATTTCTATCCACATTTTTTTGAAGTCCCAAAAAGTCAACTGCTGCACTGAAATCTTCGGTGCTGATATCGGGTGATGCCACATTGCGGGGTTCGCCACTGCTTTCACCTGTGTACGACGGATCAAACGCAATTGCTATAAAGCCACGTTCTGCCATCTGGTTCGCATACAGTCCTGAAGACTGTTCTTTTACAGCTCCAAAAGGACCGCTGATCGCGAGTGCTGCCAATTTTCCGGTTCCAACATTTTTCGGAACATATAAATCCCCAGATAATGTAATTCCATAGCGGGTTTTGAAGGTTACTTTTTGCCGGGTTACTTTTTCACTCAATTGGAAAGTGTATTGTTCTGTTTTTGTCTCCATTGTTTGTGTTGATTTTGTTTGTCCGAATGCTTGAAAAAACAAAAGGATTGTACTGATTGCTGCGATGATTTTACTTTTCATATTAAAATTGTTTTAATTATATAGACTTGATGGGTTTGGCAGGAACTCCGCCTACGATTGAATTATCCGGAACATCTTTGGAAACCACCGCTCCGGCAGCCACAATGGAATTCTCTCCAATGGTTACTCCTGGTAATATGGTTGCACCAACACCAATCCAAGCGCCTTTCTTGATGACTATTGGTTGAGAAATAGTTGCTCTCCTTTCAGAAGGATTGACTGGATGATTGGTGGTGATCAGGTTTACTTTCGGACCGATAAGCACGTTATCTTCCAAAGTGATTCCACCACGATCCATAAACGTACAGGCATGGTTTACAAACACATTTTTCCCGATGCTGATATTCTCGCCGAAATCTGAATAGAATGGCGGGATAATAAAGAATGAATCGTCTACTTTTTTGCCGATCAATTCACTGAAGACGGCGTTGATCTCCTGTAAATCATCTGTTACCAGATTATTCAACTTTGAGGTTGTCCGAATGGCTTTTTGGATAATCTTGAATAGCAAAGGGTATTCGGTATCGTCCAGCTGAATGGTTTCTCCTGATCGATCTCTTGTGAAAATAGTTGTGTCCTCCATATTCTTTGCATTTAATTACGAATACAAAGTTACGGGGAAGCACCGGTTGACTGGTAGCAACAATCAAACCTATAATTACGAAATTCAAACTATGTCTAACCGGATCTTCTTTGGATTGGTGCCCGTATTTTTCTTGAAGTAGTTATTAAAATAGGATGGTGATTCAAACCCAAGTGCGTAGGCTATTTCTGATACATTCCAATCGGTGTGGAGCAACATTGCTTTGGCCTCGGCTACAATGCGTTCAGTGATGTGTGTGGTTGTCGATTTACCGGTGACTTCTTTCACTACGCGGTTCAGGTAATTGACATGTAAATTGAGTTCCCTGGCGTAATCCTGCGCTGTTTTTAATTCCAGTGGTTTTTCACTGGTCTCAATAGGGAATTGTCTTTCCAGAAGTTCGAGAAAAACGTTTGTAATCCGTGAAGCGGCATTGTTGCTTCGGGTGTAGTTTTCTGCCGGTTCCAGCTTTAACGATTCATGAACGATCAGGCTGATGTAATTGCGTATGAGCTCATCTTTGAATTGATAATCGCTCTTTTGTTCATCAATCATTTTTTGGAAAATTGTATTGAGGAACTCTCTTTGTGCTTCTGTTATTTTCAACACAGGAGTGCCGCCAATTTTAAAAAAGGACGATTGCAAAAGGCTTTCGGAACGTTCTGATTTCTGAAAGAACTCTTCCGAAAACAAAATGGTATACCCCACGTAAGTTGTGGATATTGTCTCCCAGGAGTATGGAATGTGTGGATTTCCGAAGAAGAGAATAGTACCTTCCTGCTCAAAAGTTTTATCTGCATAATGAATTTTACTTTTCCCAGTAGTGAGGCAAATCTTATAAAAATCTTTCCGGCTGTAGACCTTTGTGGCATTTCCATCGGTTTCAATCTGAAAAGCATTGAAGCCTTTTAACTTTAATTCATTGTTGAACTCTGAGACCGAACGAATATTCTCTTTTTCCATTAGACAAAGTTACAAAAAACAAACTTTACAAACCGATTATTAAACGTGGATGAGTATACAAGAATCCTGAATTTGTTTTGCTATGCCAGATAATCATCGTCAGAAATTTGCAGTACAAAAAAGAACATATGAAAAAGTAATCTTAATAACAGAGGTTAGTTCACGATACTAAATAAAAAAAAATCCAACAGAAATGCTGGATTTTTTTCGGTGGGCAAGTCAGTTCAAAGTTCGAACCGGTCAAGTCAATGGTTTTCCATTAAAGTCCAACATATAACGGTTTCCAATGAAATCGTGTAACAGAATATGGTCTGAAAGAAGTTCGAATGAAATGTTTTCATCCATGCTGACAAAAATATCGTGACCAGAAAATGACCACTTTACAGATCCATTCCTGTCGATCCGACTTATTTCTACTTCTCCGTGTACAATAAAATCTTCATTCAGGGGCAATATTTGAAAACAAGTAGCCAAATCCGCTTTTAGTTTCCAGTTCAGTTGTAGTGTGGGCAATTTGATACAAAAAATGGTGTCACAGCAGCAAACAACCAACCGATTCTCTTGGATCAACGAAGAATTTTCCTGTATGCCGGTAGCTCCTCCAGAACCAATCAGCAGGCAACTTACTTTTTCAATTCCATTCTGAAAAACGCGTATGCCATGATGACTAACTTGGTAGTCGTTTTCGTCGCCGCTAAAATAAGTTAGCGAGTAATTGTTTGGAGAATCAGCTTCTTCATTGAAGACTTCAATTATCTGATCGTTGTATTCATATCGATTCATTGACTAAATATCTATATAAAATGTGGAAAAAGTATTTTTGACTCAAGGTAGAAACACAAAAGCAATAACTTTCGATATTGCTCTTCTATTTATTGTGCGCACGACTGGATTAAATATCCAACAATGTGCGCTTTTACCCAAGCATAGAAGTCTGAAAATGTTTCACATTTCCCCGAACTTTTTTATTCCAACCATTCTTCAAGCAATCTTGGAATGGTGTAGAATTTAAAAAGTCCGGCACTGCGTGTCAGACTTCCTTTTGTGCGCAAGTCAGTTCAAAGTTCGAACCGGTAACAGACTATAATTATCGCTGGATATTTCCGGTACGTTCGAAATGAGTAGTTGGCATTATTTTATATAAAGCATCTATTTCTTTATCAGAAACACTATTGTTGACAAGGTAAATTGTTTCAACCTTTTTCAGAAGTGTAATGTTTTCAGGCAGGTGATGGAGCTGATTGTCGCCGATATACAATTCCTTTAAATTGGGTAATTGTGATAATAGTTTGAATGTTGCGTTAAAATCTAATTCCGGGTTATTACCTAAGTTCAGGTACTTTAATTGTTTCAGGTTAGCAATAGATGCGGGAATTACTTTCAGATTATTACTGGACAAAAAAAGCATTTTAACAGCTTTCACAGACCCTATTTCTTTCGGCAGTATTTTCATGTTGATTTCAGACAAATACAATTTATTGATTGAAGGAAGATGCCGAATTTTGACAAGTAAGTCTGTAACATCTAAATTTCTATTACCTAAAAGGAATATATCCTCGAGACTTTTCATTTTTCCAATTTCTTTAGGTAACTGCTGAATGTTATTATCATCTAGATTTAGATATTTAAGCTTTTTCAATTTACCGATTTCGGACGGCAGTGTAGTCAGTCTATTCATGTCCAAATCAAAATGCTCCAAATTTGTTAGATTACCAATTTCTCTAGGTAATTCCTCTAATTTATTATCCATTAAACTCACCCAGTTTAATTTCTCTAATTGTCCGATTTCGACAGGCAAATTTGTCAGTTGATTGCTTTTTAATAAAATTAATCTTAGATTTTTCAACTTTCGAATTTCAGGAGGTAAGCAGCTGATATTGCTATTCTGAATATTTAAGTCTGTTGCATCGTTACCCATTTCCAATACTTTCCTCAATTCGGAATTAGTTACTATACATACCTGTTCATTGCAAGAGACAATGTTTAATATTAAACTTATAAAAATAATTGATAGGCTTTTCATAGAGTAAAGATAAAAGAGGAATACCTATAACACCACTTGGATTTATTATTCGTCGAACACAGGTTATTTTTCGTTTGTAGAAAAAATCAAACGAATACTAGTGTAAAAAAAAAAGAGCAACTCTCTCGAATTGCTCTTTTTTCTCTGGTGCGCACGACTGGATTCGAACCAGCACACCTAATGGCACCACCCCCTCAAGATGGCATGTCTACCAATTTCACCACGTGCGCAGTTATTATTTTCTACTTCGCATGTCTACCATCCCGATAGCTATCGGGATCACCACGTGCGCAGTTATTATTTTCTACTTCGCATGTCTACCATCCCGATAGCTATCGGGATCACCACGTGCGCAGTATTTATTATATTTCTCGCATGTCTACCATCCCGATAGCTATCGGGATCACCACGCGCGCAGTATCTGCAAACGAAGATAGTATTTTTTCATCTTCCTGAATTCAACAGATCAGTTTTTTCAGCACCAAACTTAATCCCTGCAAGGCTGCGTCTTCACCTCAATGTTGTTCAGCTCAATCACTTCCACTTCGTAATAAGCCATTTTTTGATGATTGGGAGTGGAAATTACTGCTTCTTTCTTAACCATCCGGATCGTAGCGCTTACGATAATCTGCGGTGAACCGATCATGCAGCCGGGCATTTTTGGTGCAAGTTGTTCGCGAAAGTTCCCGTTCAGGTAGATCGGTAAATCATCATTGTAACGCAGAGGTCTTCCGTTCCAATTGGAAATGTCCAGTATCGGCATGCTTCCCGGGCCGCCCGTATATCCGGTTCCGATAAAGAAAACGGCTTCCTGTTCTTCTTCGGTAAATCGGAAGCGTTCCATTTGCAGGCGTTCGTTTGTTGAAAGGAAAGTAGAATCTTGTCCGAAAGCAGAGCTTGTAAAACCGAAAACCAGGATGGAAAGCAGGTATTTGAGCATGTGTGATTTGAGTTTTAAAAGGTTAAAATAAGGGTTTTACTTGATACTTTTACGAATCCTGCTCAGCGGGGATTGCGTAGCTCCCAAATAAGATCCCGGATAGGAGAGAGGAATCGGTGATCTGCGCTCCTCCGTGAAATGAAGTTCGAAAACTTAATTTGCAATTCGTATCCCGATAGTTATCGGGAGGGAATTAGTAATTTTACTACATGTTGGAAAGACGTTTAGGCCTAGGACAGGCTACCGCTATAAATATGATCGATATGGTCGGTATCGGCCCGTTCATCACCCTGCCGATGATCATTACCATGATGAACGGTCCTTACTTTTTATACGCCTGGCTGGCCGGTGCACTTTTGTCTTTTGTTGATGCAACTGTTTGGAGCGAACTCGGGGCAGCCTATCCAAAAGCTGGCGGATCTTTCAATTTTCTCAAAGAAGCTTACGGACCCAAAAAAGCCGGCAGCCTGATGAGTTTTCTCTTCGTTTGGCAGACTATGATCCAGGCACCTCTGGTAATTGCGTCCGCAGCAATCGGTTTTTCAGCCTATTTTTCCTACCTGGTTCCAATGAATACTTGGCAATCCAAAGCCGTCAGCGGGACAGTAGTTGTTCTCATCGTAATCCTGCTTTACCGGAAGATTGAAACCATCGGGAAGATCAGTGTCATGCTTTGGTTCGGTGTTATTTTTACCATTCTTTGGATCGTTGCCGGTGGGATTTCTCATGGAAACTTCCTGGAACCCATCAAGCACATGAACGATGGACTGACCGTCAATTATGCGTTTGTTTCCGCCCTTGGATTCGCCAGCGTGAAAACTGTTTACAGTTATTTGGGCTATTACAACGTCTGTCACCTTGGAAGTGAGATCAAAAATCCTACGCGCAATATTCCCCGAAGCATGTTCCTTTCCATTACCGGAATTTCGATTCTCTACCTGGCAATGAATGTTAGCGTGGTGAGTGTAATTCCTTGGGAAGATGCCTGTGACAACGACTACCTGATCAGTTCATTCATGGAAAAGCTGATGGGAGGAACCGCAGCAATCATTGTAACCTGTTTGGTGCTTTGGGTGGCTTTTGCGTCGTTATTCTCAGCAACACTGGGCTATAGCCGCATTCCCTATGCAGCCGCGGTTGATGGTTCCTTCTTTAAAATCTTTGCCAAATTGCATCCAACCAAGCAGTTTCCGCATATTTCCCTTTTGTTCCTCGGCGGACTGGGTTTCATCTTCAGCTTATTATTTCGACTAAGTGATGTGATCAGCGCCATACTTGCCATGCGGATCCTGATCCAGTTCATTGGTCAGTCTGTAGGATTAATTTTGCTCCACAAACAACGCGGAAAGCAGTTCTTTCCCTGGAAAATGCCCTGGTTTCCAATCCCGGCAATTCTCGGAATCATTCTTTGGGCGGGAATATTGATAGCTACAGGCTGGCAGATGATTCTTGCCGGATTGGGCGTAATCGGTCTCGGAATAATTGTGTATTTCGTGAAAGCAAAGCGGAATTCAGAATGGCCTTTTCAATAATTACGAATTATATTAAATAGTAGGGGCGGAAAATTTTCCGCCCCTACTGAATGTTTAAAACAGATCAAATAATTCATAATTCGGAATTATTTGATCTTCAAATCCAAAATTTTCTCTTCCCCGATAAATCCTTCCAGGTGATCACCAATTGCTACCGGACCAACTCCGGCTGGTGTTCCTGTGAAGATCAAATCTCCTGTTTTTAAGGTTACGAATTGCGAAACGTATGCGATGATTTTATCGATGGAAAAAATCATGTCAGCTGTATGTCCGTTTTGAACTGCAGTGCCGTTTTTCTTTAGGGTGAAATGAAAGTCATTCAGATCCAATGAACTTACCGGGATAAATTTCGCTCCCATCGGTGCACTGTTGTCGAAGGCTTTTGCTTTTTCCCACGGAAGGCTTTTTGCTTTGCATTGTTCCTGCAGGTCACGAGCTGTGAAGTCAATCCCTAACGAGATTTCATCGTAGTAGGAGGAAGCGAATTTCTCCTGGATATTCTTTCCCACTTTTTTAATTTTTACCACCACTTCGCATTCATAATGCAGGTCTTTGGTAAAATCAGGAATGTAAAAATCAGTTCCCGCAGGCAAATAAGCCGTATCCGGTTTCATAAAAAAAACAGGCTCGGTTGGAAGCGGATTATTCAATTCCTTCGCGTGATCGGCGTAATTACGCCCTATGCAGATGATTTTCATTTCTTCTATTTTATGTTCAAATGTTCAAATGTTCAAATGTTCAAATGTTCAAATGTTCAAATGTTCAAATTCAATATTTAAACCAATTTGATGATTTTCCATTTTTCGATTGAACCTCTTTGAACCCTTTGAACTTTTCTACTTTTTGAACTTATTTTGCAACGCCGCCAGCTTATCCTCAATACTTAGATTTGAGTTTTCTCCTTCGCGTTTTTCACGGCGTTTTTGCTTGATGCGTTCCATTTCTTCACGCAGCAATTGTTTGGTAAATAGGGGGAAATCTGCATCCATCATCCAGCCAAAATATCCAGGCTCGGAATCTGCTACTTCTTCCACCGTTTTTCCTTTGTGCTTTCCGAAATTATAGCAAACCTGTCCATCTTTTGTTTTTGCCAGTCTTCCCGCGAAATCATGCCATTCGTTATTCCCCTGGCGCGAAAAATCAGAGAGTTCGGGAATCGTTTTCGCCAAATCGGGATAACGCTCTAATTGCGCTTTAAAAACGTCTAAGGTTACTTTGGTATCATACAAGGCATTGTGTGCATTTTCCATGGATTCTTTGCAGTAAAACTGGTATGCAGCCGCCAATGTGCGTTGTTCCATCTTGTGGAAGATATTCTGAACGTCGATGAACCTGCGGGCATTCACTTTAAATGTGTGATTGATTCGCAGGAATTCTTCCGCCAGCACAGGAATATCGAATTTGTTGGAATTGTATCCTCCCAAATCGGCATCTCCGATAAATGCAGCAATTTCGTCTGCCAGCTGTGCGAAAGTCGGTTCATTGGCAACCATCTCGTCTGTAATGCCGGTAATTTCTGCAGATTCTTTGCTGATTGGAATAGTTGGATTGACACGTTTGCAATACTCGCTCTGTACTCCGTCCGGAGTGATTTTAATCAAAGCAATCTCCATGATGCGGTCTTTTGCAACATCCAATCCGGTGGTTTCCAGGTCCAACATGACAAAGTTGCGGGTGAGCGATAAATTCATACGATAAAGTTATATTCAAAGATGGCGAAAATAAAAAAGGTAGCGGCGAAACGTGTATAAAAAAGTAGGGGCGCGATTAATCGCGCCCCTACTTTGAATATATTTTAATGACTATTTTACGATCAGGAATTCTGTTCTACGGTTCAACTGATGTCCTTTTTCTTTTTCTTCGAATGTAGACATGTTGTTGATCTGTTCGTCTGATACCTTCAGTTTGTTCTCACCGTATCCTTTTCCGATAATTCTGTTGGCAGCAATTCCTTTAGAAACGATGTAGCGGGCAGAAGCTTTGGCACGTTTATCCGATAAAACCACATTGGCAGCATCCGCACCACGGCTGTCCGTGTGTGATCCCAACTCAATTTTAATCCCCGGGTTCTCTTTCATGATCTTCACGATCTTATCCAGTTCTGCCGCCGCATCCGGACGGATGTTAGATTTGTTGTAGTCGAAGTAAATCGGGTTTACATTCAAACCGATGTCTGTTCCCACTTCGTTTTTCGCCAATGAACGGTCGATACGAATCTCAGAATTGTCATCTAAAGTAAACGGAGCGTCATACGTCATGGTAATGTATCCTGCTTTCTCCAATGTCAGAGCAAACTCCGCGTTGTCTCCTTTCTTAAATCCGCCAAGCGTATCTGTTTTGTAAGCTCCGGCTGAAGCTGTGACAGATGAAGAAATCTTTTCTCCTGTTTTCTTGTTGATCAAAGTGATTGTAACACCGCTTAGCTTTTGGTTGGTCTTGCTGTCTGTAATTGTTCCAACCACATAGTAAGGTTTCACCATCATCTGCTTGTCCAGGTCTAACCAGAACTCGCGGTAAACTTCCGAGTATTCTTTGTTGCATTCTGTTTTGAACTTTTCACTGTAGAAGTTTTTCTTCCCGTTTTTCTCATAAGAGAACGTTAAGTCGTATTCCTTACAAGGCTCCAAAGAGTTCATGAAAACTCCGTCACGTAAACGCGGGAACAATTTACGGTCATATGGATTGTCACAGTTCAAACAACGCAATGTTACAGAAACATCTTCCGGTAGAGGCTGGTTCCCGATCACGTTGATCTTCCCGTTCAAGACAGCAATGTTCTTAACTCCTAAGTAGTTGTTTTTGATCTCGTAGATATCTTTTTCACCTTTTCCGTCTGCACGAAGTGAAGTCATATATCCCGTTAATCCGTCAACCGTAGTTGTATAGAAAATATCATCACAAGTGGAATTGATCGGAGAACCTAAATTCATTGCAGGGCCCCAATTTCCTTTTCCATCTGCTTTCGACATGAAAATATCGAATCCACCCATACTTTTGTTCCCGTTAGAGGAGAAGTAAAGGGTACTGTTATCTATAGAAATGAACGGGGATTCTTCATCCATTGGTCCGTTGATAGTTGGTCCTGCATTTACAGGATCTCCCCAGGTGCCGTCTTTTTGCTTGATAGAGTAGTAAATGTCACGTCCTCCCATTCCGCCATTCCGGTTAGAAACGAAATACATGCGTTGTCCATCAGGAGTAACCGTTGCGTGCGTCTCCCAATCATTTGTGTTGATCTTCTTATCATCCAAATGAGTTACCAGCTGGAATTTGTTCGTGGAGAAATCAGAGTAGAAAATATCTCCGTTTCCTTTTGTATCCTGGTAAACATATACACGACGCTCATCCGGGCTTACCGCCAGGGTAGCTTCATTTTGCAAAGAATCACAGAATTCCAGTTTGATAGGATCCATCCACGTGGAATCGAAATCGCGGTATGAAACGTAGATATCTTCCGGGTACTGATTGTTTCTTGGGTCTAATCCTTTGTCTGAAGCACCGGTTACCCATCTTCTTTTGGAAGTAAAGTACAAAGCAGAGCCATCCAATGAAATGACCGGAGAAAATTCCGGATTTTTCGTATTCACCGAGCTTCCCATATTTTTCAAATAAACACTTTTTGGACTCATCATTTCTGTACGTGCCACTTTACACTGCTCCAGGTACAATTTCGCGAAGAAAACGTTATTGGATTTTGTAATGGAAGTTGCCAAAAACTTATTGTAAAACTCTTCCGCTTTATCAATGTTTCCGGCCGCATGGTAGCATCTTCCCATTTCAAAATACGCATCAATAGGAGCTGCCGTTTCTTTTGTGTTGAAAGGGTCCCATTTTTTATCCGTTTTTACAACCGCTCTTTCCAGGTAAGGGATAGCTTTTACGAAATCGGTAGACATCTCAAAATAAATGAATCCTCTGCGGTAATTGTAATTAGAACTGGTAGGTTGAAATTCGAGTAATTTGTCTACGATCATCCCGGCCTGGTAGTAATAACCTTCCTGGATCATAATCGCACTCTCCATCACCAGCTCCGATTCGGAACCACTGTTGATCAATTCCATCACACGTTTGGTATCGTATTGACCAAATGACATGAAGGGACACAAGAGCGTTAGTAAAATAGTAGAGTTTAGTAATTTCATTGTTCTATAAATTAAGAAAGACCCACCTCTTTCAGTTAAAGTTGGTGGGTCTTACGTTCATTTTATTTTTTAGTTACAAAATGTAAACTTAGATTTCTCTGTTGACATCGAACTGCTCTAAGTAGTCAGCAACCCGGCGCACAAATTGTCCTCCAAGAGAACCGTCAACCACGCGGTGATCGTATGAATGAGATAAGAACATTTTGTGACGGATGCCGATAAAGTCTCCTTCCGGTGTCTCGATCACTGCAGGCATCTTACGAATTGCTCCCAAAGCAAGGATAGCAACTTGTGGTTGGTTGATGATAGGAGTTCCCATCACGTTTCCAAATGTTCCTACGTTTGTTACAGTATACGTTCCACCCTGGATATCTTCCGGCTTCAATTTGTTGTCGCGTGCATTTCTTGCCAATTCATTCACTGATTTCGCAATTCCTGTCAGGTTCATGCGGTCAGCCTGTTTAATAACAGGAACAATTAAGTTTCCGGAAGGAAGTGCAGTCGCCATTCCGATGTTGATATCCTTACGCTTGATGATCTGGTTTCCTGAAAGAGAAACATTGATCATTGGGAAATCCTTGATAGCTTTCACAACAGCTTCCATGAAGATCGGAGTGAACGTTAAGTTTTCACCTTCACGTTTTTCAAATTCCTTCTTCATTTTGTTTCTCCAGTTCACGATATTCGTAACGTCAGCTTCAACGAAAGAAGTTACGTGCGGGGAAACGTGTTTCGACATCACCATGTGCTCAGCAATCAGCTTACGCATTCGGTCCATCTCGATGATTTCATCACCGGCCATTGGCATCACAACCGGCTCTTTGATGTTGCTCAGGAAAGAAGATCCGCCTGAAACAGCCGGAGCAGCTCCGTTGGAAGCAGCAGGTGCAGAAACTGGTTTTGCAGCTTGAGCAGCAGGTGCAGCTGTAGTTGCAGGAGCTCCTGTTCCACGTGTATCGATGTAAGAAAGAATGTCTTTTTTAGTCACTCTTCCGCCCATGCCCGTTCCATTGATCGCATCAATTTCTGACATGGAAATATTTTCTTTTTGTGCAATGCTTCTTACAAGCGGAGAAATGAATTTACCATCTCCACTGTTTTTATCCAAAGCAGTTCCGCCGTTTGAAACTACTGCTTGCGCTGTTGCTACTGTTTCTGCAACCGCCGCTACAGCAGCAGGTTCTGCTTTCGGAGCAGCTGGCGCAGCATCTCCATCCGTAGAGATAATTGCAATGACATCACCAACCTGGGCAACCTGGTCTTTTTCAAATAATTTTTGAACCAGGACACCGGCAGCTTCTGACGGTAATTCGTTATCAACTTTATCCGTTGCAACTTCTACCAATGCTTCATCCATTGCTACAGTATCACCAACTTCTTTCAACCAGTTAGTAATGGTAGCTTCTGTAACGCTTTCTCCCATTTTTGGAAGACGAATTTCAATTTGTGCCATATAACGACTAAGAATTCTCGATTAAATTTCGTACAAAAATAACGGAAAAAATAGGATTTTCACCAATGCTTTTTATTGATCTAATTTTTTCCACGTTTTCCATAAAATCTGGATGTCACGGAATACCGAATATTCGCGTGCATACAACAAGTCCAGTTTGGATTTCAAATTCTCATCCAATCCGCTCAAATGATCGGTTGGGGTAAGGATTCCTTTCTTGATTTTGGGCAGTTGCTTATTGGATAAATTGCTCTGTTCGTTGTAAGAAACCACGGTTTTTCGTCCGCTGATCAGTTTCAGGAGATTCCCTAAAAATTGGAGCTTATGTGTATATGCCCAAATGAGAAGGGGAGAAATAAGCAGTAAAATCACTCCGACCAGGAAATCAAAGAGTCTTTTCTGGCGTTTTTTTGCCGGCTGACTAATGGCATTGATCTCCAGAATATACAAATCTCCGGCAGTTTCAATGGAATTGGAACCAATCAGGTATTGACTGTCGGGCTGGGCAATCTTGTAGTCTACGGAAATATCCGGAATGGCGGTCATCCAGTGAATAATATCTGCTGCGCTCATGTCTTTGGCACAAAAAATAATCTCATCTATGTTGTGGACCCGCACAATTTGATCCAGTTGACTGATCGATCCCAAAGAATCTTTTCCATGATCTTCGTTCAGGGAAACAGAAACGATTTGAGCAATCTTTGGCTGTGTTTGATGCAGCAATTGCGAAACGCGTTCAAATTCTTCCGGTGAGCCAATAATGGCAAAATTTGCGTGCTTGCGGCCGTTAATGGTAAATCGTTTTCCAATGGTCAGGTGAAGGATGCAGCGGGAAAGGATGTAGTATCCAATAATCCATCCTGCACCCAATAAAATGAATAAGCGTGAAAACTGCCATTCTTTCGGGAAAAGTGCATAGAGAATCAATATGAAAGCCGTTCCAACAGCTCCGCCGAAGATGAATTTCTTAAACGTAATCGGTTGATCGTATCCGCCTTGCAAAGCCACCGAACTCATCCAGATGAAGGTGTAAATCCCGATCAGGATATTCGTGGTTTGTGCCGGGAAATCAATTTGTGCCTGCTGCCAGTAATTCGTCAAAGCAAATAAACCCAGCAGAATATAAAACGTATCAAAAACAGGAAGTGTGATTTTGCGAATGAAGCGCATTGCAATCGCCAATCCTGCTCTGAAATAAATAGCCGAATTGATCAGGAAAGAAAACAAACGTGCGTTTTTCTGCGAAAAGTGTTTCCGGGCAAAGATCACCATGGCGCGGTAGAATACAAATACGTAGTTCACCGAACTTTTCTTGGTACTTTCTCCTTTGTAATGAATGATGCGCGTTTCCGGGAAATAAACGTTTTTGTATCCGCCTTTGATGATCCGGTAGGAAAGATCGATGTCTTCTCCATACATGAAGAATTCTTCGTCCAATAAACCCACTTTATCTAAAGCTTCCTTGCGCATCAGCATAAATGCCCCGGAAAGGATTTCAATCTCGTTCGTTTCAAATTCCGACAAATAGCCCAAATGGTATCTTCCGAAGATCTTTGATTTGGGTAAAATACGTGAAATTCCGAAGATTTTATAGAATGCAACTGCCGGTGTAGGCAAACCTCTTTTGGATTCGGGAAGAAATACTCCTTTTCCGTCAACCATGCGAACTCCCAATCCACCAACTTCCGGATGTTGGTCCATGTAAGCCACCACTTTTGATAAAGTATCTTCTTCGATAACGGTGTCCGGGTTTAAAAGCAGCTGGTAGTTGCATTCGGAGATTTCCATTGCCTGGTTATTGGCCCGCGAAAATCCTTTGTTGTCTTTATTGGCGATGACTTTGACCCAGGGGAATTTCTCCCGGACCATTTCCACAGAACCGTCCACAGAATTATTGTCCACGACCCACACTTCCGCGTCTTCCTGTTTCATTGCTTCGGCAACAGAATTCAGGCATTGCTCCAGGAAAAAGACAACGTTGTAGTTGACTATGATAACAGCAATTTTCGGAGCAGAATGGGTCACAATAACAGTTGTGTATTAGTTTATTTTACGGCAATACAAGAAATCTCGATCGGTACGTTCATCGGTAATTTGGAAACCTGAACAGTTTCTCTTGCCGGAGGTACATCCTGAAAGTATGAACCATAAACGGCATTCATCTCGGAAAATTGCCCTAAATCGGTCATGAAAATACTGCACTTCACAATGTGATTTAAAGTCATGTCATTTTCCTTCAGAAGGGCTTCTATGTTTTTTAGAATTTGATGAGTAGCTTCTTCAATCGATCCGATCTCTAATTCACCTGTAAACGGATTCAATGGAATTTGTCCGCTTACGTAAACAGTATCTCCACTAACAATAGCCTGACTGTATGGTCCGATCGGGGCAGGAGCTCCCGGAATTTGAATTGCCTTTTTCATCGATTCTTTTTTGCAAGTTTACTAAATTTGGTGCACATGCGGTTTTTATTAGTAGATAACTTCGATTCGTTCACGTACAACATTGTTCATTATTTGGAACAGTGTGATGTGACGGTTGATGTGTTCAACAACCTGGAAGTCGATGGCTCTGCTTTGGAGAATTACCAGGCAGTTGTTCTGTCTCCCGGGCCTGGTTTGCCTCCGCAAGCCGGTAAATTGATGGAAGTAGTGGCTTTGGCTTTCGAAAAAAACATTCCAATTCTCGGAGTTTGTTTGGGAATGCAGGCTTTGGCACTTCACACCGGCGATTCGGTCTACAACCAGGAAATCGTGAAGCACGGATTGGCGGAAGAAATTCATCTGACGACAGAATATTCCCTTTTTTATGAAGGAATTCGGGAAGTTCTCGAAGTAGGTCTCTACCATTCCTGGGCAGTTCGTTTGGAAGAAGATTCTCCGTTTATGCCAACTGCCTTTTCAGAAAGCAAAGTGCTGATGTCCATGGAAATTCCCGAAAAGAAAATCTACGCCGTTCAATTCCACCCGGAAAGTATTCTGACTCCAACAGGACTGAAGATGATCCGGAATTTCGTGGAGATTGTCAAGAAATAGCTCATTCTGTTGCCAATAGTTCCCGGAGATGTATTTTGTTCCTTTCCCATTCGCTTTGAATGATACTGTAATAGGCCGAATTCCGGTTGGTTCCGTTATCGCGTATCATATCGTTCCGTAGGATACCTTCAAATTGCGCACCGATTTTTTCAATCGCTTTTCGGGAGCGGAGATTGTTTTCATCTGTTTTTAGTTGAACTCTATTTGCTTGCAGTTCTTCAAAACAATAGGTAAACAATAAGTATTTACATGCTGTGTTGATGTTCGTTCCCCAATAATCCGGATGAAGCCAGGTCCAGCCGATCTCCAGTTTTTTATGCTCGGGCTGCATCTCTAAAAAGCGGGTGCTGCCTATAATCTTGCCGGTTTCATTCCATTGAATAACGAATGGGTATTGCATTCCTTTTTCGCGTTCGGCCAAGCTATTTTCCAAACTGGCCTTCAATAAGCTGGAGTTGCTTCCGTCAATGGCATAATGACTCCAAATACGTTTATCCTGCGCTAATTGGATCAAATCATCAAAGTGAGATTCGGTTAAAGGAACCAGGCAGATTTGTTTGTCCTTTAGCACAACCGGATGAGTTATCCATTTCATTGCTGGCTTGCTTCTGTATAATTGCAATACACTTTCACCGCTTTTCCCTGCTCGTTCAATTCGAAAACTTCTGCTGCCATTCTGCCATTGACTGATGTGTAGTAAAGCACAAGGGTATGAATCCCGACAAAGTAATGATGAAGTTGAAAATGCAAATCAGGATAGGTATTTAACCCGATTTCAAAGTATTTTTTTAAATCGGCTTTGTTTGTAATTATTCCTGTTTCGTTAAACTTTAGAAGTGGGATAAACGGGGAGTAAAATTCCACGTCGTCCGCATAGTGGGATAAAATCTCATCAATTTGATGGTTGTTCCAGGAATTGATCCATTCCTGAGCAAACTTTTCCGCTAGGTGTTTATTCATGCTGTTTTCAATTTAAAATGTTTAAATACTGTTTAAAACCGCCTACAAACTCTTTGTTTTGTTTGGCTATTATTCTGGCAATTTGCGCAATATGTGCCATATCATGTGTTGCCCATGCAGAAATCAGCTGCTGAATTAGTACTTCACCGATTACAGGATGATTTGCAGATTTAAAAAAATCAGTTCCCTGCAGCTGGTATTCTTTTAATTCGCTGATCCCGTTTGCTCTCAACTCTTTGAATTTAATCAATAACTCCTGAAGTGAGTGATTTTTGGCAATTTCAAAATGTGCCTGCATATCCATCGGAGCAAATACCCGGTCCGGGCTATTCAGGATAATCCGTATTCTCGGCAGCCAGTTTGTTTCTTCACATTCGATCAAATGTGCAACAACTTCTTTTACTGTCCAGGTATTGTCGCCTTCGTTGCGATTGGTCCAATCTTCACTCAGGTTGTGCAGGATTGCAAAAACCGTGTCGGGCGTATTTGCAAGGACTTCTAATGTTCTATGAAAGGAAAATTCCATGAGCTTATTTTTTTAATGCAGGTATTCACCATCAGTCAGCAGCTGGTATGGCTGTTTAATGACCGCTGAATACTGATTCAACACAGATTCGCTGGTGTCTGCAGGTTGATAAAACGAGGTGGCAAATTTTTCGTAGTGAATGGGAATCAGCTTTTCTGCATGTAATAATTTTGCTGCGTTAAATGCTTGTTCAGGCGTCAGTGAAGCCGGAACCGTGCTGTATTCCAAACCAACCATTTGAAAGTTTACAATTGCACCGTTAATGGGCAAAAAGGCAAAATTGATGTTGGTATTCTCTTTGCCCAGCCGCCAAAATTGATTGTGCCAAATAGTATCGCCGCCATGAAATAGTTTGGTTTCGGCAAAAGCCACGATCCAGGCAGTTTGTTCTTCACCGATTCCATCCAGGGAGTAAACACATTTAAACGAGATCCCGTTTTCTCCGAATGTTTCGTCGTTATCTAACAGCTTATACGGGAGATTGAGTTTGGCAATCTGCTTTTCATGTTTTTTGTAAGCGATTATTTTCCCGGTGGGGGTTAAGCATTTTTCAATGACTCCTCGATCGAAATGGTCCAAATGCAAATGTGTAAGGAGTATGTAATCTGCTTTTATGGTGTCGGAAAAATGGATCAGGGGAGTTAATGGAATTCCTAAAACAGGAAAATAGGACGTGAAATTTTCTACCGCATCAATCAGAACAGTTTTATCACCGCATTCCAATTTTAGTCCTGCCCAGTTTAATTTTCGAATTTTCATTTTTGATCGTTTTTAAAATTCACCGGTGAAATGCCTGGCTCATTAGAGGCCTTACTTATTTGAATGACTTGTTCCTCCTTTAATCCGATTACCGGTGGTGATTCGACATCGATTAAGTTCAGGTAAATGCACATTGCTGCTCTATGATGTACTTCATGCACAATAAGTGCCCGCAAGAAGTTTCCTAACTCAATTTCTTTTCCGTCCAGAGACTTTACCGGTTGTTTTAAGGCCGTGTCCGGAATTGAATTGAAAATCTCAAGTGATTCAGCATGCTTGTCATCGAAATACTGAAGTACCTGATCGTATCCGTCTGCCAATTCTTTTCCGCAACCCCTATAATTTGGAGGGTTTCCAGTTGCAACTTCGGCAAAAACAGTTCTTTCAATAGAAGCAATGTGCCTGATTAAATCAGCAAAAGTGAATTTACCCTCTTTATAGGTCCAGTCCAGTTTATCCGGTGGAATTGCCTGGATGATTCTTTTTGTTTGTGCCCTGGTTTTCTCCAGGTAGTTGAGAAAGTTTTTCACCGATGATATTTCCATTTTTCAGAGTTTTAAATAAAGATTTGTTCAAATGCCGCTTCTTCCTTTTCGGAACGAATGTATTAAAAATACCGATCGGTATATTAAATCATCTGAAATTATTTTTGTTCTTTCGTGAGTTTACCGAAGATTAAAATGAGATTAGAATTGCGCTTGCGGGCTCGAATTCCTATGCATTCATAGAAAAAAGATGTATATTGGGTTAAAATTCGAAACTATGAAATGGATTACCACATCATTATTCTTGTTGATTTTTGTAGCTGCCAAAGCGCAATCTTGTTTAGGAACTTGGGTTACAATTGATGACAAGACAGGCAAGAAGAAATCAAAAGTGGAGCTTTATAAGAAGGATGAAAAGCTTTACGGGAAAATCACTTACTTGTATCCGCGAGAGGGGCGAGAAGAAAACCCCAAGTGTAAAAAATGTACGGACGATCGGAAAGATCAGCCATTGGTTGGTTTACAGATTGTACGCGGATTAGAATGGGACGGAGGAGAATGGGAAGACGGCACGATCGTGGACCCGGAAAGTGGAAAAATTTATACCTGCGCAATTTGGATTGATAAGGATGACTTTAACAAATTACACGTAAGAGGATATGTTGGGCCGTTTTACAGAACCCAAACATGGATTAAGAGTAAAGACTAACTCCAAGAAGTCAGCAAAGCTGATAATTTGGAGTTTTATAATACAAAAAACCCCGTAGTAGAATTCACATTCACTACGGGGTTTTTTATTTCGTTTAATGTATTAAGCAGCTTTTTTCTGGCAGCAAGATCCTCCTGATTTCTCACCAGCGCAAGAACCTTTTTTGCTTTTCTTCTTTTTACCTTTTTTATCGTCATGTTTAACGATAGAAACTGTCGTGTTGTTAGATGCAGCGTAAACAGTAGCGCTTACAGATCCTACAAACATAAATAAAGTCAATGCAACAAATGCTTTTTTCATGGTTCAATGTTTTAATTTGCTTAAAAATACAATTATTATTAGAATGAGCCAAGCTTCGTTAACTTAGCTTTAACATCCTGGTCGATTTTAACATCTAATTTCGTGCCAAGCGGTAAAAATACATCTACACGAGAACCGAATTTGATAAATCCGAATTCCTGACCGGTTTCTGCAGTCTGACCTTCTTTGGTGTAATAACAAATTCTGCGTGCTACAGCTCCTGCAATCTGGCGGAAAAGTACTTCCTGTCCGGATGAGTGCTGAACGACTACCGTACTTCTTTCATTGTCTGTAGAGCTTTTCGGATGCCACGCAACCAGGAACAATCCTTTGTGGTATTTCACGTATTTCACCAATCCGCTGATGGGGAAATAGTTTGCGTGTACATTTAAAGGCGACATGAAGATGGAAACCTGGATACGGCGGTCTTTGAAATATTCTGTTTCTTCAACTTCTTCGATTACCACTACTTTTCCGTCTGCCGGACATAAAATATCGGAATCTGTGAAAGTGAATGTGCGTTTCGGGATTCTGAAAAACTGAACTACCAAATAAAGCATTACCAATGCTCCGGCAGATAATAATAGGAATAGCCAAAGCCATCCGGTAACTGTATAAAGCCAGTAATTTCCCCATTGGATCAATCCAAGGATAATAACTGCGATGATAATTGTAGCTGTTCCTTCTCTGTGAAGTGTCATGTTTTGATGTTAACTAATGAGCATCAAAAGTACATATAAAACGGGAGCTACGAATAGCATTGCGTCAATTCTGTCGAGAATTCCACCATGTCCGGGAAGAATATTCCCGGAATCTTTGATGTTCACAGATCGCTTCAATTTGCTCTCAAAGAGATCTCCCAGCGTTGCTAAAATACTTGCCAGAATAGATATTCCGACCACTTTCCAGGCACTGAGATAAGCAAATTCTTTGACAAAATAATGTACCGCAAACATCACCAAAGCTGCACCTATCATTCCGCCGATAAACCCTTCGCGTGTTTTCTTGGGTGAAACACTTGGGAGTAAGGGAGTTTTTCCAAATAAGCGCCCGAAAACGTAAGCAAGTGTGTCGTTCAGGTAAATGGGTAATAAAACAAGTAATAAGATCAGTTTATTGTTGACCAGTACCATACTGTTTTCAGTGACTGCAAGTGTATTATTAGCTAACAATGGATTGTAATCACTGGTTGTGAGGGTATATGCAATTGCCAGAACCCACATGGGTAAAATGGGGTACAGGATGTTAAAAACAAACGGATTTTTGAAGACAAAGTCAATCTTTTCTTTTTTGAAAATCCAATAAGAAAGGATGAATAATGTAACGATTAAAATTCCCCACAATACAAACAATGCAGGAGTCTGCTCAAAATATTCCCAAACCGGATTGAAGAGTAAGGGGTAAAATCCTTTTGCGGTTTGAATCAAAAGAGGCATGAATAGAGCTGTTACAAACAAAAGAGCAGGTAGTTTCACCGAATGCTTTAAAGAGCTCTTCTTGCTCATTTCATTCAACTCATGGGTTCCCAGCATAGTAAATACATAGAATACCAAATTTAGAAGGTTGGCATTGTGTCTCACATCGTAAACGAAAGGAGTGAAAACAACCATCAAAAATAAAGCCCCGAAAACGGAGCGTATCAATACATCTTTCATAGAAAAAAATTCCCCCGTAGCGAATGCAAATGCTGCTACGGGGGATTTTAAAATTTATTACTCTTCAGTTTTGTCTTTGTTATCCAGCGGTTCAATGGTCGGATTGATGAAATTCGAATCCGGATCTGTTGCCGTTGATTCATTCATGGGATTTTCCGGGTTGATATCCACTTGCGAATCTTCAATTGGTGGAGTATTCACAGCTGCGTTTTCCTCTTCTTCAGAGATCCACAAACGCTTTCCAAAGATTTCCTCCAAATCTTCTTTGAAGATTACTTCTTTATCCAATAACTTATCAGCTAAAGCGGTCAATTTATCCTTGTTTTCAGAAAGAATTTGTAAAGCTCGCTGGTATTGTGTCTCGATCAGTTTACTTGCTTCTTCGTCAATGATACGAGCTGTATCTTCCGAATAAGGTTTTGTAAAAGAGTCGCGGCCTTGTGAATCGTAGAAGGAAACATTTCCTACACGCTCGTTCAATCCGTAGATGGAAACCATGGCATAAGCCTGCTTGGTCACTTTCTCCAAATCACTTAAAGCTCCGGTAGAGATTTTTCCAAACATCAATTGCTCAGCAGCACGACCACCCAAAGCAGAACACATATCGTCTAAGATTTGTTCTGTCGTGGTGATTTGGCGCTCTTCCGGCAAATACCACGCTGCTCCAAGGGAACGTCCGCGAGGTACGATAGTTACTTTCACCAACGGATGCGCGTGTTCTAATAACCAGGAAGTGGTTGCGTGACCTGCTTCGTGGAATGCGATTGCACGCTTTTCTCCTTTAGTGATAATCTTATTTTTCTTCTCTAATCCACCGATAATACGGTCAACTGCGTCTAAGAAATCTTGTTTTTCTACAAACTTTTTGTTTTTACGCGCAGCAATCAAAGCGGCTTCGTTACACAAGTTTGCAATATCTGCTCCGGAGAAACCTGGAGTTTGCTTACTCAAAAATTCAACATCCAAGTTTTTCTCCAGCTTAATTGGTTTTAAGTGAACCTGGAAAATTTCTCTTCGCTCATTCAAATCCGGCATGTCTACATAGATCTGACGGTCAAAACGACCGGCACGCATCAAAGCTGCATCCAATACATCTGCGCGGTTTGTAGCCGCTAAAATGATTACCCCGGAGTTTGTTCCGAAGCCGTCCATTTCAGTCAACAACTGGTTCAGGGTGTTTTCACGCTCGTCGTTTGAGTTGAAACCGTTGTTTTTACCTCTTGCACGACCAATTGCATCAATCTCATCAATAAAAATGATTGCCGGTGCTTTTTCTTTTGCCTGGCGGAACAAGTCACGTACACGTGATGCTCCAACTCCTACGAACATTTCAACGAAATCAGATCCGGAAAGTGAGAAGAACGGAACTTTTGCTTCACCTGCAACAGCTTTGGCCAATAAGGTTTTACCTGTTCCCGGAGGCCCTACAAGCAACGCTCCTTTCGGGATTTTTGCTCCCAATTCGGTATACCGCTGCGGACTTCTTAAGAATTCCACAATTTCCTGGATCTCTTCTTTTGCTCCTTCCAACCCAGCTACGTCCTTAAACGTAATGTTGGTGGATTTTCCTTTTTCATAAACCTGTGCACGTGATTTACCGATGTTGAAGATTTGTCCTCCGGCACCGCCGCCTCCGCCGGACATACGCCGCATAACGAAAACCCAGATTAGAATAAGGATAAGAATTGGAAAAATGAACCCCATAATTGAACCGAAATAATCGTGTTCTTCAATAGGAGGTGCAGATATGGCAGCTTTACCTTTAGCAACTAAACTATCATTGATTTGATCCAGTTTGGTTTCAAAATTTCCGGCATCTACGATATCAATGGAGAAAACAGGTTTGGTATTTCCTTCAGTCTCCAATGCTTTCTTGATGTATTTTAATTCTCCTTTCGGATTCTTATTGTTCTTTACAAATTTTTCACCTGCTTCATTCAATTTGAAATCAACCCGCTTGTAGTTCACAATGCGCGCATCAGCAATCATACTGGAATCAGCCAGTGAGTAGAAAGTGTTGATATTGCGCAGTTGAGCGTCCGAAGAGTTTTTGAGATAAGCTGTAAAGATGATTCCCAATACGATTGCTGCGTAAATCCAGTATATCGCGTAAGGATTTCTTTTCGGTTTGTTTGAATTGTTATTTTCAGCCATAATAGAGTTAATTCAAATTTGGAATATCTGTTCTGAGTGCGTCTGACCAGAGATCTTCCAATTCATAAAAATGTCGTGCATCTTTGTAGAAAATGTGCGCTACAACACTTACATAATCCAATAAAACCCACTCAGAAGTTGTTTTACCTTCCTGGTGCCAGGGTTTTTCCTGAAGCTCTTTTCGGGTATGTCTTTGCACGGTAGAAGCAATACCATCTACCTGCACGGTGGACTCACCGGAGCAAATGACAAAAAAGTCTGTAACTGCACTTGAAATGTTTCGTAGGTCTAATACAACGATGTCTTTCGCTTTGTTTTCCTGCATACCTTCAACGATAGCGTCGCAAAGTACTTTAGAATCTATGTCGTTTTTTAATTTATACATTCGTAATTTTGTAAATACAAATCTAAGCATTAATTAGCTTGATTTGTGTGATTGTTAAATGCAAATACTTGTTAATAAAACATGATTGGTCAGCAAATTATCCAAATCCATGAGGTAGACTCTACTAACAATTATGCTGCCAAGCTGCTTTCTGAAGGGAAATTGGCGCATGGGACTGTAATTTTGGCAGAGCATCAAACTGCAGGAAGGGGGCAAAGAGGCCGCCATTGGCAGTCTGTAGGGTCAAAGCAGTTCACCGGGACCTATTTTTTGAAAACTGATTTTTTGTCAGTTGACCACTTATGTTTCCTCAATATGGGCATTGCACTGGCTGTTCGGGGAATGGTTCAGTCTTTCACCCGCAAGAAAGTTTCCATCAAATGGCCGAATGATATTTTCATAGATAGTCAGAAAATTGGAGGAATCCTGATTGAAACAAATTGGAAAAACGGCCGGGTAGAAGGAGCAATTGTTGGAATTGGTGTGAATATCTCGCCGGTTCAGAGTGTAGGCTATGCAACTTCTTTGGAAGAGCTGTCGGGTAAATCTCCCGAAATATTGAGTGTTTTGGACGAGTTGAGCAGTCAAATGAATGAATTCTATCAATACCTCCAACAATCCGACTTTACTTATCTGAAAAACACTTACGAATCTTTTTTATGGAAGAAGGATGAACCCATAGTATTGGAAGAGCGTCAAAATCCGCTTCCGTTTACAGGTATCATTCGCGGGGTAGACCAAATTGGAAATTTATTGTTGGAAAGAGATGGTGTTATTACGGTCTATCACAACCAGGAATTGAATTTCGAAGCGAACTACGGCAAGGGAATACCAATTGAATGAAAAACAGTAGTGACGCGAAGAATCGCGTCTCTACAATCATGTTTTTACTCGAATTGTTTCTGAAGATTTTTGGTCATCACTCCAAAAAGATTGCTCAATGGTTTTTCCACCATCATTTTCATGAACATATTGATATTCGCCTCGAATTCGAGATGACCTTCGCAGGTTTCAGGACCTGTTTCTTTCAGAATGATCGATAAGGTATATTTAAAGGGCGCCTTCTCACCGGATTCCATGACGATTTTTGTGTTCGGTTCCTTGGATACATAGATCAATGGAATAACGATTCCTCCCTGTGCTTTGAATGAACAGCCGTTCTCATTTGACTGAAAGTCAGAGATTTTATCGGTTGGCAGCAAATATTCCATGTTCTTTGCCTCTGAAAGAAATTCAAATACTTTCTGAGCGGGAGCATTTACCGGTGAAGAATCAGTTTTTAACAGCATGGCTTTATTTTTTCCAGTTTTCGGGATTAATCTTCCACTCACGCAGAGAATCGATATCTGCATCAGTTACATAATCTGATTTCAATGCCTGATCAATCAAATGTTCGTAATCCGTTAGTGTGACGAACGGACATTCTGCGTTGACGAAATTTTTAATTGAGATATCGAAACCGTAAGTAAAAATGGCAACCAGTCCTTTCACTTCCAGCCCTGCCTCTTTCAGGTCATTTACAGCTTTTAAACTGCTTCCGCCTGTCGAAATCAAATCTTCAATAACCACAACACGCTGTCCTTTTTCAAAGTGACCTTCGATCTGATTACCCATTCCGTGTGCTTTTGCAGAACTGCGAACGTAAACAAAAGGAATTCCTAATTCCTGAGCTACTAACGCTCCTTGCGCAATACCTCCGGTTGCAACACCTGCAATGATGTCCGGTTTTCCAAAATGTTCCAAAATTGCATCCGCATATCCCTGTCGGATATAGGTTCTGATTGCCGGAAATGAAAGTGTAATCCGATTATCACAATAAATAGGGGATTTCCAACCGGATGCCCAAGTGAACGGAGAATTTGGTTGTAACTTTACTGCTTTAATTTGTAGCAAAAATTCAGCTACTTTTAGTGCTCGATCTTTATTTAAAATCATACTGCAAATGTACAAAGTTTTTATTGATAATTCGGTTATCCAATTTTTGGATTCTTCGGAAAAAGTGCCTTCCGGAAGGTATGATTTGGTTTGGAATTCGCTGGAGAATGATTTATCAACGCTTTTGAATCAGTTTGATTTTACTGCTTCAAGCGTTTGTTTGTTAGTGATTTATGAAGATTTTGAATTGGCCTTCAACCGGGTTTTTCATGCCTATGAATTTATGGACGCTGCCGGCGGGATAGTAAAGTGTGATCGGCGGTATTTATTTATTGAACGACATGGAGTGTGGGATATTCCTAAGGGAAAACTGGATTCGAATGAACAGCCCTGGGAGGCCGCTGTTCGGGAAATTGAAGAAGAATGCGGGATAAAAAGTCCGGAAATTGATCATTTTCTCGGAGTTACTTTTCATACTTATTCCTACATGGGAAAGCTTACGATCAAAAAAAATTGGTGGTATGCACTGAATTATTCCGGGTCGATGGAATTGACACCGCAGGAAGAAGAATCGATTACGCAGGCAATCTGGATTGAGAAGGAGGAGTGGAAAATGATCCGGGAGAATACGTATGATTCGATTGTAGAGGTGTTGGAAATGGCGAAGAATTGGTGACTTCGACTCCGCTCAGTCACCGGAATTAATATCTTTCGTTATTTTTGGGAAAGGACACTGAGCGGAGTCGAAGTCCCTTTTAATCTATGATCCGGTGTTTTTGAGCAATTTTCACAGCTTCCATTTTATTGTGGGCCTGTAATTTTCCGTAGATATTTTCGATGTGTTTGCGGACGGTTGACGGAGAAATAATTAAATTTTCTGCAATTTGTTTGTAATCCATTCCTTTGCTTAACTGATTCAAAACGTCTATCTCACGCGGGGAAAGCTCCGGCTTTTCAGTGTCGGATTTTTCGGCTTCCGGTTTGATGGGATTTCGCAATAATCTCAGTGCTTTTGAGGCAATTCCGGCCGACATCGGTGCTCCGCCTTCCATGATGGATAAAATGCTTTGAAGCAGCATGCGGGGATTTTCATCTTTCAACAAATAACCGTTTGCTCCTGCAAGAATAGCCTGGAAAATAGATTCTTCGTCGTCCAAAACGGTCAGCATGATTACTTTTATCTGCGGATACTTCCCGGAAAGAATGCGTGTGGTTTCAATTCCATCCATCTCAGGCATTTGAATGTCCATCAGGACTACGTCAACAGTAGTATCTTCTGCTAATTTCTCCAAAAACAGTTTTCCATTGAATCCATGGAACTTGAATTTCAATTCTCCCGGGAAAAGGGCTAGTTTTTCCTGGATGGATTTTGCTAAAAAAGCGTTGTCTTCGGCTACTGCTATACGGATCATACTATTTAAGAGTTCAAATGGTTTAAAAGTTCAAAGTGTTCAACTTCGGTTTTTGTTCCTAAAACGATTCAAATTTGAACCCGTTTCGCGTAACGATTGGATTTGAACAATTGAACTTTTCAGTACAAAGTACGTTGTTTCATCGGCAATCTCCAATACGTCAGATGCCGAATGTGCACGAAATAGTTGTTCCGTCATTTTCGCCTGTTTTTAGTTGAAATTCGCCGCCAATCTGTTCACAGCGGTAACGCATATTCTGTAAGCCGTTCCCGGATGTGTTTTCAGCCTGGATCCCGCGTCCATTATCAGAAATACTTACGGAGATCCTATTCTCATTTTCCTGCAATGAAATTCGGATAGTTGTTGCCTCCGAGTACTTCAGGGTATTTTGGATCGATTCCTGGATAATCCGGTACAGATTTAGTAATTCTGTTGATTTCAACGGATAATCCTGTGGGATTCTATTTTGGATCTCAATCGGAAGCGGAATTTTGTTTCGCAGACTTTCAACTCGTGTCAAAAGTGTTTCAATGCTGCCATCTTCAGCGTTCATAGCCCAAATGGTACTGCGGAGTTCCTGCATGGTGTTTCTCCCGAAATCGCTGAGATCGTGTAGTTTCGAATTTACGATTTTGTTTTCCTCGTCCAGGTACGAAAGATTGTCGATGGAAGAGATCAGGTAAGTGATTTGTGAACCTACATTGTCGTGCAATTCTCTGGAAATGCTGAGTTTTTGTTCGTTCAGTTGTTTTTCGCGCAAATAATGTTCTTCCTGCTTTGTACGGATGAGTTCTTCTTTGGCAATCTTGCGTTTGTGTCGGAAGAATAAGAAAACTACCACGAAAAGTAGGAGTAGGCTTGCAGAAATCCCAATCCAGATTGCCTTATACAACTGATTTTTTGCATTTTTCGCTTCACTTTCGGCCAATGCCCGTTGATTTTTTTCCAATTCATATTTTCCAAATACATCGGCAATGAGCTCATTTCCCTGGAAAAGTGTTACGCTGTCCTGGTATTTATTTTTAAGAATTAGATATTCACTTGCTTTTTGATAGTTTTTCCGGTTTAGTTCCAATTGCGACAAACCGCTGTAGGCATTCATAATCTGCTTGTAGGATTTGGTTTCTTTCACCAGCTTCAGTCCCTCATTCAAATAAACAGCCGCTGAATCCGGTTGTTTCAGATCTAAAAAGGAGTTTCCAATGTTTACTGCAATGATGCCTTCTCCGGTTTTAGAATGCAGCCGCTTGTATAATGTGAGGGCCTGCCGGTAGTAATTCAACCCGAGATCCGTATTTCCTGCTGCTCTTTCTACCACTCCCAAGCCCTGGTAGACCATGGCCAATTGTTCCGGTTGATTGGTTTCCTTTGCAATAGGAATTGCTTTCAGGTACATTTCCCGTGCTTTTTGGTATTGATTTAATTTTTGATAGCAGGATCCCAGGTTTCCATAATTGGAGATTTGAACCAGTTTATCATCCGTTCGAATGGCGATTCCATGAACGTCGAGCTGCATTTTTAACGCTTCCTTTATAAATCCGCCGGTTTCAAGCACATTGGCGCTGTTTTGATAGATTTGAAGCAAAGTTTTTTCGTCTCCCAGGATCTTCGCATAATAAATAGCCTGGTTATAGGATTGCTGTGCTTTTCTGTATTGCCCCAATTCATAATACCCATTTCCCAGTTTTGCATAAGAAGAGATCATCCCGGATGTGTCTTTTAACCGGGTCCGAATCTCAAGTGCTTTGTAGTTCAGTTCCACCGATTTTTGAAAATTCCCGGTTGTGAGAAAGGGCATGGAATAATCGTTGTAAGTATTGGCCAGCATCCTGTCGTCATGCAGCGTTTTGGCCAATTGGAGCGATTTGGAGCCGAAGCCGATGGCTTTTTTAGCGTCGGAGCGGAAATAATAGTAAGTCAGATCGTTTAGCAGCTGTACCTTTTCTTTCCCGGTTTTCTTTGGGATTTGCCGTTCCAGTGAATCCAGCTGCTGCTGTGTCTGCGCAAATAAAATTCCGGTGGTGAGGAACAGGATGCAACTTGAAAGCAACTTCATGAAACTCTTTTTGAATGGATTACGAATATAATTAAATGTTCAAATGTTTAAAGAGTTCAATAGTTCAAATTTTATTGAATTCATTTTTAACCTTTTTAACCTTTGAACTTTTTTGAACTCCGTTTACGGTAGTTTTTTGCATTTAATTTTTTGTTAATTAAACAACCATTCTAAAAAGAGTTCGTATTCTTGTATAGTTAAAACTAAAACACATGAAAGTAATAGCAATTCTTGCAGTTTCACTGATTTCACTTGGAACATTTGCACAAACAACAACTGATAAGCCAGCAAAAGAAGTAAAAACAGAGGCGAAGTCTCCGGTAACTTTTAAAACTTTGAAAATCGAAAGAGCTGAAATTCCTTACGATTCTAAAGAGCCATTTATTTTCGAATTCAAAAACAACGGGAAAACTCCTTTGATCATCACAAATGTTCAAACTTCTTGCGGTTGTACAGCTGCTGAGAAACCAACTGAGCCGATTGCAAAAGGAAAGTCTTCTAAAATTGTTGTGAATTACGATACTAAGCGTGTTGGACAGTTCACTAAAACAATTACTGTTACAACAAACGCTTCTACTGAGCCGATCATTTTAACGATCACAGGTAAAGTTTTGCCGCAGGAAGCAGCACCAGCTGAATCTCCGAAGACAAATTAAGATTAGGATATATTAAAAAAGTAGTAGGGGCGCGATTAATCGCGCCCCTACTACTTTTTTACATAAACAAAACCCCGCAGCGAAATGTAAATTCTGCTGCGGGGTTTTTGTTTGGTCTAATTTTTCTTAATCCTGAATTTCAATCGCAATAATGCGGTCACCTTGTCTGATATCATCAACGATATCCACACCTTCAGTCACTTTTCCAAAACAAGTATGCTGACGATCCAAATGAGCCGTGTTATTTCTGCTGTGACAAACAAAAAACTGAGAACCACCTGTATTTCTTCCGGCATGTGCCATAGAAAGTACTCCACGATCGTGGTGTTGGTTTCCACCGTTTAGTTCACAATCAATTTTGTAACCCGGTCCACCTGTTCCCGGTGTTCCTGTTGCCCCTTCACGTGAATTCGGACATCCTCCCTGGATCACGAAATCAGGCAGTACGCGGTGAAAAGTCAATCCGTCGTAAAAACCTTCTTTAGCCAACTTTACAAAGTTAGCAACTGTATTCGGTGCATCTTCCTGAAAGAAGGTAACACGCATATCTCCCTTTTCGGTACGAATAATAGCTTCCATTTTCTATAAATTACTTTTTGCAAAAATACTTTATAATTGCGAATTCCCAATTACGAATTCCGAATGGGAGTTTGTAGTATTCGCGAACCCACTAGTTGAAAATTTATACAAAGGTTATTAATGAAAGGGTTTTAGAGTCCTATTCTTGGAATCTCAATACGGAATCTGGAATTTGGAACGCGGAATTCTTTTAAGGTTTTTAACAGTTTAGCTTCCATGGTAACTGCTTCAAGTGAAAATGATGTGTACATTTGCTCCATGAGTCATACAACTATCGCCCGCGATAAAATCAGACAATTTTCATCATTTTCCCAGGCTTTTGGGAACCAACAATCATTCGGGCAATTTCTAACAGCGCCATTGAGTTCCGTTTCGGACCTGCAGGCACAGGCAAACAAAAAGAAGGAAGTTTATTCTTCCGGAACACGAAAGAACCTGGTGCAGGTTTGGGATCAGCAAATTGGTTCCTACGCGTCTGAAAGTCAGGCGAAAAACCTAAGGCTTCTGGAAAACGAGAATACCTTTACCATTACAACCGGACATCAGTTAACGCTTTTCGCCGGACCGCTTTATTTGGTTTATAAAGTATTGCATGTGGTTCGGTTGGCGGAAGAGTTTAACAAAAGCCAAAAGGATTTTAAGGCCGTCCCTGTTTTTTGGATGGCTTCCGAAGACCATGATTTCGACGAAGTGAAATCGGCACATTTGTTCAATCAAAAATTGACCTGGGAATCTGATCAAACCGGACCTGTAGGTCGTTTTAATATGAGTGATTTCAGTGAAGTGAAATCTCAGTTCAGTACTTTTTTTGAGGGAAAAGAAACGGAAATTAATGAATTAATCGCCATTTCAGAAAAGACCGATTACGCTTCTTATTTGCAGGAATTCATCAGTAAATTATTTGCTGATTTCGGCGTTTTGGTGCTGCAGCCGGATCATCGCGAATTGAAACGCGAATTTATTCCCGTCATTTTAAGAGAAATTTCAAGCAATCTGGCCCATCATGCGGTTCAGAATATGAATAAACTGGTAGAAACTGCCGGCTATAAACCCCAGGCTCATGCGCGTGATTGCAACTTATTTTACCTGAAAGCCGGGGAACGTTTGCGCATTGAACCAACGGCAAATGGTTTGGCCATTGACGGAACGGTTTACAGCCAGGAAGAATTAGCGAAATTGGTTGAGTCAGAACCGGAGAATTTTTCCCCCAATGTGATTCTACGTCCGGTTTACCAGGAAACAATTTTACCGAATTTGGTTTACGTTGGAGGAGGAGGCGAAATGGCTTACTGGATCCAGTTAAAAGGTGTTTTTGAAGTGCATCATACTTTGTTCCCATTGATCCAGCAACGCGTCTCTCTTCAATTGATTGATGGAGCTTTGAAAAAGCGCATGGATAAACTGAATTGGCCGGAAGAACGTTATTTCCAGGCAAGAGAAGATTTGAAGAAGCTCTTCCTGACCGAAAATGAAGGCGATGATTTGGATCTTTCAACACTTTATTCTGAATTTGAGGCATTGCGTGCTACGATGATCGATAAGGCAAAATCCATTGAAGCCACTTTGGAATCTTTTGCGGAAGCGGAAACAGTACGCATTAAAAAACAACTGGAATCTTTCGAACAACGCCTTGTAAAACAACTCAAACAGCGTCATGAGCAGGTATTGCAATCCATAGACTTTATTTCGGAGCGGGTTATTCCGGAGAATTCACTGCAGGAAAGGCATTTTCATTGGCTGCAATTTGCGCCAAGTGGTGCTTATAAGGAATTGCTGGCGCAAATTCATGCAGAAATTGATCCGTTTGAAGCAGGATTGATCGTGGTAGATTTGACGAAATAAAAATTCCCGCAGCACGCAAATTCTAATTAAATGATTTATACTTCGATTAAGTATTTGCGAATTGGTTTGGTGATAGCAGGATTCTTCTTGATCGTTTCATCTGTTTTTCTCCCTTTTTATAGTAGTTGCAAGTGGAATTCAGATGAATCCGGAACTATTCCGTTTTTTGTTTTTAGCTATGAATCAAAAATATATTGGGATCAATTTCTCTATACGATACTTATCTTTTTACCGGCTTATTACCATCACGAGAAGTTTAATAAAGTATTGCTTTATGTTTTTTCATCGATGTTCTTGTTATTCGTGCTCTTATACTGGAATGCCCCAAATTGGGGTGCGACTCCATGTGTCAGAAGTGCTGAAATCGGGCAGGTCCTTTCTTTATTCGGGACATTGTTTATAATGCTTGGAACATTTATCTCAATTTATAGGGAAAAGGAATAACCCAACGCTATCGAAAGACATTTTTCGTTTTCAAATGCTATCGCATTCTCCTCCGCAGGAAATAATCTGTGTTGTTCGAAGGAAATAAAAAAGTTTACACTAATTTCGGCATTTCAACGTTTAAGCGAAGATGCGAAACCAATTTCTAGTATTATTCCTTCTTGTTTTTATGCCCCTGACCGCTCTTTGGTCTCAAGTTCAGGTAACTGGAAATGTGCTGGATAATCGGAAGGCTGAATTACCGAATATTTCCGTTTTCTTTATTTCGGGAACGGACACTCTTTCAACAGTTACGGATAAAAATGGTCGTTTCCGGATTCAGCTTGCTCCCAGGAAATACGGGATGATCGCACAATACGATGCTGAAGTAGAGTTTCGAAAAAATGTAGAGATCCCGGATGTAAAGTCATTTGTTATCGATCCGATTGTTTTTGATTTCGGATTGATCGAGGTGGATGTCAATACTTCCAGAAATGAACTCAATGGTTTAGAAAAAATGCCACCTATCGACCTTCAGAAACAAACATTTGGTGGTGTTGAACGCGTTTTAGTATTGACCCAGGCCGGTGTAAATTCGAATAATGAATTGACTTCCAATTACAATGTTCGCGGAGGAAATTACGATGAAAACCTGGTTTATGTAGACGGATTTTTGATCAATCGGCCGTTCTTAACACGTTCCGGTCAGCAGGAAGGATTGAGTTTTATCAATACGGCTTTGGTAAAAGATATTTACTTCTCCTCGGGAGGTTTTCAATCCATGTATGGAGATAAGTTGAGTTCTGTTTTGGATATCAAATACAAACGTGCCGATTCACTGCGGATTTCTGCTATGGCTTCATTGCTTGGTGTGGAAGCCCACATAGAAGATAAGATCGGAAAACACGATCGGTTCCAGTATTTGCTCGGAGCGCGGTATCGTGCAAACGGATATTTGTTGAATTCTCTGCCCACGAAAGGAAATTACAACCCGGTGTTTTGGGATGCGCAGGCTGTAACAAATTATACCATGAATGAACACTGGTCCTGGACGATGCTCGGCCACATCTCATCAAACAGCTATCAATTTGCCCCGCAGACCAGTCAAACCGACTTTGGAACAGCGAACCAGGCTTATTCATTCAATATTTATTTTGAAGGACAGGAAAAAACGAACTTCCTGACTTCTACAGTGGGAACTTCACTGAATTATTCTTCCAAAAAGTACGAAGGGAAGACTTTCTTTACTTATTTCAGAAGTGATGAACGCGAGACTTTCGACATCCTGGGTGAATATTACATCAACGAGTTAGAAATGGATCCTTCCAAAGAAGAATTTGGCGATTCTATTGCTGTTTTGGGAGTTGGAGGCTTTTTGAATCACGCCAGAAATAAGCTGAAGGCAGATATTTTTAGTGTTTACCACGACGGATCAGTCCTTTTCACTCCAAAAAAAGCGAATACCAGGCACGAGCTGAAAGTGGGTGCAGGAGTTCAGATCGATCATTTTAATGATGTGCTGAGCGAATGGCAGTTTGTCGATTCGGCAGGTTTTTCCCAGGTAAATCAGCCAACTGATGAAGTGGATCTGTTTGAAGTCGTGAAGAGCAAACTCCAGGTAGACAACCAGCGCTACAATGCGTATGCGCAGGACCATTGGGAATGGAGAAAACCCAGAAATAACATTCCTGTTTCAAAGACCTATAAGTACAAAGATTCTATTGGAACTATCAGACAAAGGATTGTTCGCGATACCATTAAAGAAGGCAAATCATCTTTGGTATTGGATTACGGATTGAGAGGGACTTATACGACATTTAACAACGATGGCTTCATAACGCCTCGTTTGAGCTTAACTTTTTACCCTGTCAAATATGTGCGCAAAGATACGATGTTTATCAGGAGATTTGTTCGTTACCGTTTCTCTTCCGGATTGTATTATCAGCCACCGTTCTACCGGGAATTCAGAACCTTTTCGGGGAAAATTAATCCGGATGTGAAATCACAAAAGTCGGCTCATTTTGTCTTAGGAATGGATTACAGTTTCTTTATGCTGAAACGCGAATCTCCGTTTAAATTTTCAGCGGAAGCTTACTACAAATACATGTGGGACGTAAATCCTTACGAAGTAGACAATGTGCGCACGCGCTACTTTGCTGAGAATAATGCGGTGGCTTATGCTACAGGTTTGGATTTGAACCTGAACGGGGAATTTGTTCCGGGATTGATGTCTTTCTTTAAATTGGGCTTCCTTTCAACGAAAGAAGATATTAAAGATGATTATTACTACGATTATTACAATGCGGCCGGAGAGAAGATTATTTACGGTTTTAGCGAAGACCAGGTTGCTGTTGATTCGAATCGGGTAAATCCGGGTTATATCCGCAGACCAACAGATCAGCATGTAACGGTTGGAGTTTTGTTCCAGGATCACATGCCAGGACTGAAACAGTTGACCTGCCAGGTTGGAATTACTTATGGTTCACGTCTGCCTTACGGTCCGCCGGACCATTCCCGCTACAAAGATACTTTGACTATGAAATCTTATTTCCGCGTGGATATGGGAATGTCTTATGATATTCTGTACCGCAAACCGGGTAAGACTCGTAAGTTCCTGAAGAAAATGGAAAGTGCCATCATTTCGTTTGAGGTATTCAACCTGCTTGGAGTGAATAACGTGCTTTCGAAGCAATGGGTCCAGGATGTTGAGGGGAAGTATTATTCGATCCCGAATTATTTGACGCAGCGTCGATTCAATGTAAAGCTGATTATCAGGATATAGCACAATTTATGAGGGCAGTGTCAGCACAGCAGATCCTTTCTGAACTTTCTTTCAAAACGAGCAGAAGCGGAGGAAAGGGTGGTCAGAACGTCAATAAGGTTTCTTCCAAAGTGGAGTTAAACTGGAACATTCAAACTTCTGCGCTCATTACCGAAGAACAGCGTGAAATCCTGCTTACGAAACTTTCCCATAAAATCACTAAAGAAGGAGTGCTTCAAATCATTTCACAAACAGATCGCTCTCAACTGGGAAATAAACAGTTGGTTCTGGAGAAGCTCGATGAATTGCTTGACTTTGCGTTTAAAATTATCAAAAAGCGCAAGGAAACCAAGGTTCCAAGAGGAGTCAAAGAGCGTCGTCTTTTAGTAAAAAAGAAAAAGGCTGAGATTAAGAAGTTGAGAGGAAAGGTGGATTAGAATAATTGCTACTGGTCTAATAATTCACTTTCTGATTGTCCTGTTCTTATCTTTTTCCGGTGCATAGAAAAAGAATAATTTCATGCTTCTGTCTCAGTTTCTGCTTCTTGAGCGATTTGCCTGTTCCTGGTAATTTGGAGCAGACACCCAATAAGGAGGAAGATATCTCCTGCAATCAGTGAGGACATGCCTAAGCCGGTATTTCCATGAATGGGCCCGTCCCAGGTCATTCCGATAAAAGAACAACCGATGAAAGTGGCTATAATTGCTAAAATTCCAAACAGAATGACGAATATGCGTGCAATATCTCTTCTTCCGTGGTAGCCGCAGATAAGCGGAATAGTTAACAAGATGAAATTGAGGTAATAAACCGAATGTGTGATCCCAAAAGCGGGTCTGAGAACGTAATCTTTGAAATCGTTTGTTTTCTCCGGGTAAATGACAGAATAGCCCAAAGGCATGAAACCTGCAAATGCAATGCAAATAAGTCCGAGGGTTATGAAAATGCGGTGTGCGGCTTTCGATTTCATTACATCTGTTCTAAAACAGCAATGCGTTTTTCGATAGGAGGGTGGGTTGCAAATAAACCTGCAAATCCTGCTCCGTCCAAAGCCTTGTGTTCGATGAACATCTGTTTCATGTCTTCGCTTTTCACACTGCTTACTTCCGAATGACCGGAAATCTTGCGAAGAGCAGAAGCCATTGCTTTGGTATTGCGGGTCATTTCAACTGCGCCTGCATCAGCGAGGTATTCTCGTTTGCGCGACAAAGCAAATTTGAAGAGTACGGATAACAATAACGCAACGGCTGAAATAGCCAGGGCGATCAGAACTCCTTTGTTGTCGTCTTTGTCTCTTCGTCCACCGCCCCAAAGCAGGTTTCGCAATAAGATATCTACCGCGAAAGAAATGATTCCAACGAAAATGATGGAGACAATCAATAATCGAACGTCTTTGTTGCGGATGTGTGTTAACTCATGGGCAATAACTCCTTCAAGTTCTTCATCGTTCAAATGTTCGATGATCCCGGTAGTGAGTGTTACGGCATAACTTTTTTCATTGATCCCGCTGGCAAAAGCATTCAGAGCAGAAGAGTCGATGACGAATAATTGGGGCATTTTCATACCTACGGACATGCATAAGTTTTCCGTGAGGTTATAAACCCGCATGTTTTCTTTGCGTTCCAGTGATCGTGAATTGGAAGCCAACTGGATCATGGTTGAATTGGCGAAGTAAGCGATCAAAAACCAAATGATCACTCCGCCGATCACGAATGGAATGGTGGTAATGAAGCGTTGGTTCACCTGATCCATATGCTCTTTTCCGCCCATCATAAAGAAGAAAAAAGCATAGACTCCCGCTAAGATCAATAACGGGAATCCTGCTAATATCAAAGATGACTTTAAATTGTTGCTTCGAATTTGTTGTTGAAGACCAATGTAAGCTGCCATTAAAATCGATTAGAATTTAATTTCCGGTGCTTTGTCCAAAGTCTGACGCTGATCAACACCTAAGTCAAACATCGGCTCTGTTTTGTATCCTTTGGATTTAGCAATCATGTTGCTTGGGAATTGTTCGATACCGTTGTTGTACTCTTTTGTAGAAGAGTTGAAGAAACGACGAACTGCCGCCAGTTTATTTTCCAAATCACCGATTTCCTGCTGTAAGTGCATGAAGTTCGTGTTTGCTTTCAAATCCGGGTAAGCTTCCATCTGGATGTTGAATCCGTTCATTGCAGAAGTCATTTTGTTTTCCGCTTCGATCTTTTCAGCAATAGTTCCTGCACGAAGATATCCCGAACGAGCTTCTGTAACTCGAGTTAACACTTCACTTTCGTGATTCATGTAGCCTTTAACAGCTCCCAATAATTGCGGAATTAAGTCGTAACGTTGTTTCAATTGCACATCGATATCTGCAAAAGCACTTTCGCGGTTGTTTTTCAGTGATACAAGACGGTTATTGATTGAGACTAACCAGATGATTAAAATCAGGATAATAACGCCAGTGATAATAAGTCCAATGACCATGTTTTTAAGTTTAAATGTTAAGCGAATATAGTACTAATTTCTGTTCGCACGCCGGATTAAGAATTGTTAACTAAAAACCGGGTTTGAACGGATCAAATATCGTTTGAACGATTCAATTTGATCCTTTTGATCCTGCGCCGATGCTGATCGCGTGTCGCCAATAGCTTTAGCGATGGCACAAGCTTTAGCGCAAGCATTTTGAACTCTTTCGGTATCAGCAGCAGTTGTAAAACATCACCACTTTTCCTTTTTTCTTAGAAAAAGCAATGTGTCTTCCATCTTCTTTCCCCAATAAATAGTAAAACCCGACAGCCTTTTTATCGGACTTGATCTCTTCCCACGTTTCCTGGTCGATGTAATAGCTTTGGTCTTCAAAAACCACATTTTCTTCCATAGCAGGAACGCTGAACTTCTCTTTGGAGAAAAATTGATTGACGCGTTTGGTAATGAAGGCGTCTGTTTGGGTTTGCGAATGAATATCTCCGGTGAAATCATACCCCAGGAGGTAATCTGCGTCGAATTCTTCTTTGAGCAGGTTTTTCCCCTCGGAATTGGTGATAGTGAAAATCACTTTTCCTTTCAGCAGGCTTTTACCAGTTACAACGATGCGGAATTCATCTTTTTTAGACGGATCTGAAAAAGCATGAAGCACTTTGTTCTCGATCAGGTATTCTGACTTTTCGTCAGGAAGTTCCGTTTTTGTTTTAGACGGTTCTTCCGTTTGAGGTTCATCCATTTCAACGGATTTTTTGGCTTCTTCCCTGGTTGATTCTCCGCAGGAGAAAAGGATTGTTACTGAAAGTCCGATTACGAATGCAGGTATTTTTTTCATAGCTTATTATTTTTCAATTTGACTGATCCAGTTTTTAATTCCGGACTGAATATTGGATTCCATTTTTTGTAGATCTTCGATCTTATCTAAGGTCACGATTTTTCTTCCGTCCGGATAGTTTTTTCCCTTTAGGATAGCATCGGGAATTTTTGCGCCGGTAGGGAAGACCAGGAGGAATTTTCCGCGATGCAGGTTTACTACCAGTAAATCGCGTTTGTATTCTTTTGCATCAAAAGCCTCCATTTCACCGGAATAAAAGAAAGCACTTGAATTCCATTTAATGTGTTCCCGGATTTCCGGATCAATTGCCAGTATAAGCTGTCGTAACTGATTTACGAATTCCTGTTCGTTTGATTCCAGTGTTGAAACATACTCGTTTACTTTTACTTCTGTCATGAGATTATGCCTTGTGTTTGATGTAGATCACTTCTTCGTATCCTTCTGTTATTCGGTTTTCCAGGTAAGTTAAGCCAATTTTTTCAAGTATCCTGACCGAAGCCGAATTTGCGGGCATTGCTCTTCCTACAATTGATTTCATTCCGAATTGACTGAACCCAAGTTCCAAACAAGCTTCCGCGGCTTCTGTTGCATAACCTTTACCCCAGAATTTTTTCATCAGTCGGTAACCGATGTCAAATTCATCGAGTTCGGGAGTGTATTTCAAACCGCACCAGCCCAGATATTCGCCGGTTTCTTTGAGAATCATTGCCCAGCGTCCAAAGCCGTATTTTTTGTACGATTCGTATTTCCCCAGGAAATCGCGCGCTTCTTCCACACTTTGAAAAGGATCGTCTCCGGTATATTTGAGCACTTCCGGATCTGAATTGAGGAGGTAAGCAGATTCAGCGTCTTCCGGGGTCATTTCACGAAGGGCGAGGCGTGGTGTTTCGAGAATTTTCATAGAATATTGTATTCAGTTGAACGTTTTTTGTGTTTGGGTTTATAATCAAGCACCAAGATATCGATTTTGCCGACTATGAAAATAAAAACACCCATCAAAATTTTAACCTTAACGCTCTTTGTTTCCTTGATTTTCGGGTTTACACTCCACAAGGGCGGATATCTTTTTGCGGATAAGAAAGTGAAATACATGTCGGATCCGAATGGCGGAACAGGCTGTGAAATGAAGGCTGTTTCGCAGCGGGATTTTGGATTGAATACTTTTCAGAAGCTTAAGATGTCGGGTGCATTTGACCCGGATTTGTTTGATACGCTATTCATGCTGCCTATGAAGGAAGATCATTTCCTGGGAAGCACAAAATCCATGCCTGTCAAGTTTACATTCGAAGTCAAACTGCCTAAAACATTTCTTGGGAAGCAAGTAAAAAAAGCCCGCAGAAGAAAATAAACCGAGTCAACCATGAAGACAAGATCTGTCAAAATACTGACCATCCTTCTTTTTGTAAGCCTGATTATAGGTTTTATGCTTTACAAAGGCGGTTATATTTTTTCTAAAGAGAAGAAAATCATTATCAATGATGAAAAAAGGATGGATGCGCCGAAAAATGCTTCGGAAGAAGAATTAAATGTGTTTCGGCATTTGAATTCGGCGGGTGGTTTTAATCCTGAGAATTTTGATACGGTTTATAAGCTGACGCCGCATTATCAGGAGGTGGAAAATATCAATACGGATCATTTTTCCTGAGCAGTTCAAAATCAGTAACGATAGTGAATCTTCATTACACCAAAAGATATAGTTTGTATATAGATTACGCATCAATGGTAATAAATGAGCAGTTTGGTACAGAAAAAAACAGTAAATAAAAATAAGATGTGGTTATTGGAATCAGTTTTTGCAACGGGGGTGAGTTTCCTGTTTTTAGTCATTGTCTATGTTCCAATGGAACGCGTATTTCCGGCGAAGAAGAACCAGGCATTTTTCCGGAAACAGTGGTTTTTGGACCTGTGTTTTTTCTTTGGTCAGTATTTGGTGTGGAACAGCCTGGTGATCTGGATCTTATTTCACATCAATGAATGGTTCCAGGAGCAATTATCACTTTCGTATTTGCAGTTGGTGCATCAACAGCCCATTTGGGTCCAGGGTTTGGAAGTGCTGATTTTGAGTGATCTCCTGATTTACTGGGGACACCGCCTGCAGCACAAAGTAGATTTTCTCTGGCGTTTTCACAAGGTGCATCACACGGCAGAAACCATGGACTGGCTGGCGGCACACCGGGAACATCCGATCGATTCTATTTACACGGTGGGAATCATCAATCTGCCCGCATTCTTACTCGGATTTGATTTGGAAGCTATTGTGATGATAGCCGTTTTCAGAGGACTTTGGGCGATCTACATTCACAGCAATGTGCGACTGAATATTGGTTTTCTGCAAAAGATCATTGGTTCGCCGGCATTACATCACTGGCATCATGATCTGGAACGCGATCGCGGGAATTATGCGAATATTTCACCGCTGATGGATATTTTGTTTGGGACATACGTCTGCCCCGACCATGAACCGGAACATTTCGGGATCAAAGAAGAATTTCCAAGGAATTACTTGGGACAATTGGTGGATCCGATGTTGCCTAGTTTCACTAAGAAGTGGGTTCAAAAAAGAAAACGCATTGAGAAAGAATCAGAAACTTCTCAGCGTTCGTTTTCCTGAAGGATTTGTTCATATTGATTTAGATTCAATGAATGGGAAGAATTGTATGGACTGCGCTCAAATTACTGCTGGCTCCATTCATCCCAGTATGCGCTGCAAATTTTTTCAAATTGTTCCGGGGTGAGCAGATTCTTGTTTTGATCAAAAAGCTTGAGCCCTTCACAGCGGATACTCAAGTTTCCGCCACGATAATCGAAATTTTTCTTGTCGTGCTGATCACAGATTATCACAACGGTATCTTCTTTTATCTCCGTTGAAAGGATTTCAAGTTCTGCTTTAAAAATGTCGAAAAAATCAGTTTTAATAACAGCAGGCTGATCTACCGGAATCGTCCAGGGATCGAACTCAATAAGGTCAATTTGGTGCAACTCAACATAGAACAGATCGAATGACGGGTCAATCCGTTCTGCCAGGTAGGTGCATTCAACCACTAGAATTAATGAATCCCTGTTTCCGCTCCATCCGGTTATTGTTCCATCGTGGAGCCAGGAGAATATGTTGCTGATTTCCTGGATTGCTGTCATTTAAAGATTGTAATGCGTTAAGGCTTAGTGCGATTTCTTTCGTTTTCTATTTATAGGAGTTTCGAAAATTTTTGCGGCTGAAACACCTGTAAGGATTTCTTTGTTTTTCACAAAGTTCCTGCCGTCGATGCGATACGTTTTATCATCGTGCTTTATAAGTGGGATCGATAGGCTTACAGTCCATTCTCCTTTTGAAAGTTTATGGAGGTCGGGTGAGGTTATCCATTCTGTTTTATGGAATGATTCCCCGGGAGCAATTGAATGAGGAGTCACGGCATTGATCGAACATCCGCCATCCGCATTTAAATCGAATTCGAGTTTCCCAACCTGCAATGAAAAATGGTTGTAATAGAAGCAGGAATTCGTGATGAAGATCAGTGTATCGGAGGAGATGTTTGTAACGGTGTAGTAGAGTAGATAGCTGCTATCGGTTTCCGATTTGCTGGCAATTGTTTTTCGTCCGATAGAATCTGTTTGGAGCCGGAAAATCGAATCAACAGAAGATTTGGAAGTTTCTTCCTGGGAAAAAGCTCCGAAAGAAGTCATCACAATAAGTAATAAAGTAAGATTGGGTATCATTCTTTAACCGTTAGTAAACAGATAAACGGATTTTGTTTGATCAAATTGTATCCGGAAAGATCAATCTACGTGTTTTGCATGGTATAACAGACTGTTTTTGCAGCCGGCTCGATGAAAATGTACAAATTACCGTCGCACCAAAAGTTCAGATTCTCGAAATAGCTTTCCATGCCGTCTGTAGCTTCAACGTTGCTGTAAGTGGCTTTAATCTCACCAAAACTCCCCAACTGACAAACGAATTTCATGGCTTTACCACTTTTAGGACATCTTGGGATTTCAGTTTGCTGCAACCACTCCGGTTTGCCGCAAATTCCAATGCTTTCAAATTCGTCGATTTCTTTCTTTTGCTCCAAACTAATGGTTACTCCTTCAAAAATGATTTTTGAGTTCTTGTCAATTTCGTCAAAAGCACAGGTTGATTTCGCGGTATTCTTCGGTTTTATAATTTTCGGGGTATGCGGATCGGAGTAATCCAGGAAAACAGATTGTTCGTCCGTGTAGATCGGGTGAATCAGGTTTAGTTTGAA
>CAMLFH010000009.1 GCA_946479285.1 uncultured Flavobacteriales bacterium | reverse complement strand
TCGGATTTGAACGACCTTTACCGTCGTGTAATTATCCGTAACAACCGTTTGAAGCGTTTGATCGAGATCAAAGCTCCGGAAGTTATTTTGCGTAATGAAAAACGTATGTTGCAAGAGGCTGTTGACTCTTTGTTCGACAACTCCCGTAAAGCATCTGCGGTTAAAACAGAATCAAACCGTCCGTTGAAATCCCTTTCTGATTCATTGAAAGGTAAACAGGGACGTTTCCGTCAAAACTTATTAGGAAAACGTGTTGATTATTCTGCACGTTCAGTAATTGTTGTTGGACCGGATTTGAAATTACATGAGTGTGGTTTGCCGAAAGACATGGCAGCGGAGCTTTACAAACCGTTTATCATCCGTAAGATGATTGAGCGTGGTATCGTAAAAACGGTTAAATCTGCAAAGAAAATCGTTGACCGAAAAGAGCCAGTTGTTTGGGATATCTTAGAAAACGTATTGAAAGGACATCCGGTATTATTAAACCGTGCTCCTACGCTTCACCGTTTAGGTATTCAGGCATTCCAGCCGAAATTGATCGAAGGAAAAGCGATTCGTTTGCACCCGTTGGTAACAACAGCATTCAACGCCGATTTCGATGGTGACCAGATGGCGGTTCACTTACCATTAGGTAATGCTGCAATTTTGGAAGCACAATTGTTGATGCTTGCTTCTCACAACATTTTGAACCCTGCGAATGGAGCACCGATTGCGGTACCTTCCCAGGATATGGTCTTGGGTCTATACTACATCACGAAGATGCGTACAAGTACCCCGGAACATAAAGTAAAAGGTGAAGGAAGTGTTTTCTATTCTCCGGAAGAAGTAATTATCGCGAATAACGAAGGAAAGTTGGATCTTCATGCTCCGATCAAAGTGAAATCTTACGATTTGAACGATGAAGGTGTTCCTGCATTGATGATGATCGATACCACTTGTGGCCGCGTATTGTTCAACGAAGTAGTTCCGCGTGAAGTTGGTTTCATCAACGACGTATTGACGAAAAAAGCGCTTCGTGATATCATCGGACACGTATTGAAAGTATGTGGAACGGCGAAAACAGCGAAGTTCTTAGATGATATTAAAGAATTGGGTTACGGTATGGCATTCCGCGGTGGATTGTCGTTCAACCTGGATCACATTATTATCCCGAAAGAAAAAGAGATTTTGGTTGCGAAAGCAGAAACGGAAGTGAAAGAGGTAATGGCCAACTATAATATGGGTCTTATCACGAATAACGAGCGTTACAACCAGATCATTGATATTTGGACGCATACAAACATCCGTTTAACAAATACGTTAATGGATCAATTGAAGAACGACGACCAAGGATTCAACTCCATCTATATGATGTTTGACTCCGGAGCTCGTGGATCGAAAGAACAGATTCGTCAGTTGTCAGGTATGCGTGGATTGATGGCGAAACCTCAGAAATCAGGAGCTTCTGCACAGGAAATTATCGAGAACCCGATCCTTTCCAACTTTAAGGAAGGTCTTTCGATTTTGGAGTACTTTATCTCTACTCACGGTGCGCGTAAAGGTTTGGCCGATACAGCATTGAAAACGGCGGATGCGGGTTACTTAACTCGTCGTTTGGTGGATGTTGCACAGGATGTTGTTATTAATATCGACGATTGTGGAACATTGAGAGGTTTGGTTGCTTCGGCATTGAAGAAAAACGATGAAGTTGTTGAGCCGTTAATCGATCGTATTTTAGGAAGAACATCTGTTCACGATATTTACAACCCTGAAACAGAACAATTAATTGTTGCTGCAGGTGAGTTGATTTCTGAAACAGTTGCTGATGAAATCGGGAAAGCAGGTATTGAAGAAGTTGAGATCCGTTCGGTATTGACTTGTGAAATGCGTCGTGGAGTTTGTTCTAAGTGTTACGGACGTAACCTTGCAACTCACCGCCCTGCACAAGATGGAGATGCTGTTGGTGTAGTTGCTGCTCAGTCAATCGGTGAGCCGGGAACACAGTTAACACTTCGTACATTCCACGTGGGGGGTACTGCATCGAACATTGCTGATGAATCAGATTTGAAAGCAAAATCTGCCGGAAAATTAGAAATCGACGAATTGCGCACAATTACACGTAAGGGTGCGGATGGCGAAATGAAAACAATCGTTGTTGGTCGTTCAGCTGAATTGAAAATTACTGATCCGAAAACCGGAGTTGCATTGATGACTTCAAATATCCCTTATGGTGCGGAAATGTTGGTTGAAAACAACATCACTGTGAAAAAAGGTGATATTATCTGTAAGTGGGACCAGTATAACGCTGTGATCATTTCAGAGGTGTCCGGAAAAGTGTTATTTGAAAATATTATTGACGGTGTTACTTACCGTGAGGAAGTCGATGAGCAAACAGGATTTACTGAGAAAGTGATCATCGAATCCCGCGATAAGAAGAAAAACCCTGCAATCCACATTATCGACGCTAAAACGAAAGAAGTATTGCGTGAATACAACATTCCTGTTGATTCGCATATTTCTGTAAGTGAAGGAGATAAAGTAGAAGAAGGTGTGATCTTAGTTAAAATCCCTCGTGTTGCTGGTAAGACAGGGGATATTACCGGAGGTCTTCCTCGTGTAACGGAATTATTCGAAGCACGTAATCCTTCTAACCCGGCAGTGGTTTCTGAAATTGATGGTATCGTTGAATTTGGAAAAATTAAACGTGGTAACCGTGAAATTCAGGTAACTTCAAAAGCAGGAGATGTTCGTAAATACTTAGTGCCGCTTTCTAAGCACATCTTAGTACAAGAGAACGACTTTACACGTGCGGGGCAACCGTTATCTGATGGTGCAATTACACCAAATGATATCTTGAATATTCAGGGTCCGACGAAAGTACAAGAATACATCGTAAATGAAATCCAGGAAGTTTACCGTTTGCAAGGGGTAAAAATCAACGATAAGCATTTCGAAGTAATCGTTCGTCAGATGATGTTGAAAGTAGAGATCATTGATGCAGGTGATACACGATTCCTTGAAGGACAATCGATTCACAAAGCAGACTTCATGGAAGAGAATGACTCTATCTACGGAATGAAAGTGGTGGTTGACGCCGGAGAATCTACAACGCTTAAAGCGGGTCAAATTGTTTCTGCACGTAAATTACGTGATGAAAACTCACAATTGAAACGTGCTGACAAGCAGTTGGTTGAATCCCGTGATGCAGTTCCTGCAACTTCAACTCCATTGTTACAGGGTATTACCCGTGCTTCATTGCAGACACAATCGTTTATCTCAGCTGCTTCCTTCCAGGAAACAACGAAAGTATTGAACGAGGCTGCAATCTCCGGAAAAGAAGATCACTTATTAGGTTTGAAAGAAAACGTAATCGTTGGTCACTTGATCCCGGCTGGTACAGGTGTACGCCGTTTCCAAAAAGTACTTGTTGCAAACAAGGAAGAATTGGATGCAATCTCTTAAGATTTGATTATCTAAAAATAGAAATCCCCCTTGGTTCTGCCAAGGGGGATTTTTTATTCCAACCATTCCCATTTTACGTATTATACTTTAAACAACTAAATCGATTTTATGAAAAAATCAGTACTCTTAATTTTAAGTTTGCTGCTTTGCGGGATGTTCGCGAATGCTCAAACAATCAGTTACCAGCCCTTACACGGCAATTATACACAATATCTGAATCGTTATCAATATTGGGATGGAACTCAAAATATAGAATCATTCTCTAAAACCATTTGGTCAGGAGATACAACAATCGGAGGACAAAATTATGTGCGTATTTTTCAGAATGGAAATTACGCCGGAGGAATTCGTGAAGATGTTCCGAACCAGCAGCGCTTCTTTATTGATCCGAATGATGTGGAAACGAACATTACAATCAGTCATTTTTTAACAGCTGGAACTATACTGACAGATAGTTCTAAGTATATGGGAGCATTTCGGACTTATTTCAGATATTTCGACGGAATTTATGATACATTGTATGTAGATCAGGTAGTTCCTGTTCTGGAAGATGATGGAACATACAGTGCAACTTATCATCTGCGGAGACTGCCTCAACCGAATACTTTTGTTTTTAACACATACAGAGGGTTGCTCAATTATCAAAGATTAGAATTTGCACTGGACCAGGTTTGTTATCGCGAGGATGGAGAACAAACTCCTCCGGGACAGCACACTCCCTGGACATTTATGTGTGATCTGGGACTCGCAGATGAAAGTTTATTGGAAATAGGCATTAGCCCGAATCCTTCTGCCAATTTTATTGAACTGTCCGGAAAAGATCTTCATTTGATCAATGAATTAACGGTTTATAATCTCAATGGAACTCTTGTGAAAAACGTAGAGCAATCCGAGATCAGTACACGAATTTCACTGGCAGAATTGGAATCCGGAATGTATTTTCTGACCTTCAATGGAAATGCGAAAACATTGAGATTGATTAAACACTAAATGAATAGGTTACGAAAAGCCTCTCAGTTTTAACTGAGAGGCTTTTTTTTTAGAGTAAACATGCGACTTTTTACTCGGTTGATTTTCCCTGGCAAATAGTATAATACATTCCTATTGTGAAGCGGTTCCCAAGCGTACTTGCGTTGAACCCGAAATCATTGGTAATAATATCCGGAACACCGGGAGTTTGGGTTCTAACATTGGTATAGCCAAGAACTCCTACAGAACCGAAAACGCTGATTCGTGGAGTAATATAATAAGCAAATCCGGCAGAAAAGCTTGCATTAGTTGTACCTACATGCGAGACACTGTTGCCCGGAGATGTTCTGGACTCTCCAAAAAGATAACCGGCACTCACCCCTAAAAATGGTCTGAAAGCTTTGTCACCGAACAGGTAGCGGCTGTAAATTGTTCCTCCGAACTGGAGCGTTTTTACAGAATTTAAAGAAATAAAATCTGAATAAGTACCACTGGAAGTAATTCCAAGACCGAGTTGGATATGATCGGTTAGAAAAGTACCTACTTCCGGAGAGGCCGACCAGGAACTTCTTTTTACGGTTGTATTACCTTGAGTTGTAGTTCCCATCGAAAATCCGGCACTTCCTCCCAGATACCAGGAACCTTTTGTTTGACCGTAAGCTGTGGCTCCGAAAAGCAGGATGGAGGCTAAGAATAATTTTTTCATAAAGTGTGTTTTTTGATTCTCGGTTAAACAAAGTGCGTGCCGTTTTGAAGAACTTCAGAAGATTTAGGGCATAAAAAAAGGCCCGTTTTCACGGACCTCGTTCAAAATCAATTTATTATATTATTGAGAAATGACAGGTTTCAAACCTCTCAATCCCATATCTGTTGGATAATCTCCTGCACCCGGCTCATATTTATGATCACCATTTGAGTCATACCACTCGAAGCTTTTGTTTGTAGACAAAGACATCGTACAAATAATATCCTGGGTTTCATTTCCTGTAATAGTGAACGGGGTATCAAAACTTCCCGTTACAACACAAGAACCTGCAGGAACCGGTGATGTTGCAGATAATGGATTAGGAACCGTAGTTGCGGCAGCTTGTCCCTGAATAACAACTCCCAGGTTTTCAAATCCCCAGTAACCCTGCAATTTGTTTGCATTCAATGAAACTGTTTGATTCCAGATCTTATAGTTCGTGATATAAGTGTTAAATCCTACAAATGAAGCAAGTCTTCCGTTGTAATCAACACCGTTATATCGGTAATCAATGGAGTAATTTTGGTACGTTAAAGACATACGGACCCAGCTATAAGTATCCGGATTGATATCTTTCAATGGAATTTTCAGGAATACTTCGTTGTCTCCCTTAATAATTGCCTTACTGAAATCTACCGCATTTGAACCGCCTGCTGTCGTTTCATCTCCATGGTACAAAACTTCTCCTGCACCCAATTGGGTATACATATTTTGAGCAAATTCAATATAATGAGCACTCATTCCATAAAATGCAGGTGATTGCGCCCAATGATTAGAAGGAATCGTAGCCGGATTTCCGAAGTTGTCCAAACGAGGCGCCAATGAATCAAAATGTAATTTCACGATCAGGTATGGACCTGTTTCTTCCGGATAAGTACAACTTCCGTCATCTGAATTAGCTTTGGAATTGTAATTGGTTGCGGTTTCATCCGTGCAGCCTTTTTTCTTACATCCGACTGAAATAGAAGCGAGTAGAAGTAGTAGAAGCGTTAGTTTTTTCATGTTTTAGAGTTTTCGAATGACAAAAATAGGGAAAATAAAAGACTTGTTTACTTTCATAACGATTTCACGGAGACAATGTTACTTCCGGTTAATCATATATACCGCAGCGATTCCTAATAATCCACCGATAATGGTATGGATTTCCAGCTTTTCCCCCAGAATAGCGAAGGAGAAAATCGCCGCGCTGAAAGGTACAATAAAGATAAAACTGCTGGCTTTTTCCGCCCCGATTTTAGAAGTAGCAAAGAAGTAAGTTGTCGTTGCCAATGTAACGGTTATAACACTTGAGAAAAGCACGTTCCCCCAGAAACGCAGTTCCGTTGTATGGATCAATTTCCCGATTTCCGAGAAGTCGCAGAAAGGAAGGAGGCAGCTGAGCGTTACAACGTACATCCACCAGGTGAACGCAAATGGTGATCCGTATTTCGCAGATTTCGATGTAAATTTGCTCATAACAGCCCAAATGAATGCGCTGAGTAAAAAGTAAAGGTTTCCGGGCTCAGCAAAGATATCGCTGTCTCCCCAGACTTTCAGGAGGCTTAATCCGGCAATCACTCCAAACAACAAACCAATGGATTCATTTCTTGTTGGTCTTTTCCAGTCGATGAGCATTCCTATCCCGTAAGCCATTATCGGATTCAAAGTAGTAACCAGGATTCCGCCTGCTCCGGGACTGCCATTTTTCAGTCCTGCAAGGAAAGTGTAATTATAAATAGCCATTAGAACTCCTGCACAAAGCAAAAAGGGAATCCCGTTTCTGGAAATAATCAGTTTGGTTTTTAAAAGAATGAGCAAAAGCAATAAACTGACGATCACAAATCCATAACGAAAAACTCCCAAAGCTACCGGAGTTGCGAAAGTCGTCAAAACCTTATTAGCCGGCCAGCTGATTCCCCAAACGATCATGCTGCAGACCATCAGGATCGTTAACAAAGATTGAGAAGACTGTTTTTCGTTCATCCCGCAAAATTACTCAATATTTAAATATACCTTCTACAACAGCTGATCCAATCAGGATTTTGGAGAATAATTCGCAATTCGTATCCCAATAATTATCGCGACGGCATTCATAATTCGTAATTGATTTCGTATTTTCGTTGGATGGAAAAAATTGACAATCAGATCAACATTGAACTGAACGAAGAAATGGCAGAAGGAGTTTATTCTAACCTTGCTATCATTACACATTCACAATCCGAGTTTGTGGTGGATTTTGTCCAGATGATGCCGGGAATGCCTAAAGCAAAAGTACGTTCAAGAGTAGTGATGTCTCCACAAAATGCAAAACGTTTGATGCGTGCATTGGCTGAAAACATCCAAAAATTCGAGCAGGCACATGGCGTGGTTAACGATATTGATTCGCCTCCATTTCCACCAATGAATTTCGGAGGAACAACCAATCAGGCATAATTTTTACAAATAAGAGTTATTAATTAATCCCGATAATTTTGATTGGTAAGCTGAATCTTAAAAATCGGTCTGAATTCATTAAGAATATCCTGAAATTAATGACAGGAACTGTTATTGCACAGCTCCTGACAATTGCCTTTTCACCCGTTGTTCAGCGCATGTTTACGCAGGAAGAATGGGGATTCTTTGCTTTGGTCAGTTCTATTTACAGTGTGGTGGTCTTGGTTGCCGGTGGAAGGTATGAAGTTGCTTTATTAGTACCGAAACGAAATGTAGATGCCGCCAATTTACTGGGACTTGCGTTTTTCGTAAATCTCGGATTTGCCTTGATTTTTTATGGTGTTTTGTTCCTGATTTCACTACTCGGATGGGGCGATAAATTAGGTGTTTGGTATTATTTATTGCCGGTTTTCGTGCTGATTACAGGTTTATCCAATACACTGCTTGCCTGGAACAACCGACGAAAAAGATATCGTGAGATTGCCACTTTTCGAATTACGCAGTCCCTCTTAAATAATGTTTTTTCCATCACAACAAGTTTAGCACGATTTAAATTCAATGGGGTTTTATTGGCTTATCTGGGATCTGCTTTTTTGTCGCTGGTTGTTGCTTTTTATCAAATAAAGGCAGATTACAGACTAATCCGTTCAGCAATTACGATCAATCGGATGATGTATGTGGGGAAGAAGTACATTCGTTTTCCACTCATCAATTCTTTCCAGGCTTTGCTGGATTCCATGCAGATAAACGGATTGATCTTTATTATTTCGTTTATTTACGGAGATTATTTTGTGGGGATCTTTTCCCTGGCAATTCGGATCCTGTTTTTACCCATGGGATTCATAGGCTCTTCGATAGCCCAGGTTTTCTACCAAGAGGCAAATTCGTTGGTTCATAAAAAGCAGGCAATTACACCGCTCGTTAAAAGAACGATTAAAATGAGCTCGCTCTTAATTGCTCCGGTATTTATCATTTTGGTACTTTTAGGTCCATTCCTCTTCTCCTTTGTTTATGGAAAAGAATGGGTTGAATCCGGAGTTTATGCGCGGTATTTAGCCGCCTGGGTTTGCATAGATTTTATTCGCGCACCACTTTCCCAGGTTCCGCTGATTTTCAACAGGCACAGTATTTTGCTGACGTTTTCAATTGTAAGTAATTCGCTTATTTTCGCCCTTTTCGGCCTGGCATCTTACCTGAAAGTAAACATAGAAACTACTCTGTTAATGGTAGCAGGCTTACAAGTTTTACTTATATTCGCGCTCATAAGCTGGATTGTCAGAATTTCAAAAGCTTATGATTCAACTGTATCTAATCCCGATCATCAATAGGAATGAGTAGTATAAAACACATAAAAAACAATCCCTTAAGTATCTTTTTGTCTGTTCTGGTTTTTTTTCCGACAATTAGACTATTGCTTATAGGTTCTGGCCACGTAGCCGGGGTTTCATTAATTTTGGGTTTGATTCCTGAAATTCTATTTTTAGGAATTGTGTTTTTTTGGTTCCGGTCTGTTTTGAAGGATTCAAATCGGAAAATCCATTTGTTCGATAAAATGGTTGCGATCTACTTTTTGTTCAATGTGATCGTGGGAATTTGCCTTGCTCAAAATCTGACAGCAAGTATTTATGGGTTCCGCTTAACTTATCTGCCTATGCTAGGCTACTTTGTTTGTTCTTTTTATTGGGATAAACAGGTAGCTATGGAAAAGCTTTTTCATGGGTTCTTTAAAACACTTGTTTTGGTTGCCGCTTTGGGTTTCATCATTTATTTCATGTTCCCGCAAATCCATGTTTACTTTAACAGGCTGATGACCGATCACCCGATGCCAATGGCATTTCCGGGGTTTGTAAGAATGACTTCTATTATTTGGTCACCGGTTGTTTTTGCCATGTTAATGCTGGCTGCATTTTGTTATTGGACTTACCGTTATTTTAAGAATGGAAGCTTGTGGGAACTGATTTACATGCTTCTTACGGTAAATGCCGTTTTCTTCAGTGTTTCGAGAGGACCTATGATCTCTGCTGCAGTTGCATTTTTACTGCTTATTGCTTTGGGTAAAAACTGGAAATTTAAGATGATCGCAACAGGAGTTATTCTTTTGGAAATCCTCTTGTTTTTCCTGTTTAGTCCTCAATTTACCGAATTAATGGAATGGGTGTTCATTTCTTCCAAACAAACGGTTACACTTGAAGCAGACAATTCCAGGGTGAGTTTGTGGGGCGATGTGATCAATTCGATCAAGTACAATCCAATGGGATTGGGATTGGGGAAAGCAGGACACGCAGCAGTGCAGTACTTCCCGGCCGGAACGAAAGGAGTTTCGTTTGCTTCAACGGATGGCTGGTATTTCAAATTAATGATTGAAACAGGTATTCCTGCAGTGATCCTTTATCTGGCTATGGCACTTTGTTTCTTCATTTCTATGATCCGTTACCAGGTTAGAAACGGAATAGGCTTTGTAACTGCAATCTTTGCTATTTTCATTGTTGCGGGATTAGTAAATTTAGTAAGTAATGCGCTTGATTTTTATATTTTCAGTACGCTCTACTGGTTTTTACTGGGAGCATTTGTATTCAAACTAAAACAGGAAAAGGCATGAGAAAAGTGTCCGTAGTTATTGTTAATTACAATGTCAAAGATTTAATCCTTATAAGTCTTCGTACACTTTTTCAATATCATCCGAATACTGATTTAGAGGTTATTGTTGTTGACAATGATTCGAAAGATGGATCACCTGAAGCAATAGCCAACGAATTTCCGCAGGTAAAACTAATCGCCAATAAGTTCAATGCCGGTTTTCCTGCAGGAAACAATCAGGGATTTAAAATCGCAACCGGAGATTATATTTTCATGCTGAACCCGGATACCGAATTCCTTGAGAATTCAATTGATCCGATGATCGATTTCCTGGAAGGACATGCTGAAGCCTGGCTGGTAGCACCCAAATTGTTAAATACTGACGGAACACTTCAGCAAAGTTACTGGCGATACCCAACCTTGACATCCGTTTTTTGTGAGTCCTTTTATATGAGATTTCTTTTGAAAAAGAAGAATTACAAGGATAAAGATCCGAATACCATTTTTCAGGGAGAAACGTTTTCGGGAGCTGCTTTGTTTTTCCGAAAGGAATTGATTGATCGTGTCGGGATGCTGGATGAAACGATGTTTTGGATCGAAGATGTGGAATTTTGCTGGAGAGCCAATCACAATAACTATCCGTGTTACTATTTTCCCAAAACAAAGATCTTTCATCACATTGGCCAAAGCGCTAAGAAAAATTACAATATTTCGCTTTCCAACCAGAATTACAATAAAATTAAGTTCTTTAGAAAACACCACAGCAAATTCGCTTCCTTTTTGATACTTTGTATCAGTTTGGTCCATGTGATTGCCAAAACAATTGTTTTCGGATTGCTTTCTCCTTTTAAAGAGGTTTACTATTTAAAATTCAAAGCTTACCTTTATACCTATCCAAGATTATTTAATCCGCCAAATGGGATTACGTGATACACGCGCAGATTGTAAATAATGGTACTATGAAGATTTGTTTTTTTGCCGATAGCGGGAGCATCCATACGATTAGATGGTGTAATTACTTCAAATCATTGGGGCACGATGTATGTGTGATCAGCCTGAATTCCACTTTGATGGAAGGAACCAAAGTTTATCCACTGGGCCTTGAAGGCATTAAACCTTCCGGTGGAAACTGGAAAACGTTATTCAAATACCGACAAGTAAAAAAACTGCTGAAGGAAATCAAACCGGATATCTTTCATTCACTTTATGCTACCAGTTACGGAATTACAGGAGCACTTTGTTCGTTTCATCCTTATGTAATTACAGCGCTCGGATCGGATATTCTGGTGAGTCCGCAGCAATCTGTCATCTACCGCATTTTACTCAAATTTGCTTTTAAGCGAACGGATAAAATTACGGTCGTTGCAGAACACATGCGATCCGCTGCAATTGAATTAGGAGCAAAACCGGAAAATGTATTGGCGATCCCTATGGGTATAGACAGGGCTGTGTTTAATTCCAAAAACCGGGTCTTATCCGAAGAAAAGTTTGAAGTAGTAAGTACCCGAAATTTTGAACCGCTCTACAATATTCCTGATTTATTAAATGCGGTAAAAAAAGTCTTGCCGAAAATTCCGAATATCCATGTAAATCTGCTGGGAGCAGGAAGCATGAAAGAAGAATTGATTCAAATGATTACCGATTTAGGACTAGATGATCAGGTAACATTTCTGGGTAAGAAACCACAACCCGAAATGGCACAAATCTTAAACAGAAGTCACGTTTTTGTAAGTTTATCCTCGTCAGATGGAAACAATATCTCTCTGAATGAAGGAATGGCTTGCGGAACATTTAATATAGCTTCGGATATTCCGGCAAACCGTCAATGGATTGAAGACAATAAAAACGGTTTTTTGATTCCGGTAAATGATGTGGATTTATTGGCAAAAAAACTGATAGAATCCAGGGATCGATTTGATGAATTGACCAAACAGGCAGAGCCGATCAATGAAAAATTACTCGAGGAAAATGGAATTTGGCAGAACAATATGAAGCGAGTAGCGGAGATGTACGATCAATTGGTGAAATCATGAAACGAGTTGTCATTATAGGAGCCGGCGGACACGCGAAAGTGCTGGCAGAAACCATTGATTTGATCTCCGAACTGGAATTAGTGGGTTTTATAGATGACCAGGTCGAAAAAGGAACTCTTTTAATGGGGCATGTTCAGGTAATCGGTTCTGTGAAAGACATTCAAACGATTTCCGATCAATGCGATGCATTTGTGATGGGCATTGGCAACAACGAGGTAAGAAAACAAGTATTGGATGAATATTCGGGAAAAATTGATTTCGAAACCATCATTCATCCACGGACATTTATTTCAAAAACAGCTGAGATCCAAACAGGAACAGTGATTTTGGCCGGAGCGGTGATTAATACCAATGCCAAAATCGGATCGTGCTGTATCATCAATTCCAATGTGGTGGTTGATCATGATTGTGAAGTAGGTGATTTCACACACCTCACCATCGGAACGCTCGTTGGAAGCAATTCCAAAATAGGATCTTTACTGAAAACCGGTGTCGGGCAAGCAATTCCGGCATTTTCTGTTATCGGATGAAGCAGAAGGTTCAAATAGAAACCATCTACGAGTATTTGCTGGCAGCAACTCTGGCTTGTTTTTGTTTTGCACCGAAATCGATCTCCATTTTTGTAATCCTTCTGGTACTTTTTACAGCAATTCAGGTTGTAAAGAAGCAAATGAAATTTGTCTTTTCACCGGTATTGTTAATCTTTGTCTTGCTTTATGCAGCCTACGCTTTCGGGATACTCTTTACGAATCATTTGAGCGATGCACTCGGCTACCTGGAAAAGAAACTGGTTTTAGTACTCTTTCCTTTGCTTTTTTCGTTTCGTTTTTCGCGTCAGATAGATCTGAAACCAATTACACTTGGTTTGGTACTTGGGACCTTAATTCTAACAGCGTTATCCGTTATAAACGGAATCAAGGTCTATTACCTGACACATGATTTCAACAACAGTTTCGGAAGTAGCCGTTATTCCTACATTCATCATCCAACCTATTTCGCAGCAATTGCAACAATCACGTTCTTAATGGTCCGTGAAGGTGTTCGAAAGAAGTGGAAGGGGTTTAATAATTGGTGGCTCGGGGCCTATTTTTTGCTCACTTGTGCCAATTTGCTCTTCTGTTTTTCGTTTGCTTCCCTGATTTTCTTCTTTTTGGTTGTCGGGACCATTTTGATTACTTACTTCTACGAAAAATTACCACGTATCTGGTTTTTTGTGATGCTTGCTTTTCTGCCGGTGATTCCAATTACGGCTTATTATGGAAATATCCATGTTGAAATCGAAGTGGATGGTGCAAAAAATGATTTGTTCAATTATCTGAAAGATCCGAATACAGTGTTTGAAAAAGTAAGAACGAATCCTTCCGGGAACCAAACGCGCTTACTCATGTGGACCGTCTCCACTCAGGAGTTTTTAGAGAATCCGATGGGTTCCGGGACCGCGAATTTTGACGATAAACTGGGAAAAAGATTAAGAGATAAGGGATTGGGCGATTATGCGGACTTGAATTACAATCCACACAATCAATTTCTGCAGGTGGCTGTTGAAATTGGTGTTGTTGGCCTGCTGATCTTTCTTTCGATCTTTGTCTTTTACTTCCGGATAGCCAAAAAATACCGTTTCGGACTGTTATTTTGGCTCACTTTGAACCTGGCTTTCAATTGCCTGTTTGAATCCATGTTCCAAAGGCAAAGTGGAATAGTGTTCTATGTTTTGCTTTTTTGCATTTTCACCGTTTACCTCCCGAACCGGAAATTTCCTGCTCAAAATGAAGCTGCTTAAGTCCGCTTTTTAAGAAAACCTCAAAGAACTTTCGTTCTCCTGAATACCTGTGAATTCGGATGTAACACAAGTCTATAATCCGGAATTCGGAATTCATAATTCGGAATGAATTGGGTTTATCGCCAAAAAACTGTTCACAACTTCCAATAAAATTGTTGTAGAATTGGTTTTACCTGCTATTTTTGTACAAACGCTTATTGGATGACGTCTGAGTTGAAATCTTTAATTGAACAAATTGGCGCGAAATCTCGTCAGCTTCACCAGTCATTGGTGACTGAGAGAGAACGCGTTCGTTCTATGACGGATGAAATCAATCGTCTGAATACTGAGGTTTCTGGGTATCAAACTCAGAAAAAGGCCATGGAGGATGAGCTCCAAAACCTGAGATCAGAATTAGACCAAGCGCGTGAACAAGTTCAGGCACAGCCTGTTTCAACCAATGGCGTTGAAATTGATGTGCTTGTGAAAGAGATTGATTTCTGCATTCAACAATTAAAAATAGCGAATGAGTAAGGTGTCTTTGAAAGTAGTGGTTGCCGGTCGTACGTACCCTTTAACTGTCCAGGAAACGGAAGTTGAAAAGGTTCAGCGTGCTGCTGAGGATATTAATAAAGCGATCAAACAACTACAAGATAATTTTGCTGTACGCGATATGCAAGACTTATTGGCGATGACCGCCTTACAATTGTCTACAAGAGGAGGAAAGGCACCGGCTGCAACTGCTGGCACCACTCCGCAAGCTGATTTCTCTGAAGCTACGGCTGCATTGAAAGCACTTTCTGATGATTTGGATGCATTGAATTAATTGGTTCTCATCAGCAATGGCTGATCGGGAAACGCAGGTCTTTTTCTCACTTGTTTACGTAACATCTCCGTAAGCAGTGGGATTTTTTATTTTAAGAACTATGGTAAATGTAATTATTGGAGCATTGATCGGATTGTTAGGAGGGGGCGTCGTAACGTTCATTATCCAACAGACAATGCTCAAGAAAAGGAAAGAACAGATCTTGAAAGAAGCGGACCTGGAAGGGGAAGCAATGAAAAAAGATAAGATTCTTCAAGCGAAAGAACGCTTCCTGAAGTTGAAAGAAGAGCATGAGGAAAACGTGAAAGAACGTGAAAGACGCATTCAGTCGACAGAAGACAGGGTGAAAGGAAAAGAAAAATCACTGACTCAAAAAATCGAAGAAGTTTCCCGAAAAGAAAAAGATACGGAACGCTTACAATCCGAATTGGCAACGAAAGTTGAAGCAAACGAGATTCGTCACCAGGAATTGGATAAAATGCACCAAAAACGTGTTGCAGAGCTTACCAAGATTACCGGAATGTCGATCGAAGAAGCGAAGAATTTGTTGATGGAATCATTGAAAGACGAAGCGAGAACTTCAGCAATGGTTCACATCAAGGAAATTACCGAAGAAGCAAAATTGAATGCAAACCGTGAAGCGAAACGAATTGTGATTCAAACCATTCAACGTGTGGCTTCCGAGCAGGCAGTTGAAAATGCAGTTTCTGTATTCAACATCGATTCGGACGAGGTGAAAGGTAGAATTATCGGTCGTGAAGGTCGAAATATTCGTGCTTTGGAAGCAGCAACAGGAGTTGAGATCATTGTAGATGATACTCCCGAAGCAATTATCTTATCTTGTTTCGACCCGGTAAGAAGAGAGATCGCTCGTTTGGCTTTGCATCAATTGGTTTCGGATGGACGTATTCACCCGGCTCGTATTGAAGAGGTGGTTGCGAAAACGAAAAAGTCTTTGGAAGAAGAAATCGCTGAAACAGGTAGAAGAACTTGTATCGATTTAGGAATTCACGGATTGCATCCGGAATTGATCCGGATGGTGGGACGTATGAAATACCGCTCTTCTTATGGACAGAACTTATTGCAGCATAGCCGCGAGGTAGCAAATTTATGTGCGATCATGGCAGCTGAATTAGGATTAAACGTAAAAGTGGCAAAACGTGCCGGATTATTACACGATATTGGTAAAGTGCCGGATGAAGAACCGGAATTGCCGCACGCGATCCTGGGAATGAAAATTGCAGAGAAATTTGGTGAAAAACCGGATGTATTGAATGCAATCGGAGCTCACCACGACGAAATCGAGATGACATCCCTGATCTCACCGATCGTGCAAATTTGTGACTCCATTTCGGGAGCTCGCCCTGGTGCACGTCGTGAGGTTGTTGAGTCATACATCAAACGTATCAAAGACCTGGAAAACCTGGCTTTATCCTATGACGGAGTAAATTCAGCATATGCCATTCAGGCTGGTAGAGAACTGCGTGTATTGGTTGAAAGTGAAAAAGTAACAGATTTACGTGCGGATGAATTGTCGTTTGCGATTTCTCAAAAAATCCAAACAGAGATGACTTATCCGGGACAGGTAAAAGTTACCGTTATCCGTGAAAAACGTTCCGTGAACTACGCGAAATAGTATGGATCAAGTTCAGCGGATATCTGAAAAATTAAAAAATAAAACCATTCTGGTGACCGGCGGTGCCGGTTTCATCGGTTCAAATTTGACAGAGGCACTATTAGAAATAGGAGCCTCTGTTATTGTTTTGGATAGTTTGGAAACCGGCCTTCAATCAAATGTAGACCGACTTTCTCACTATCCGAATTACCGTTTTGTAGAAGGAGATATTTGCAATCCGGAAGATTACAGGCATTTACTGAAAGAGGTGGATGCAATCTCCAATCAGGCCGGTTTGGGTTCTGTACCAAGATCTATCGAATTGCCATTGAATACGCACCGCGTAAATGCAACCGGATTCTTAACCATGCTGCACGAAGCAAAAGAGGCGAATGTAAAACGCTTTGTATATGCCAGCTCTTCATCAGTTTACGGAGATTCCCAAGCTTCTCCGAAGCACGAAGGAGATGAGGGGAAAGTACTTTCTCCATACGCGGTAACCAAACTGCTCAATGAAGAATACGCACATGTTTACCATCAACTGCATGGAATGGAAACAATCGGGATGCGTTATTTCAATGTGTTCGGTCCATTCCAGGACCCGGAAGGTGTTTATGCAGCAGCAATTCCAAGATTCCTCAATAAAATGCTTTATGGAGGTGAAATTGTGGTGAATGGAGACGGGGAGCAGTCACGTGATTTTACGTATGTGAAAAATGCAGTTCATGCAAATCTCTTGTCTTTGATCTCTGAAAATGAGGAGGCTTTTGGTCAGGTTTACAACGTAGCTTGTGGCCGAAGTCTGACACTAAATACCGTCATTAATAATTTGGAAGACGGACTAAAAGAACTGGGAACCGGTTCTAAACATACATTGACTTATGGTCCTGACCGAAAGGGTGATATCAGAGACTCACTGGCTTCAACAAGTAAGATGGAGCAATATTTGAATTATAAACCCGTATATACCTTTGAAGAAGGAATCAATGAATACCTTCGACATGTATTGCAATGCAAATAAAAGCGCTCAAATCTGACTTTGTAAAATCAGTACTTACTTTGATGACAGGTACTGCAATTGCTCAGTTAATTGCTTACCTCATTTATCCTATCCTCACACGGGTTTACTCCACTGCCGATATGGGCGAATTGGGAGTTTATACGCGTTTGGTTGCGTTTATTGCGGCAATTGCTACAGCGCGTTATGAAGCAACTTTACCCGTTGCCAGGCAAGACAATCACGCATTCTCTTTGTATCGTTTATCTTTCCGTATTTCGCTGGTTGTATTGACAGCAGTATTTTTGGTAGGTTTGACCTATTTTCTGCTGAAGCCTTATAATTTTTCCAATTACATTTTCCTGCTGGTTTCGGTTTTGAGTGCTTATGTGAGCGTTTGGATTAATCTCGGTACGAATTGGTCTGTCAGGAAGAAATTGTTTAAGCAGATTTCTATCCAGCGAATGACTAATTCCGTTTCTGTGAATTCGTTTCGTCTGATCTTCGGAGCGTTGAATTGGGGCGCATTCGGGTTGATCTTTGGAACATTGCTGGGATCTTTCTTATCGATTTTTGCCTTTGTAAAAACGTTCCTGTCAACTAAGAAAAGCCATGCATCTACTTCTGATGTGAAAAGAATGCGGATCTTGGCTAAAGAATATAGATCCTATCCTGCTATCTACCTGCCGCATGTGTTGTTGGATCTGGGAGTTGATTTAGCAATAGCAGCGTTTATTGTTGAGTTCTACGGAAAAGGAACTTTCGGATCATTCAGTTATGCATATTTGATGCTGAAACTGCCTTTGTCTTTATTCGGACAATCACTTGGACAGGTTTTTTTCAATAAAAGTTCCGAATTGGTCCATCAAAAACAATCCGTTTATCCACTTACCTTAAAAACGCTCAGAACTTTATTCTACCTGTCAATTATTCCATTTACGGTGCTTTTCTTTTTCGGAAGCGAGTTATTTGGATTCGTTTTTGGTGAACGATGGACAGAAGCAGGAAGAATTGCTGAAATCCTGGCTCCGGCTCTCATGTTGAATTTTATTGTTTCTCCCATTTCGTCTTTGTCGCTGGTTTTATCCAGGCAAAAATTAATGTTTGGTTTCGGGCTCCTCGTCGGATTTTTTCAATTGTTCAACTTCGGAGTTCTCCCGATCCTGCTAAACGTTTTGCATAAATTCCATATCACGGATGCCGGTTTTGATCCTTTTTATTGGATTCTGCGTTTCAACAGCGTCTTATTGTCCGTGGTATATGTGATTATTATAGTGCTCTTTTTGAGGTTGACCAAAAGAATGCATACACATAATACAACTCCTGCAGCATGATAGTTATTGTCGATTATGGTCTGGGAAATTTGGGTTCGATAAAGAACATGCTTCAGTTTATCGGGTTTGATGCGCTTATTTCAAGCGATAAAGAACAGATTTCGGCTGCTGAAAAGTTAATTCTTCCCGGAGTTGGGTCCTTTGACCAGGGCATGATCAACCTGCGTGAAAAAGAATTGCTGCCTGTTTTGAATCAACGTGTGTTAACGGATAAAGTCCCAATATTGGGAATTTGCCTGGGAATGCAGTTATTCGGTTTGAAAAGTGAAGAAGGAACACTGCCCGGTTTGTCCTGGATAGAGCAGGAGACGAAAAAATTCGACCCGAAAGACCATCAATCATTTCCTGTTCCGCATTTGGGTTGGGAATATGTTTCCTTTAAAGAAGAGAATAGTCAGCTTTTGAAGGGATTTAGTGACGAAACAAAATTCTATTTTGCACATTCTTACTACGTAAACTGCAAAAACCCCGAAGAAGTGATTCTACAAGCTGATTATATTCAGCCCTTTCATGCCGGAGTGCAGAAAGGAAATATGATGGGAGTTCAGTTTCACCCGGAGAAAAGCCACAAATATGGGATGCAGTTATTAACCAATTTTGTTTCCAATTTCTAATGGCACTACCAAGATGTATCCCGGTTTTGTTGCTTCAGGATGGAGCTTTGGTGAAAACGGTTCAATTTCAGAATCCGAAATATATCGGAGATCCTTTGAATGCCATCCGAATTTTTAACGAAAAAGAAGTGGACGAACTGGTTTTTTTAGATTTGGATGCATCGGTAAAAGGAACACCCATTCCCATTCGCCTGCTGGAGGAAATTGCCGGAGAATGCTTTATGCCATTATCTTATGGTGGTGGAATAAAAACCATCGAAGATATTCGTCAAATTATCCAGATCGGGATTGAAAAAGTAATTATCGGTACGGAAGCCGTTGAAAATCCCGAATTTGTCAGGCAGGCTGTGACCGAATTCGGAAGTTCAAGCATTTGTGTTTCACTGGATATCCAGAAGAAGGCTTCGGGAGAATATGAGTTGTATACGCGGTCAGGAACCAAAAAAAATCAGCAGGATCCGGTTGCATATTCGCAGGTACTGGAACAATTGGGAGTTGGTGAAATCCTGCTTCATTCCATTGACCGGGAAGGGACGGGAAGCGGTTTTGACCTGGAATTGATTCGTGCAGTTCGCCGTGCAGTCAAAATACCAATCATTATCAGCGGCGGTGCAGGAACAATAGAACATTTGTGCGAAGGCGTTGCTTATGGTGCCACAGCCGTAGCAGCCGGAAGCATGTTTGTTTTTCACGGAAAACACCGTGCAGTGCTGATTTCTTACCCCAATCAGACATCTTTAAAAAGAATTTACTCAAGCATTCAAAGGAAATAGCTTATTTTGTCGGCAATGGGAAAGGTGAAAATTGTAACCATATTAGGAGCGAGACCTCAGTTTATAAAAGCGGCAGCCGTTTCTTCGGTGATCAGCAGTCATTTTGATGAAGTATTGGTACATACCGGTCAGCATTACGACCCGAATATGTCGGCAGTTTTCTTTGAAGAGTTGAATATTCCTAATCCAAAATACCATTTGAATATAGGTTCAGGCCCACACGGTGCAATGACAGGTGCCATGCTTACTGAAATTGAAAAAGTACTGGAAATAGAGAAGCCCGATTTTGTATTGGTTTACGGTGATACAAATTCAACCATTGCCGGAGCTTTGGCCGCATCGAAATTACTTTTCCCGGTAATTCATGTAGAGGCCGGATTAAGAAGCTTCAATAAAGCCATGCCGGAAGAACAAAACCGGATTTTAACAGATCATATTTCTAAAATCTTGTTTGCACCCACTCAAACATCCGTTCAAAATTTGCAGAACGAAGGAATTACTAAAGATGTTTACCTGGTTGGGGACGTAATGTATGACGGAATTTTGCATTTCACGAAAATTGCTCAGGAGAAAAGCAGGATCCTGGAATCATTGAACCTGGAAGCAGGCAAGTTTCTCTTGTGCACGATTCACAGAGCTGAGAATACAGATAGTTTGGAAAAACTTGCTGCCATCTTTGAAGGATTGAACGCCTCCAAAGAATTGATTGTTTTACCGCTGCATCCGAGGACATTAAAATGCATAAGTGATTACGGATTGAAATTGGCAGATACCATTCGCGTGATAGATCCGGTTGGATATTTGGACATGGTTCACCTGGAATCAAGTGCAAAGAAGATTGTTACGGATAGCGGCGGGATTCAAAAAGAAGCTTTTTTCCTGGGAATTCCCTGCATTACTTTGCGGGAAGAAACCGAATGGGTCGAAACCGTTGAAAATGGCTGGAATATCCTTGTTGGAGCAGATGAGCTCAAAATAGCTGAAGCTATCCGGAATTTTAATCCGTCCGAAGAGCGTAAAGTGTATTTTGGAGACGGGACCGCGGCTCAAAAGATGGTTGAAACGATTAAAAACTTCATGGAGTTCAATCAATTTGATTAACTTCAATTTAAGAGAATAAACTACATATAAATGAAGACAAAAAAAAGAGTACTTGTTCTGGCACCGCATACAGACGATGGTGAATTCGGATGTGGAGGAACAATTGCTAAGTTTATTGAAGAAGGACACGAGGTAACTTATGCAGCTTTTTCTGCATGTCAGCAATCTGTTTTACCTCAGTTTCCATCCGATATTTTAATTACGGAAGTAAAGGCAGCAACAAAAGTACTTGGCATCAAAAGCGAAAACTTGCTTTTGTTTGATTACGATGTAAGAACTTTCGGTTACCGAAGACAAGATATTTTGGATGATTTGATCAAGATCCGACAGGATTTAAAACCCGAATTGATTTTTATGCCCGATCTGCAGGATGTTCACCAGGATCACGCAACAGTTGCAACGGAAGGATTGCGGGCATTTAAGTTCTCTTCGATTTTGTCTTACGAGCTGCCTTGGAATAATTTGTCTTTTACAACATCCAGTTTCGTTCATTTGGAAGAGAAACATGTTCAGACAAAAGTAAATGCTTTGAAAGAATATCAATCGCAGGCACACAGACCTTATTCAGACGAAGATTTCTTAAGATCCGTAGCTAGAACAAGAGGTGTTCAGATCGGAACGAAATACGCAGAAGCATTTAATATTGTTCGTTGGATAATTGATTGATATGATTCAACTGAAAGATATTCAGACTTTTTTAAATCCGGAAGTGAATGACGACCGTGGTTCACAGGAAATTACCAAAGTACTTTCAATAGATGACGCTGCATTTGATGCGAATTCTCTGGGATGGTGCTCGGACAAAAACAAAGAGAGTTTGAATGAATTAAAAGAAGGAAATGTCATCGTCAGTAAAGCAGTTTATGCGGAGCTGAAAGATCAATTATCTTCATTGAACCTGATTGATGTTGAAAAACCCAGAAGTGCTTTTTTGAAAGTACTCCGGGAATTTTTTGCCGAGAAAAAAACGCTTGGATTTATTCATCCCACAGCGGTGATAGACCCAAGTGTTAAATTGGATCCGAATACCGTAAACATTGGTGCGAATGTCTTTATCGATAAACAATGCATCATTGGAGACCGGGTAACGATCGGGGCAAATACCGTAATCAATTCATTTACCGAAATTGGAGATGATTGCAGCCTGGGATCTAACAATACTATCGGAGGCGTTGGTTTCGGTTATGAAATGAATGACGAAAACGAGTACGAACTCATGCCGCACATTGGAAATGTAGTTTTGAAAAACCGGGTGGAAGTAGGCAATAACGTCTGTATCGACCGGGCCGTTCTGGGTTCAACTTTGCTGGAAGAAAATGTAAAAGTGGACAACCTGGTTCATATCGCCCACGGAGTTAAAATCGGCCAGAATAGTTTGATCATTGCCAACGCTATGGTTGCAGGAAGTGTGGAGATCGGAAAAAATGTTTGGGTATCGCCATCAGCTTCTATTCGTCAGAAATTGCAGATAGAAGACGGAGCGTTGGTTGGACTTGGCAGCGTGGTGGTGAAAAATGTAGCTGCTAACAGTGTGGTAGCGGGCAATCCGGCAAAACCCTTCGAGAAAAAATGAAAATTGCTGTAGTTATTCCTTGTCGTAATGAAGTGCGTAACATTGCACAATGTATTCACGCAATTTATGCCTCCGATTTGCCCGGAAGTTGCGAGTTGATCGTAACTGTGGTAGACGGTAAAAGCACCGACGGAACGGTAGAAATTATTCAGGAGCTTCAACAGCAATATAGCGGATTACAAATTGTTGTAAATGAAAAACAACTCACGCCTTATGCTTTCAATTTAGGGATTTATGCCGCGAAAGAAGCGGATTTTTACCAGATCATTGGTGCACGGCAGATTGTTTCCGTCAATTATTTGAAAGAGTCGGCAGCAACCTTACAAGGCAATCCGGAAATATGGTGTGTTGGAGGCGCGGTAGACAATGTATTTCTCAACGAAGAAGGAAAAATGATTGCCAAAGCAATGGGAACTGCCTTCGGAATGGGTTTGGGAAACTTCAGGACCTTAAGTGAATCCGGATTTGTAGATACGGTGGGAACTCCGATGTATCCTGCCTGGGTTTTTGAAAAGATCGGTTATTTCGATGAAGAACTCGTACGCAACCAGGACGATGATTTCAATTTTCGGGTGACCAAAGCTGGCGGGAAAATATGGTATCATGCAGGGATTTCATTGAAGTACTATGTAAGAGGAAGCATTTCTCAATTGTGGAAGCAGTTCATGCAATACGGTTATTGGAAAGTATATGTGAACAAGAAACACAAAGCAGTAACCACACTCCGACAATTGGTACCGCCCTTATTCGTGCTTTTTCTGTTCCTGATTCCGGTTTTCTTTTTGCTCCATCTTCTTTTAGGATTTATAGGATTGTCCCTTTTGGGAATTTACCTCTGTTTGGGGTTATTGGTAACAACTCGCATCGCCGCAAATATCGGTGAGTTTAGCCGAATTCTTGTGATTTTCCCCATTTTGCACATCAGCTACGGATGGGGATATTTAAAGGGAATAGCACGTTTTTTGATTGCTAACCAAAAGCCCGGAGATAACTACAAAAAGATGTCCCGATAGCAGAATATTCACTAATTTCACTTTAAAATAAAATTATGATTCCGTTTTCCCCGCCCAGAATAGATCAGCGAGTAATTGATGAGGTAACAAATGCCTTGACTTCAGGCTGGATTACAACCGGCCCGAGAACGAAGTTGTTCGAAAAGAATTTGACCGAATACTGCGGGAATAAATGCACCGTTGCAGTGAATTCATGGACTGCCGGAATGGAAGTCGTGCTGCGCTGGTGGGGAATTGGTCCCGGAGATGAAGTCATTATTCCTGCAATTACCTATTGCGCTTCGGCGAATGTGGTGATCCATACCGGAGCAAAACCTGTGATGGTGGATATCAATCCCGATGATTTTAATATTTCTGTTGAAGCAATCCGAAAAGCAATTACACCACGAACGAAAGTGATTATGCCGGTTGATATTGCCGGTTTTCCATGTGATTACGACGGAATCTATGAAATTGTGAATGATCCGGCTATAAAGAGCATGTTCCAGGGCAATTCGGAGTACCAAAAAAAACTGGGACGAATCATGATCGCTGCGGATGCAGCACATTCTTTTGGAGCAACGTATAATGGAAAACGTTCCGGGAATCTTGCGGATGTAAGTTGTTTTTCATTTCACGCAGTAAAAAACCTGACAACTGCAGAAGGGGGCACGATGTCAATCAACCTTCCCGATTCGTTCGATCACGAAGCTATTTACAAAGAATTATGTATCAAGATCCTTCACGGTCAGAATAAAGATGCATTGGCAAAAGCACAGAAGGGAAACTGGCGTTATGACGTAGAAGAACCCGGATTTAAGTGCAATATGACAGATATTCAGGCAGCAATCGGATTGGTGGAATTGGACCGTTTCCAGGAGAATATGGATCGAAGAAAAACCATTTGCCTGGCTTACAAGGAAGGATTGAAAAATGAGCCTTGGGCTATTCTTCCGAAAATGAAAGATGGAAAACGCGAGACTTGCTATCATTTATTCCAGCTGCGTATTGCAGGAGCTTCAGAGGCTCAAAGAGATGCAATCATTCAGGCTATTTTTGACCAGGATGTTTCAGTGAATGTACATTTTCAGCCGCTTCCTATTTTAACCGCTTACAAAAAGAGAGGTTATAAAATGGAAGATTATCCTGAAGCATGGGATAAATACGCAAATGAAATCACTTTACCGGTATTTTTTGATCTGACGGATGAGCAGGTTCAATTAGTTATTCAGGCGGTTAAAAACGCAGTAAAACAAGTATTGGGATAATGAAGCGTCTCTTCGACATATTCGTTTCTTTTATCGTTTTAGTGCTTTTTTTGCCATTCGGGATCATCATTTCCGTTGCTATTCTTTGTGAAAGCAGGGGCGGAGTTTTTTACCGTCAGCAGCGAGTAGGAAAGAATGGAATTTCGTTTCGCTTATGGAAATTTCGTACGATGCGCGTGAATGCTGATAAATTAGGAAAGCTGACTGTTGGTATGCGCGATCCGAGAATTACCCGTGTAGGATATTTTATACGCAAATCCAAACTCGATGAATTTCCACAATTTATCAATGTGTTGATTGGTGAAATGAGTGTGGTAGGTCCGCGACCTGAAGTGCAGGAATATGTCGACTTGTATACACCCGAACAGCGAGAAGTACTTTCCGTGAAACCCGGGATTACGGATTATGCATCCCTGGAATATTTCAAAGAAAATGAGTTGCTTGGTCAATCGGAAAATCCCCGCGAAACCTATATCCGGGAAATTATGCCGGCCAAAATTGCATTGAACAAAAAATACATTGCCAATCCTACGCTTGGCCAGGATCTCAAAATAATGTGGTTGACTTTCCGAAAGATGACCTCCTAATTCCTTAATTTATGACGACAATTTCTGTGATAATTCCCTGTCGAAACGAAAATCGATACATTGAGGAGTGTTTGGAGGCTATTTACCGATCTGATTTGCCGGATGATACGGAAATGCATGTTTGTGTGATCGATGGAATGTCGGATGATGGCACGCGGGATACCATAAAATCTCTTCAGAATCAATTTCCACACCTTCGTTTGATCGATAATACGAAGAAAACAAAACCGTACGCCTTGAATTTGGGCATAGAGGCGAATGCGTCAGCCGATTATTTCCAGATAGTAGATGCAAGACAGATTATCAGTACGAACTATTTGAAAGAGTGCGTAAATCGGCTGCAGTCGGATAAGAGCACCTGGTGTGTGGGTGGTAAAATGTTCAATGACTACCCCAACAAGATGGGAACATACATAGCAAAAGCAATGTCGACCAGTTTTGGAATGGGTTTGGGGAATTTTAGGACCTTAGAAACATCCGGATTTACAGATACGGTTACCTGCCAGATGTATCCCATGTGGATTTTTGAAAAAATCGGCAAGTTTGATGAGGAGCTGGTAAGAAATCAGGACGATGAGTTTAATTATCGGGTCGTGCAGGCAGGAGGAAGGATTTTCTTTGACACCGGTATTTCATTGAAGTATTATGGAAGAGGAGATTTGAAGCAATTGTGGAAGCAGTTCATGCAATACGGTTATTGGAAGGTTTATGTGAACAGGAAACACAAAGCGGTAACCACACTTCGGCAATTGGTTCCGCCGCTATTTGTACTTTTTTTGTTCCTGATTCCGTTCCTGTTTTTGATAAATCTTCCCGCTGGGTTTATTGGAGTGTCAATTTTTGGTGTTTACCTGGTTTTGGATCTGTTGGTGGCAGCGATCGCCGCAAGAAGTATTCCTGAGTTTAATAGTATCGTAGTAATTTTCCCGATTTTACACATCAGTTATGGCTGGGGATATTTGAAAGGAATTTTTGATTTCCTGATCTTAAACCGGAAACCAAGTGAGAAACAAAAAAAATTATCTCGCTGATTGAATAGTTCAAATGAATATCCTCAACTTTTGAACCTGCCAAACCATAGCAACTGAAAGTCTGCTATTGGTTTCTATTTCTTAAAGACTAAATAAACCGCGATCAGAATCAATAAAAAAGCAACCGCATGATTCCACTTAAAGCTTTCTTCCTTAAAGAAAATCAGTGAAAAGATCATGAAAATGATAATGGAAGAAACTTCCTGGATGATTTTTAGCTGAATGAGAGAAAAAGGTCCGCCATTTCCCTGGTAGCCTATTTTGTTTGCCGGAACCATGAAGATATACTCGAAAAACGCAATTCCCCAGCTGATGAGAATGGTAGTTGCAAAAACCCAGAGTCCTGTTTTCTTAGCATCCGGATTATCTCTCAAATGGCCATACCAGGCGTAAGTCATGAATGAATTGGAAACAAGCAATAGTGCAACAGTAAGAAGAGCTCTCATAAATCTTTTCTTACAAATGTAAAAAAAACACGTAGGCATGCGAGTAATCACATGCCTACCGGAAATGATTTAATTCTTATAAACGTTTTTCTTCTCAATTCTTCCGTCTATACTTTCGATGTAGACGAAAATCCAGCCCTGAGGCAGGTCGTGAAGTGAAAAACACCAGTTTGGCATTGCATGATTTTTCAGGACTTGCCCATTCAGATCGATCAATGTAATGTCTTTTATTTCAAGAGAGGAAGTAACCATTAACAGGTCACTCGTTGGATTCGGATAAACTTTCAGGTCCCAGGTCGGTAATTGGTTTTCTTCCGCAGGGTCAGTAATTTGCGCAAACAATGAGCTGGAAAAAAGGAGCAGCCCACCTAAAACTAAGGTTTTCATGGTATTTTGGATTTAAGGATATAATTGGAAGAATTAGGAAACGTTACAACGAGAATTGAAAAATTAATTTGGTGACTTTCCCGAAACTTAGGGACTCAGCCACCTTTGGATCTGGCCCCTTGTTTATATAAAAGGACACTGATCGGAGTCGAAGTGAACTTTTTCAATTATTTTTAGAGTATGGTAAAGCCAATCAAACTCTCAGAAGCAAATGCCGATTTTTTTGACCGTGTTTATCAGGTGGTCGCGCTTATTCCGAAAGGAAGAGCAACATCTTATGGTTCAATAGCAAAGTACCTCGGAACAAAAAGCGGAAGCAGAATGGTGGGTTGGGCAATGAATGCGGCACACAGTCTTCCGGATGTACAAGCTCAGCGGGTTGTCAATAGAAATGGGCAGTTAACCGGTAAAATGCATTTTGGAACGCCTACAATGATGGAAGAACTGCTTCGTTTGGATGGTATAGAGGTTAAAGACGACCAGATTGTTAATTGGAAAGAAGTATTTTGGGATCCGATGACCGAATTGGAGGTTTATTAAGGGAATTTGGAAATAAGCTGCTGATCATCGGTGATCTTGATTTCACAGTCTGATCTGTAATCTGCAATTTGCTCATTGAAAAGTTCTTCATTGCCGGAAAGGTGTGCACGAAGCAAAAGTTCTGTTTGAATTGCTTCGAGTGCTGAGTAACTATAAGTAACGGATTCCATATCGCCCATTTGATTCAATATGACGCGTTCTCTCACAACTAATTTCTTAGAATGTTCAATCTGGCGCTCATATTCTGACTGGCATGAACTCAACAACGCAAGAATTGAAATGACTTGTAGTAGATTTTTCCATTTCATAAATCAAAGGTACGCACAAACCCATCAATTAAAAAAATCGGTTGTTTTCCCGGAATCGTTAAATATTCATTTTTTCTGATAGAATATTCAATGGAATAATCTGGCATTCTATTTATGCTCAAGAATTCGGATTACATTTGTGAGTATGATTTTGGTAACCGGTTCAACTGGACTTCTCGGATCACATGTAGTGGTTGAATTGCTTCATAAAGGCTATGAGGTGAGAGCAATGTTCCGTGATGATGCCAGGAAAGCGGTCGTTTACCGTTTACTGGAGTTTTATTATCCGTCTGAAAAAGAAAACCTGCTTCAAAAACTACAGTGGTTTCGTGGAGATGTGTTGGATTTGACCGATGTGGAAGATTCCCTTGCAGGAATTTCGAAAGTAGTTCATTGCGCGGCGTTCGTTTCATTTCATAGAAGGGATTTCAATGCGCTTTTCAGGATCAACAGACGCGGAACTGCCAATATGGTCAATTTTGCATTGGATTCAGATGTTAATCAATTCATTCATGTGTCCTCAACAGCCGCAGTTGGAAGCGATTCTCAATTTACGGATGGCTTAAAGCGCGAAACAAACATCTGGAATCCCAATGATGAGGTAAGCGGTTATTCACTTTCTAAATTCAGTGCGGAAAAAGATGTGTGGAGAGCGCATGAGGAAGGTCTGCCCGTTTCTATCGTGAATCCGAGTGTGATGTTTGGCCCGGGATCGTGGGAAGAAAGTTCTCTGAAAATTTTCAGAACCCTTCACAAAGGATTGAAATACTACACCAAAGGCTCAAATGCTTTTGTAGATGTTCGGGATGTGACAAAACTCATCCTGGAGCTGATCGAAACAGAGAAAACCGGCGAACGTTACCTCGTTACAGGTTCCAATTTAACCTTCAAAGAATTGTTTGATCGGATTTGTAAACAGCTGCATGTAAAAGCGCCATCTAAATTAGCCGGACCGTTCCTTGTTGGATTAGCCTGGAGGTTGTCGGGTATTTTAGGCCGGATTCAGGGAAAAAGACCAACCATTACCAAAGAAAGCGCACGAAGTTCTCAAAACAATTCGAAATTTTCCAATGAAAAGCTGCTCCGTGATTTCCCGGATTTTAAATTCACCGAATTAGAAGATACGATAGAGATAACGATTAAGGGAAGAACAGATCTTTGAATTGAAAATTAGTTTACAATTAAGATTCATTGTTGTCCGATAAAAAAACACCTTTAATTTGTTTTCTTTTATTTCATAAGGTTTTGAATTTATTGCAAATCTACCGGAGTGTGATTTTCTAGAAAGGATGTTTTTTGAGAATTGATGTTAGGTAACGAAAATGCACAATTACGAGATTACCAATTTAGAGATTTGTACTTAGCATCGAAAATCGTTCAACTTACTCAGAATTAAAACCGGCGATTTGGTGAACAAGATCGGGCACCTGTGCAGTAAATGACAGTAAATTTCTCATACTGTTTGAGGCGCAGCTGAGTTTATGAGAAATTCTGTCATAACCTGCTAACAGGTCGATTGGTTTACCCACGCCTAGACCTTTTTGGCTCCACCTTTTTGTGGCAATGACAAAAAGGTGGAACAAAGAGTAATTGTTTGGGGTATTGAAAATTTAACTGGATAACGCTTATTAAGATTTGCTGTTAGCAAGATCCATATTAATCTGTTCAATGTAATTCAAGATCTTCTCACGTCCGAATTTAGATTCAGCTGAAGAGGTGAAAACAGGCGGCAATGCTTCCCAATACTTCAACATTTCCTTTTTATAAGCCGCTAAATTTTTCTGCAGGGCAGAACTGGATAATTTGTCAATTTTCGTGAAAACGATTGAAAAAGGAAGTTGTTGTTCAGCACACCAGGTCATAAATTCCAAATCGATTTTCTGTGGTTCCAAACGGGAGTCAATCAAAACAAAAGTGTTGATCAGCATTTCTCTTCTGGTTAAAAACTCAGAAATGAATTTTTCCCATTGATGTCTGCTCGATTTAGACGCTTTTGCATATCCGTATCCGGGTAAATCCACCAAGTACCATTCGTCGTTGATCAAAAAGTGATTGATCAATTGCGTTTTCCCTGGTCTTCCGGAAGTTTTTGCCAGGTCTTTTTTCTCAACAAGCATGTTTATCAAAGAGGATTTACCCACATTCGACCGGCCGATAAAAGCGTATTCAGGTTTTCCGTCCGTTGGGCAAAGTTTAATATCGGTGTTACTAATAACGAATTTGGCTTCCTTGATAATCATGTGTTCTTCTATTTGGCTGCAAAGTTACGAGAATAATTCGGCTTGGAGCGATCAGTCGCGACTGATCGTTACCAAGTCTTATTCTGTTTCTCATATTTTCATTCTGAAGTCAAAATACGTCATATGAAGTATTGAATCGTTCTGTTTGCTGCCCTAAGTTTGCAGTAACCAATAAATAGAAACTGATGAAAAATAAAAAAACAACCTTTTTCGTACTACTTTGCTCACTGGGAATGCTGGTGTCATCATGTAAAAAAGAAGATCTGATCCCGGAAATACCAGAACCGGAACCAACACCGGTAAGTACACCAAGCGGAAGTACTACACCAGTTCCATCGAATGCAGATGGAGTAATGTGGGCAATTAAATCGACAAGCTCCGTTCAGGGTTTCACAATCGAGATTGGGACGGCAGTTGGATTTTTCATGAATGGAACAACAGATTTGGTAAATGTTGGAACGGTTTCCGTGAATTCAAATAACCTTTCGATGGCTTCAAACAATGCTTATACATTTGCACCTACTCAAACCATGCCTACCGGATTGGATTTATCATCCACGGAATGGTCGGCTACTGGTGCCAACGGTCATGCCGCTTTCACCTATGATGCAAGTTCTCTGGTGTTTCCTACAGGATCATCCATTACAAGTTCGGGAACTGTAACAAAAGCAAACGGTTATACGCTCACTTGTTCCACCGTTTCCGGGGCAGATTCAACCTTGTTCATGGTTGGGAATGTATCCAAAACAATTAGCGGAAGTGCTAATTCCTGTACTTTCTCTTCGTCTGAATTGAGTGGTTTGAGTGTAGGAACTTCCGTAGTAATGATTGTGCCTTACAAATTAATGCAGGCGACAGTTAACGGGAAGAATTACTATTTCGGAAAAGAACGCGTCAATCAATTGGCTGTAAATATTGAATAATTAAAACCGAAAACTACCTATGAGCGCGGGAGGGATTTCTTCCGCGTTTTTTTGTTTCCGGATTTTCAGAATACCTTTGCAGACCAAAGCGAAATATGTGAGTGAGGAATTGATTAAAGTGATTTTTGAAGACGATTGGTGTTTAGTTGTTTTTAAGCCGAATAATCTGATTGTGCATCATTCTTACTATGCGCGAAATATCGAAGAAACCTCTCTGACAGATCTTATTCGTAAGCAGGGTTGGTCCGAGGCCTGTCCTGTACATCGGCTCGATCGAAAAACTTCCGGATTGATACTTTTTGCTAAAAAATCGGAATGGGTTTCTGATTTTCAGCAGTTATTTAACAACGGACAGATTGAAAAGAAGTACCTGGCACTTTTACGCGGGCATCTGGAAGAAGAGGGAGAAATTGATTCTCCGGTAAAGAATGATCGGGGAAATTACAAAGATGCACTCACAAAATTCAGATGTTTGGAGCATTTTGACCGGGATTATGTCATTCAGCCTTACGAAAAACAACGCTACAGTTTGGTGGAAATGACTCCCGTAACAGGAAGAATGCACCAGTTACGCATCCATGCCAATAAAATCGCACATCCCATAATCAATGACCCGAAATACGGAAATCGGCACCACAATCATTATTTCCAGAATGAACTTGGAATCGATGAATTGTTCCTGCATGCACACAGCTTGAAATTTAAGCATCCTTTTACCAATGAGAAAATTGAGCTCCAAGAACCCTTACCGGATTTCTGGAAGGTTTTCCTGGGAAATTAAAATAAGAAAAAGCCCCGACGATAAATGTCGGGGCTTTCTACTACAACTTAACCTAACTAACTCTCGCGTAAGAGTATTTTGAAGGATTGCGATTGGCTGTGTGAACCGCCTCCTTTTAAAATCTTTCATTCAGGCATAAAGCTAAAAGATCGGAGAGTATTTTTCTGAAATAAATAAATGATTGGTCATTTTACAGGGATTAGCGGTATTTCCATCGAAATCTAATGTGTATTCTAATTGAGATCCGATGTCACTTCGGGTCTCGGTTTTTTCAGTCGGAGAGACCAAGAAAAAAGAAAAAGCCCCGATATCGCTACCGGGGCTTTTCTACTACAACTTAACCTAACTAACTCTTGCGTAAGAGTATCTTGAAGACTTGCTGTTTTGCGCTGTTAGAACAGCAAGCGCTCCATATTTTTATCTAATTAGTGTCTCTTTGGTGAATCGACTGGAAAATTAATCGATTTATTCGAAATTTCCCAGTCGTATTCAGTTTTTTTCTAAAGTCATCCGATCTCTGACAGACAATTTACCTGTTTCCTTGACAAACGGTTTTGCCTGAATCAGTTTCTGACTCCTTGCGAATAGTGTTAGACAAAGGTATGTACTTCATTGCGTCTGTGCAACCGTATAAATACTGAAAATGAAAATGTGGTTTTCCGCAAGTAAATCGATTTTGTAAGAGTTTCAGAGCGAAATTCGATTTTAAGTAGCTGAAAATTAACAGGGTAGTTTTCTAGCTGAAAACTTCTTGAAAAGTTCAATTTTCTGCAATGTGATCACTTTTTTTCCTTTTCCCTGTTTCAGGGATGAAAAATACCGCTTTTTCCAAACGGGCGCAGTAGGGACGCGATGCTTCGCGTCCATTTCCGCGCCCATTCCCAAATATTTAATAGAATAATTTGTACGTAGGCGATTCATCGCGTCCAAATAACAAACAATTTCATAGCAGGATTAAGCCAGCATAAAACAGAAGAAAGTGCTATAGTACTTGAAGACGAAGGTAACTTCAATAGAAGTTGTAACCTGAGGTACACCACCTTCGATATGTAAGATTTTGTGAAGTATAGCATCTTTTTGATACGAGTTTCCGAATTCGTGCATTAGTTCATTAAATCACTACTTTTCCACAATATCTCATTCTTTACCACTTTTTACCACTAGTTAGAAAAATCTTAAAAATTCAGTAAAAACAATAGTTTAGAATAAATTGTTGTAACCTTGTGCGTGTTGATTACGTTAGAAGTTATCAACAAAGTGTAAATTGGTGGTAAAAAGTGGGTGATTCTCCCTAATTTTACCCATTATTAATAGCTATGGCTGGACTTGTCGGAGAATTTGAGGTGAAGCTGGACGGAAAAGGAAGATTTCTTTTCCCTTCTGGTTTGCGCAAACAACTTTCTCCCGATGCTCAGGAACAATTCATGTTGAATAAAGGCTTTGAAGAATGTTTGACACTCTACCCGATGAACGAATGGGAAAAGTTGTCAGCAAAATTGTCGAAGCTGAATTTGTTTAAGCCGCAGAATCGTATGTTTTACCGTTTGTTCCACCAGGGAGCAAAGCAAATCGCACTGGATAATGCAGGCCGCGTTTTGATTCCGGTAATGCACATGGAGCGTGTTGGTTTGGATAAAGATGTGATGCTTATTGCATACAACGACCGAATTGAAATCTGGGACAAGTCCAAATACTTCGAGTTAATCGATGGTAACATGGCTGATTTTGCTGATTTAGCAGATGAAGTAATGGGTGATTTGGGGAATGATGACGAATAACGATGCTGCATACCACGTGCCTGTCATGTTGCAGGAGTGTCTGGATGGATTGAATATTAATCCGGATGGGATTTATGTTGATGTTACCTTTGGCGGCGGCGGTCATTCCCGTGCAATCTTCGAAAAACTTTCTTCAAAAGGGCAATTGATCGTTTTTGATCAGGATCCGGATGCTCGTGCAAATGCATGGGAAGCTCCGAATTTTCATTTCGTAGCGGCCAACTTTGCTTTCCTGAAGAATCATTTGCGTGCCATGGGCATTCCTGCGGTTGACGGAATTCTTGCTGATTTGGGTGTTTCGTCTCATCAATTCGATGATGCAAAACGTGGTTTTTCCATTCGTTCCAATGAAGTATTGGATATGCGCATGAACCAGGCAGGTGACTTTGATGCTGCGAAAATTGTTCGGACTTATGATGAAGAACAATTAGCGGCAATCTTCCGCAAGTACGGAGAATTGGACCATCCTTTCAAAACAGCTGTTGAATTAGTAAAAGCACGAAATAAAGCAAAGATTAAAACAACGGGCGAGTTAATGGAGGCTTTGATGCCTGTTGCTCCGAAGTTTAAGGACCATAAATTCTTTGCGCAAGTGTTCCAGGCGCTTCGTATTGAGGTGAACCAGGAAATGGATGTGTTGGAGAAATTCTTATTGCAGACAGAAGAGGTCTTGAAGCCGGATGCGCGCTTGGTGGTGATGTCTTATCATTCTTTGGAAGATCGTTTGGTGAAAAACCTGATGAAACGCGGAAACCTGGATGGTTCGATTGAAAAAGATTTCTTCGGAAAAGTCCTGAAGCCTTTTGAAGAGGTGAATAGAAAGCCTATCCTTCCGAGTGAAGAAGAGATTCAGGTAAATACACGTGCACGCAGCGCGAAGTTGAGAATTGCTAAAAGAGTAGCGGATGGAAAATGAGTACAGAGAACGGGAGGATGTGAATCCAATGGATGCTGTACGAGGTAAAGCTGCTCGGGAAAAGTATTCGACAGAAATGCCTGCTGATGAAAAGCCGGGCGGGAAAAGTTCGAAGAAAACGACTACGGCCAACGAGAAAACGACTGAAAAAACGAATACCTATTCAAGTACAAAGACAGATAAAAAAGCAAATCCTACTGCAAAAGCAAAACCGCGGAGACAAAATATTTTGATCCAGGTATTGAATGGGGAGATTTTAACACGTGATTTCGTGTTGAACAATCTGACTTTCATCTTCTTCATTTTGCTCCTGTTGATGCTAATGGTGGCAAAAGGATATTACGGGAAGCAATTGCAAAAGGACATTACGGACCTGCAGGCGGATTTGGATGCTAAAACTGCTGAATATATTGAGAACAAAGCGCGTTTGGAAGAATCGACTTCCCGTTACCGCTTAGTTCAGGCATTGGAAAAAAGAGGATTGAAAGAAGCTGTCAATCCGGTGAAAGTAATCCGATTAAACCGCAAAAACGATGAGTGATAAAAAAGACTTGATGTGGCGGGCTTACCTGGTTTACATAGGTTTTTTCATCGCCTTGATCGTGGTGGTTGTGAAAACGATCATGATCCAGTCGGAAGGAAGTGCTTCCTTGTTTACGGCAACGAAAGAAAAAATACCAACCCGTGCGGTGAAAAAGTACCCGCGTCGCGGAGAGGTATTGGATAGAAATTATACGCCGCTGATTACATCGGTATCGTTCTTTGACATACACATGGATCCAACTGTTGTGGACCAGGAAGTCTTCGATAAGGAGATTGGCAGTTTATGCGCCGGTTTGACCAGGGTTTTTCCGGAAACTTCTGCACGTGATTTTGAAAACTACATCCGTAAAGGAAGGGCGAACGGAAGAAGGTATATTACCATCAAACTGAAAGCTACCAACGAGCAGAGGCATCGATTAAGAGAGCTGCCTATTTTCAATTTGGGAAGAAACAAAGGTGGTTTGATTGATACAGATGAAACTTTTCTGTCGAAACGACCTCATGGAGAAATCCTGAAACGCACCTTGGGATATTATCGTGCGAGTGAGGGTGGTTCAAAAGAACTGCGTGTTGGTATCGAAGGGGCATTTAATGAGATTTTAGCCGGTGAACCGGGTGAAGAAGTAGAGCAGAAAATTTCCTCCGGGTGGAAAAAAACCGGGAAAATGATCCGCGAACCTATTGAAGGAGCAGATTTAATTACTTCCATCGACATGGAGATCCAGGAGGTAGCGCATTCGGAATTATACCGTCAGTTGAAAAACCAGGGCGCGAAAAGCGGTTGTGTGATCGTAATGGACGTGAAAACCGGATTTGTTCGTGCGATGGCAAATTTGCAAATGGCTTCCGACGGTGATTATTACGAGTTGTACAATCACGCGGTTGGAACAAAAGAAGTTCCAGGGTCGACTTTTAAACTGGCATCCCTGATGGCTGCTTTGGAAGATAAGAAGATTAGTTTGGACGATACGGTGAATGCAGTTGGGAAATACCAGTTTTACGACCTGGAACTGGATGATTCCAATCCTTACGGTTATGGCCGTATTACCATTAGAAGGGCTTTTGAATTGTCTTCGAACGTGATAGCCCGCGTGATTTATAATGCATACCGCAAAGAACCGCAAGTGTTTATCGATCGTTTGCGTTCATTCGGAATTGGAGATACCCTGGGCGTTGCTATTAAAGGCGAACCGAGGCCAACTTTGTACGCGCCCGGAACAAAAAGCTGGTCAGGAGTTTCACTTCCTATTATGTCGATCGGTTACGAGGTGCAGCAAACGCCTTTGCAAACATTGGCTTTCTACAATGCAGTTGCGAACAACGGAACGTTGGTTCGTCCGCAATTTGTAGAGCATATCCGCCGCGGACAAAGAATCGTGAAAAGTTATAAGCCAATTGTTCTCCGCCCGAAGATTTGTTCGGATAAAACGCTTCGCCTGATGCAGGAATGTTTGAAAGGCGTAGTAAAAAGAGGAACGGGAAGCGCTTTGAAATCTGCTTTATTTGATATCGCCGGGAAAACCGGAACTGCAGTTGTTCAGAATGAAGATGGTCGTTACGGAGAAGATGGAAATAAAACGTACCAGGCATCTTTCGTGGGGTATTTCCCTGCAGATGAGCCATTATATTCCTGTATCGTAGTTGTTGCCGCTCCTTCCAAAGATATTTACGGAGCAACGGTATCGGGAACAGTGTTTTCAGCGATCGCAAATAAAGTGTATTCAAACTCTTTGAATTACCACAAAGCGATCAACGAGGAGAAGAACCGTTCCAAAGAAGCTCCGCTTATCAAAGATGGTAACATCACTGATTTGTTAGTGGTTCTGAAGCGTTTGCATTTGCCTTATCAGATGGATGCTTACAGCGAATGGTCGAGAGTCAGGACTTCAGAATCGCATATTTCGATCGTGCCTCGAAAAATTTCTTCTACAACTGTTCCGAGCGTATCGGGATTAACAGCAAAAGACGCGGTTTATCTGATCGAAAATTTAGGAATGCATGTGTATGTCCGCGGAAGCGGAAGAGTGGTAAAACAGACGATTCCCGCGGGATCGCCGGTGGTTGAAGGAGCATTAATGGAATTAATATTAGAATGAAAACAGTAAAGGAAATAGCAAAAGCAACCAAAGTGACGCAGTGGGTTGGGCCGGCTGAGGCGCAAATTTCTGCGCTTGTTTCAGATTCGCGGAAAGCGCTTCCGGGAACGCTTTTTATTGCTGTAAAAGGAACGCAGGTAGATGCGCACGATTTCATTCTGCAGGTTATTGAGAAAGGTTGTACTGCAATTGTAGCTGAAAGAGTTGTTGAAGTTCCTTCAAATGTCACTTTAGTAATTGTTCCGAATACAGCCTTGGCTTTGGGAGAATTGGCGCATGCGTTTTACGATTATCCTTCACAGTCTTTAGAATTGGTGGGAATTACCGGGACGAATGGTAAAACAACAACGACAACACTTTTACATGATTTGTACACCGGTTTGGGTTACAAAGTAGGATTGCTTTCAACTGTTGTGAATTTGATTGGAAAAGAAGTCATTCCCTCTACACATACAACTCCGGACCAGATTGCTTTGAATGCTTTGCTGGCAGATATGGTTGCCCAGGGTTGTTCGCATTGTTTTATGGAAGTGAGCTCGCACGCCATATCTCAGCACCGTATTGCTGGATTGGTTTTCAAAGGCGGCGCGTTTACGAATATTACGCACGATCACCTGGATTACCATGGAACCTTCAAAGAATACATTACTGCGAAGAAAGCCTTCTTTGACGAGATGAATAAAGATGGGTTTGCTTTGGTAAATGCAGACGATAAAAACGGAATGGTGATGGTTCAGAATACCAAAGCCAAAGTTTCAACTTTTGCATTAAAGACGCATGCCGACTTCAAGGTGAAAGTGTTGGAGAACAGTTTCAGTGGATTATTGATGACTGTAAATGGGATTGAATTGTGGACACGCCTGATTGGTGATTTCAATGCTTACAACATTGCTACGGTCTACGGAATCAGCCAGTTGTTGGGATCTGATTCAACAGAAGTTCTCACGGTGTTGAGCCGTTTGGAAGCTGTTGATGGTCGTTTCCAGTTCACGAAAAGTGAAACGGATATTACTGCAATCGTGGATTACGCGCACACGCCGGATGCTTTGGAAAATGTATTGAAGACTATCGAGAATATCCGTACCAGAAACGAGCAGGTGATTACAGTTGTGGGTTGCGGCGGAGACCGCGATGCGCTGAAAAGACCTGAAATGGCCCGAATCGCTTGTGAAATGAGCGACAAAGTCATTCTGACTTCAGATAACCCGAGAACAGAAGATCCGGCAGAAATCCTCAAACAAATGGAAGCTGGTGTCGGTGCTCATCAAACAATGAAAGTGCTTTCCATTTTGGATCGGGACCAGGCAATTAAAACAGCGGTTTCCCTGGCGCAGGCAAAAGATATTATCCTGATTGCAGGAAAAGGACATGAAAAATATCAGGACATCAACGGAGTAAAACATCCCTTCGATGATTTCGATGTGGTAAAGAATTATTTCCAAAAACTTAGCAAATAGAAGAGAAGCGCAGCTTTTGATAAGAGCCAGCAACGGCTGGTGAAGACAGAACAGAGCAATGACAAATTGCTCAATGTGAAGGAAAGCGGTAGCGCAGATAAAAGAAAATTAATAATTAGAAGCATGCTTACTTACTTGTTTAATTATTTAGAACAAATGGATTTCCCCGGAGCGGGATTGTTCCAGTACATCTCATTCAGGGCTGCAATGGCCTTGATCACTTCGTTGATCGTGTCTATTATTTTTGGGAAGCGTTTGATCAACTTACTGCGTCGTCAGCAAATCGGTGAAACGGTCCGTGACCTTGGTTTGGCGGGTCAAATTGAGAAATCTGGAACACCTACAATGGGAGGGATCATCATCCTTTCCGCTATTTTAATACCAACACTTTTATTTGCGAAACTGCATAACGTGTATGTCTTCACCATGTTGCTGGCAACTGTTTGGCTGGGAGCAATCGGTTTGATCGACGATTACATCAAAGTATTCAAAAAGAACAAAGAAGGTCTAAAGGGAAAATTCAAAGTTGTTGGTCAGATCGGAGTAGGAATTATTGTTGGATCGATCTTGTATTTCCACCCGGATGTGCAGGTTCACAAACGTGTCGCAGCTGATTACAAGCTGCAGTCGGGAGAATCTTTCGTGACACATCAGCATTCAAAAGATGTGGTTTCGGATACGATTCCTTCCAAATGGATCGTAACACGCGATATGACAACCACGATTCCTTTTGTAAAGAACAACGAGTTCAATTACAACTGGTTGATCGGTGATATTGATAAATCATATGGTTGGGCATTGTTCATTCCTTTTGTGATCATTGTGGTAATTGCAGTTTCGAATGGCGCGAATATGACCGACGGATTGGATGGTCTGGCCACCGGGACAAGTGCGATAGCAGGAATTGCACTGGCAGTTTTGGCTTATGTGACTTCCAACGTGCATTTTGCGGATTACCTCAATGTGATGTACGTTCCGTATGCGGAAGAGCTCGTGATATTTATTGCAGCATTCGTTGGAGCTTGTATCGGATTCTTGTGGTATAACAGTTATCCGGCACAGGTTTTCATGGGAGACACCGGAAGCTTGGCTTTGGGAGGAATCATCGCAGTATTTGCCATTTCTATCCGCAAGGAATTATTGATCCCGGTTTTGTGCGGAATCTTCCTGGTAGAGAATCTATCGGTGATTATGCAGGTCGGTTATTTCAAATACACGAAAAAACGATTTGGAGAAGGACGCCGGATTTTTAGAATGGCTCCGCTGCATCATCATTACCAGAAAAAAGGACTGCACGAAGCTAAGATCGTGTCTCGATTCTGGATTGTTGCCATTCTTTTGGCTGTTGTATCCATCGTAACCCTGAAACTGCGTTAATGGAAATTCAAAACAAAATAGTAGTTGTTTTGGGCGCCGGCGAAAGCGGTGTTGGTGCTGCCATACTTGCAAAAGTGAAGGGTGCAAAGGTCTTTGTTTCAGATTTTGGAACGATCAAAGATTCTTTTCAAACAGAATTGAACGAGCATCAATTGGAGTGGGAACAAGGTTCACATTCCATGGAGCGCATCCTGGAAGCCGACCTGGTGATCAAATCTCCGGGAATTCCGGAAAAAGCGCCGGTGATGAAAGCCATTCGTGAAAAAGGGACCAAAGTGATTTCCGAGATCGAATTTGCGGGATATTTCACAACGGCTAAAAAAGTGTGCATTACCGGAAGTAACGGGAAAACTACCACTACCATGCTGATTCACCACATGCTGAAAAAAGCAGGATTGAATGTGGGATTGGCAGGAAATGTCGGATACAGTTTTGCAAAGCAGGTGGCTTTGGAAGATAATGAGATTTATGTATTGGAATTGAGTTCGTTTCAATTGGACGATATGGAAGATTTCAAAGCGGAAATTGCCATTCTCACCAACATTACTCCGGATCATTTGGACCGGTACGAATACAACATGCAATTGTATGTGAATTCGAAATTCAGAATCCTGAACAACCAAACTGCAGCTGATTATTTCATCTACAATGCAGACGATAAAACAATTACCGCTGAAATGGAGAAACGCTCCATTCCGGCAAAAAAACTTCCTTTCTCATTGACGCAGGAATTTGAAGAGGGAGCATATACAGCAAACAAACAACTCATCATAAACTTTAACAATCAATTCACTATGTCTATACATGAACTAGCATTGAAGGGTAAGCACAATACCCAAAACTCACTGGCTTCCGGGCTTGCGGGTAGAATCCTTGATATTCGCAAGGAAATCGTGCGCGAAAGTCTTGCCGATTTCGTAAACGTGGAACACCGCCTGGAGTTTGTTGCCAAAGTATGCGGGATCGAATTTATCAATGATTCCAAAGCGACAAATGTAAACTCAACCTGGTTTGCATTGGAAAGCATGGAACAGCCAACAGTTTGGATCGTTGGTGGTGTGGATAAAGGAAATGATTATTCCGAATTGGTGGAATTGGTAAAAGAAAAGGTGAAAGCAATTATCTGCCTCGGAAAAGAGAACCAAAAAATCATCGATACTTTTTCCGATCATGTGGAAACAATCGTAGAAGCAGGTTCTGCTATGGAAGCAGTGGCTTATGGTTACCGATTGGCTAAAAAGGACGAGACAGTTTTGTTATCACCGGCTTGTGCAAGTTTTGACATGTTCGAAAACTACGAAGACAGAGGGAATCAATTTAAAGAGGCAGTTCGTTCACTTTAAACCCTGAATCATGGAAATTAAAAAGGTTGATCAGCAGGCTCAACTGCTTCAGGCTCGAAAAGAGTCACTGGATGCAGCGGAGAGAATGTCCCTGAGACCCTTGGGGAAATTGTGGGGAATGGACGTGTTTACATGGTACAAACCTTCAGTTGTTGAACTTTCTGCAACGATTGCTACATTTCCGTTTCCTGTTTTCTGGTTGTCGAATGAGATGAATATCCAGGAAATGGCCCAGGTGGATCCCGAAACTTTGCGCTCCGTTCAATGGTGTGCCCAGTTCGATAATCCGCAGCTTTCTATCCCGTCCGATATTATTTCCGCAATGACTTTGGTAACCGGAACAGAAACATTGGAAGATGCATTGGAGATTTTGAAACAGACAAAACAGGCGAGACATATTTTACTCTTCACTGTTCAGGGAAATGAATGGAAGACAAAAATGGAAGTGTTTGAGCACTTTGTTAAGCTGCACCAATAAGTAAAAAATGATACAGTTTCTAAGGAAAAACTTCAAAGGAGATTTGGTAATTTGGGTGATCACATTCATTTTATTAGGCTTTTCATTGGTTTCTGTGTACAGTTTTGTCCCGATCCTGGTAAAGATCGAAGGTGGAACACCATTCAAATACTTGTTCAAGCATTTTATCTACATTCTCCTGGCTATTTTGGCGATGTATTGGGTACACAAACGCGATCCGATGTTTATTTCCAAAATGTCCAAGATTATTTATTACGGCTCAATCGGCTTATTGATCTTTACGCTTTTCTTCGGAACGAAAGTGAATGAGGCCGGTCGTTGGGTGAAAATTCCATTCGTTGGATTGACCTTTCAGTCTTCGGATTTTGCCAAGCTTGCTTTGCTGATCTACGTATCGAGGATGCTGGTCAAGAAGAAAGACGAAATGAATGATTGGAAAAAAGGCTTTTTACCGGTAATGGCACCGATAGTTATTATTTGTGGGTTGATTGTTAAGGATAACTTTTCAACGGCTGCCATTCTGTTTATGATCTGCTTTATGCTGCTTTTCCTCGGAAGAGTTCCTTTTTCCAAGTTGTTCTCTGTCATTTTTGCCGGCATTTTGCTCTTCGTCATGGCTATTGGTCTGCACAAGGCTTTGCCGGATTTGAACATTCTTCCACGTTATGAAACCTGGATGAACCGGATCACCAACCGCTATGAAAATGCGGATGATATTGATTCTCCCGGAAACCTGCAGGCCAAGAGTGCAGAGCAGGCTATTTACCTGGGCGGATTCTTTGGCCAGGGAATCGGAAAAGGAAAAGTGAAGGAATTCATCCCGGAGGCTTACGCCGATTTCTTCTTCGCATCGTTTGTGGAGGAATGGGGTTCGTTTTCAGCAATCATATTGGTATTGCTCTATCTGATTATGCTGTACCGCATCATGCGGATTGCACTCAGGGCCGAACAGCTCTTTGAGACTTATGTCTGTTTGGGAATCGGGATTTTATTGCTTTCCCAGGCAGCTGTAAATATGATGGTCTGTACGGGAATTTTCCCGGTTACAGGTCAAAACATGCCTTTCCTTGCAATGGGAGGATCAGCAATGATCATGGCATGTGTGGCAATTGGAATTGTGCAGGGAGTTGCCCAAAAACAAGAAGAAAAAGTTTCTGTAGAATCTGAACCTGTTTTTGCATGAAAGAATTAAAGAAAATAGTGATATCGGGTGGTGGAACAGGTGGACACATCTTTCCTGCCCTGGCAATTGCAAACGAGATCAAGAAACGGAATCCAAATGTGGAGATCCTTTTCGTGGGTGCGGAAGGGAAAATGGAAATGGAAAAAGTTCCTGCTGCCGGTTATAAGATTGTGGGCTTGCCAATCGTTGGTTTGCAGCGAAAATTGACAGTTAAAAACCTGGCGCTTCCGTTCAAGTTGTTGAAGAGTCTTTCTTTGGCGAAAAATATATTGAAAGACTTCAAACCGGAAGTGGTGATTGGTGTGGGTGGTTATGCCAGCGGTCCGACTTTGAAAATGGCGCAGCGTTTAGGCATTCCAACCTTGATCCAGGAGCAAAATTCCTATCCGGGAAAGACAAACCGTTTGTTATCTAAAAAGGTGAAAGCAGTTTGTACAGCTTACGCAGGTTTGGAAAGTGTATTTCCGCCTCAGACCATTCGTTTGACCGGAAATCCGGTTCGTGAAGAATTGAATCGAACTTCCATCAGTAAAGAAGAAGCTTTTAAAGAATTCCCGGTTTTGGATCCTTCTAAGCGAACAATTCTCGTAATGGGAGGAAGTTTGGGAGCACGTACTTTGAATGAAGGAGTGCTTCATGCCTTAACCGAATTAGAAGACGCAAATGTCCAGGTTTTGTGGCAGTGCGGAAAGTACTATTTCGAAGCGATGAAAAAGGAAATAGAGATCCGGAAAAAAGCTCCGATTTTCTTAACCGATTTCATTTCCAGGATGGATGCTGCTTACGGTATTGCTGATGTGATCGTTTCAAGAGCTGGTGCTTTGTCTATCTCAGAATTGTGTATTGTAGGAAAACCAACTATACTGGTTCCTTCACCAAATGTTTCTGAAGATCATCAAACAAAGAATGCAATGGCTTTGGTGAAAAATCAGGCAGCTATCCTGATCAAAGACGATGTAGCAAAAGAACAATTAATGCCGGAAGCAATTCGGGTATTGAATGACGAAGATAGAATGAGCGAATTGCGTATCGCAATCAAACGGATGGCAAAACCAAATGCCACCGCAGATATTGTGGATGTAATTGAACAATTGGCGTAGGGACGCGATGCCTCGCGTCCGAAAAACGCGATTGTTAGCGTCCGAAAAACGCGATTGTTCACGCCCACAAAAAATGACAACAACGAAAATGAATTTGGATAACATTAAACGCTTTTATTTCATTGGCATCGGAGGAATCGGGATGTCGGCTTTGGCGCGTTATTTCAAGGCAAAAGGTTTTGATGTGGCCGGTTACGATAAAACTCCGTCTCCCCTCACAGATGAGCTGAAAGCAGAAGGAATTTCAATTCATTTTGAAGATTTGGGAGAAAACATTCCTTCTGAATTCCAAGATACCGATTCCACCTTGGTTGTTTATACACCGGCAATTCCTAAGAATATGGGAGAATTGGTTTATGTGCAGCAAAATCACAAAGTATTAAAACGAAGCGAAGTTCTTGGATTAATTACGCAGACCAGCAAAGGATTGGGTGTTGCCGGAACGCACGGAAAAACCACGACTTCTACAATGCTGGCTTTCGTTTTGAGCCAGTCACATTTGAAGTGCTCTGCCTTTTTGGGAGGAATTTCTGCTAATTTCAATTCCAATGTATTGGTGAATGCTTCAGCGGAATATTCGGTCATTGAAGCAGATGAGTTTGATCGTTCGTTCCTGCGTTTGAAACCTTACGCAAGTATTATTACGGCAATGGATCCGGACCATTTGGATATTTACGGAACGGTTGAATCGTTTATCGAAGGTTTCCAGGAATATGCAGATAAACACACAGAGCATCAGTTGTTGATCTATAAATACGGACTTCCGCTTCGTCAAACCGGATTTAAGGGAATTTCCTACGGAATCAATGAGCCGCAGGCAGATGTTTACGGAACCCGATTGCATGCGGAGAACGGCCGTTTTTTAATGGATCTTCATTTCAAAAACGACATTTGGAAAGACGTTGTTTTAGGCTTGCCTGGAATCCATAATGCGGAGAATGCGGTTGCGGTAGCAGTTATGTGCAAAGAATTGGGGCTTTCTGAAGCTGAAGTTCGTGCCGGACTTCAAAACTTCAAAGGAGTTAAAAGACGATTCGAATACCAGGTTAGAACGGAGAAGTTAATTTATATTGATGATTACGCGCATCATCCAACTGAGATTGCAGCGCTGGTTTCTTCCATTCGGCTATTGTATCCGGATAAGAAAGTAACAGGTGTTTTTCAGCCGCATTTATTCTCACGTACCCGGGATTTTGAAGAAGGTTTTGTTCATGAACTTTCGAAATTGGACGAAGCCATTGTTATGCCGATTTATCCTGCGCGAGAAGAGCCAATTCCGGGTGTTACCAGTGATGAACTAGTTCGGAAAATTGGTAAAAATGCCAGCTTGAAAACTCCAGGGGAAGTTTTAGAATTCGCGAACTCTATTCGGGAAGGAGTTGTGCTGACAATTGGGGCAGGTGACATTGATCGGATTGTTCCGGAAATGAAAAAAATATTAGAACGGAAGTAAATTGAAAGGGAAACTAAAAATAGTTGCTTGGGCGTTATTTGCTGCTGCCATCATTACGGTGCTGGTCCTGGCGCGTAAAAGTCAGGATGCCGAAATCGTTCATGATCCCAATGTTTCTATTTCAGTAGTGGATGAAAATGCTTTTATAACAGAAGATGAATTGCTTACTCGCTTAAAACGACAAAATCTGTTTTATCCGAATCAATTGATGAAGAACCTTGATACGAAAGCAATTGAAGAGAATATCCGGAAAATGCACGAAGTAGAGGAAGTGAATGTTTTCAAGCAATTAGGCGGAACTTGGGGGATAAAGTTAAAAGTACGACAGGCCTATGCACGTATATTCAATCAATTTGGTGAAAGCTTTTACATCGATTCGAAAGGTGCAACCATGAATCCAACTCCCAACTTTACACCTCGTATTCTGGTTTTTACAGGAAATATCAAAGATAAATCTGATACTTTACTGGTAAGTGATATCGAAGCCGATTCGAAGCTCAAAAACGAACGAAGCCTGGATGAGATCTTCCATATTGCAAAAGTGATTCATGAAAATTCGTTTTTAAGTGCACAAATCAGCCAGGTTCACCGCGATAAATGGGGTGATTTTATCCTGATTCCAAGAGTAGGTTCTCAGCGAATTGTTTTAGGTCCGGCTCCAACAGAACGTGATATTAGCGAAAAGTTGAAAAAACTGGTTGTTTTCTATAACCATGGTTTACCCTATGTTGGATGGAACAAATACAAGACCATCAACCTAAAATACCGCAACCAGGTGGTATGCACTTACCTGCGCGACACTCTCTAAAAGTTTGTTTTTTAACAGCATCTTTCCTGTAATGTTGAAAATTCCAACTACTAAAGTTTAGTAACTATCTTTTGAGGGGGCAGCCCTCTTTACTTTACAAGTTTTGTGGTATAGATTTGCTCTATAAACTGAAAGTAATTATTCAAGAGCATAGATGAAACGTAATAATCTACTACTACTTTTTTCTACTGTTGTGTATTTTAGTTCTGTGGCACAACAATATATTACGTTAAACATCAGCAAATAATTCAACTTGGTAGTGGACACTTCTTGTATTAGGGAGGTGAAAATGGAGAGATACCAATTTGAATTGTTGCAGCAACAATAGACGCTCCTACTGGTTATATTCACGTTGCACGACGACTGATATTTCCAGTGGGAGCTGTTGCATTAGAGCACTCCTTCACAATTACAATTCGGTTTCGAAAAAGATTTAAGACCACTACTACTACTTTATTTACTACTACTCAAAGCATAAGCACACAACTATGCCCTGCAGCTAGGAGATTTTATGAAAATAGGATCTCTTTGTTGTTTTATGAGGTGTTCACACTTCGACTTCGCTCAGTGTTCTTCATTTAATAATTTAATGTCATAAAAGGTGGCTGAGCGAAGTCGAAGTAACCTTTTAACTTACTTCAGCTGATCCGAATCCAATAAGAATTTATTTTCCATACACCACAAGATCAAACTGTTGTTCCGTGCATCAAGATTCAGTTTTTTACAAATTCTGGAGCGGTAGTTCTCTACCGATTTTGGAGAAACAAAAAGCATGTTGGCGATTTCCTTACTGGAGTATTTTTTACTCACCAGTTTCAGGACTTTTAATTCCGTGGGAGTCAATGAATTAATTTCATCGGTGATCAATTCCATTCTCGGATCTGCTTCCTGTTTGTCGTGTTGAGTTCTCAGTACAAGCGGCAGGTATGTTTTTCCATCCCGCACCCAATTGATACATGCTACGATCTCTTCCGAAGTATTGTCTTTGATCAGGTAACCGCGTGCTCCGTTGTAGAAGGCAAGCTTGATAACATCGGGAGTTTTATGGATGGAAAGAATAATGACGGCCAGATCGGGGAATTGCTGCTGAATGGCAGAGCAGGTTTCCAGTCCGTTCAATACAGGCATATCTATATCCAGCAATACAATATCCGGATTGAACGCAGGAATATTTTCCAGTACCTGTGAACCGTTCTCATAGGCTTGGATTTCCACATGGTCAAACGAAGATTCCAGAAGGAATTTTAAACCGCTTCTGAAGATTGGATGATCGTCTGCTAGAATTACTTTCATCTAAATAGTTATTGTGAGAGAAATCCCTTTGTTAGTGCCTGTTTTCAGCTCCAATCGTCCGCCAATAATTGCAGTTCTTTCCTGGATCGTTAAAAGTCCCAATCCCAATTTGTTTTGTGAATCTGAAATCCCAATTCCATTGTCCCGGTATTGAACAATCAATTCTTCATTTTTTCGCTCTACGCTCACTTTCAAAGCACTTGCATGGGCATGCTTGATGGTGTTTGAAATACATTCCTGGATGATACGGTAGATTTGTGAGCTGGTTTCCAGGTCTACGTCTTTTCCTTCCAGTTCAAAATCGAAATTGCACAACATGTCCGTGGCAGCCTGTGTTTTTTCAATAATAGAATTCAGTGCGCGTTCCAGCCCGATTTTCTCCAAAGCAGTCGGATGAAGCTGATGGCTGAGAACCCGGGTTTGTTCCAGGATATCACCGATCTCTGCATCTACACCTTCCAGCTGAGTTATTTTTCCGGTTGTAAACAAATTCAGTTTCGACTTAACTACAGCCAAACTTTGTCCAATGTCATCGTGTAAATCTTTCGAGATCCGGGAACGCTCTTTATCAATTTGTTCAATTAATTTTTGCGAAAAAACGGATTTTATTTTCCGTGATTTCCGGACATTGTAAATATAGATTGCCGCCAAAACGAGTAAAAATAACGATAGAATGACCAGGAAAATAAACCGGAAATTTGCTGATTTTAATTCACCCCTGGTCCGCAGAATTTTGTTTCGCTGCCTGGAATCGGTGAGTTCATTTTCAAGCCGTTCTTTTCCATAAATGGTTTGTAACCGCGTTTGTTCGTTTTCGTTTGAGAACTCTCGGATACTGTCGGAAAGACTCCTGAATTCCTGTTCCAGTTCATAAGCTAGTTTGTAGTCTCCTTGTTTAGAAGCCAGTTTTGACTGAAGAGCAATCAAATCCCTTCTGAAATTGGGATCATTGTAAGATTTTAGGAAAAGCTGTACAGAATCAATACAGCGCTTGGCGGTCTGAAAATCGGTTTGTTCGGTTGAAACCATTCCACGCATAATGTATGCATTGATCAGGAAGAGGGGATCGCGATACGTTTGAATAATTGCAAGTGCCGAATCACTGCTTTTGGAAGCTTCTACGAGTTGTTTATTGTCCAGGTAAGAAGAAGATAAATTGATGTAAGCAGCAAGAATTCCGGCAGGAAATCCCACTTTTTTAGCTTCTGAAACCGTTTGCTTGTAATGGACAATGGAGCCTTTGAAATCTTTGATTTCGTGTGTTACCAATCCCAGGTTATTCAATACGTTCAGGCGCAAACGGGGTTCGTTGGTCTCTGTTGAAAGGATCAGGGCCCGTTCGAGATCTTTTTTTGCTTCTTCGTATTTCCTGGCTTTCAACTTGAGCAAAGCCAGGTTGTTCAGCAAATATCCGGTAGCAAATTTCTTGTTGTGTTTTTCAGAGATCCGAAGTCCTGTTAAATAACTTTCGGTAGCTTTATCATACATCAGCCGGGCTTCATACATGATTCCAAAACCGTTGTGTATTTCCAGTTGATTCTCAATGTAGTTGCCTTTTTTGGCGTCAGCCAGCAGTTTTTTGAAACCGTCCTCAGCTTGTAAAACGTCCTGGTCAAGAATGAGGAAATTAAGCCTTATTTTTGTGGAATTGATCAATTTGAGATCCTTCGTTCTTTCTCCTACGGTAATACTTTTTGCATAGTATTTTTTTGCTTCGTTTAAATTGTTTGCATAGTAATTGAAGCTGCCATAATACTGATAAACATAGCCGATTTCATTTTCCCGCTTCAGTTTTTTAGCAAGCTGAATGCATTGTTTTCCAAGTGAGAAAACCGTTGAGCTATCGTAGTAAGTTGCCTGTTTGATTCTTATTTTCAAATCTTCCAATCTTTGTGCATCTGTTTTCTGAGCACTCAGCTGTAGACTGATGAATAAAAATACCAGGCTGATTAAGTTTCGTTTCGACATGGTAACTGGGGTTTGTTGGCCATTCTTTAAAGATAAAATTAATTTTTTATTTCTAAAATGTGAACATGCTGATAATTAAGGATGTAGTTGAACTACCTGGTTTTACTGCTTTGCAGCTCGGTTTTAACGCGAAAATCAGCCCATCTTTATTAACAATACTTGTTTAATAAGTATTCTAAATTCACGGGAAACACGGCAAAATAAAATTTAAGTTTGTATATACCGTATTATGGGTAAGAAGCAAAACATCGATATGTGATGGTTTTCTGCCGATAAAAGCACTGATTAATTGGATGAAATTCTATTAGGTATTGTAAGAACGGTCAAAATTTAGTTCCGTCCGCATGTGGATTGGAGCAGGGTTGAAAAAATAAGGAGAGTTTATGTCAGCGGGAAAAAAGATTGTAGTTGGATTGGATATTGGAACAACTAAGATTGCATGCTTGGTTGGTACGAAGAATGAGCACGGGAAAATTGAAATTATTTCCATGGGTAAAGGAGAATCTTTGGGTGTTTCCCGGGGAATCGTATCCAATATCGAGAAAACCGTTCAATCCATTAAATCCGCAGTAGAAGAAGCTCAAAACCGCGTGGATGCAGATTTGATCATCCGTGTGGTGAATGTAGGGATTGCAGGTCAGCATATCAAAAGTTTGCAGCACCGTGGTATTTATACCCGAAACAATCCGGATACAGAGATTTCTCAGAAAGATATCAACGCATTGATCGACGATATGTACAAATTGGTAATGCCTCCGGGAGAGGAGATCATTCACGTATTGCCGCAGGAATATATCGTTGATAACGAACAGGGAATTATCGACCCGATCGGGATGATGGGAGTTCGCTTAGAAGCAAATTTCCACATCATTACAGGTCAGATCAATGCTGCTAAGAATATTAAAGTGTGTGTGGACAAAGCCGGACTTCAGGTGAAAGATATCATCCTGGAACCAATTGCTTCTGCAGATGCTGTTTTAAATGATGAAGAAAAAGAAGCCGGAGTTGTTTTGGTCGATATTGGTGGTGGAACTACGGACGTGGCAATTTTCCACGAAGGAGTGATTCGCCATACTGCTGTGATTCCTTTCGGTGGAAATGTCATTACGGACGATATTAAAGAAGGCTGTACGATCCTTCGCCGCCATGCGGAAGCATTGAAAGTGAAATTCGGTTCTGCACTGGCTTCCGAAAGTTTGGAAACAGAAGTAGTTTGCATTCCGGGGTTGCGTGGAAGAGATCCGAAAGAGATTACGCTTCGTAATTTGGCCAGTATCGTTCAGGCACGTATGGAAGAGATCATCGAACATGTTCATTACGAGATCGTGAATTCCGGATACGAAAAGAAAATGATTGCAGGAATTGTGGTAACAGGCGGTGGATCTCAATTGAAACACGTTACACAGTTGTTTGAATACATGACCGGAATGACTACGAGAATCGGTTTGCCAACAGAGCATTTGGCATCTACCAATACAATCGAAGCAATTACATCTCCGATGTATGCTACCGGAATCGGATTGGTGATGAAAGGATTTGAGAATGAAACTCCGCAGAAAGCAATAGTAGAATCTGTAACGGGTCAGGTAAAAACGCATTCCACTAAAACAAGAGGAAGTTTCTTTGATACTTTGTTAACAAAGAGTAAAAATTTCTTCGCGGAAGAGGAGTAATAGTAAATTAGCCGGAATTGATTTTTCAGTGATGGTTTGGAAAAAAGACAACAATAACAACAACAATAAATAAAAGCATATGGAATTCGATTTGCCAAAAGGAACAACTTCAATTATCAAGGTGATTGGCGTTGGTGGTGGTGGAAGTAATGCTGTAAACCACATGTTCGACCAGGAAATCAAAGGTGTTGATTTCATCGTTTGTAATACAGACCGTCAGGCTTTGGATATTTCTCCGGTGCCTTACAAAATTCAGTTAGGCCCAAGCCTTACGGAAGGACGTGGTGCTGGTGCAATTCCTGAGATTGGACGAAATGCAGCAGTGGAGAACATTGAGGATATTCGCGCCTTGCTTTCAAACCAAACTAAAATGGTTTTCGTAACTGCAGGAATGGGTGGTGGAACAGGAACAGGTGCTGCTCCTGTAATTGCACAGGTTGCTAAAGAATTAAATATCCTAACTGTTGGTATCGTAACGGTTCCTTTCGCTTTTGAGGGTCGTCGCAGAAGACAGCAGGCAGAAGAAGGATTGGATGTAATGCGCCAGTGCGTGGATACTTTATTGGTGATCAATAACGAGCGTTTACGGGAAGTTGGTGGAAATATGTCATTGGCTCAGGCATTTGCTATGGCCGATAATGTATTGGCAACGGCTGCAAAAGGAATTGCGGATGTGATTACAACAACCGGTGCAATCAACGTGGATTTCAACGATGTGAACACGGTAATGCGTGATTCCGGAGTTGCGATCATGGGATCTGCTGTTTCTGAAGGTGAAGGCCGTGCAATCAACGCAGTTCAGGAAGCATTGACTTCTCCGTTGTTGAATGATAATAATATTGAAGGAGCGAAATACATCTTGTTGAATATTACTTACGGTGATATCGAAGTAACTATGGATGAGATCGGTGAAATCACAGACTACATTCAGGACGAAGCAGGATCATCTGCAGACGTTATCTGGGGGCATGGTTACGATCCTACTCTTGGAAATAAATTGAGCGTTACTTTAGTGGCAACAGGATTTAATTCTACGCCGTTCACGGGTTTTGAAAAAGCGCCGGAAAAAACAGTTTCTGTTTTGGAAGACGAACCGAAAAATGAGATCAAAACTCCTCTGACTTCTCCAACTCACCAGGTTATTCCTGAAAAGAAAGAAGAAGAACCGTTTTTGAAATCGGAGCCAAAGACAGAAGAAGTGAAATCAACCAATTCAGGAACTATTGAGTTCGATTGGGAAGTGAAATCAGAAGCACAGCCAATGGTTACTCCAATGTCAACTCCTTCTGTGGAAGTCAAAGAAGAAACGAAGCGTTTTTTCCTGGAAGACGAAGCGCAGGCAAAAGTTGAATTGGAGAACGTAGTTCAAAAAGCACCAGTGAGCGCAGAAGAATTGCAGCGCCGCAATATGGAGCGTATGGACCGCATCAAGAACTACAACAATAAATTAAAGAAGGCGGAAGGGTTGAAAGAATTAGAAGATGAGCCTGCATTTGTTAGAAGAAACATTCATTTGGACCAGGTCGTTAAAAGCGAAGAATCCAACGTGAGCCGTTTCGGTCTTTCAGATGACGGGATCAAAACAAACAACTCCTTCTTACACGATAACGTAGATTAATTAGACATTAGGATGAGGATGCAGGTCCCGATCTTAAAATCAAAACGATGAACTTTACAGAAAAAATAAACCAGGATATTAAAAACGCCATGCTGGCAAAGGAAAAAGAACGCCTTGCAGTTTTGCGCGACATTAAAAGTAAATTACTGCTTGAAGCAACATCGGGTGCCGGTGGTGAATTGAGCGAAGAAGCAGCTAATAAAATCGTTATCAAGCTTCATAAACAGCGTATGGAAACATACCAGATCTATGTAGAGCAGGGAAGAAACGACTTGGCGGAAGAAGAACTATTCCAGGCGAAAGTATTGGAAGATTATTTGCCAAAAATGATGTCGGAAGATGAAGTGCGTGCAATTATTACGGCTAAGATTGCTGAAGTAGGAGCGAGCGGACCTCAGGATATGGGGAAAGTGATGGGACCGGTAAATGGTCAGTTGGCTGGAAAAGCTGACGGCAAACGTGTTTCAGAACTCGTAAAAGAAGCTTTGTCTAATTTATAAGAGTTATAAACGAGAGTTTTTCCTTAGACTCTGTTTTTATTGTTGGAGAATCCTCCTGGCCATAGCCGGGAGGATTTTTTTGTTTGAATCTGTTTGGTGCGGAATCCGGACTGAAAGAAATCATAGGGCACGAATTTGAACCGAATTTTTTGTACATTACCACATGTTTCGCAGTGTTTTTATAAGCTTTTTACTACTGATGCTGCTGGCTTGCACGCACGACAAGGCAGCACCGTTTAGAGAATACGAGACGCAATATGTTATCGTTGTTGTGATTGACGGTCCGCGTTATTCCGAAACCTGGGGAGATCCTTTGCGAATCAATATTCCTGTCAGGGATAGTTTGTCGGAATATGGGGTTCTGCTGACCAGTTTTCGAAATAGTGGCGAAACACGCACGCTTCCCGGGCACACAGGGATTTGCACCGGCAATTATCAGGCAATTACCAATGATGGATTGCAGCTGCCGGATTATCCTTCTATTTTCCAGTGTTGGATGAAATACACACAGGAAGCTTATAACAAATGTGCGATCATAGGATCGAAAGATAAGCTGCATGCCTTGTCCAATTGTCTTTACCCGGAATACCACGATCAATACCGGCCTTACTTTAATTGCGGGGTTAATGGCAATGGAACCGGTGGGTACAGGGAAGATTCCATAACGATGCAACTGGCTTTGGATAATTTGACGCTTTATCAGCCTAAGATGATGTTGATTGCATTCAAGGATCCGGATTATTACGGGCATCAGTCGGATTCTGCGGGATATATACACGCGATCCAAAATACAGATCGCTATATTGGGAATATTTGGAACTTTATTCAGAATTCACCCGTTTATAAAAACAAAACCACATTGATAGTTACCAATGATCATGGACGACACCTGGATGGTGTTGCGGAAGGATATACTGGTCACGGAGATAATTGTGAAGGCTGCAGACACATCGAATTGTTTGCTTTATCGCCTGATTTTAAAACTAATGTGGAATTAAGTACATCATACGATCAGTTGGATATCTCTGCTACCATTGCTGAATTACTTCATTTTCCCTTTTATACAGGGAAAGGTGAAGTGATGGTAGATTTGTTTAAGTGATTGAACGAGAGTGCTATTTCAATATCTTTTAATCTTCGCCAAAACTTCCGGTTTTCGCCTCCGGGCCACTTCAAAAACTTCCCCGTTGATCATTTCGATGATGAAAGGTTCTCCCTTGCTGTATTTTAAGATCTTATTCACATTAATCATCTCACTTTTACCGATACGGATAAAAGAGGAAGAAATTCCGAAATAATCTTCGAAATCCCGCAGGTTTTTAGCGGTGGTAAAGCGTTCGTCGCTATCTGTTCTGATAGTGCAGTAATGCCCGTCGGCAAGAATGGAAATAATGCTGGTTTCTTCAACCAGGCGCACGGAATCATTGGTATGGATGGCCACATGATGCGTTTCCGGAAGGTCATCAATGCTTCGCAGCAGATTGACTATTTGCGTTTGGCTGCCATGTTGTGCAGAGATCCGATCAACAGCTTTGGTCAATGCCTTTGAGAGCTCATCTACTTCAACGGGCTTTAACAAATAATCCAACGCACTGAATTTAATGGCAGAAATAGCGTATTGATCAAAACTGGTTACGAAGATTACTTCAAACGGAACCACGTCAAATCGTTTGAGCAGACTGAAACCATCTGCCCGGGGCATTTGAATATCCAGGAAAACAAGCTGCGGTTTGAATTTCAGGATCAGATCAAAAGCTTCATCTGCATCAGCGGCTTCTCCGATCAATTCGATCTGCGGAGAAATTCGTTTCAGCAAAGTGCGCAAAACAACCCGGCTCTTGGATTCGTCGTCTACAATGAGTGCTTTGATTACCTGGTTCATGATTCGTTATTTATAGGAATTTTGACTGCTACACAAGTTCCTGCAGGGATTCCTTCCGGATCGAAAAGATCGGTAATCGTAACACTTGCCGTTTCATAACCATGCAGTTGGTTCATAACGTTGATCCGTTCTCCTGTCAATTGCATTCCCACAGATTTGTGTCTTCGGTCCTTATTGAAACTCCTGGCCATTTCCCGGCCAATACCATTGTCTTTGATCTGAACGGTCAGAATCCGGTCTGTACATTCCATACTCACTTCCAGTTTGCCTCTTCGGCTGCCGCGAAGATTGACTATTCCGTGCCAGATGGCATTTTCTACATAAGGCTGCAGGATCATTCCGGGCAGATAAATATCCTCAGGAATGACGTTTTTAGAAAGTTTCAATTCGTAGTCAAAACAGTGATCGAAGCGCAGCTGCTCCAGCTCAATATACAAATTCAATACTTCCAGTTCGTGTTCCAGGAGCAGGACCTTTTCCTGGGAATGATGCAGTACTGTTCGGATCAGTTTTCCGAATTTCGCGAGGTAATCATAAGCTTCGTCTTCGCTTTTTTCGAGAATATATCCTTGAATAGTGTTGATGGCGTTAAAGATAAAATGTGGATTCATTTGTGCCTGTAAAGCGGTGATCTGGTATTCGGCCATCAACTTGTTGACCAGCGTTTTTGCTTCTTCCTTCTTACGAATGCTTCTGACTATCAGACGAACAATCAGGAAAACACCTAAAAGAATAAGGAGTGATGCAAGAGAAATAAACCAACCGGTTTGCCAGAAAGGAGTTTCAATCGTGATTAAAAAAACTTCCGGACTCGGACTCCGAACACCGTCATTGTTTACTCCGTATACGATCAATTGGTAGTTGCCCGGATCCAAATTCTCCAGGAATAGCTCGTTTCCGTTCACTGTTGTTACGACAGATTGATTACGGTGTTTCAAATGGTATTCCAGTTCTGTGTTCGTTCCGTTTTTAAAAGTCAGGATGTCGAAGGTGAAGCGGAAATCATTTTGGTTGTAGGGAAATTGAAATGTGTGCGACGAATTAGAAAGGACCTTGTCTTTAATGCTTAGTTTTTGCAGGTGAATTTCCGGTCCGGTTTTATTGAGTGAGTTTCCATTTAAAGGAAGGTTGAACAATCCTTCAAAAGTAGAGAACCAGATTTTTTCTCCGTCGGCAGCTACTTTGTAGACTTCGCTGGAAGGCAATCCGTGGGAAGTATTGTAGCAAATGGTTTTGTATTTTTTTTTCGTTGGAATGAATTGATACAATCCCTGGTTACTTCCTGCCCAGATATTCCCTTTCGGATCTTCTGTTAAATCGTAGAATAGCAGTGTTTTTAATCGAAGGATTTGACTTCCATTCGTTACTTTTTCTCCATCGAGCCAATAGATTCCGTCGTTTTTAGTTGCAATCCAGAACCGGCCGGACCTGGTTTTGAGTATCTTTTTAACCCTTTCCGGAACACCGTCCACTTTTTTAGACTGATGTGTAAGAATGTTGAATTCGTAAAGACCCTGATCTCCGCCCAATAGAAAAATATTACCGCTTTTGTGAACGATTGTCTTGGAAGAATAGAGGGAATTGTAATAGATCAATCGAGCAAATTTCGACTCATCGATCTCCATCAAATTCTTACTTAAAATCCCCAGGATTCGACCATTTGCGGAAGTTAACTCACTGGAAGCTACATTGTGAAACGGAGGTTGCATTAATTTTTCTTTGAAAACGAATTCCTTATCGGTTCGGATGATGGCTTCATTCCCGGTAAACAGCCATTGATTTTGCTGAAATAGAAGATCTGAAAAGCGAATTTCGTTGAAAGTAAAAGAGTGGGTTTTGAATGCACTTTTTGTAAACTGGAAAACAGCTAAACTGGAAGAAGAGGCGAACAGGCTTCCTTCTGTATTTTTGAGTAAAGTCATTTTCCGGTTAAGTCCGGGAATTCCGGTATAAGAGACTAACCATTTATTTTGACAGTAAAAGATGCCTTTTTCAAGCGTAGAACACCAAACTCCGCCCTCCAGGTCTTCACAGATTCCCGTTACAGAGAAAGTATTCAAGCTGTGGTGGGCCAATTTCATAGTTCTAACATCCGGGTAATAATAAACACCGTTATTTTGCACACCAACCCACAATCCGTTTGATTTGTCTACATAAAGACCTAAAATCCTTTCCGGAAAATGAAGGGTTGAATAACTGAAATCCGAATTGATTTTCAGGAGTTTATTCTGAATCCCGATAAAGTCGACAGTACCTGAAAAAGTGGTGGGAGTATTCCAATATACAACGTCGTTGATTGGAAAATCTGTCAGGACAATCTGTTTGTTTTTTGTTTCGGAGCTTAATAACAAGCTAAAGAACTTTGTGTTGGTCTTTTGGAATCGATTGGGGACAAAAGGGTGTCCTTTTTTCTTAATGAACTGCACAGAAGTTTCAGACTCTGTATTGGGAATAATAGAAGCAGTGTTTGATTTAAGATTTACCCTGAAACTGTAATAAGAATTAGCGATGAATGAGTTTTCCGAATCAGACATATCCAAAAACAGCGGAGTTGGGTGTGACCACCCTTTGGTTGCGGGTTTCTGGTATTTTTTGTTGAAAGAAGCTTCCAGCAGTTTCCCATTTTCATAATACAGAATCCGGTTGTCTGAAGTTGCAAACCACATTCTCCCGGTTTTGTCTTCTGACATATTGTAAACACTTTCTTCGGGTAATCCGTTTTGTTTATCAAAAATTTTCAAAGAGCCATTTCCGTACCTGCACAAACCGTTATCCGTGCTAAACCAGATATAGCCTTTTTTGTCCTGGTGGATCTTATAGCATTCCTGTGAAGGAAGCTGCATGTCATTGCTGATATTGGAAAATAGCAATTCCTGGGCTCTGCCGGAAAACCAACAGCTTAAGAAAACCAAAATATGAAGCAAGTGTTTTGACACGAAACAAAAATAAGGGCTTTTGATTCTCCGCGAACCGTTTTCTGTCGGGTGTGCGAAAAACTTCCTGTGTGGTAGGTAGCGAGAAGGTGGTTGGAGTGAACTTTGCGGAAGAAATTAATAATAATCATAACATGAAAAGACTATACTACCGAAAATCTCTGTTAGAGGGACTTTTATTCATCATATTCTTAATTAGCTTGCCAAATACAGGGCTCTCACAAAATCCTGCAATAACTTGGGCAGAGAACATGGCAGGAAGTATTGAAGTAAGCACCATTAAAACAGATATCTCTGGAAACATCTATATAATGGGATATTTCACTGAGACCATGGATTTCGATCCGGGACCTGGGGTTGCAAATCTAACGGCAACGACCAACTATCTTTGCACTTTCGCAGCGAAGTACGATGCTTCGGGAAATTTTATCTGGGTAAGAAATATACAGATAAATGATGTTAATACGCCCCTTCCCACTTTTAATGCGGATGCAAATGGAAATGTTTATATCTGCGGAAGCTTTTCCGGAATTACTGACCTCAATCCGAATAGTGGGGTTTCAAATGTGACTTCAGTTGGAGGTGAAGATATATTTCTGGTTAAATTGACCACAACTGGGGCCTACGCTTGGGGATTCACAATTGGAACTGCAGGATATGACAGATACCCACGAGTCGTGGTGGATGGAAGTGGAAATGTCTTTTTCAGTGCAAATATACCTGGTTCGACAGTAGATTTGGACCCATCGGCAGCAACTGCAAATGTTACGGGTTCAGGTGCCTTTCTTGCAAAATATTCTTCCGCCGGTGCCTATGTTTGGGGGAAACGGATCGGTGGTTTTAGGGCTGCTGAAATGATAGTGGATGGTTCAGGTAATATTTGTATGGTGGGAGATTTTGATGGAACAGCGGATTTTGATCCATCTGCGGCAGTAGCCAATCTGACAGCAATTGGAACGACCTATTTTGATGTTTTCATTGCAAAATATTCATCAGTTGGTAATTATGTTTGGGCGAAAGCGATTAATGGAGATTCTAGTGATGAAGCACGAGCATTGGCAATGGATAATTCCGGAAATTTAATTATTTCTGCAAGAGTTATAGGTACTGTAGATCTTGATCCATCTTCTGCTGTTTTTAGCGTAAGTACTGCATCATTTGATTATGATATGATATTCGCTAAATATGATGCCTTAGGAAATTTTCTGTGGGGTAATTCAATAGGAGCTGGATCAAGTTTGGATGATGACATATATTCAATAAAAACAGATGTCTCGTCCAATATCTATATTTCGGGAAGCTTTCAAGGTACGTGTGATTTTGATCTTTCGTCTGCTATTAATAATATAAGCTCACCTAACCGGTCTGGATTTTGGGCTAAATACAGCAATTCCGGAGGACTGATATGGTTTAATAAACTCTCAGGTGGAACTAGTGCTATTAAATCAATGGAAGTTAATCAGGCTGGAAATATGATTCTGACTACAGGAACGCATCGCAATACGGTCGATATGGATCCTTCTTCAGGTATTTATAATTTGGTAGGGCCTGCAAGTCCTTACGAAGCAGCATTCATTGGAAAGTATGCTACTAATTGTTCAAATACTTCTTCAACAATAACGCAAACAGCCTGTACAAACTTCACACTAAATGGTCAGACTTATACAGCGAACGGGACTTATACGCAAACCCTAACAAACTCAGCAGGTTGTGATTCCACTATTACGCTGAATCTTACAATTAGTGATTTGGTCGCACCGGTTGCGAATTTGTCTTCTTTAGCAAATATAACTAGTCAATGTTCAGTTACCAGTTTAACCGCTCCAACCGCAACAGACAATTGCGCTGGAACGATCACTGGAACGCACAATGCAACGCTTCCGATTACAACTCCCGGAACAACAATCGTAACCTGGACATACAACGATGGTCATGGAAATACGTCGACACAAACGCAAAATGTGATCATCAACGACAATACTGCTCCGGTAGCGAATACCGCTTCTTTGGCAAATATTACGGATCAGTGTTCAGTAACATCTTTAACAGCACCAATTGCAACAGATAATTGCGCAGGAATTATCACCGGAACGCACAATGCAACTTTGCCAATCACCACTTCGGGAACTACTGTTGTAACGTGGACATATAACGACGGTCACGGAAATACGTCGACACAAACGCAAAATGTGATCATTAATGACAATACTGCTCCGTTAGCGAATACCGTTTCTTTGGCAAATATTACGGATCAATGTTCGGTAACGAGTTTAACCGCGCCAACAGCAACGGATAACTGTGCCGGAACAATCACGGGAACATACAATGCAACGCTTCCTATTACAACTCCCGGAACAACAATCGTAACCTGGACCTACAACGACGGTCATGGAAACATGTCGACTCAAACGCAGAATGTAATTATTAACGACAATACTGCTCCGGTAGCGAATACTGCAAATCTTCCGAATGTAAATGGGAATTGTTCGGTTACTTCAATTACTGCGCCAACAGCAACAGACAATTGTGCTGGAACGATCACCGGAACAACGACTACGACCTTCCCAATTACAGCACCCGGAACAACAGTAGTAACCTGGGCCTATAATGATGGTCACGGAAATTTGATAACACAAACACAGAATGTGATTGTGACGCTACCAATAGCAACAACAACTTTGAGCGGATTAATGATTTCGGCAACGACTTCCGGAGCCACTTATCAATGGATCAATTGTGGGAATGGAAATACTCCGATTTCAGGAGCGACTTCCCAGTCATTTACAGCATCGGCAAATGGAACTTACGCAGTGATTGTCACGCAAAACGGTTGTTCTTCAACTTCTGCTTGTGTAACAATTTCTACAGTCGGATTGGAAGAAATCGATCAATTAGTCTTCACGGTTTATCCGAATCCCAATAACGGAATGTTTATCGTGGTTGCTCAATTCGAAGGAATCATTGAAATCCGAAATGCTGCGGGACAATTGATTTCTACAGAGCGATTAAAAGCCGGAGAAAATGCAATCGAACTGGCTCATGCTGAAAGTGGAATGTATTTCATTTCGGTAGCAGATTTAAATGGACAGGTTTTCATGCAGCGAGTGAATATTAACAAGTAAAAGTTTCAACAATAGATAGAAAGAAGGAAACAGTCGTGGAGGAATCTGCGGCTGTTTTTTTGTTGGTGCGTGTGCGAAAAACTTCCTGTGCGGTAGGTAGCGAAAAGATGCTTAGAATGAACTTTGCGCGAACTATCAATATACTTTATTACTTCAACTGACTAAGAAACAACTTAATAAAAACTACATGAAAAACACAAAAATTTCGATCCTGCTTATTGTATTCTTCTCCAATCTCACTTTGGGATTTGCACAGCCTAACCTGGACTGGGTCTATTCCAATGCAACAGCTTCTTTCGATGGTGGTACGGAAGCGGTATTTGGCCATTTCGGATTTAACTATACATTGGGTTATACTTACACAACTCCTTCCGCTAGCGATGTGCAGACAAACATTACAAAACGGGATATAAATGGAGTTGTACAATGGACAAAAAATACAACTGGGGCAAATAAACTATATGGGCAGACAATAGCTGTAGATGCTTCAGATAACATTTACATTGTTGGGACTTTTATGGGAACATCTGATTTTAATCCGGGAGTTGCAATCAATAACCTGACTTCTAATGGTGGTGATGATAACTTCGTGCTTAAATTGGATTCCAATGGTAATTTTGTTTGGGCTAAATCTTTTGGTGGTTCTGGCGATGAGGAGGCTCGGTCTGTAAAAATCGACAACACAGGAAATGTCGTTTTGATTGGACGATTTATGAATACGGTTGATTTTGATCCGGGTGCTGCAGTCTTGAACCTGGCATCCGCCGGCAGTAGAGATGTATTTATCCAGAAGTTAAGTAGTGCAGGGAGTCTAGTTTGGGCTAAAAGAGTAGGTGGCACAGATTTCGATTCGGGACATGCGCTAACGATTGATTCTAATGATGATATCATTACTTCAGGCATGTTTCAAGGTACAGCTGATTTTGATCCCGGAGTAGGAATAAGTTCTTTGACTTCGAATGGTGATTTGGATGTTTTTATTTTGAAATTAAACGCAAGTGGAAATCATGTTTGGAGCAAATCGGTAGGAGGTACAAATACGGACGTTGGATTCGGGATAACTTCAAACAGTTCCAATGATATTTTTATTACGGGTAATTTTCGGGGGACGGTCGATTTTAATCCTGGAACAGGTACTAATCAACTCGCAGCTATCGGGACTTCCAATAATTGTTTCATTTTGAAATTAAATTCATTGGGCGACTATCTTTGGTCCAATAATTTTGGTGCAGCAGGAGGTTATGGAACAGGTATTTCCATCGTATCAGATATAGATGATGATGTTTATGCTACAGGCTATTTTAAAGGCACGGTTGATTTTGATCCGGGTTCAGGAATCACTAATCTAACAGGAGCAGATCAAGAGTACTTTGTAGTTAAATTTGATAATAATGGTTTTTTTAATTGGGTAATTAATTCAACAGGAACCGTTATGTCAAATTCTACTGCTTCGGTCGCCGTGAATGTAGACAAGAATATTTTACTTACCGGTTATTTTAGAGAAACGAGAGACTTTGAATTTGGAGCCGGTGTTTCTGAATTGACTGCATTAGGTGAAGATGATATTTTCACCATGTTATTGTCTCAGGAATGTGTTTCCACCGGAATAGTGCCGGATCAGGTAACTTTAGCAAATGTGACTTCGCAATGTTCAGTGACTTCTTTAACAGCACCAACCGCAACAGACAACTGTGCCGGAACGATCATAGGAACGCACAACGCAACGCTTCCGATTACAACTCCCGGAACTACGGTCGTAACCTGGACGTATAACGACGGTCACGGAAATACGTCGACACAAACGCAAAATGTCATCATCAACGACAATACTGCTCCGGTAGCGAATACCGCTTCTTTGGCAAATATTACTGATCAATGTGCGATAACCAGTTTAACAGCGCCGACTGCGACAGACAACTGCGCCGGAACGATTACCGGATCGCATAATGCAACTTTGCCAATCACGACCCAGGGAACAACAGTCATAATCTGGACTTACAACGATGGACACGGAAACACATCGACTCAAACACAGAATGTGATTATCAGCGATAATATTGCTCCGATAGCAAACTTGGCCAATCTTCCGGCTGTAACTGGAAATTGTTCGGTTGCTTCGTTAACTGCTCCAACTTCAACAGATAACTGCGCCGGAATGATCACCGGAACGCACAATGCAACCCTTCCGATTACAGCACAAGGAACAACCGTAGTAACATGGACCTACAACGACGGACACGGAAACACATCGACTCAAACACAGAATGTGATCATTAACGATAATACTGCACCGGTTGCGAATTTGGCAAATCTTCCGAATGTAACAGGACAATGTTCAGTAACATCATTAACAGCTCCAACAGCAACGGATAACTGCGCCGGAGTAATCACAGGAACAACAGGAACAACCTTCCCAATAACAACTCCCGGAACGACAGTCGTTACCTGGACCTATAGCGATGGTCATGGAAATACATCAACGCAAACACAAAATGTGATTGTGACGGTTCCTGTTGCAACAACAACTTTGAGCGGATTAACGATTTCGGCAACGACTTCCGGAGCAGCGTATCAATGGATCAATTGTGGAAATGGAAATGCTCCGATTGCAGGTGCAACTTCGCAGTCATTTACCGCAACGGCAAATGGAACTTACGCAGTTATTGTGACCCAGAATGGTTGTTCGGCTACTTCGGCTTGTGTGGCGATTTCAACGGTTGGGTTGGAAGATCTGACGAAGAGCTTATTTACGGTTTACCCCAATCCGAATACCGGAGCATTCAAGGTTTTAATTGATTTACAGACAGCGATCACTATTACAAACACAGCCGGACAATTTATTGCAACCCAATTATTAGAGTCAGGAGAAAATACCATTGAACTAACAAATGCTGAGAGTGGAATTTATTTCATTACAGCAAGGGATTCGAATGGAGGGATTTCTGTTCAGCGTGTAACTATTACCAAGTAAATTTTAAATCGGATACAACTTATATAAAATGAAAAGAAAAATCTATATCACAGTAATTAGCGTATTATTTGCCCTGAATACCTTTTCGCAAATTACTATAAAGGAAACTGCCGTCGTGAAATCTGATTCTACCCAGGGCTTTTTCGTGAAGGGGGGAACATTGAAATTAGACAAGCTGGAATGCTATAATTTCGGAGATCTGATTGTGGCTTTCAATATCGATAAAAGCTTTTTCGATTTTGATGTGATAGAGATAACACTGACGTGGGGATCAAAGAGTGACAATGAATATAATCAGATGGTGCGTTTAAAAAGAGCAGAGTTTGCTAAATTGGTTACTCCGAAAGATAAGTACGTATACTTCAATATTTTTACAACAACTGATCTAAAAGAAGTTTCTAAGGTTTTCCCATACTGTAAGCGAACTTACATGCAGTATGCAGGATCAAAAAATTTGGCAAATGATTCCAGGTTGGCTGCAAGTGTAAAAGGGTATAATCTAACCGGAACAGAAACAGTTTATGAAACTCAATCCGATGGGAAAGTAATTGCCAGGGAGAAGGAAGTTTGGACAGAGGCTGAAGTTTTGGTCAGTTTTAACATACCGATGTTAAACAGGATTAAACTTAGTGGTTCGGCTTACATGTTTGGTAAATATCCTGAAGAGCCTCAGGTTACTGGAGATTGTTATAACTAGACCTAAAAACCTGTCATGAAAAAAATAATTGCAATTATAGCTTTGACGGTGCTAGCTTTACCGGTTTGTTTTTCCCAATTAGAAGTGCAAAACCCGAAAGCAGAAACGAAACCGGACTCACTCTCCAATCAGGGATTTTATGTCAATGAAGGAAAATTAAAACTGACACAGTTGGAATGTTACAATTTTGGCGATATGATTGTTGTTTTCGATATCAAACCGGAATATTTTAGCTACGATTATATTTACATTGATTTGTATAGCGGAGAAACAAGCAATGGTTATGATATTCACGGACAAATAGTTTACTCGAAAGAAGATTTTTTCAAAGGGAATGGAGGTAAGGATTATGCCTATTATTATGTGTTTTACACAAAAGATCTTGCGGAGAAATCACGTTTTGAATTTACAAGGGCGAATCTTGAGTATGCTATAGGATTGCTGAGTGTGAAAGGTGTCAATTTAAGAGCAGTATTAACCGGTAGTATTGTAAAAGGTACAAAAACCGTTTATTCAACAACAGGTTCTGGCGATGTAGTCGCAAGAGAGAAAGAAGTGGAGAGTTATACGAAGTTAGAAGAGTTCAGCATTCCGATGCTCAATCGAAAAAAGGCGGCGCCCATAAAGTTTGGTACGAAACAAGATTTACCTACGGTGACCGGAGATTGCTACAAGTAATCTAAAAATGCCATAAGTTTTCAGTTAATAAATAAAAAGTAAAAGCAGCCGTGGATTTATTCTGCGGCTGTTTTTGTTTATAACCGCTTCAACAAAAACTCCCGCTGTGAATCTTTCGTGAAATAGGGAAAGAACATTTCTACCAATAAATTGTGGTATTTCTCCACGGTTGTTTCTACCGGTTCTCCATAAACTTCTGCTGATGCAATCCAGTAATCGCTGAACACACGAATGCGTTCATTTAGTCCGTGGTATTCTGTTTCAAAAGCAGGAGCGCGCATGATCCCGGCTTTAATTGCCAAATCAAAAGAGTATAAATAGGTTGTTCTGCGGACTTCTTCCAATTGCTTGAAATGTTCGTGGATTTTTGGGTTTTCACGCATGACCTGGTTAAAATCGATCATCAGGAAACGAAATTTGAACAACGCTTCCATACCGTTCCGGGTAGAATCCAGGATGAACTGGAAGTCCATTTTCTCTGTATCTAATTTTGCTTTTTCTGCTTCAAAAGTTTCCATTAACTGGAAAAAAAGTGCTTCTATAATGTCTTCCCGGTGCTTGAAATGATAATTCAGGTTACCCTGGCTGATGAACATTTCGGACGCAATGCGGCGCAGCGTAATGTTTGGAACTCCATGCTGATTGAATAAGTTCAAGGCTGTATGTAATATTTTATCTCTTGTCTTCATTAAATTTAGTAAACTTGACCTAATTCAAATGATTTTAGTACTTTTGACCTAAGTTACAAAAAATATTGGTTTATGAAACGAAAACAACTATTCGAATTTGAAGATCAACGCTGGTTTCCTGCTTTTTTGAGAAATTACCTGACAGATTTTCTTCAATTTATCTCTAATCGATTTGATATCTATAAAAATGTAACGCCGCTTTTATCGGAGTTAGTGAAAAAGGAGGGCAGCAGTACTATCGTCGATTTGGCATCAGGTGGTGGTGGTGGATTGTTTAAATTATCGAAGCGTTTGCAGGAAGAACATCCCGAACTAAAAATTATCCTGACAGATTATTATCCCAACCTCAAAGCATTTGAATATGTAAAAAAACAATCCGCTCTTTTCACTTACGAACTAAAATCGGTAGATGCACGGAAAGTTCCCGGACATTTGAAAGGAGTTCGAACACAGTTTTTGTCTCTGCATCATTTCAAAGAAGAAGATGCCGTTCAGATTCTTCAGAATGCGGTCGACAGCCAAAATCCGATCGCTTTATTTGAATCACAGGAGCGAAATGTGCCCAGCGTTCTGGCCATGTTGTTTTCACCGATCACCGTGCTGCTCATGACACCGTTTATCAAACCATTTTCTGTGGGCCGGGTGTTTTTCACCTATCTCATTCCCTTGGTTCCGCTTTTTGTGATGTTCGACGGAATTCTGTCTGCATTGAGAACATACACGATGCCGGAAATGAATGAATTGATCTCACGCGTGAATGGGAACGAGAACTTTGAATGGAAAGTAGGGCGGCAAAAATCAGGACCGGCAGGAATTTTGTACCTGATCGGGACACCGAAATCCAATTGAAATGATCCGCTCTAAATGATCAATGAATTGCGGAAGAAGCTGATAATTAATAATTGTGCAATTGATAATTTTTAATTCACAAACCTATACCTTATCTTTGCATTCTTAAAAAAGAGCAAACAATCATTTATGAGTAATACAACTGAAAAATTAGCTTACAAAGTAAAAGACATTTCACTTGCTGAGTGGGGTCGTAAAGAGATCGTTTTAGCAGAAGCTGAAATGCCGGGATTAATGTCGTTGCGTGCTGAATATGGTGCTAAGAAACCATTGAAAGGTGCACGTATCGCAGGATGTTTACACATGACCATTCAAACTGCTGTTTTGATTGAAACATTGGTTGAATTAGGTGCTGAAGTTACCTGGTCTTCTTGTAACATTTTCTCAACACAAGATCACGCTGCTGCTGCAATTGCTGCTGCAGGAATTCCTGTTTATGCATGGAAAGGTATGAATGAAGAGGAATTTGACTGGTGTATCGAGCAAACGATTTTCGCATTTGAAGGTGGTCAGCCTTTGAACATGATCTTAGATGACGGTGGTGATTTAACAAATATGGTTTTTGACCGTTTCCCTGAATTGACAGCTGGAATCAAAGGATTATCTGAAGAAACTACAACAGGAGTTCTTCGTTTATACGACCGTAAGAAAAACGGAACTTTGGTTATGCCTGCAATCAACGTAAATGATTCGGTAACTAAATCAAAATTTGATAACAAATACGGATGTAAAGAATCATTGGTAGATTCTATTCGTCGTGCAACTGACGTAATGATGGCTGGAAAAGTAGCTGTTGTTTGCGGTTACGGTGATGTTGGTAAAGGTTCTGCTGCTTCATTGCGCGGAGCTGGTGCTCGTGTAATTGTTACTGAGATCGACCCGATTTGTGCTTTACAAGCTGCAATGGACGGATTTGAAGTGAAAAAATTGGACAACTGTGTTAACCGTGCTGATATCATCGTTACTACAACTGGTAACAAAGACATCATCGTTGGTCGTCATTTCGAGAACATGAAAGACAAAGCTATCGTTTGTAACATTGGTCACTTCGATAACGAGATCGATATGGCTTGGTTGAACAAAAACCACGGTGCTACGAAAAATACAGTAAAACCGCAGGTTGACGTTTACACAATTAACGGAAACGATGTGATCATTTTGGCTGAAGGTCGTTTGGTGAACTTAGGTTGTGCAACTGGTCACCCTTCATTCGTAATGTCGAATTCATTTACTAACCAAACTTTGGCTCAGTTAGAGTTGTGGGAAAACCATGCTAACTACGAAAATGATGTTTACGTTCTTCCAAAACACCTGGATGAGAAAGTAGCTCGTTTACACTTGGCTAAAATCGGTGTTGAATTAGACGTTTTATCAGAAGATCAAGCTGCTTATATCAATGTAACTGTTGATGGTCCGTACAAATCGGATTCTTACAGATACTAAGAAATACTAGAATAACAGAAGAAAAGGATTCGCATAATGCGGATCCTTTTTTTGTTTATACTCCCTTGGCTGTACGCGGAAAACAAAGAAGTCCGTAACTTAATTGCATAATCTAACAGATTCACTAATTTTGTTTCATGCAGCTTTCTCAAAAAAATAAGACCATCGACTGGTCATCACTGAAAACCATTTTGTTTGTTGGATTGATCGCTCGTTTGATCGCAGCCATTTTCGCAGAAGGCTACAGTATGCATGATGATCATTTCTTGGTGATCGAAGCTGCAGGTTCCTGGGCAGACGGTTTTGATTACAATCATTGGCTTCCATGGAATAAACCTGCCGGCGCAGCTCCGGAAGGACACAGTTTCACCTATGTGGGATTGAATTTTCTGTTTTTTAAACTGCTAAAAGGAATCGGGATTTCAGATCCTAAAATCCTCATGCTGATTAACCGGATTGTTCACGCATTGTTTTCTTTGCTGGTGATTCGTTTCGGTTATCTGATCACTGAGAAATTATCCAATAAAAAAACGGCTGCTTACGTTGGCTGGCTGCTGGCTCTGTTATGGGCAATGCCTTTCCTTTCGGTAAGAAACCTGGTTGAAGTGGTGAGTATTCCGTTCCTCATGTGGGCTGTTTGGCTGACCTTACAGGAAAATCGTAAATGGGCCTTGTTTTATGCAGGTTTGTTGATAGGAGTAGCTATTTCTTTTCGCTACCAGATTGCAATTTACGCAGTTGGTTTAGGGATTTACTACCTCATTAAATTGGAGTGGCGAAAGCTTTTCTTAATGTCGGCCGGGTCCCTGGTGATGTTCCTGTTAACACAAGGTTTGGTAGATTATTTTATCTGGGGATATCCTTTTGCAGAGTTTAAAGGGTATGTGGTCTACAACATGAATGAAGGAACGCGCTACATGAAAAATGCAAATTACTTCATGTATTTCTACGTTCTTTTCGGGCTTCTGCTTTTCCCATTGGGAATCCTGGCTCTGATAGCTTATTTTAAATCTGCCAGAAAATACCTGCTGCTATTTATCCCGACTTTCGTTTTTCTACTATTTCATACTATTTTCCCAAACAGGCAGGAACGTTTTATTTTAACCATTTTTCCCTTAGTAGTAATACTCGTTTTCCTTGGAATTGAACAATTAAGAACCCGCAAATTTTGGAACGGATTCTGGAAAGTATCCTGGATCGGTTTTTGGATCTTAAATATTCCGCTATTCTGCATTGTAACAGTCATGCCTTCAAAAAAATCCCGGGTGAATACCATGTATGCTTTGCATGGGAAAGTTCGCGGAAATGAGCATATTCTCATTGAAGCTACCGGGGAAACCAATCCGGAAATGATGCCTTATTTTTACTCCGGGAAATGGGAGTATAAAATTACGGAACGATGGAATTTGGATACGGTTAATCCGGCAAGTTTCTACACGGTTTTGCCCCAGGATTATATTTTCTTTTTCGGTCAGCAAAATCTGGAACAACGAATAGATACTTTCAAAGTGATTTACCCGAAAATGCACCGGGAAGCCCAAATTGAGCCAGGATTCGTTGATAAATTCCTGCATGGAATTAACCCGAGGAATTCAAATTCTTACGTAGAAATTTGGAAGACGGAAGCTAAAAAGTAATTGTTCTTTTTCGACTCAAATACTAATCTTTCAAATACTAGAATTCGCAAATTCGCTTGTTCGCTAATTTGCGAACAGTATTTTATGTAAATGATTGATTGTGAGTATTTTGATTTTTATTTCACTGTGAAAAAGTGAGTCAACTGAAAATAGGAGGCTAAAGAAGCTTTAATTATAAATGCGCAGTAAATTACTCCCGTTCCAAAGAGCCTGGTATTTGCGCAATCCCCAGCTGGATCCCGAAATTGGTGATCCGTCATACATGGAGAATACAGCACCCGAACAGGCATCGTTTAGCTGCAGAAAGTTGGTGGAGTCAGTTGTAAGTCCTGTGGCACAAGCATTGTCCGGATCTTCCGGCGACATGCGTTCCCAGGCTACAAATACGTCCAAAGATTGTCTGTAAACAACAATTCCTTTAATTCCGCCATTTACGTAAGCCCAGCCTCCAACATTGTTTAATTCGGAGTAGGTTGGTAAAGTCAGGTCAATCTGAAAATCAAATGCAATGCTGGGAACCGGATGTGTCCTGTTTTTTTTACAAGAAACACCAGCTAAGATCAAAATCAATAAAAAGATCCGTATTTTCACTTTACCGTAATTGGAATGACAAAATTATGAAGTTAAGAACGTTTTTACAACTCTTTCTATTGTGTGGGCTCTTTATTTTTGGAGCTGGATCTGTTGCTTCATCCTATAGTCAGGACGGATCTGTTGCAAAAGCCGAGAAAACAATTGCAAAGCGCAGAAAGAAAGATGCGAAAGTAGCTAAGAAGGAGATGAAGAAATCCAAAAAAGCATTTTGGGCAAAGCAATCCAAGTCCGCAAGGAAAAGCATCAAACGAAACGAAAAACGGCAGAAAAGAGCGAAACGCCAATCGAATGGATGGTGATAGAAAGTTCAATAGTTGAAAAAGTTCAAAAGTTTAAACCATTGAACTCTTTGAACCTTTTGAACGCTGAAAGCAATTGAACTTTTAAATGAAGAGTTTGTCTTTCCACCCGTCAGCTTCTTCTGCTGAGACTAAATTCAGTTTTTTCAGATAATCCGTCGTCTTCTCAAAGGCTTGCGGGAATTCTGCTCCTTTGTAATTCCAGTCCGTTTCGGATAACCACAGTTTTACCTGTTCCAAAGGCAGGTTATAGCGCCACGAAATGATTTCTTCAGCATTAGCTCCTTCTTTTACTTCCAATGCTTTTTGATTCACAATGGCGCACATTTTTTGTAAAATATCCGGATGCTTTTCTGCAATTTCTGTTCGCGCTGCTATCACGAAACAAGGCCATGGTGTGACAACATCACCCACATAATCACATTTCCCTTGTTCCACAAACGGAAAGGTGGTGTACTTTTCCCAAAGAAAAGCCTGTGCTTCGTTGTGCTCTAATGCCCACAAACCGCCATAAACATCTCCGATCACATTGAACTTCAGATTGTCTAAATTCCAATGATGCTGATCCGCCATGACGTAAGCCATTAAATGTGATCCCGAACCATATCGTGAGATGGCAAAAGTTTGGTCTTTTACGTCTTCCGGTTTTTTGACAGCACCTTTGGGCGGTACGTGAATTCCCCATCTCAAGGGAGAAACGACATAAACCTGCAAAATTTTAGCATCGAGACCTTGTAAGATCGACCTGGTAATTCCTTCCGTTAGAAGGACAGCAATATCAATGGATTTTGTTTCCAGTCCGCGAATCATTTGACCCGTTCCGCCGCTCATGTCCGACCAGTGGAGATTCAAACCGATTTCCTGGAATTTTCCTTCTTCAATTGCAAGTCTCCAGGGTAGATTAAAATGTTCGGGAACACCGCCGATCTTAAGACCTAATTCGTTTGTCATTTCTTTGTGAATTGCATGGAATGCAGTTTTCGATACATGCCATCTTTGCGTAATAATTCTTCGTGAGACCCGATTTCCTGGATTTCACCTTTGTCTAAGACAATAATCTTGTCTGCTGCCTGAATGGTAGATAAACGGTGTGCAATAACAATGGAAGTTCTTCCTTTGGTCAATTGTTGGGTAGCGCGCTGGATCAGTAATTCAGATTCATTGTCAACGCTGGAAGTAGCTTCGTCCAGGATCAAAATATGCGGATTGTAAACGTAGGCACGGATAAAAGCCAATAATTGCCGCTGACCAACAGAAAGTACTCCGCCGCGTTCACCAACCTGGTAATCGTATCCGCCCGGAAGTCTTTCAATAAAACTGTCGGCACCCACGGCTTTTGCCGCAGCAATGACTTCTTCGCGGGTAATTTCCTCGTTTCCTAAAGTGATGTTATTGTGGATTGTATCCGAAAACAGGAACACATCCTGGAGTACAATGGCAATGTTTTTTCGCAAAGTATCCATTTGAATTTCACGCAATTCCAGCTCGCCAATGTGGATCGTTCCTTTTTGGTATTCATAGAATCGGCTCAGCAGGTTGACAATCGAAGTTTTACCGGCTCCAGTGGCTCCTACAAATGCAATGGTTTCCTTCGGCTGAATGGTCAGATTAATATCTTTCAAAACCCAATTTTCATCGGTGTAAGCAAAATAAACATGCTCGAATTTCAAAGGTTGCTCAAAGTCGCAGGTAGTCACAGTTCCGGATTCCTGAACATGTTCATGCGTGTCCAATAATTCGAACACCTTATCTGCGCGAACAATTCCACGCTGCAAAATGTTGAATTTATCTGCCAGCATCCGAATCGGTCTGAATAACATCTGGATCCAAAGGGTGAAACTGAAAACGGTTCCGAACAAATGAGCATCTGAAGCTTTCTGTCCGGTCATTGAAAAAGCACAAAAAACAATCAGCAAGGCAATGGAAAGTGAACTCAGAAATTCAACCACCGGGAAGAAGATGGAAAAAGCCCAAACTGCATTTACGTGTGCCTGGCGATGTGTCTTATTCACTTCCTGGAAAGCGGCGTATTCCATTTTTTCCCTGCCGAAGATCTGAACGATGTTCATCCCCGTTAACCGCTCCTGTACAAAAGAATTCAAACGGTGGACTGCTGTTCCTTCCTGCTGGAAACTTCTGCGCATGGCTTTTGCAAAGATGCGTGTAGCGATAATGAGAATCGGAATGGGGATCAGTACAAGAATTGAAAGCTGCCAGTTGCTGGCGAACATCAGGGCCAAAACGACTACCAACATGAGCAGATCACCTAGAATGTCGATTAATCCGGAAGAAAAAACCTCTGAAATAGCTTCAATATCTGAAACTACACGTGTTACCAAACCACCAACAGGTGAGCGGTCGAAAAACTGCATTCTGAACGTGGATAAATGATTAAAGACCTTCACACGGATATCGCGAATGACCGATTGTGCCATTAAATTCGAGAAATAAGCCGTCAAAAATTGAAGCAGTGCTTCGACCAATAAAATCCCTCCGACAATGATAGTCCATTTCAAAAACAAGTTCGGATTTTGACTGTCCACCACATATTTCTGCACCATATTCCCAATGATCATGGGGCGCAAAGGACCAAGTACGGAAAGGGAAACCGTGCAGATAAAAGCCAAAACTAAAAGTCCGCGGTAAGGCTTTGCAAATTTCAATAAGCGTCTGAAAATCCGAAAATCAATTTTGCTTTGTTTAGCCATGTTGCAAAGATAGGTTTTTTGAGGATTGTGATGTTACGAAGAGGCATATTCCAACTTGAAAAATGTTTAAGTTTTAATATCTTAAAATCCGGATGTCTTAAAATCTAAAAAACACTAACAAAATGGATTTTTATTTCCATTGTTTGCTTTTATTCGCTTATTTTGTGAAGAGGCAAAGAGCCCGATGAAAAAGCACAGATTTCACCTCCAACATTCAATTACTATGATTTACAATTTAGGTCAGTCAACATCCATCTTCAATACCTTTCTTGGAGAATTAAGAGATTGCACAGTGCAAACTGATCCCATGCGTTTCAGACGTAATTTAGAACGTGTTGCTGAAGTATTGGCATATGAATTAAGTAAACACCTGGATTACCAAACCAAATTGGTAACAACTCCGCTCGGCGAAGCAGAAGTTTCGGTTTTGAAACAGCAGCCGGTTCTTGCAACGATTTTGCGCGCAGGATTACCCATGCATCAGGGCTTGTTGAATTACTTTGATCGTGCTGAAAGTGCTTTTGTTTCTGCATATAGAAAACACACCACCGCTGAAGATTTTGATATTCATGTAGAATATTTGGCTTCGCCTTCCATAGACGGAAAAACACTGATCATTTCTGATCCGATGCTGGCAACAGGAAGTTCGATGGTGATGGTTTATAAAGCTTTGCTGAAACAGGGAAAACCTTCCAAAGTTCATATTGTTGCTGCTATTGCTGCTCCGGAAGCCATTGAGTTCGTAAAAAAGCATTTGCCCGATACGATTACTATTTGGGTTGGAGCAATAGATAAAGAATTAACCGCACAATCGTACATCGTTCCTGGTTTGGGAGATGCCGGAGATTTGGCTTACGGTGTAAAATGTTAAGAAGATAAGATTATGGCATGGCACTTTTATTTTACGCTCTTCACCCTTTCTATGATTAAGTTCATGTTCGCTCCATTTGCTGGTCCGGGACTGAAGCTGAATTTTTTGGAAACCTATCTTTCCTGTATCTCAGGAGCTTTTGTAGCGGCTTTCGTGTTCTACTTTTCAAGCGAATTTTTTATGATTCGTGCACACAAGAAACGAAAGGCCCTCTTACATGCATCCATAACAACCGGAACCCCGTTAAAGTATAAACCGAAATTTACCCGTTTCAATAAATTGATCGTAAAATTGAAACGCCGTTTTGGAATCTATGGGATTGCGTTTTATGCGCCTTTATTTTTATCCGTTCCGATTGGCTCTATTGTAACAGCTAAGTTTTACGGAAAAGAGAAAAGAACATTTCCGCTTATTCTTTTGGGAATTTGCATGAATGGCGCCATTACAACCGGAATTGCCTATGCAATCAAAGCATTCTTTTAATGAAAGTACGTCAGATTTTCTTTGACCTCGACAGGACCCTTTGGGATTTTGAAACCAATTCGCGGTTTGCACTGCAGTATTTGTACGATGATCTGAAACTCGGAGACACGATCGAACATTTCATACATTTTCACCACACTTATATTCGCATCAATGCTGATTTGTGGCAAAAATATGGAAATGGAAAGTTGACAAAGGAGGAATTGCGTGACAATCGTTTTCAAAAGGCCTTAGCACACCATGGAATTCACGATCAGCAGCTTGCACAAAAAATGAGCGACGGTTACATTGCACTTTCTCCGCATCAAACTAACCTTTTTCCGGGAGCAGTAGAAATGTTGGAAACCCTGAAACAACAGGATTATTCCCTGCATATTATCACGAACGGTTTCAAAGAAGTACAGCACATTAAATTGGAGAAAAGCGGGATCAGCCAATTTTTCAATACGGTACTTTGTTCCGAAGAAATTGGTGTAACAAAACCACATCGGGAGATTTTCCAGGAAGCGCTTCGACTAACAAGTTGTAGAACCGAGCATGCGATCATGATCGGCGATGATTTTAAAGCAGATATTATCGGTGCGCTCAACGCCGGTTGGACAGCCGTCCATTTTGATCCGGAACACAAGTACAAAAAAGAACGAAACGTTCCGCGCATTCGTCTTTTGGCTGAAATCCCTGAATTGGTGAATCTTTTGCCGATCGTTGCCAATTAAAAGGACTAATCCATCAAAGAATGACTTTCTGCCATTCAGAAACTAAAGGTTCATTGAAAATAATTTTTTGTTTGGTGTTTGGAATTTTTGAAGGTGCAACTGGTCGTTTTGGTTTCTGAGTTTTTTTGCCTGGTTGAATGATCTCAGATTCGATGTCTCCGTCCAGATAATCCAGGTAATCGTCTTTTCGGTAATTCAATCTTCCGATATTTTCTTCATCAAACACTTCTCCCTGGTCGCATAGCTGATAGATAACACGGATTTCAACTGTGTCTGAAACAGCCGGAAATCCGATCCATCCGTTTTCGAAAATTCCTTCGTGGCGTAAGGCGTTTGCGTAACTGGTATCAATCACCATATGCGGAAAAACAAGTGATTCGTATGGCCGGACGATATGATAAGAAGTACGATTGCGCCACCAGATCTTTGGAGCACGGGTAACAGAATAAATGGAATCCTTGTATTTGATCTCAAAACTGATGTTGAAATACCCGTATTTGTAGCGGTCTTCATAAAAGGTTTGAACACTGTCACTGTTATTGCGAATAATGACGTAGACATTGTCTTTTTCCGAATAAGTATTGAGCCATGGGATTTCCCGCGTGTGTGGAATGGAAAGTTCAATAGTCATTTTGTTCTTCGGATTTTGACCGAAAACGAACTGCCCGATAATCAGGAACAGTAATAAACAACTCGATTTTAGATAAGTCATGCTTTCAAAAGTAATACTTAGCTATAAACGAGAGAACTTAAAAAGTTACAGACGGATAGTTTGCCTTGACTTTGTCTCCAACCGTTAAATTCTAATTCCCTATCTTTGTGCCCTCAAATAAAAACAGGATGTCCTTTTCTTCTTTCGGCTTATCGCCATTTTTATTAAAAGCTTTGAGCGAAGCGAAGTACGAAAAACCGACTCCTATTCAGGAAATCGCTGTTCCGGCTATTCTGACTGGAAAAGACGTATTGGGAATTGCTCCAACAGGTTCAGGTAAAACGGCTAGTTACGCTCTTCCGATTCTGACGCAGCTTTCCAAAACAGAAAAAGCAAAAAACCGGCACATTCAATCACTGATTTTGGTACCAACCCGTGAATTGGCCATCCAGGTGGAAGAAGTGTTCAACCAATTTGCACGGGCATTTCCCGAACCTCAGAAAGTCAAAGCTGTATACGGTGGTGTTTCCATCAATCCGCAGATGAAGGCCATGATGGGTGTTTCTATTCTAATCGCAACTCCGGGCCGTTTGATCGAATTGGCTGAATCCAATGCCATTCATTTGAGTTCTTTGAAGTCTTTGGTGCTGGATGAAGCGGATAAATTGCTGAACCTGGATTTCCAGGAGGAAATGAAACGTATTTTGGGCTGGATCCCGAAAAAACGTCAGAATTTATTGTTTTCTGCGACTCTAAATGACAAGATCTCTGAAATCACGCAGCTGGTTCTGCACGATCCACTGGTGTTGAAGATCGAGCAGGAAGAAGATTCCATTGAGCTGATCCAACAAACGGCTTTCCGTGTTTCTGATGAGCGAAAAGGACCATTGTTGCGCTATTTGATCCGTTCCCGGAATATGAAACAGGTATTGATTTTTACCAGTTCTACTTTTAAGGCGGATCAGGTGGTAGACAAACTACGCAAGAACAATATTGATGCGCTGGCCATTCACAGTAAGAAAAGCCAGGATGCGAGAACGCGTGTGATGCGCAATTTCAAAGCCGGACATTTAAAAGTAATGGTAGCAACGGATTTGATTGCGCGTGGAATTGACATTGAATTCCTTCCATTCGTTATCAACTACGAATTGCCGCGTTCACCCAAAGATTTTGTACACAGGATCGGTAGAACAGGAAGAGCAGAAGCAACAGGTGAGGCATTGACTTTCGTATCTCCGGAAGACGAACATCATTTTAAGATCATCCAAAAGAAAATGGGAAAACAGGTCCCGTTTGAAGAAACAGATCAGTTGGACCTGAAAGGGTTTTAATTCCAGTTATAAAGTAATTAATAAAAGTAGGTGGAGCACTTCACTCTTAATCCTGAGGTCTTGACATCTTAAAATACATAAAGAATGAAACGCGTAGCAGCATACAAAAAACTCTTCGGAATTGAAGAAGAAATGAATTTAGCCCAATTGAAAACCACTTACCGCAAACTGGTAAAAGAGTGGCACCCGGATAAATTCCAGGAAGAAGATCCGAAGAAAGCGGAAGCTGAAAAGAGAAGTTTGGAGATCATTGATGCATATCACTTTTTGGTAAGCATTGCTCCTGAAACCTTAGAACAAAATTTGGAAGAATACACAGAAACGATCAATACTTCCATGATCGCAGATTATCAGTACAAAGGGTTGACCTTGAAAGTGACTTTCCTGAACGGACAGGTGTTTGAATATTTCGGAGTTCCGAACAATGTTTACAAGAAATTGAACCAAAGTGCAACTCCGGAGCGTTTTGCCCGCCGACATATTTTTTCAGCACATACTTACCGCATGGCAAGTAAGGGGATGATGGCGGAAGCTTAATCTTTCCTGTTAAAGGTAATTGGAAGAGCAAAAGTGGAATTAACCGGTTTTCCATTCAGGAGGGCCGGTTTGAAAACCATTAGTTTTACTACGCGGATCACTTCTGCGTCCGCCAGCTGACTCAGGGATTTTTTGATCTTTACATCGGTGACCACTCCCCTGGTGTCAACAATTGCGCGAATATATACTTTTCCCTCAACGCTGTCGGAAGGATAAATTATATGCTCCTGCAGGAAACTTTTCATCGCCGCAATTCCACCCGGGTATTCTGCCACGAGTTCATCGTAATAAATTACACCAACAATATCATTGCCGCTTTCGGGTTCTTTGCTTTTACTTTCAGTAGGCAGTTTAAACGGATCGGGTTCTTCCTGCGCATACAGATTTTGGAATGAAATGCTTAAACCAATTGTCAGAACGGTGGCCGCAGCCAATTGGAAATAATTTTCATATCCTTTCGAAACCTGTTTCTCAGAGAAAATTCCGCAAATATTCGCATTGGTCCTTTTGAGGCTCTCAAGTTCCTCGGTTGTTTTATTTCTAAAATCAAGAATCTTCCGATCACACGCTTTACAATGTTTGTTTCGTCCACAAGTATTCATTTCGTTGATGTTCTCTTTGCAGGGAAGTGAAAATCGGATGTTTCGAATAGATGACATGTTATAACTGTTGAATCAATCAAATATAAACTGAAAAACGAGAGATAATCAAGTAAACTAGTCAAGGGTAGTAGTTGTTTATTTTGAATAGCTTTAACCTTACTGAGCCCGTGAAGCACTAAATCTGCGCGAGCCAATAAAATTGCTAACTTCCCCTAAAAAATTCACCCGATGAAAACAGGATTATTCTTATTGCTGCTGGTACTTGCAAGATCAATTTCTGCACAAAACAAACTTCCGGAATTCCTTGTAGGAACCTGGCTGGCTGAAGATCAAACTACTTACGAGCACTGGGATAAGCTTTCTGCCGCTTCCATGAAAGGATATGCTTATGAAGTAAGGAACGGTGAAATTGAGGTGAAAGAATACCTGGATCTCGTGCAGCGAAAAGACGGGATATTCTATATTCCTTCAGTCATTGGTCAAAACCTGGGGAAACCGGTGGAATTTAAATTGACTTCCTCCGATTCTACTTTGGTTTTTGAAAATAAAGCCCACGATTTCCCGAAGAAAGTTTGCTACAAAAAGCTTTCCGAAACAGAAGTATTTGTCCAGGTTTTGGGCGATAAAAACTCCGGTTTCAGTTTTAAAATGACGAAAATAAAATCAACTGTCGCAGCAGTTAAGCAAGAGAATCCAACAGCAAATCCTAACTACGACAAAGCCTTGGCTGAAAAACTAAAAGGCGATGACTACGGAATGAAAAGCTATGTATTCGTTGCTTTGAAAACAGGAACGAATAAAACAACGGATGAAAAATACATCGACAGCTGCTTTACCGGACATATGGGAAATATCATGCGCCTGGTAAAGGAAAGAAAATTGATTGTTGCGGGGCCTTTTGGCAAGAATGAACTCACTTATCGCGGTTTGTTTATTCTCAACGTTGCAACCAAAGAAGAAGCCGAGGTATTGTTGAAAACAGATCCGGCAATTAGCTCCGGACTTCTTTCTTATGATTTAATGCCCTGGTACGGTTCAGCGGCACTTCCTGAATACCTGGAAGCTTCCGATAAGATTTGGCGCAAGAAATTTTAAGATTTCGTATTCCTTTTAAAAATAGTTTGTATGAAAAAGATTGCTGGTTTTAGTTTGGTTCTTCTTGTTTTATTCGCGGTTTCGTGTTCCGGTGGGAAATCGAAGTCCGGATCTGGTGATTTTGATCAATACAAAGAAGCGTTTGTGCTGCGCTTGTGGGAAATGCACCCCGGATGGGCAAGCGGAAGTGGTTTTCACAAATTCGATTCCGTTTTGGTTGTGCCGGATAAAGCCCGGGAAGAAAAGGAACGCCAATTCATACAGGATGAATTGGAGCAGCTGAATGCATTCAAGCCGGAAGAACTTTCGGAAGCAAATCAAATCGACTGGAAACTCATTAAAAACTACCTCGATGGAGCTCTTTGGGAACAAACTTCTTTGAAATCCGGAGAATGGAATCCTTCAAACTACAATGTATGCGGAAGTTTTGCAGAAATGCTTGCCAACAATTACGCGCCTTTGGATGAGCGACTGAGAAACTTTTCCATTCGTTTGAAAAATGTTCCAGCTTATTACAAGGCGGCAAAAGCGAAGATCAAAAATCCTACGAAAGAGCATACACAATTGGCAATTGAACAAAACCGGGGCGGATTGTCCGTTTTCTCTGCTGATCTTGCTGCAAGTTTGGAGAAAAGCAAACTGTCTGAAAGCGAAAAAGCAGAACTGATTAAACGAAGTGAAGCTGCGCAGAAAGCGATTAACGCTTATGCGGATTGGCTGCAAAAGCTTCCGAATCCAAATCCGCGAAGCTTTCGCTTAGGAAGTGAGTTGTATGCTAAGAAGTTTGAATTTGATATCCAGTCGGATAAACACGCAAGTGAAATTTACAAAGATGCCTTGCAGCATAAAATGGATTTGCATCAAAAGATGGTAAAGATTTCCCGCCGGATTTGGAGCAGACACATGGGGCAAAAACCAATCCCAGCTGACGAATATGTGATGGTGAAGCAATTGATCGACCAAATTTCTTTGCAGCATACAACACCTGAGAACTTTCAAAAGGATATCGAAAAACAGATTCCGCAGCTGGAGAAATTCGTAAGAGATAAAAAACTGATTTATCTGGACCCGAAGAAACCTTTGGTAGTTCGTAAAGAACCGGATTACATGGCCGGAGTTGCCGGAGCATCTATTTCCGCTCCCGGTCCGTATGATAAAGGCGGAAATACGTATTACAATGTGGGAAGCATGAATGGCTGGCCGGCCGAGCAGTCGGAAAGTTACCTGCGGGAATACAACGATTATGTCTTACAAATCCTGAATATTCACGAAGCAGTTCCCGGACATTACGCGCAATTGGTTTACAGCAACAATTCGCCGAGCATCATTAAATCCATCTTTGGGAATGGTGCTATGGTAGAAGGTTGGGCAGTTTACACCGAACTGATGATGCTTGAAAACGGCTACGGTAATAACAGCCCTGAAATGTGGCTGATGTACTACAAATGGAATTTGAGAACAACATGCAATACGATTTTGGATTATTCGGTCCACAATCGAAATTACACCAAAGAGCAGGCAATGAATTTATTGATTAATGAAGCGTATCAGCAGCAGGCTGAGGCAGAAGGGAAGTGGAAGAGAGCAACTTTGACGCAAGTACAATTATGCAGTTATTTTACCGGTTTTACAGAAATTTGCCAGCTCCGTAAAGAATTGATGATTAAAGAAGGGAAGACTTTCAAATTAAAAGCGTTCCACGAAAAGTTCTTGAGCTACGGAAGCGCACCGGTGAGAGATATCAGGCAGATGATGCTCAGTAATTGACACTTCGACTCCGCTCAGTGTCCTTATAGAGACTGAAACAAATGGGAAGGTGACTGAGCGGAGTCGAAGGGACCTTGTTAATTGATAATTAATCTCCGTATATTTGAATTTTGCAATTCAGATTTCCATGGAGTTTCTCAGTTTAGAAGCCTTTTATCAGACATTTTGTAACAGCACAAATTTGTTTCCGGAAGGGATCAGCAAGGAGTTGGGACAATTCAATGTTTTTGACACCAATGAATTGCGGGCACTAAGTGATGACAAAAAAGGCAAAATGCCTTACAACAGGCGTTTGTATTATAAGATCAGTTTGATTGAGGGCAAAAGCCGGGCTGAATATGCAGACAAGGTCATTGATATTCAAAAATACGCCTTGCTTTTCGCTACTCCGAAAGTTCCTTACAATTATACCTCGGAAGATGAAAACCACAATGCGGTCTTCTGTGTTTTTGGTCCGGATTTTATAACGCGCTCCAATACCGGATTTATCCTGGATGAATTACCGATCTTCAGTCCTGGAAATGTGCCCGTTTTCGAATTGTCCGAAAGCGAGTTCCAGTATCTGAGAACTGTTTTCTCAAAGATGAAGAAAGAACAGGCTTCGGATTATGCATTTAAATATGACCTGATCCGAAACTACGTCATGGAACTCATTCACATGGGACAAAAGTTCCAGCCGGCTTCGGTTTTGTACCCGAAACATTCGGCTTCTGAGCGGGTTACATCTTTGTTTGTAGAACTGCTGGAGCGTCAGTTTCCCATCGAGTCCAATCAGCAGCGCATTGGTTTGCGTACCGCAAAAGATTATGCCGACAGACTTTCGGTTCACGTCAATCACCTCAATAAAGTATTGAAAGAAAATACCGGAAGAACAACCACGGAAGTAATTGGTAATCGAATTACCCAGGAAGCCAAAATGCTATTGAAGCAAACCAATTGGACCGTTTCAGAAATTGGTTATTGCCTGGGATTTGAAGAAGTGGCCCATTTCTCTAATTTCTTCCGCAAACATGCACAGATCACCCCAAATTCCTTCCGGAATTAATTATGAGGTGACTTTCCCGAAACTTCGGGACTCAGCCACCTTAATAATTGATAATTCTCTCATTGATAACTACTGATTTGATTTTTGCAACTCATGGATTGCTTCATGCAAACAAAACCGCTTGTAGCCGTTCTACCTTTGCTTCATCAAATTAAAACACATGAAAACAAACAAATTAGCACTGGTAACAGGAGGAAGCCGCGGACTTGGGAGAAGCATGGCAAACAAATTGGCAGAAAAGGGAATCAACGTGGTTATCACTTATCACACCAACAAAACGGAAGCGGATAAAGTGGTAGCAGAAGTTCAGGCGAAAGGAGCTGAAGCACTTGCTCTTCACCTGGATGTAAGCAAAGCAGATACATTTGAGTCTTTTGTTGCAGAGCTGCGAAGTTCATTGAAAAGCAAATTCAACACAGAGAAAATCGACTTCCTGGTAAACAATGCAGGAATTGGATTATCAACTCCGCTTGGCGCAACAGAATTATCGGTATTTGACTCATTGACAGATATTCATTTCAAAGCACCATTTTTCCTGACACAACTAATCGTTCCATTTGTAAACGATGGTGGTGGAATCGTGAATATTTCCAGCGGATTGGCGCGCTTCACAGCTCCGGGATATTCCATTTACGGCTCACTGAAAGCAGCGGTAGAGCAATTGTCGCGCTACCTGGCAAAAGAACTCGGTCCGCGCCAGATTCGGGTGAATTGTGTAGCTCCGGGAGCTATTGAAACAGATTTTGGCGGCGGCGGCGTCCGAGATAATGCGGATTACAATAAAATGATCGCAGATGCTACAGCACTTGGAAGAGCAGGTTTACCGGATGATATTGGTGATGTAGTAGCTTTCCTTTGTACAGACGAATCTCGCTGGATCAACGGACAACGCATCGAAGTTTCAGGAGGGACGAATTTGTAAGTGAGTATTGATTTACCATAACTGAAAAACCTTTCTGCTGATGCGGAAAGGTTTTTTTTAGTCTTAATATTAATATCGAATCAATCCAGCAAATCTTCCTGCTTCTCGGAAAAAGAGCCCAGTAACTTTTGAAGTTCTGCTTTTTCAGATCTTTTTACCACATATGTTTTTGAAAGTTTGTCATGCCAGCCCCTTTCTCCAAAACATGAAAATGCTTCAAAAGGAATATATCTGCACACAGTTCTTAACAAAACTTTAGGAAAGCTCACCTTATTTGCGTGTTCGTCAATAACCGTGTAACCACAAATGAGTTTACCCAAAGTAGCACCACCCAATCCTTCACTGATTGCATAATAAAGGAAGAAAATCGGGTATCCCATCAAATCGAGAACTTTCATCATTGTTGAATCAGGTCTCAATGATTCAATACCACCTGTTGCCACTATAATAATTCCGAGAATAATTCCAATTATAAAGGTTATGATGTAATAAAATACAACATCAATCATAAAATATCCGAATCGAACTCCCTGGCTCACAACCACCGGTGTTCTTGGAACCATTTTTTGGTAAGGAGTTCTGGTTACATTTCCGAAAGCGTCCTTCTCTCTTTTGTAAAAGGTTTTTTCAACCTTTAGATCTTCGATGGTTTTCATAAGTTATTTATTTGGAGGCGAAATTAATTGTTTATTTGCGACCTGATGAGAATTTATGAAAAAAGCCTTCTCACCGAGGTAGAGAAGGCTTTTTTACTAGTCCTAATATTTTTAAATCTATTTAGCCGCCTTCACTTGTTTCAAACGTTCATACAAGATCATTCCTGTCGCCACACCAACATTCAGAGACGAAATATCTCCGGCCATTGGAATACTCAGGCGGACATCCGACATTTTTAATAAATCGTGAGAAATACCGTCTTCTTCTGATCCGACTATAATAGCCGTTGGACCAAAGAATGAATAACTTTCTGCGGAAACTTTTGTTTTTTCAGTACAGGATACGATTTGAAATCCGCTTTGCTGCAAATAGAACAAACTGTTTTTCAACAAATCTGTTTTACAGACCGGGATACTGTGCAAAGCACCGGCAGAAGTTTTGATCGCATCTGCGGAGACCAAAGCACTTCCTTTGGAAGGAACAAGGATTGCATCAACACCCATACAAGCCGCCGTACGTGCAATTCCACCAAAGTTTCTGACATCTGTAATACGGTCCAATACCAAAATGCATGGTTCTTTCCCTTCCGAAAGCCATTGGTCACACAATTCTTCGATGTTTTTATATTCAACCGGCGAAGTAAAGGCAATAACTCCCTGGTGATTGTTTGCCGTTAGTTTATTTAATTTCTCTACCGGAACGAACTGCAATTGATACTCTTTTCCGGTTAAAACCGTTCTTAATTCTTCGAATAAGTCCTTGTCAATTCCTTTTTGGATCAGGATTTTATTGATCTCCACTTCGTTTTTGATCGCCTCAATAACCACACGGATTCCATAGATAATATCCGACGGATCTTCTTTTGGTTTGCGTTCATAATCCTTTTTGTCGCGGCCAAATCCTCCGCCTCTTTCCTCTCGGTCGTTCTTCTTATTATACATTGAATGTAATTTCAAGTTCTATTTCTTCACTAACTGATTTTGCAACCGGGCAAGCCAAAGCAGCACGCTTTACTTTTTCGATTGTCGCTTCGTCCCAGCCGTTATTTCTAAGATCTATATCAATAACCAGTTTTCCGATTTTTCTCGGAGAAGAAGCCATGATCTTGGTTACTGTTGCAGATCCGTGTTCGTAATTATGGCCGTGCTCGTTACAGTAAATTCCAATAATGCTGATCATGCAGGAAGCATAAGCAGTTGCTACCAAATCCGTCGGAGAGAATTTTTCTCCCTTCCCGTGATTATCTGTCGGCGCATCTGTATGGATCACCGTCCCGGATTGAAGGTGCGTACATTCCGTTCGCAATCCTCCCAAATATTTTACTGTTGATGTTGGCATAACTTAAATTTGTTTAAGAGTTCACTAGTTGAAAAGTTAAAAGGGTTTAAACTTTTGAACCTTTTGAGCCTTTTGAACTTTTTTTGATTGCTTCTTTGTACTTTTGTAGAATCAAATTTAACAGCACCAAAGGTACTGAATTTTTGAATAGCGGAAAGGCACGACTATGTCAGAAGAAATAACAACAGCAGATAATAAAGTTCGTATTAAGAAACCAAATTGGTTACGTGTAAAATTGCCGATCGGTGAGAACTACAAGAAAGTACGCGCTTTGGTAGATGAGCATAAATTGCACACCATTTGTGAAAGTGGTTCTTGTCCCAATATGGGCGAGTGTTGGGGAGAAGGAACAGCTACGTTCATGATCCTTGGAAATATCTGTACACGTTCTTGTGGTTTCTGCGCAGTACAAACCGGGAAACCGGAAGCAGCAGATGAATTCGAACCGGGAAAGGTTGCTCATTCCATTAAAACCATGCAGATCAAACATGCGGTAATTACTTCGGTAGACCGTGATGACCTGAAAGATGGCGGAGCAGGAATCTGGGTTCAGACGGTGAGAGCCGTTCGTCATCAAAGCCCCGGAACAACGATGGAAACATTGATCCCTGATTTTGCCGGCAAGTGGGAAAACCTGCAGCAGATAATCGATGTAGCTCCTGAAATCGTTTCGCATAACCTGGAAACGGTGCGTCGTTTGACCAAGGGTGTACGCATCCAGGCAAAATACGACCGCAGCCTGGAAGTTCTTTTCCGCCTGAAAAAAGGAGGAATGCGTACAAAATCAGGTGTGATGCTTGGTTTGGGTGAAACAGACGAAGAGGTCATTGAAACCATGGAAGATTTGCGAGCTGTTGGAGTAGACATTCTTACTTTAGGCCAATACCTGCAGCCAACACCAAAACATTTGCCCATTGTTGAATTCGTAACTCCGGAACGTTTCGATAAATACCGCGAATTGGGACTAAAAATGGGCTTCCGTTTCGTGGAAAGCGGCCCGCTGGTCCGTTCTTCCTACCATGCTGAAAAGCATATTTTTGATCTGTAAAAATCAGAATGAGAATGAGAGCAGAGAATGAGGAATTAAAACTCATTCTGTTTCTGTTTCTCATTTTGTACCGCATTCTCACATTCTTACAACGATCTCTTTTTAGCACATTCTTTTCAATTCTCCATTCTCCATTTTCAATTAATTCCTACCTTTATCACACATTTTAGAAATTGAAACTATGAGTACGTTTGATGTTGCGATAATCGGTTCTGGTCCTGGTGGATACGTAGCTGCTCTTCGCTGTGCACAATTAGGATTGAATACTGCTTTGATCGAAAAATACCCAACTTTGGGAGGAACCTGCTTAAACGTCGGATGTATTCCTTCGAAAGCTTTATTGGATTCTTCGGAGCACTTTTTCAATGCGAAGCACAACTTTGCTACTCATGGAATCAAGGTGGACAATGTAGAGGCTGATATCACGCAAATGATCGCCCGTAAGGAAGAGGTTGTTGCACAAACATGTAACGGAGTCAAATTCCTGATGGATAAAAACAAAGTGACGGTTTACCAGGGAGTTGGTTCGTTTGTGGATAAAACTACGATTGCAATCAAAGACGGGGAAGGGAACAGCACGAATATTACTGCGAAAAATACGATCATCGCAACAGGGTCAAAACCCAATTTCTTCCCGGGAATGGAACCGGATAAAAAACGCATCATTACTTCTACGGAAGCCTTGAAAATGACGGAAATACCTAAGAAGATGATCGTGATCGGAGGTGGAGTAATCGGGTTGGAATTAGGATCTGTTTACGCCCGTTTGGGAACAGAAGTAGAAGTCGTTGAATTCGCACCGAATATCCTTCCTACGATGGACCTTTCCTTAGGAAAAGAATTGACGAAGATCCTGAAAAAAGAAGGATTCAAATTCCATTTGGAGCACAAAGTTCAGAAAGTTGAGAACACCGGAAACGGAGTAAAATTGACTGCATTGAACAAAAAAGACGAAGAAATTGTTTTGGAAGCTGATTACTGTTTGGTAGCAGTTGGCCGTAAAGCATATACAGAAGGTTTAGGCCTTGAAAATATCGGATTAACGGCAAATAATCGCGGGCAGATTGATGTAAACGATCATTTACAGACTTCCGTTCCAAATATCTACGCAATCGGTGATGTTGTTCGCGGAGCAATGCTGGCGCACAAAGCGGAAGAAGAGGGAGTGGTTGTTGCCGAGCAATTGGCAGGGCAAAAACCACACATCAATTACAACCTGATTCCGGGAGTAGTTTATACCTGGCCGGAGATTGCTGCTGTTGGTAAAACAGAAGAGGAATTGAAAGCTGCCGGAGTAGAATACAAAGCAGGTTCATTCCCAATGAAAGCATTGGGAAGAGCAAGAGCTTCCATGGATATCATGGGATTTGTAAAAGTATTGGCAGATGCTAAAACAGATGAGGTATTGGGAGTTCACATGATTGCTGCACGTGCGGCAGATATGATTATGGAAGCTGTAACGGCAATGGAATTCCGTGCATCTGCAGAAGACATCTCCCGTATTTGTCATGCACATCCAACATTCTCTGAAGCAATCAAAGAAGCTGCTCTGGCTGCAACAGACAACAGAGCTTTGCATATTTAAGATTGTTCTTAAACAAAATATTAAAAGCCCTTTCGGATATCTGGAAGGGCTTTTTGTTTTTACTTACACTGCGAGATTAATTGCAACGATATAGCTACAAAGAAAACAGAGGGGAATTTTATATGCACTTTTGTAAAAACTATGTGTACTATGTGTCTATGTGGTTTGCTTTGTGTTATTTTTGCACTGCCTTTAAACGAACATGATGAGTAAAAAGATTGGAGTATTATTGATTCAACTAGGAACACCCGACAGCCCGAGCAACAGTGATGTTCGCCGCTATTTGAAACAATTCCTGATGGATCCCAGAGTAATCGACATTCCTTTCTTTTCCCGTTTATTGCTGGTTCGGGGGATAATTGTTCCGTTCCGGACTCCTAAGTCCGCGAAAATCTACAAAGAATTGTGGGATCTTGGAAACGGAAAATCACCCCTGCTGACTCACACCGAAGAGGTGAAGCGACTACTTCAGAAACGCTTTGATTCTGACAATGTAACCGTGGAAATGGCCATGCGCTATCAAAATCCTTCTATGGATTCTGTTTTGGAACGGATGCACAAAGCGAACTACGATCAAATCATCATTCTTCCTTTGTTTCCACAATATGCAAGTGCTTCAACGGGCTCTGCTGTGGACAAAGCCATGGAAATCATTAAAAAATGGTGGGTGATTCCTGATATTAAGATCATTTCCCAATTCTATAATCACGAAGGATACATTGATTCGATTGTTGACCGGGCTAAAGAATTTGATATAGCTTCCTACGACAAGATTATGTTTTCTTATCACGGACTTCCGGAAAGACAGGTAGATAAAGTATATGATTCCGGAGAGTGTAAAGACCACGACTGCGAAAAAGAAATCACGGAAGAGAATAAATTCTGTTATAAGGCCACAAGCTATGAAACAACTCGTTTGATCGCGGCTAAATTGGGCCTGACGGAAGATCAGTATATCGTCAGCTTCCAATCGCGCTTAGATGAGAAATGGATCCATCCTTTTTCCGATAAAGTAATCGAACAATGGGGGAAAGAAGGCAAAAAACGCGTATTGGCTTTCAGTCCGGCTTTCGTTGCGGATTGTTTGGAAACCCTTATCGAGATTGGTGGAGAATACCAGGAGATCTTTGAAGAACACGGTGGTGAAAAAGTACAGCTGGTCCCAAGTTCTAACGATCACCCACGCTTTATCGACTGCTTGGAAGATTTGGTAAGAACTAATTTTTAAGAATAAAATACATAAATTTGACATAAATCCCTTAATAACAACTTACATCATGAAACAACTGTTTATCATTACACTAAGTCTTTTTGTTTTATCTGGTACTTACTCCTGCAAAAGAAACGGATGTACCTATGAATCTGCTACCAATTTCAGCAAGAAAGCAAAATTGGATGACAGAAGCTGTGAATTTGAGTCTCGTGTATCCTTCTGGTTCAACCAAAATACTTCTGCTTATTTGACTGGTTCCGGAGTAACAACTCTGCACATTTATTTAGAAGATAAATCTGTTGGAGAAATTTCTGTTTCTGACTGGAGCGTGGGTGCAGATTGTGGCGGGAATAATTTCACAACGCCAAACAATTATACTGAATTGGAGAATAAGAGCATTAAATACGAAGTGCGTTCTCAAACAGGAACTCTTTATTTTTCAGGAGATTTTGCATCAACTCCGAATTCATGTCAGAGCGTTGAGCTGACTTATTAAAACAATCATCGGAGAATCTTCTCTATACTAAAAGAGCGTCCCGTACATACGGAACGCTCTTTTTGTTATTTCCCAAATCTTTTCTGCACACTAAGTTCTGCGAAAAAAAGGCAATAACACATAACTGAATGTTATTGTGCTGTTAGTTTTCCCGTCTGGATAGTTACACCACCATTAATTAACTTATAGTAATAAACTCCGGAAGGAAATCGCGTGGTATTCAACGTTGTTGTATTACCTGTAATCACAGTTTTCGATTGTATTGCTCCAAGCATGTCGTAGATAACCAATTCCGAATCATTCCCCGGATTTTCGTCTGTGAATACTATTTTTATGGAAGTCGAGAAAGGATTCGGATAAACAGAGATAATGTTTGCATCCTCAAGTGACGTGAGTCCTAAGGTTTCACAATTCGCTGGGATCATCGTTGCAATAGCGATTGATGCATTAGTTGATAAAGCACCTGTAGTTATTAAGGCTCTACCGTCAAGCAGAACCCCGGAATTTCCAATAGCTGCATTGTTGCAAATGAGTGTCCCTCTGAAAATAGAATTGGTACTGATGTCAGCAGCACCTTCTACTTTCCAGTAGACATTTTTGGACTGTGCTCCATTCATTAATACGATGTTCGAATTGGTACCGGTTGTGAGTGCGCCATTAATCTGGATAATAAATACAGCATCCGGATTGTCTAGTGCATTGAGGTATAGTGTATCTGTCAATGTAGCGGCAGCATCCATTAAGTAGGTATGAGGTGTTAAAACCAGATTGTTGCCAAATTGTGCGGGATACAATAGTTTAATATCATATGGAAGTGAATTGACATAGTTGTAGATTAAAAGGAGATCTGAAGCACATTGAGCTGTAGAACCATCTGGGCCCAAGTGAAGTGTACCGTCAATAAATGCAGCATTGTAACCAGTTGGTGTATCTGTATTGCTACCGACATCACCCGTAACATACGTCGCTCCTGTGTTAGAAATTGCACCATTGGAGGAAAATAAACCGTAACAGGCAGCTGCACCAAGTTGAGGTGCGGTAGGTCCGTTGAGCGAAGGGCTTCCGCAGCCGATCGGTGTATAGGCCATTGTTCCGTTTAACGTTATTGCTCCTGCAGTTGAAAGTGCACGTCCCTCAAGAGTATCTCCAATGGTCATGTCAATCGCTGCATTGTTTGCAATAATTGTCCCGCACATATAAGTTCCCGAAGCCAGGTTTACTGCGCCTTCAACTTTCCAAAAAATGTTACAGGCCTCTGCGCCATTGATGAGCTGTACTTTGGTAGCGGCTCCGGTAGATAATGTTCCTGCCTGTATTCTGAAAATAAATACAGCATTCGTGTTGCTCTGAGCATCGAGAGTTAGTATGCCGTTTATAGTTGTATTTCCTGAGATCGAATGAACTCCTGCAAAAAGTGTTTGCCCACTTCCAAGGGAAGGTGCCGGTGAATTGGTAGTAATAGCATTATCAAGTTGACCATATGCTATCAAAAGATCTGCAGCGCACTGAGCGGTAGCACCGTCGGCATTATGCATTGTACCGTTTACGTTGCCGAATCCGGTTACAGGACCATTGTTTGAACCAACATTGCCGGTGATTTGTGACGAACCGGTATTTGTAACAGCACCGGAAGTAGAGAAAAGAGAAAAGTTTGCAGCAGTGCCAAGTGTGGGTGCTTGTGCTTCAGTAACAGAAGCGAACGCCCATAAAGCAATACCTGTTAGTATTGTGGGTAACTTATTTATCATAAAGTTGGATTAATAGCGAAAGAATATTCGCTTCAGTGAAGGTAGACTATTAAATCGGAGGAAGTACTATATAACCAAAAATATAAGTTACGTCAATACTGAATCTAATAAAATACAGATTGCATGGCATATCTTTTAATGAGGTGTGGTTCTTGCGTGAGTCAGGAGTGTAGCTTGTTTTGCTACACTCTGATTTGATGGTTTTATTTCCCAAATCTTTTTTGGATTTATAATCCTTCGGAAGCTTTGTATGGTCGATTCAAGATTTTGCCCTTTGAACAGGAAATAAGGCACTAGAAAAAGAGCACCATTAAAACCTGCTATAAAAGACAAGTGTTGATGCAAAAGGAAGTTCAGAATCGGTTTTTAAAAATAGAACTTACCTAACTTCTCCTTCAAACTTGTCTTTTGCTCCTACACCAAACTGATCGTTCGACCACTTGTAAACAGGAATTCCTTTTTTCACCTGTACAAAAGTCGGGAAATGTCCTTCTGCCAGTTTAACCGAAGCTTCAATGTCTTCTGCCAATTCAATATCAAATTTACCGGCAATCAATAGCTTGTAAACTTCAAGATCTTTTTTATTGGAAGAACATACGGAAAATAAAAGTTTTGCTTCCGGATGACGCTCCTTGATCATTTTCAATTGCTCAATAGAAGCCAGACAATACGGACAGCCCGGGATTGTTACAATAACCAGGTCATATTTTTCGTCCACCTTTACAGTGCTGGCAGCTACTTCTGTTCCTTCCGAACTGAAATCCCCGTCAAAGATCGGGTGAAGCATAAATCCTACTCCAAACGGAGCAGCAATAAGAATGATCACCACAATTACCTTTACGATCTTAGCTCTGATCTTAAATCCTTTCGCAAATGAATAGGCCAAAAGAATTCCGCCAATTGCAAGCGCTAAATAAGGAAATAGTTTAGACATTGTCCAGGAAAAGCCGTTATTCAACAAGCCTAGTTCGAATGATTTAAAAGAATAGATAGTGAAACCTGTAAGGATTAATACGATAAAGAAAAAGATTTTCATACGTTGATTTTTAGGTAAAATTAAAAAATATATGCAGTTCAAAAGTTCAAAAGTTCAAAAGTTCAAAATTGAACTGTTTAAACTCTTGGAACCTTCGAAGCTCGTAGAGCGAAGAAGATTTAAACCTAGATTAAGCCCATGCTCAACCCAACTCCCAGCAATATTGCTGTTAGTTTGGCCAGGTTAAAACGATGGTTTTCATTCGTTTCAAAAATAATGGTGGTCGAAATATGCAGGAACATTCCAACTACCAATGCAAGCAAAATATCCATGAAAGGAATAGCAGAATCCATCGGAATGAGTTTCCCGAAGATCAATCCAAGCGGTGTCATGAGTCCGAAACCGATTAATAGGATCCAGGAAGTACTTGATTTGATCAAAGATTGTCTAAGCAAAGTCATCAATGCAATGGCTACAGGAAGCTGGTGCAAAATGATTCCCAGCAAAAGCGAATTATCGTGATGCCCGATTAAATGTTCGTGGGCATGCGTATGTTCGTGTGCGCCACTTCCAGCCAGGGGAATTCCTTCTATAAAAGAATGAATACTCAAAGAGATCAGCATCCCGTAGGGAATCTTCTTGTTTGCATGTGCATGAATGTGTCCGTGCTCGATCCCGCCTGAAAAATATTCCAGGAATAATTGTACCAGAAAGCCAACGAGTACCCAAACTCCAATCGAAGTGTGCTGCTCGGCATATAATTCAGGTAAAAAATGAATAAAAGCAATGGCCAAAAGGAATCCGCCGCTGAAAGCAAGCGACAATTTAATGAATGTTGCCTGGTTTTTCTTTTCGAGGAAAACAACCAATAGTCCGCCAATAACAACAGACAGGATCAAAAAGAAAATAGTCGTGATCGATTCGCTCATTTCTTTTTGCAGATAAGGATTAAACGATCGGATTGTTCGAGGTCAAAAGCTTCCAGTTTGTAATTCCCGGCTAATTGAATGATCTCAAAATCGGCATCAGCCAATAATTTTTCAAAATCCTTTAATTCCAAAGCCTGTACCTTTTCCTGGAAAAAATAGGACTTTCCGTCGTGTTCAAAAGCAATCGTTTTAATGATGCGGCTGTTAACCACTTCCTTTTTAATATGGAAAAGAATGTCGCATTTCCGGACTTCCTGTCTGAATCGCTGATTTTGAATGATCTGTACTACTTTATGAGCATTCATGAAATCGATTACCAGGATTCCCGGTTCAATCAAGGCATCGTGAACACTTTTCAGGACTTTCGCATTTTCACAAACATCTTCAAAATATCCGAAGCTTGTAAACAAATTGAAAACGTATTGATAGTGATCATTTAGCTTTTCACGCATATCATGCACGAAGAAGGTGAGACTCGGATCGGAATTCTTTTTTGCTTCTTCAATACTGTTTGGTGACAAGTCGCAACCGGAAACACTTAATCCATGAGAGGCCAAAGCCCTGGAATGCCTTCCGGCACCGCAAGCAAGGTCAAGCGTACTTGATCCGGGTTCCGGTTGTAGCAAAGCCACCAGGTTATCCAGGAATTCATTGGCTTCCTGATCGTTCCTTTCGTCATACAATACATGATAGAACGGGGAATCAAACCAGGTTGAGAACCATTCTTTTTGCTTGTCTAAATGCATCATTGTTGCAAAAGTACAAAATCTCAGAAGAAACGCAAGGAATTTAAGCGGGAAAGTTGCGTAAGTACTCAGTTAATGAATCCCAATAAAAAATTCTACCATCTACTCATTTTTTTCGTCGAATAGCAATTTTAGTTCGATAGGATTATTATATTTGTTGCACTTCGAAAACTACAATGATAAAAAACGATATCTACGAATTATACCAAACAATGGAACGTGAAAACATTCTGTTGTCATTTAAGGGAGTAGTTACTTCGGAATTATTATCATCTATTCTTTCAATTATGGAGTCGAAAATGGATTACATGGACGAATCTCCTAAATTGAAGAAAAAGGTTTTCAATGTTTTAGTAGAATGCCTTCAGAACCTGTATCATCACATCGATGCAACGGAAGAGCAAGAGCGTGATTTTACGCGTATCGAGGTGAAATCTGCCTTGTTTATGATTGCGAAAAAGGACGATCACTTTGTTATTAGAACAGGAAATTACATTGATACCGAAAGCGCTGTGAACCTTGAAAAGCGTTTGGATACGATTAATGGAATGGATAAAGAAGAATTGAAAAAATATTACCAGGAAGTGCTCAGTAGCGGAACCTTATCGGATAAAGGAACAGCAGGCCTTGGTATGATTGATATTGCAAGAAAATCAGGAAATAAACTAGACTACCAGTTTTTACCAATTAACGACGTGAATAGTTTTTTCTGCTTGAATATAAAAATTGATTAATTAAGAATATGGAAAATTTACACCTAGAAGGATCAGCAAAAACACCTTCGATCCATTTTGATGCCGCTACTGGAAAACTTGAGTTGAAAGGTCGTTCTATTCCTGAAAACTCCGTGGAATTTTACAAACCCTTGAACGATTGGATCGATGCTTATGGAAAAGAGCCAATTGCAGAAACATCTGTAGATGTGAAACTAGAATATTTTAATACTTCTTCATCCAAATGTATTTTGGACCTGTTCAAGAAACTGGAAGCAATTTCAGGTTCTAAAACAAAAGTAGTTGTGAACTGGTTCTTTGAAGAGGACGATGAAGATATGGAGGAAGCCGGACAAGACTATCAGGCGATAATCAGTCTTCCGTTCAACATTATCGAAGTAGAAGAAATTTAAATTTGAATCCTCCGCCAACAAACGGAGGATTTTTTGTTTTATGTCAAAAACAATCGGAATAACCGGTGGAATAGGATCCGGAAAATCGACCGTAGCAAAAGTGCTGCAGTTGATGGGTTATCCCATATATTCATCTGATCAGCGTGCCAAAGACCTGATGCATGAAGATCCCGAATTGATTGCCGGTTTAAAAGAATTATTCGGAGAAGAAGCCTACCTCGATTCAGAACTCAATCGTCCTTACATTGCAACACAGATTTTCAAAGATGCTTCCAAAAGAACAGCTATGAACAACCTGGTCCATCCTGCGGTGCGTTTGGATTTTCAAAATTGGAAAAAACAGCAAAAAACAGCAATACTCTTCCAGGAATCCGCCTTGTTGTTTGAAACCGGGAACTATAAATCTTTTGATGCAGTGATCCTGGTGAGTGCTCCCAAAGAAATCCGCATGCAACGCGTAAAAGAGCGTGATCAATTGACAGACGCACAGGTTGAGTCGCGCTTTAGTGCACAAATGCCTGAAGAAGAAAAAATGAAACTCACCAAGCTGGTCATTCACAACGACGGTAACCAACTCCTCGTCCCTCAAATCCTGGATTTACTAAAGAAAATATAACTGACTTCCAATTTTTAATTTAAACCGCAAAGAAAGAAGGACGCAAAGTTTTATCCAGATACTCTGCGCTCATCTGCTTTCCTGTTCAATTAAAGCGACAGCAAGTCTGCTTTAGTCTGCGGGAAAAGTAGAGAGCTATGCCAGAGGCGTAGATCGAACATCACCTATTTCCTCGTGCGCTTAGTGGTTTCGTGGTCATTTATTCCGGTGCTATCCGCGTAATTCTTGGGAGATTTTCATTCTCATTCTGTTGCTTCATTCTGGCTTATTCCACCTCTTCGTAATCATCAAAGTGATTATCCCGGCGGTTGTTATTGCGGTGCCGGCTGTCGTTATTATCATCCTCATTTCTCCCGAAAGCCCTTCCCGAAAAGATCATACTTAAAGCATTTACCATTCGAATCAGCATCCCGATCGTAAAAAAGAATCCGACGATCTTGAAAATAAATCCGAAAATTGGAGTGTTCTCAATATCGATAATACTCTTGTAAAACCAGTTCGAAATAGGATTCTCAGCAAACTCCGGTTTCCACAACAGGAAACTAAAAACAGCCATTGCCAAAACTACAATTCCAAATTCGAACCCCATTTGAGGTTTCGGACCTTCTGTTAATCGGTTTCCCTGGATTTGAATCGACATCATTGCTTTGAGCTGCATGTTCTGGACTTTTCCAATAAAGTACATCAATAATATAAGACCGGTCGTAATGGATGTAGCCAGGTTCCCATTCGGAATATTGATGCAAAAAATGATCGCTACATCTGCAATCAATAAATATTGAACGGTCTTAAATGCAAGTCCGGCCGGATAAGACATCGGAATACCGCCTCGAAGCAATACGACTCCGAATTTCAAAATTCCCCAAATGAAACTGAAAATCGCTAAAATGACTCCCAGTCGAAAGATCAAACTGATAAATTCCACAAAGCAAAAATGCAAAAAAGGGTTGAATCTAACAACTTGTTTTGGCAGGGTATTGGTATATTTGGTCAAAATTGTGAATATGAAAAATTGTTTGGTTGCCTTCATTGTCTTTATTGGCTTCGCGCTTCATGCGGAAGAGGGAATGCTTATTCCTTCCTTGCTTCAGGCCTTTGAATCTGATATGAAAGCAAAAGGAATGAAACTTTCCGCCGCGGATATTTATTCGGTAAATAATGCTTCACTGAAAGATGCAATCATGCATTTTGGCGGAGGATGTACAGCCGAACTGGTTTCGAATAAAGGCTTGTTATTGACGAACCACCACTGCGGATTGGATGCCGTTCAAAAGCATTCTTCTACGGAGCACGATTACCTGAAAAATGGTTTTTGGGCAAAACAATTGAGCGATGAATTGTCGAATCCCGGCTTAACAGCAACGCGGATCGTTCGTATTGACGATGTTACGGAAGCCATGAAGTTTGGTCTTCAGGGATTGGAAGACGGAAATAAGATTGGTGAAGTGTTGAAACGAAACATGAAAAAACTGATCGAAGATGCTACCAGGGGAACGCATTTCCAGGCAGATGTTCAGGCTTTCGATTATGGAAATAGTTTTTACCTGATGGTGAAAGAAGTCTTTACAGATGTGCGTTTAGTAGGTGCTCCCCCAAGCTCAATCGGGAAATTTGGCGGAGATACGGACAACTGGGTTTGGCCAAGACATACCGGAGATTTTTCCGTATTCCGCGTTTATGCAGGAAAAGATAACAAACCGGCAGCTTACAATTCGGAGAATGTACCTTACACACCAATTAAGCATTTGAATATTGCATTCAACGACAGAAAGAAAGGCGATTTCACAATGGTTTATGGTTTTCCGGGGCAGACCGAACAGCATTTAACTTCCGGGAATCTGAAATATTACATCGAGAAGCAGCGCCCGATGGAAATTGACATGCGTACCAAAAGTTTGGGTGTGATCAATGAAGCCATGACCAAATCTGACTTGACTCGTATTCAATACATGGCAAAACAGGCACGTATTGCAAATGCCTGGAAAAAGTACATTGGCCAGATTGACGGGTTGAAGCAATTGGATGCTGTTTCACTGAAAAAGAAATTTGAAGCAGAATACATTGCAAAAGCCAATTCGAAAGAAGAATGGAACCGGTACGCTCCTTTAATTGACCGAATGAACAAATTGGTGGATGAAAAGGCAGTTTACGAATACAATTACACTTTGTTTGTGGAGTATTTGTTTGTTGGCCCGGAGTTTTTCAAACTGGCAAGAAGTATGGAAGATTTGGAACGTAATTACACCAAATACCAAACGAATAAAGAGTTGGATGCCAAAGTGAAGAATTTGATCAGTGCAGCGGAAAGCTTCTTCAAGAATTATGACGTGAATGTAGACAAGGGAATCTTTGAGGTGCAGACTCCTGCGTTCAAAAACTACCTGGACAAACGTTTTGTGATTGCTTCACTGAATAATCCGAAACTGTCTTCAGAAATATATTCGAAGTCCATTTTGGTGAATAAGGAGAAATATACCGCATTCCTGAATAAGCTGACAGACAAGTCATTCGCTAAGTTGGCAAAAGATCCGGGATACAAGTTATTTGTTGAAAGTTTTGGATTAATGCGCAATGAGATTGCAGCGGGTTCCAACGACTATAATATCGAGATGGATGCCTTACTGAAAGATTTCGTGGAAGGGAAATTACTGATGTTCCCCGATGGAAAAAACTGGCCGGATGCGAATTCAACTTTACGTGTAACCTACGGACAATTGGAAGGTTCAGCTCCGGTAGACGGAATGGCTTATACCGAGCACACCACGCTGAAAGGAATGATCGATAAGTACAATACGGGTAATCCGGATTTTGATTTGGACAAGCGTATGATCGATTTATACCAGGCAAAAAATTATGGTTCTTATGCTCAGAATGGTGAGCTTTGGGTTTGTTTCACAGGTTCCAATCACACTACCGGTGGAAATTCAGGATCACCTGTTTTAGATGCGAACGGAAACCTGATGGGGCTGAACTTCGACAGAAGCTGGGAAAGTACAATGAGTGATTTCTATTTCGACCCGAATCGCTGCAGAAACATTGTGGTAGACATTCGCTATGTAATGTGGGTAATGGATGTGTATTGCGGTGCGAAAAACCTGGTGGACGAAATGACTTTGGTGAAATAGATTTTAGGATGGTAAGACATCAGGATATTACGACTTGATAAAAAATCAAAAATGCCTTTGGATTTCCAGGGGCTTTTTTGATTAAGGGACACTAAATTTGATATCACCTGATTAAATGCAAAACCCCATCTTTAGAAAAAGAATCTCCATTTGAATCAATTCCGGAAACTATCCAAAAGTAGATTCCATCGGGTGCGTTTTCCTGATTTTTTGACGTTCCATCCCAATTGATTTCTAAATCCGTTGTTTCATAAACCAGATTTCCCCATCGGTTGGTAATAATTGTAGTCATTGACTGAACCTTTCCTGAACTCATTGGAATAAAAAAGTCATTATAACCATCATTATTAGGAGTAAAAATATTGCCCATTACTAATACTGGATTGAGATTCGTGATACTGATATCATCAATTCCCATTCTTAGTGAGCCATCTAAAGAATAATCACCGTAATTGGTATCATCATCTAAAGGCATAAATTTTATAACATGCACAGTGGAGGTTGCTGTAAAAGTTACCTCGCGGTATTCCCAATTCAACTGAAATGAATTTGGCGGCAAGTGGCTGATAGTCGGAGTTGTTATTCCTATTAAAGTGTTATCTACATATACAGCCCAGGAACCAGAAGTGTCTAATCCGTTTAATTGTTTGACGTTTGCCTGGTAGAATGAAATAGTGTAAGTAGAATCAATTTTAAAATAACCGACTTCCTGTTGAATGCCTTCGTGAAATTCTGTGCCATATTCATTAAACGTATGCAGCCCGGTCATAAAAGTTTTCCCCGAATGCGGATTCCCCCGCAATCCGTAATACGTACCATATACGTACGAAGAAGTTGGAACAGTAGATACCAGATCAGGAGTGTCATTTCCTGAATAATCGGTTAAACAAACAGGATCATCTTTATCAACTGCAAACCAGCCAGGGGCAAGCTGAGATATATCGGTAACAACTCCCTCCAGACCTCCGTTTTTGAAAAACTGAGAAAAGGTAACAGAATGTAAAGCAACGAATAAAGTTAAAATGAGCAGGGGTTTCATGTTGGAAGAAGTGTTAATTGTGAGACGAGAATCCATTGATCTTGTCTCACAATTTAATCAATTTTTATTTCTCAGGCATAATATCCATCTTCTCCGCGAAGTGGTAGCAATAATCTCTCAAATCTTCGGAGATCAGTGTTTCACCTGTTGCTTTCTCAAACGTATCAGCCATTGTAAGCAATGTTTGATGAAAAAACTGCTTCATTTCTTCAATCGACATATCTTTTGTCCAAAGGTCGATTTTCATGGTGTTTTTGTCTTCCGGGTTCCACAATGAAAGCATCATGGCGTTTGCCGGAGCATCTTTAATTCCGCCATCATCGGCAGACCAATGCATCTCTAAAGGTAAGTTGTTCGCGTTAAGCCCAATTTGTACAGTTATAGCAGATCGTTTGTTTACTATTTCTTCTTCCATGTTGTGTATTTATTCTAATCTTCAATCTCGTATTCAGACAAAATTTCATTGTATGGTTTGTCTAATAATTGCTGCAAAGTTACATCATATTGTTCCATATAACTACAAACAATCCGATAACCTAAAAATTGTCCCAGCCGATCCGGTCCTTTTTGTGGAAGTCCGGAAGTGAAAGGAGCTTCTTGCAGAAAAGCAGCCTGATCGCTCTCACTTTTGGTAAACAAAATGTTCTGTTTCACCAGGTATTCCCAGAAAGCACGTTCGTTTTTCAATGCCCATTCGTAATCGGCAGCATTGTATCTCAATAAAATGCGTTCCTCACCTTCCGGGAAAGCTGCTTTTGTGAGGTAAAGGATTTTTCCCCACTGAACAATTGCTTCAATATTGTTCATGTCTTTTCCCGGTTCACAAATATGTGTCAAAACCCATGCACAAACAGCATCACGCTCCAGGTATTCCGGTTCCATTGCTTCCTTGATCCATTCATAAAACACATCGTTCGGAAGTTCTTTAATCACATCTGTTTTAGCACCTAAATAACGTTCCAGTCCAACTCCAATCTCGTTTTGGGTGCAGTACATGCTGGAAGAAAAATAGGAATTCATGAAAACCACCGTTTTGGGAAGCTTTGCATTTGGCAAATGTGTTTGAATCCGCTTGAATCCATCTTCGATCTTTTTTTTGGATCCCGCAGTATTGGGGAATTTTTCGCTGATCCGTTTGGATAAACGCTTGTAATAAGGATTGTGAGTAAACTCGGACCAGTTTGCCTGAAAAGCAGTGTCTTTCGGAAGGCCGGTTTTGTAACAATAGTAAAACTGGTAATCGATGAGCTCCGGGAATTTTTGCGATAGTTCAAAGATCTCAGTACTCAATTCTGTTTCCGGAGTGCGGGTAAGAATGCTGTCCATATGAACACTTTCCAATTGGTATTTGCTGTTCGAAATATCAACCTCGAGCGGGTCGTTAGAACAGGATTGAATAGCAAGCAATACCAATGCTGCTAAAGGAAGAAATCCGGTTTTTGGTGTAAATTTCATATTGCTCAAAAATAATCATTCTAGTCTCAGAAGCCGTTTAAAATTCTTCTTTGATAATGATTATGGCCAATTTTCGAGCGAGAAAAGGCGCGTTTTGCAGGCATAATGGAATGATTACGGCGAAAAAACGCAACGAATTTGCAGCCGGAAAGGGGGTGTAATCAAATTAAATGGGGAAATTTAAACTGCTTCTCGACGAAAGAAACTATATTTGGTTCACTTTAAGAGAACTTATGAAAAGATTAATAGTAACATGTTTGGCAGTAACTTTTTCTGCTGCAGTTTTTGGACAAGCGGATGATTCCGATAAGAAAGTAAACATGGGTCTTGCTTACCAGTTGGGCTTGAATTTTACGAAACCAGGTACAGCTTCCGTTGAAAAAGACGGTGTTGGTGTTCAAAATGCTTTTGGTTTGAATATCAATGTGAATTTCAATGAGAACATTGGTTTTGCAACAGGTTTGGAGTTCGATTTCGAATCGTACAAGATAGCAATGGTTGGAGTTAAAAATGCTTACTATTATTACAATGATAAAACGATCATCCAGGAAGAAGATTTAAAAGATCCGAATACGGATAATGTATTCCAATTGACCGGAAGAAAATATAAAACTATTTATGCAACGGTTCCAACTATGTTGATGTTCAGGACGAATGCTTTGGGTGATTTCCGTTATTATGGGAAGTTCGGAGCAAGAACCAGCTTTTTGGTAAAATCAACAAAAACAGACCAGGGGAATATTTTTGGTAAGGCAAATGGAACAAATATCGATGAGATTGAATCAGGATCAACGGCATTCCCGAAAGCAACTTCAGAAATGGAAGGAATGAAAACACCTTACGGGAACGATGTGAGTTTTATTCGTTGTGCTTTAGGTTTGGCAGGTGGTGCTCAATGGAATTTTACAGGAAACACCTTGTTATTTGCTGAATTGGGCTTCTACTACGGTTTAACACCAATCAATATTGAAGGAAGTGGTAAGAACAGAACATTATTCAATAGAAATGTGGGGGCTCCTAGTTCCAGCGATTATTTCGGGTTGAAAACCAATCAAACTCAGTTTTGTTTGAAAATTGGTATTTTATTCTAAATAAAGCATAAATCGATTTACAAATCCCGTTCTGGCTTAGCCGAGACGGGATTTTTTTTTATTTTTACTAACAGGATTTATGGAAAAAGAACTAGAAGTAATCGATTATATCTCAAATTGGTTGAAGCAGTATGCTTTAAACGCAGGAGTAAACGGATTTGTTATCGGAATATCGGGCGGGGTGGATAGTGCTGTCACGTCTGCGCTTTGCGCAAAAACAGGAATGAAAGTACTCGTTTTGAATATGCCGATCCGGCAAACAAAAGCTGAATTCGCAAGAGCAGCGGAACACATTGATTGGTTGCAAACGAATTTCCCGAATGTAACAGGAAATACGATCGACTTAACAGATACTTTTCACCAACTCGAAAAAACATTCCCGTCAAATACAGTAGAGAATCACCTGGCAATGGCAAATACCCGTGCCAGATTGAGAATGACAACGCTTTATGCACTGGGTCAGACGCACGGATTGTTAGTTGCCGGAACCGGGAATAGAATCGAGGATTTTGGAGTTGGGTTCTTTACCAAATATGGAGACGGTGGAGTAGATCTTAGTCCAATTGCCGATCTGACGAAGACCGAGGTTTTTGAATTGGCAGGAGCTCTCACTATTGTTGAATCCATTTTGACTGCAAAACCTACAGATGGGTTATGGGAAGATGGCCGCTCGGATGAAGATCAAATGGGGGCAACTTACCCGGAATTGGAATGGGCCATGGATTTTAATGGAAAGGAAGAATCACTTTCTTCCCGGCAAAAAGAAGTGCTGTCCATCTACCGTAAATTGAATAGTGCAAACCGACACAAAATGGAACCAATTCCGGTTTGTTTAATTCCTAAAAACATCAAATGATCCACAAGGGAACTCTTCTTTTTTTAAGCTCCCTGTTTGTTTTGTTTCAATCCATAGGACAAAACGATTTTAATCACTATAAACCGCTATGCAGTAAGGGTACTGTTCCGAAAGATTTTTCCAATCCCACTTTGACAAAGATCAAACAGGATAACCGGGAAGACCTGAAATCACTTAATGGGCGAAAAAAAGAGTTCTTTGTTGAACAAATCAATTATTCCATTGATCAGATTCTGCACTCGGGGAATGTAACTTTTGGTGATACAATTAGCACCTATCTTCAGGAATTGGGTGATAAATTAATTGCCGGAGAAACAAACCTGAGGGGGAAACTGCGGTTTTACACCTATAATTCAACTGAAGCAAATGCTTTCTCCACCAGGCAAGGAATCGTTTTCGTAACAACCGGATTAATTGCTCAGTTAACTTCAGAAGCACAACTGGCTTTCGTATTATCACACGAGATTATTCATTACCAGGAACATCATGTACTCGACCTTTTCGAATATGCAAGCAAAGAAAAGTTTTATTCCTACAACGAAAAGGCGCGTTTTCTCAGCAATTATTCCAGGGAAAATGAATTGGAAGCTGACCGGTTGGCTGTAAAAATGTTTCACGATGCAGGCTACAAATCAAGCGAGATAAATAAGACCTTTGATGTCTTGCTGTATTCCTACCTGCCATTTGAAGAGTTGAAACTGGATAAAACGTGGTTCAATACCAATGAAATGTACGTTCCGGAAATGTATTTCGACTTTAAACGGAATGAGATTTCCGCAAAATTCAAGTACAACGACTATTTAATGTCGCATCCGAACCTGGCAAAGCGTAAAGAACAGGTTACGGAACAAGTGGAAAAATTCACTGATTGGCAACATTTTTTGTACCCCGATAGTTCCCGTTTTTTTTATATCCGCGATATTGCCCGCTTCGAATATGTTTTGAATAAAGTGTATTCCGAAGAACCGGTTGAAGCCCTTTATGCCATCTACATTCTCGAAAAAAAGTATCCCGAATCCACTTTCCTGAGAAATTACAAATCACAGGCCTGGCTGGATATTATGAAATGGACCATCAAAAAGGAAGGCTACACCACGTTTTCGAGCTACTCATTAAGTCCTAAAAAGCAGCGGTATTACGAAGGACAGATATCCATTCTGAATCAATTCATTACCGTACTTCCCAAAACCGGAAAATTGGCAATGGGATTACGCGCTATTTATGATGCCTATCATACGGATACCACGAATGTGATTGCCAAAAAATGCTATGAAACAGCCATTCATTTATTGGTGAAAAGCGATGATTTTGAACCGGAAAAGTTCTCTCAAAAAAACTTCCCGGAAACACTGGCTTACCTCAAAGAGTTAAAACAGGATACTTCTTCGAAATCAAAATTTCATGGAGTGGAGTGGGACAAGTATGCGGTGATCGAAAACCAATCCAAAGGTGTAACGGAAGATTTCGGAATTGATTCCTCCAAATTTTACATGTATGGAATTTCAGATATTATCCAGGACAGCAGTTTTTTGAAAAAGTTCAAGCAGTCTTCTCTCAAGAACGGGGTGCTGGTCAATAAAAGAGATGTATTTAACTTGTTGACTGATGCTGAACAGCAAAATCAGGAATACTACACGTATGATGAACAGGTTCATTTGAAAATGGACTCAATGCTCATTTTGCAGCCGGCGGTTTTTGAAACTTCCAGGTCTGAAATTGACGTGTTTAAAACCTTCAAAACACGGGACCTGGTTTCCAAAGAAATTTATTCCAATGCGGAGGATTTAAACATTCATGTAAAAAGTTTAGGGTTGAAAGACCTGGAAACATTAAATGCGGAAGATTGGAATGATTATGCATTGCTACAGCGCTGTTTGACGCGTGCTATCAGTGATTATGGGAACGATTATTTTGTGTTGGACGTTCCTGACCTGAATGGAATCAATGCAAAGTTCAAAACAGAAAAATTACTGTTTTTGGAATACCAGCATACATACGCACCGGATTTGTATTTCGGAAATGTGGCTTTGTTTACAGTGCTGCTTCCCGTAGGATTGGTCTATTTTCCGATAGCAATTCTATCCGGGCATTATTCTGATTGGCAATTCTATGTACTGGACTTGAAAACCGGCGAATTGGTTCTCGACAGATCTTATTATGTCAACGAACCGGCATCAAAACACAGCATAGGTTCACGCTTGAACGCTATGTTCCATCAACTAAAACAGGTGAAGAATGATTTTTAAAAAAATGCTCTTCGTTTGTTTGCTGCTATGTGCAACTCTTTCCAGGGCTCAGGAAGTTGGCTTTTACGGACACCGCATTTTTCTCGAGCTCGACGGACAGGGGCAATTTCCGCTTTTGCAGAACATTTTTGGAGAACGAAAGGGTTATGTTTCTAAAAAAGGATCTTTAAACAGTTCGTATAATCTATTGGACCTGTCTTACCGGGGAAGTTTGAATATTGCAATTACTGAATCGGTAGGATTCGGGATTGAATTTTCACAGCGCTTTTACCAGGTGAATCTGCAATCAGTAGACGAAATTACGCGAAATTTTAAAGACTCGATCGGAACAATGATTACCGAATACCAGGATGCGAAAGTGGCTTATCTTCCTATCCGGGAAACAATCTTCATGCCCAGATTATTAGTGGCTTTAAACGATAGCCGGGTTCCCTGTGGGTTTGCAAGTGAAATAGGAGTAGGTTACTCACTCATTCAACTTCCGAATAAAAACCTCGACATTGAATTGTTGGACCCCATACAGCCGGATCAAACGGAACAGGTAAAAGAAAAACTGCTGGATAAACGTTCAGAAGAATTCCGTGGTTTGGTGTTTATGTATGGTTTCCGAATGAACTACCCGATTACAAAACGAGTGCTCTTTCACATAGGTTTCCGTTACCAATATGCACTGCAGTTCGGTAAAAAGAAATTTCGCCGCATGGATGAATCCGAATATTGGTTTTCAGGCAGAGAAGTGTGGTCTAAAGTAAATCTCAGAAGACAACTCGGAATCTTCAGTCTCGGCACCGGATTGACATTTACGTTTTAATTCCGAAATTGAAGTTTTTTGTTTAACACTTAAAATCATTCAACTTTCTCAAAATTGAAAACGGCGTTTAGGTGAACAAGATCGGGCACCTGTGCAGTAAATGACAGTAAATTTTCCATACTGTTTGAGGCGGAACGCTGAGTTTATGGAAAATTCTGTCATAACCTGCTAACAGGTCGATTGGTTTACCCACGCCTAGACCTTTTTGGCTCCACCTTTTTACGGCAATGGTAAAAAGGTGGAATCTGAAATTACTCCGCTTCCGGCGCCAATCTCAATACGATCCCGTTAATTTCTTCGGAAATAGGAATCTGGCATCCCAAACGGCTATTCGGTTTAACATAAAATGCCTGGTCAAGCATGTCTAATTCGGCATCGCTTTGTTCATCCAATGGAGTATCGGATTCCAGGTAACATTGACAGGTAGCGCACATGGCCATGCCGCCGCATTCTCCTTTTACCGGAAGATCATAAGCTTTACAAACTTCCATGATGTTCATGTTCATGTCAGTTGGAGCGTCCAAAACATGTTCAACTCCTTCGCGGTCAATAATTGTTACTTGAATGTCAGCCATGGCAATTTTTTTGCAAAGGTACTAACTAAGGTGAGTTTGGATGAAATGCCGGAAAGAAATTTTAAGAAATAACAAGCGTTTTATGCTTTCCCAACGTTAACTATTCCGGATAGTGCCTATAAAAGCATTATTTTTAATAAAACTAAATTCGTTCTATGCGGCTGTTCGTCTTGCTCTCATTCTCATTCTGTTTCTCATTCGGCCTTTTTGCGCAATCCAGTCAATGGGTAGAAAATTCCGAATACTTCAAAGACAAATCTCCCTATCAAATAGGAACTCATATTTTCGAAGACGGATCTTTCCAATTGAGTGAAGGAAATTACCGCTTTAAGTTCAGTCAACAGGGAGTTTTGGATCGCAGCCTCATCCAGGAAATCGTAGAAGAAGAAGCTGCCGATGATCAGAAAATGAGCGGATGTACTGCTTTTGACATGAAAAACAATATTCGTTACACCTTAGCAGACAATATCATTCATGTAGAGCGCATGTTTCCAGGAAAGAAGAACGAATACAGAGCAATCCGTCTGGAGAAACAAGAGCATGTAGTGAAAAGCGTGTGGGATGAATACTCGAACAATTCCAATCATGTGGATGCTGGAATCATTACAACGCTGGAAGGAAAAGTGATCCTGTATCAAACCTATTTTGCCATTTCAGCCAATACACATCCAAATACTTTCAAGCCGAAGGGAATCAATACTTATTTGAGATTGAGCATTGTAAATTTGAAAGATTATTCTGTTTCCTACGAATACCTGTTGATTGATGTGTTCAATTCGGCTTACGGAAAGAAGAAGGAAGTTTTGGACCACTTTGATTTTAAATGCATCGGAATAAACGCGAAGCAGGAACTGCTTTTCAGTATCAGTAAAACATCTTTTAAGGATAGAGATGCCCCACCGCTTACACTCAGCGATTACAAAGGGGTGGATTATTGTAAATCCGGGATCGATATCTGGTCTGTGAACCTCAGAGACTATTCGCAGCAGAAAGTATATTCAACCACTATAGAATCGAATAAAGGCGCAGTATCAGTTAGTCTGACTTTTGGGAATGATGGATGGCTGTTGAGCTGGACAGAGAAGATGAAGGATTTTTACACTTTTCATGCGCGCAGTTTCCAATTAGATAAAGACTACGATGTGAAAGAAACTGTGATGCATTTCCCGGCATCCGAATTCAAACTGGAGAAATCCCAAACCCCCAATCTGCGTGTTTTCCCGGATCTGTCAGGAAAAAAATTGTTTTGCACCAGCCTTCCTGATGATTCGATCATTTTTATCATGGATGAGGAGTTGAAACTGAGAAAATGGGACAATAGCCTGCTGAAATGGGATTTAAACAAGAACTTCGTGATGTCTGATTCTGAACTGTTTTGTCTGCCTGCGATCACCGATTTTTCGCAGGAAGAAAGCAAGGTGTTGTTGACTTTGCCGGAAGCCATTCAGCAGAATACTCCACATACCCGGATCCTGAAATTCCGTAAAGTGGGGAACACCGTTTTCTTCTTACACATGGAAACGATAAACAAGCATTTGGAAGCCAGAAACCAGGAGAAAATCGAAAAGCTGTTCCTAAAAACCGGATCAATTTCCTTATAAACGGGACAGTAGTACATCTTGCGATGACTACGTCCCTATATATTGTCGTTCCTGTCTATCCCTGAACGTAAGCGTCAGGGGAAGGAGGATCGGAAAGCCCTCTCCGCCATGGCGGAAGAACTATAATTGCAACAAATGTAATCGTTTTTATAAAAACAGTAGGGGCGGAAAATTTTCCGCCCCTATAATAATATTGTTTCTGATTGGAATAATTACATCATTCCCGGCATTCCGCCTGGCATTGCATGTGAGTGAGCACCTTCAACTTCCGGCTCGTCTGCAATGACACATTCCGTAGTCAATAGCATCGCAGCAATAGAAGCAGCGTTCTCAATAGCAATACGCGTTACTTTTGTCGGGTCAATTACACCAGCTTCATATAAGTTCTGGTATTGGTCCGTACGGGCGTTGTATCCGAAATCCGCTTTTCCTTCACGTACTTTTTGAACAACTACTGCACCTTCACCGCCTGCATTTGCAATAATCTGGCGCAATGGCTCTTCAATAGCACGTTTCACGATTGCAATACCTGTTGTTTCATCGTCATTAATTCCTGTCAGTGTTTCCAATGCATCCATCGCACGGATCAACGCAACACCACCACCCGGAACAATCCCTTCTTCCACAGCAGCTCTTGTTGCAGCCAATGCATCATCTACACGGTCTTTTTTCTCTTTCATCTCAACCTCCGTCGGAGCTCCGATGTAAAGAACAGCAACACCACCAGCCAATTTAGCCAAACGCTCCTGTAACTTCTCACGATCGTAATCGGAAGTTGTGGATTCCATTTGTGCTTTGATCTGACCGATACGGGCTTGAATGTTTTCTTTTTCACCTGCACCGTTGATGATCGTTGTATTGTCTTTGTCGATCTCTACTTTTTCAGCTGTTCCCAACATGTCTAAAGTCGCATTTTCCAATGTCAAACCACGCTCTTCTGTGATTACTTGTCCACCAGTTAAGATCGCGATATCTTCCAACATAGCTTTTCTGCGGTCACCGAATCCCGGAGCTTTAACAGCAGCAATTTTCAATGATCCGCGTAAACGGTTTACAACCAAAGTTGTTAATGCTTCACCATCTATATCTTCAGCGATAATGATCAAGGATTTACCATTTTGAACAACCGGCTCCAAAACCGGAAGCAATTCCTTCATGTTGCTGATCTTCTTGTCGTAGATCAAAATCAAAGGATGCTCCATTTCTGCGATCATCTTATCGGTATTCGTCACAAAGTATGGAGATAAATATCCACGGTCGAATTGCATTCCTTCTACCGTTTTCACATTTGTTTCCGTTCCTTTTGCTTCTTCAACGGTGATTACACCGTCGTTTCCAACCACTTTCATTGCTTCAGCGATCAACGAACCGATTGTTTCGTCGTTGTTAGCAGAAATCGTTGCAATTTGCTTGATCTTGTCATTGTCAGAACCAACTTCTTTCGACATTTTTTTCAAATCCGCAACTACAGAAAGAACTGCTTTGTCGATTCCGCGTTTCAAATCCATCGGGTTTGCACCTGCAGCTACGTTTTTCAATCCTGCAGTGATAATTGCCTGGGCCAATACCGTTGCAGTAGTTGTTCCGTCTCCTGCAATGTCTGCCGTTTTTGAAGCTACTTCTTTCACCATCTGAGCACCCATGTTCTCGATCGGGTCAGCCAGTTCAATTTCTTTAGCTACAGAAACACCATCTTTTGTTACTTGCGGAGCTCCGAATTTCTTCCCGATAACAACGTTTCTTCCTTTTGGTCCTAAAGTTACCTTCACCGCATTTGCCAATGAATCAACTCCTTTTTTTAGCTTCTCACGAGCTTCAACATCAAAATAAATTTGCTTTGCCATTTCGTATTTCTTAATGATTTTAATTCTATGAATGTTCAAATGTTCTTCCGCAGGTCAGGTTAATAAGGTCACTGAACGGAGTCGAAGTGAACTATTACCCTATGATCCCGTAAATATCACTTTGTTTCATGATCAGGTAGTCTTTTCCGTCAATCTTGATCTCTGTACCGGAGTATTGACCGTAAATAACCACGTTATCTACTTTTACTTCCATCGGTTCGTCTTTTTTACCCGGTCCAACTGCGATCACTGTTCCTTTTAATGGTTTTTCTTTCGCTGTGTCAGGAATGATAATCCCACTTGCCGTTACTTGCTCTGCCGCTGCAGGCTCAATTAGCACTCTGTCTGCTAATGGCTTAAATGTTGTTGACATATGTATATTCTATTAAGTAAAATTTGACAATTCCTTTCGGCTAAGATTGTGCCATTCGTTTAAATGGTGTCAAATTTTCATCTTAGGAAGGCTTATAAACAAAAAAATGTCAGTATGCTGACATACTGACATTCTAAAATGAGTCTTTTAAATCTTATTGTGGAGCATTGCCGCCTGCCGGAGCTGTGCCACCTGCCGGAGCTGTTCCTCCTTGCCCTTGTGTTCCCGGAGTACCAGGTTGCTCTTTCTTAGGATCAGCTTTCGCTTTTGCAGGTTTCATCATACTTGTCAAACCGATACTTGCTACTAAGATTACTGCCGCAAGAGTCCAGGTTGCTTTCTCAATGAAATCGTTGGTACGTTGTACACCACCCAATTGCTGTGCAGCACCGAAATCGGAAGATAAACCTCCTCCTTTTGGATTCTGAACAAATACAACTACGATTAATAAAACGCTTGCTAATACTAGTAATATTGAAATTAATGCTATCATTATGAGGTAATTTTTTTCTTTAATTCTTCAATTTGGAGTGCAAATAAACTCTTTTTTTCTGGAAATGCCAAACTTAATTGATGATAAACATGAATTGCTTTTGGAAAATTTCCCTGTGCGGCATATATTTTTGCCAAAGTTTCCGACACCGGAATCCGCTCATCATCCAAACTTTCTTTTGCTTTCTTCGAAGGAGAATAAAATTCAGTCTTCGGTTTGGGCATTGTTGGACTCTTTTCAATAAACTTATCGATGATTTCCTGCTGAGTTGATTTGGGTTCTGATTGCTCGTCTGCCTTAGGTTCCGGTTTTGGAACTGAAACCTCTTCCGAATGATCTCCTGCTTTCAACCAGCTCGTGAACGAACGTTTTGAATCTGGCTGAATTGGATCAATCGTTGCTTTTTCTTCAACCGCGTGCGGTTCAATATAGGGTTCTTCTATTTCTTCGGGAACTGTAGCAGCGATCAGTTGGGATTGATCGGCTGCCGGTTCGTTTGCGTCAGATTCATTCTGCGCCAAATAGTCCTGTGATAATGTCGCGGCAACCGTTTCAAAATCGAAAATGTCTTTCTCGATAATCGGTTCGTTATTTATTTCGGAAATTTCTTCTATTTCGGTCGTTTCAGCAGCGATCAGTCGTGACTGATCGTCTACTGGTTCGTTATCCGGAACGTTTTCCAAAACAGGTGTTGTTTCCTCAAAAACAATTGGGTCTCTATCCTGAATAACTGAAATTTCTTCTGGTTCGGTGATTGCGGTAGCGATCAGTCGCGACTGATCTGCTACTGGTTCAATTTGTGGCGACTGTAAGTCTGCCATGGATTCAAACGCGCCATGCAGCAAATGAAACAAACGCGCACGATCGGATAACTTGTAAGCCTGTTTCGGAAGGACTTCGTCCAAATGAACGGATTGAAACCTCGAAACACCTTGTAGATATAATAAGGAATAAACCGATGAATACGGATGCTTTTCAGACAATTCGCGCAATACTTCCACGTCTTCGGAACGCATGAGCTCCGGACGCAGGATAAATTCAGCTATTTGTTCTGTATTCAGCATTACCAGTTCGATAATAATTTATTCACTACATCCTGAACAACCTGTTGATTAATGGCTTCCAATAAACGGGTTTCCACATCTACCAATTGTTCGTTGGATTCGTAATCGGCGAAACGGGAGCTTGTAAACTCCATTTTCTCCAAACCTTTTGTTGGTGTAAGTATAGTGAAATTAACTGAAACCGTTAAACGGTTCTTTGCCGCTAAATCTCCCTGCTGGATTGCAATAGGTGAGGTGTTGTATCCGGAAACGATTCCGCTGATCTTTACCTGGGCCTCATCTAAAGTGGAAGCGAGTTTCAAACGCGTATTGCTTTGAATGCCGCTCCGCATGGCTTCGGATAGGTTTGCCGGATAATTGGACGGGGCAGTAGCTGCGTTTAATTCCAAAGGAGTAACGAAGAATTTCTTCCATTCCTCGGGAGTCGAAACATCTACCGGGTTTAGAAGGGATTTCGGCCAGCAGCTGCTCAGTCCTGCCAATAAAATAAGTGCGATCGCTAGTTTTTTCATCCCTGGATATCGTATTCTTTGATCTTGCGATACAAAGTTCGTTCCGAAATTCCCAATTCCTCCGCAGCGTATTTTCTTCTTCCGCGGTGTTTGTCAAGGGCTTTTTGGATCAGTTCTTTTTCACGGTCCTCCAACGACAAAGACTCCTGGACTTCTTCGTGAATTTCAACGTCTTCCGTTTCATCCCGGTAGTTGTCCGCATCGTAAACAACTGGTTTCACGGTTTCGGTTTTCATCGGTGCAGATGGAAGCATGCGCTGTTCACCTAAATTAATGTCGCTATATAACCTGCTGACAACCGCTGCCTGATCATTCGATAAACTGAAATCGCCCTGGTTGTTCAATAATTCAACCACTAGTTTTTTCAATTCGTTCAAATCGTTCTTCATGTCGAAGAGGAATTTGTACATCAATTCACGTTCGTCGATCTTGGTTTCTTGCGCTCCTACAACTGCTGGAAAAAATTCTTCCGGCTGCGGTAAATAAGATTCTAATCTTGGTCCGTCAATATCGCGTTCCTGTTCAATCACAGAAATTTGCTCTACCAGGTTTTTCAACTGGCGGATATTTCCCGGCCAATGATACACATTCAATAATTCTACGGCATCTCCGGTTAATTTCACTGCCGGCATACGGTATTTCTCCGCAAAATCGCTGGCAAACTTGCGAAACAATAAATAAATATCTTCTTGCCGCTGGCGCAAAGGCGGAAGCGGAATAGGAACGGTGCTTAAACGGTATAATAAATCTTCCCGGAACTTCCCGGATTGGATAGCTCGCTGCATGTTTTCATTGGTAGCTGCAACAACGCGTACATTCGTTTTGATCACTTTCGAAGAACCAACACGAATGAATTCACCGGTTTCCAATACGCGCAGCAGGCGAACCTGTGTCTGCATCGGTAATTCGGCAACTTCATCCAGGAAGATTGTTCCGCCGTCTGCCACTTCAAAATAACCCTGACGGCTTCCGGTTGCTCCGGTAAAAGATCCTTTTTCGTGACCAAATAACTCAGAATCGATTGTTCCTTCCGGGATTGCTCCGCAGTTTACGGCAATGTATTCGTTGTGCTTTCGGGTGCTCAGCTGGTGAATGACCTGCGGAATGATTTCTTTACCTGTTCCGCTTTCCCCGGTCACCAGGACCGAAATATCTGTAGGTGCCACTTGCATAGCAACTTCTAAGGCACGATTCAATTGCGGGGCATTTCCAATGATCCCGAATCGCTGCTTGATTTGTTGAAGTGACATATTGCTCATTTACTCTTAGTTAGCGTGATTCACTAATTCGCCCATCAACGTTGCTGAAGTGCAGTCGGTGATTTTAACCAATACGTATTCGCCTTTCTTAGCATTTCCTTTCGGGAATACCACCATGGAATTTCTTCCGTCTCTACCGCACAAATGCTCAGATGATCTTTTGGATGGACCTTCTACCAGAACTTTGGCAATTTTCCCAAGCTGGTTTTTATGGGATGCAGCTGAGTTTTCCAACTGTAAAGCGATGATTTCTTCGAGGCGTTTTCCTTTTACATCTTCCGGAATATCATCCGTGAACTTACGTTCAGCCAATGTTTTCGGTCTCTCGGAATATTTGAACATGTAAGCAAAGTCATATCCGACTTGCTTCATCAAAGAAACGGTTTCGTTGTGTTCTTCGTCTGTTTCTCCACAGAATCCGGTAATGATATCTGTTGAAATCGCACAATCAGGAATAATGCGTTTGATTGCAGCAATGCGGTCCAAATACCACTCACGGGAATACCCGCGATTCATGCGTTCCAGAACATTTGAGTTCCCGGATTGAACCGGTAAATGAATATATGGACAAATATTTTCGTGTTTCGCCATCATCTCCAATACGTCGTCCGTCATGTCTTTCGGGTGAGAAGTGGAGAATCGAATGCGTAAATCCGGGTGGATCAATGCAACCATCTCCATCAATTGCGCAAAATTGGTAGTTGGGATCGATTCATCCTTGATAACCCCTTTGCTGCTCATATTCCAACGGTAGCTGTCTACGTTCTGACCTAATAATGTCACTTCACGGTATCCGTTAGCGAAAAGGTCTTTACATTCCTGCACAATTGTTTGCGGATCTCTTGAACGCTCACGTCCTCTTGTAAAAGGAACTACGCAGAAAGAACACATGTTGTCGCAACCACGAGTGATCGTCACAAAAGCGCTTACTCCGCCCTGGTCCATTCTCACAGGAGAAATATCTGCATACGTTTCCTCACGGGAAAGCAATACGTTCACTGCACGCTGACCGGTTCCAACTTCATCAATCAAATTCGGAAGGTCGCGGTAAGCATCCGGACCGGCAACCAAATCAACCAATTGTTCTTCTTCCAACAAAGCTTGTTTCAAACGTTCGGCCATACAGCCCAAAATTCCAACCACTAAGTTTGGCTGGTCTGCTTTTCGCTTTTTAAATTCTGTCAGTCGGTTTCGAACACGTGTTTCCGCATTCTCGCGAATGGAACAGGTGTTGATGAGAACCACATCAGCTTCGTCTATGTTTCGGGTAGTGGTGTAACCTTCTTTCGTCATGATCGAAGCTACAACTTCACTATCACTGAAATTCATTTGACAACCATAACTTTCCACATAAAGTTTTTTGGAGCCGGTTCCGCCTTCTAAAATGGTAGCTTCTCCTTGTCTGCCCTCGTCAATAACTTTATTTAAACCGTGATTCTCTAACATGCTTGAATTTTAAGTGTGCAAAAATAGGTTTTCGGACAGACATGTCAAAATGTCATGGCTTCTTCTATGTTAATTTTTTAGAAAAGAGGGATGATTTTTCGGTGAAATTTTGGATTTGAAAAAAATCTAAACTATAGTTTAAATAAGGAGCCGTATTTTTTTCGATCCTTAATAGCTTGTTATTTGTTTTTAAATCCATTTATATTTGTGCACCGATTCGAATCGTTTCGAGCCGAAAATTTAGTTAGCATGAGTAAGAATTTAGTAATAGTTGAGTCACCTGCAAAGGCAAAAACCATTGAAGGATATTTGGGAAAAGACTTTACTGTAAAATCAAGTTTTGGACATGTGCGCGATTTGGCTTCGAAAGGATTAGCAATCGATGTAGAGAACAACTTTGCCCCTGAATATGAGGTTAGTGCGGATAAGAAAGCCCTCGTAGCCGAATTGAAGAAATTAGCGAAAGAATCCGATGTGGTTTGGCTCGCTACCGATGAGGACCGCGAGGGAGAAGCTATTTCATGGCATTTATACGAGACATTAGGTCTTGAAAAAAAAGACACCAAACGAATCACTTTTAACGAAATTACAAAAGGTGCGATCTTAAAAGCAATTGAGAATCCGCGTCAAATTAATAAACCCTTGGTAGATGCACAGCAGGCCAGACGCGTATTGGACCGTTTGGTTGGTTTCGAACTTTCTCCGGTTTTATGGAAAAAAGTAAGGCCAAGTTTGTCTGCAGGTCGTGTTCAATCGGTTGCTGTGCGATTGATCGTTGAGCGCGAGAAAGAAATCCAGAATTTCCATGCAGAAAGTTATTTCCGTGTTACAGGTGAATTTCTGAAAGGAAAAGAACGCATCAAAGCTGAGGTTTCCAAGCATTTTGGATCAGATACGGAAGTAAATACATTCCTGGAAAACTGTGCGAAAGTGGATTTCAAAGTATTGGATGTACAACAAAAACCAGCTAAGAAAACTCCGGCATCTCCGTTCACCACTTCTACGTTGCAGCAGGAAGCTTCCTTGAAATTGGGATTTTCTGTTTCAAAAACCATGCAGGTTGCACAAAGATTGTATGAAGCCGGGCACATTACTTACATGAGAACTGATTCCGTGAATTTATCGGAAACGGCAATGACAGGTGCGAAAAATGAAATCTTCTCGGCTTACGGAAAAGAATATTCGCATCCAACTAAATACACCAATAAGAATTCGAATGCACAGGAAGCTCACGAAGCTATCCGTCCTACGAATTTTGCCATGCATGCCCTAAGCTATGGTGAAAGAGATGAAGTGCGTTTGTATGATTTGATCTGGAAACGTGCCATTGCTTCTCAAATGAGTCATGCAGAATTGGAAAGAACCACGATTTCTATCGGTGACCAAAAGCTGGCGGAAGTTTTCCAGGCAAAAGGAGAAGTCATCAAATTTGACGGTTTCCTGAAAGTGTATTTGGAAACAAACCTGGATGACGAAGAAAACGACAGTGAAACAGAAGGATTACTTCCGGCTGTTCAGGTTGGAGAAACACTGAACCGTGATTTTATTCGTGCAACTCAACGATTTACAAGACCTTCGGCGCGTTATGTAGAAGCTTCCCTGGTAAAGAAACTGGAAGAATTGGGAATCGGTCGTCCTTCCACTTATGCCCCAACGATTTCGACCATCCAGAAACGCGGATATGTGGAGAAACAGGAGCGTGATGGAGAAGAGCGCGCTTACCAGGTGTTGGAATTGAAAGGTTCCGATATCGCGAAGCAGACAAAGAAGGAAGTTACCGGTAAGGAAAAGAATAAATTGTTCCCTACAGATATAGGGATGGTAGTTACCGATTTCCTGGTGGATCATTTCGGCGGGATCATGGATTACCATTTCACTGCTGAAGTGGAAGAGCAATTCGATGAGATTGCACGTGGAAAAATGGAGTGGACGGACATGTTGAGTTCGTTCTACAAACCGTTCCACCATAATGTTGAAGATACACTGGAAAATTCTGACCGCGCTACCGGTGAGCGTGAGTTGGGAATTGATCCGGAATCCAATAAAAAGATCATTGCACGTATCGGGCGTTTCGGACCAATGATCCAGATCGGTGACGAGAAGGAAGATGGTGATAAACCGCGTTTTGCGTCTTTGCTGAGCTCTCAAAGTATTCACACGATCACCCTGCAGGAAGCCCTGGATTTATTCCAGCTGCCAAAAAGTTTGGGAGAATACAAAGGTCAGTCTGTAGAAGTGAACATTGGTCGTTTTGGACCATATGTGAAATTCGGGGATCAGTTTATTTCCCTTGCAAAAGGAGATGATCCGATGAGCTTTACACTGGATCAGGCAATGGTTTTGATCGATTCCAAACTGCAGGCAGATGCACCGATCGGCACTTACGAAGGGTTGCCTGTCCAGAAAGGAGTTGGCCGTTTCGGACCATTTATCAAATGGAACGGGATCTTTATCAATGTAAGCAAGAAATACGATTTTGATAACCTCACACAGGCAGATATCGACACATTGGTTGCTGAGAAAATCCAGAAGGATATTGACAAAGTTATCCATGACTGGAAATCAGAAGGAATCCGTGTTGAAAAAGCACGCTGGGGGAAAACAGTAATCCTGAAAGGCAAACTAAAAATTGAACTGGCAAGTACAGTTGATGCTGCAGCTCTTACTCTTGATAAAGTGAAAGAAATGATCGAGAAGAAAGCACCGGCAAAGAAGAAGGCCCCTGCAAAGAAAGCGGCTGCTAAAAAGAAGTAAACATATTTGAAAATAGAATGAGAAAAGGTAACTGAGTCCCGGAACTTCGGGAAAGTTACCTTTTTCATTTTTCACTTATTCGAGTTATTAACTTTTCAATCTTTATTCTTAATTCTAACACCTGTTTCTTCGAATGTTCATTCGGCTATTTTTGTCGAAAGGCATTTTAGAATGAAGGATATATCTATTTATTTCAGCGCAGTTAACAGGCTCGAGAATCCCGTTTCCGAATCTTTGGGCGAGTTTATCGTTCGAAATGATGAATCCGGGTTCCCTGAAATAGATCAGCCAGGTCTTGCCCTCATTTATGTTCCCGAATTCAGAAATGGCGAATTGTCTTTACACGGACAGACGGATGATCGATTCAGAAGTCATTTAAATACATTTTTCCCCGGAAGCAATTGGAAATTCAAGATCTATGATTTGGGGAATCTAATGCCGGGAGAAAGAGTAGAGGATACTTATTTCGCGCTGAGGCAGGTTGTAGCAGAATTGGTAAAGAAATCGGTTGTTCCGATCGTAGTTGGAGGTTCCCAGGACCTAACCTATGCAATGTACCAGGGTTACGAAGAGTTGGAGCAGCTGATCAATGTCCTGAACATAGATTCGAAACTCGATTTGGGCGATCCCGAACTTCCGATTGGTAAAGATGCATACGTGAGCAAGCTATTGATGCACCGGCCTTGTTATCTTTTCAACCTTTCTGTGATCGGCTACCAAACACCTTTGGTGAAAGCTTCGGAAATCGATCTTTTCGATAAGTTATTCTTTGATGCTATTCGTTTGGGAGAGTTTAAAGGTGATTTCAGAATTGCCGAACCATTACTTCGAAATACCGATTTATTGAGCATCGATCTTCAGTCTGTCAAAGCTTCCGATTTCAAAGGCAAATACTTTTCCCAGCCAAACGGATTTGATAACATGGATGTTTGCCAGCTTGCAAAATATGCCGGGATCTCAGATAAATTAACCTCCATCGGTTTGTTTAATTTATTGCCCGGAGATATTGCCGAAAGTGCTCATGCGGAAATTGCACAGATCATCTGGTATTTTATTGATGGGTATTCACAGCGAGTTGGTGACTTCCCGATTGGCTCAAAGAAAGAATATACCAAGTTTACCGTATTTTTAGACGAAATAAATCACGACCTTGTTTTTTACCGCAGTAATCGTTCTGAGCGCTGGTGGATGGAGGTTCCTTATCCTCCGAAAGAAGGAATTAAATACGAAAGACACCACATGGTTCCTTGCGATAAGTCACAGTATAGCAACGCATTAAATGGTGATATACCCAATTTGTGGTGGAAGACCTATCAAAAGTTAGGGTAACCTTTTACCGATTGTTCCGTAATAAGATCTTGTGTTAAATATTTATCTCTTCAACATTTCATTGTGGAAAAGATGAATTGATTGCACTAAAAAATTTTGTTTGTTCCAAAAAATACTTATTTTAGTCGCCAATTGGCTAAAATTTGTTAAAGCCAAACATGTTAAAACCATAATTAGGACCCTTTAATATGAATAAAACGTTACGTATCTTATCAGCGTTTGTGTTGTGTTCTTTCGGAGCTTCTGCTCAGCAAGATATTGCATTGACACATTTTATCTACAATAAGTTCGCCATCAACCCGGGTGCTACTGGTATTGAAGAAGGGTTGTGTGGAAATTTAATTTATCGCAATCAATGGGATAAAGTAAATGGAGCACCGAATTCCGTTGTCTTTAATGCTGAGATAAACATGGAAAGCTTTGGTAAGTGGACCGGTGGATTTGGTTTGAACTTCACACACGATGCAATCGGTTTTAACAGACAGAATAACGTGATGTTGAATTACTCGCATCATTTGACTCTTGGAAACGGTAAGCTTGGTCTTGGAGTAGGTGTCGGAATGGTGAACTTTGGTATGAATCCAACATGGATCGGTCCACAGACACAAATTGACCCCACTTTTCCCGGTGCAAGTTCCGCAATTACATTTGATGTGAATTTTGGTATTTATTACCGTGCTCAAAACTGGTTTGCAGGAATTTCATCCACACACTTACAGGCTTCTGCATTGAATCTGACAAGTCAATTCCCTTTGGGAAGCAGTACGGGTACTGTTCCTTATGACTTGGCTCGTCACTACTATGCAATGGGAGGTTACACTTTCAAAGCTATTGGTCCTGGGGATTTAGATGTTCAGGCAACATTACAAACGGATTTGCGCAAGTATTCAGCAAATATTAATGCACGATACATCTTTAAAGGTTTCCTTTATGGAGGTCTTGGATTCAGAAACAGTGATGCGATTTCCGTATTGTTGGGATGGAGACCATTTGATAAAACATTATCCAGTGGAAAAGGAAGATACTTTATGTGGGTAGGATACTCTTATGATATCACAGTTGGTAGATTATCAAAGATTTCCAACGGTACTCATGAGATTGCGCTTAAGTTTTGTTATATTCCAATTATACCAATTACAAAAGCACATCACCCTAAATGGTTGTAAAATCAAAAAAAAATTACAAATCTTTGTAACCATTTTTTATTCGATTCCGTTATATCGCAAATTGATCCTGTAGAATGTTAACGATAAATCCGGAACTGTAAAATTGAACTAGAATGAAAAAACTGTTGTTTATCGGTTTAATTGGGGCTTTAATTGCCTCTTGTAGCTCGCGTAGTGGCCACTTGATGGGTTCACCGGGCCGCCCAATCTACCATCCTGAGATTCCTCTTGGAATGGTTTATATTCCATCAGGTTCCTACATCATGGGGGAAAATGACCAGGATGTTCCTTTCTTGCACCAAACACGTGCAAAGACGGTTTCTGTCCAGGCTTTTTACATTGATCAAACCGAGATCACGAATAACGAGTATCGTCAATTCGTGGATTGGGTAAGAGATTCAATGGCTCGTGAGCGTATTTATTCCGGATTGGAGGAAGACGAAGAATCATCCCGCTACATCGACTACAAAGACATGTACTTTGATGAAGGTGCTTTGGAGATGGTTGAATTCGAACCGTCTGACCGTGATGTCAATCGCGCGCAATTCTCATTGAACTGGGATCGTCGTTTTTCTTATGATGACCCGGAATTGATGCCATTGTTAGCAGATATGTATTATCCGCAGCCGGAGCGTTTCTACAAACGTCGCCAATTTGATACTCGAAAGTTGAATTTCAAGTATTACTGGATCGACTTAAGAGAAGCAGCTAACAGAGGTCGTATTGAGATCGTTCACAATGGTGTGGATAAGGAAGGTAATGAGATTAGTCCGGAACACCGTGACCTAAACACGCCTCCGCATCCGTTTACGGAAGAGCCTCAAGGTTTGGATAAGGATTTGAGTTATTTCAATAAAAAAGGTCAGAGTACGGGTCTTCGTGGTCATGAGAATCGTCAGCGATTCATCATTGATGAAGAGATCAACGTGTATCCGGATACTTTGGTTTGGGTTCGTGACTTTACTTACTCATTCCACGATCCAATGACGAATATGTATTTCTGGCACCCGGCTTATGATAACTATCCTGTTATCGGTATTACATGGGTACAGGCAAAAGCTTTCTCTATCTGGAGAACTCAGTTGTTGAACAGCTGGTTGCTTGCAATGGGAGATTTGTTCGTGAATGATTTCCGTTTGCCAACTGAAGCAGAATGGGAAAGAGCAGCTCGCGGAGATTTGAATAACTCGCCATATCCTTGGGGAGGTCCATATATCCGTAACCAGAGTGGGTGTTTCCTGGGTAACTTTAAGCCAATGAGAGGTCGTTACTTTGAGGACGGTGGTTTCCACACAGTAAAAGCATATTCTTACAACCCGAACGGATGGGGGCTTTATTGTATGGCCGGTAACGTTTCAGAATGGTGTGAGACAGCTTACGATGAAGCAATGTATGAGTTCTCTCATGATTTGAATACTGAATACAGATATGATGCAATGGACTGGGATCCGCCAGCAATGAAACGTAAAGTTATCCGCGGTGGTTCCTGGAAAGATGTTGGGTATTACCTGCAAACTTCAACTCGTACATACGAGTACCAAGATACGGCTAAATCGTACGTCGGATTCCGAAATGTGGCTACACACTTAGGTCGCGGTGGACGTGAATTCTCGAAAGAGGGTGGTGAAGAAATTCGTAGCGATATCCAACTTCGCTAGGAATAACAAACAATTACAAAACAATAAATTTGGTTAAACCTAAAAAACAAAGAAAACTATGAAACCAGGAAGTAAAGGATGGAAAAAGTTTATGTCGAAATTATACGGTTTCGGAGCGGCAATCGTAATCGTTGGAGCATTATTTAAAATTGAGCACTTACCAGGAGCGAGTCTTATGCTTACCGTTGGTTTGTTGATGGAGGCAATCATTTTCATTTTCTCGGCATTTGAACCGATTCATGAAGATCCAAATTGGGAACTTGTTTATCCTGAATTGGCATTTGCACACAGTGATGATTTAGATCACGATGCTTTACCTGCAGCAGGAGGAAGAGGAAAGAATTCCGGAGGTACTGGAATTACTGAGCACTTAGACAAAATGTTGGAGGAAGCTAAAATTGACGGTCAATTATTGGAGCGTTTAGGAGACGGAATGCGTCAGTTAGGTGAAAATGCTTCTCAATTGAAAGGTGTAACATCTGCAGCAGCGGCAACTGACTCTTATGTTTCTTCATTACAGGCAGCGTCTGATAAAGTATCTTCTTTATCTGAAGCTTATGAAAGAGCATCAGTTTCTATTTCAGGAATGACTTCAAATACTCAGGAAGGTGAATCGTTCGGTGAGCAAATGCAAAAAGTTTCTAAGAACCTGGCTGCTTTGAACAACGTTTATGAATTACAATTGAAAGGATCTTCTGCTCATTTGGAAGCTACTGAGAAATTCCAGGGTCAGGTAACTGAAATGATGAAGAACTTATCTGATTCAGCTGAAGATACTCGTCTGTACAAAGAAAATATGGCAATGTTATCCAGAAACTTAACTGACTTGAATGCAGTTTATGGTAACATGTTGAAAGCTATGACAATTTCTAGAGACTAATTCGTCAATAGAAAACTTTATTAATTTATTACTAACAAGTAAATAACAAAATTTAGAAGTCATGGCAGGTGGAAAAGAAACCCCAAGACAGAAGATGATTGGGATGATGTATTTGGTATTGACAGCGCTACTTGCGTTGAACGTATCAAAACAGATTCTAGACGCTTTTGTCGCAATTGAAGAAAATATACAAAAGGCAAATATTGCTCAATTTGAGAGAGGACAAGGCTTTACTAGTGATGTAAACAGTGAATTGAATACTACTCCAAAGAATGCTGAAAATGCCGCTAAGAGAGAAAAATTGCAGAAAATTTTAAAGCAAATGGACGACGTTGATAAATTGTCCGATAAATTGCTTAAAAATATTGATGCAATTAAACTGGAGATTTTAGAGAAATCCGGTGAAAAAGTAAAGGAATACAAGAATCAGGATGAAAACACCATTCTTTGGGAAAAAGCTCAATCTTGTAAACCGATTCGTATGAACTTAATGGCTGTTCAGTCTAAGGATCAATACGATATACCGATGCACGAAATCGTAGGAAAAGAAATTAAGAACCCCGACGGAAAAGGAAAACAGTTGTGGGAAGATTTCATCAAATTCCGTTCTGATATCGTCAAAGCTGTTGGTTCCTACAAAGAAGGAGGTAAAGCTTACATGATTGACCCAAAACCAATCAATGCATTTAAAAGTAATGCTGATTTGGTGAAGCAGGTTTCTGATATGGTTAAGAAGAGCAATGTGAATCACATGGATGATGATCAGGCTTTGACTGACTTGTACATTAACCTGACAAAACCGGAAAGAGTGAAAGTTCACGATTTGGAAGGTATCCATTGGATCGGTGCTACATTTGACCACGCTCCTTTGGTTGCTGCAGTTGCATCATTAACTTCTTTGCAGCAAGATGTCTTGTCTGCACGTGCTTATGCGCTTGCTCACTTGAAATCAAAAGTTTCTACTGGTGAGTATTCATTCAACAAAATCATGCCTTTGGCTTACGGACCTCCGATTGCTAACACAGGTGATGAAGTGGAGTTGAAAGTAATGATGGCTGCATTTGACTCGGATAACCAACCTGAGGTAACTTCCAATAGTGGAGCTATCGAGATTGCTGGTGGTCAGGGTACAGTAAAAACAAAAGTTTCCGGAGGTGCTGAGATGGTCTTGAGTGGTACAGTATCGATCAAGAACAAATCAGGAGTTAAGAAAACTGAAAACTGGACACATACAATCAAGATCATGAAGCCGCAGGGAACTGTTTCTCTTCCTGAATTGAATGTATTGTACAAAGGATACAACAACGTTGTTGAAGGTGTAGCTTCTGGTTACGACCAGACTATTCTAAACGGTAACGGAGTTTCTTTGACAAAATCAGGAAACGGTTATATCGGACGTGTGAGTGGTGCGGGAAGAACTGCAACTATCTCTATCTCTGGTAAAAACTCGGTAACAAACAAAACGGTTTCTTTAGGAACATTTACGTTCCGTGTAATGAACTTGCCTCCTCCATCATTGTTCTTCGGAGCAACGGAAGATGGTGGTAAGGCTTCTAAAGCCGAAACTCGTTTGTTTGCACGTTACTCTGACAGCCCGTTGAAAGCGGAGTTCTCCGTTCAAACATGGGAATTGAACGTAGCTGGTGCTCCACGTCCTGCTAAAGGATCAGGAAACCAGTTGAATGCGGACGGGATCAGCTTAATGAAACAAGCAAGACCAGGATCTACAATCAGCTTTATGACGCAAGTTAAAGGGCCGGATGGAATCCTACGTAAGAAAAGTGGTGTATTTACCATCTAATAAAAAATAACAAATAATAGAGTGTCAATCATGAAACGTTTAGTTCTATTAAGTACCTTGTTTGCTGGTTCGTTGTTAACGAACGCACAGGAGATCAATGGTGGGCCAGTGAATGTTCCTCAGGCGGATGTCATTGATGGGGTGTATATGACAGAACATATACCTACCAAAAGAATGATCCCGTATGAGTTTGTTCGTGAAGCTGATGTAGTCTGGAGTCATCGTGTTTGGCGTATGATCGATATGCGTGAGAAAATGAATCACACGATTTATTTGCCGTTTGATAAACACACTCCATCCGGACAGTATGTAAGAAATACTAGCCGCTGGTCTTTGTGGACAATCATGCGTCATCATATCATCAACGGAGATTTGAAAGTGTTTTCACCGTATAATCCATATCAGTATGATATGTTAGACGGGGATCAATTCAAATACCCGGTAGTACCTGAAGCAGGTAAGAATTACTTTACAGATTCTTTATTTCGCGATAAGGTGTTCTATTATATGGGAAAATTAGGTCCTCAAAGTGATGTTCCATTAACAAATGAGTTTGGAGATCCAATTGAAATCACCCTTCCTGATGGGACAATCACTTTCAAATATCCACCGGCTGATACCCTTTGGATTGATTCTGAAAATATTGTACAATACCGAATCAAAGAAGATTGGTTCTTTGATAAGGAAAGATCTGTACTTGATGTACGTATCCTGGGAATTGCTCCTGTTGTATATAGAGAAGAAGAATCGCCTACAGGTGGAAAGAACATCACAGGAATGGATGAGAAGTTTTGGTTGTATTTCCCTCATTGCCGTTACATTTTAGCTAACTACTTTGTATACAATGAGAAGAATGATGCCCAATGGCAGAGTTTTGATGACTTGTTCTGGCAACGTCGCTTTACTAGTACTATCTACCGTGAAAGTAACGTGTTTGATCGTGAGATCGACAGTTATAAAACAGGTGTAGATGCACTAATGGAATCTGAAAAGATTACAGAAGAAATTAGAAATTTCGAACATGATGTTTGGAACTTCTAATTGAATCAAAAAATAACGGACCCCGACCCCTGACGATACTGTCAGGGCGTCGGGGTTTTTGTTTATAACTACCTCAAATCCAACTGTAACCAATGCCCGGTTTTTTCGCTATTTGAAAAACCCAGGCCATGAAAAAAATTACCTTTTTCTTATTTCTTGCAGCAATTCATGATGTGAATGCGCAATGCGAACCAACCAGTTTTATTTCTTCAACACCCACTTTGGATTATCCGTATGTGAAAGAACATGTCTTAACCAAAAGAACTGTCCCTTACGAGTATATTCGCGAAGCCGATGTGGTATGGAGCAAACGCGTTTGGCGCGAAATCGATCTCAGGGAGAAAATCAATCATCCCTTATACTATCCTTTTGATTACCATACTCCATCCGGGCAATATGTGAGAAACACCAATTGCTGGTCATTGTGGACAATTCTGAGGCATCACATTATCCAGGGAGAACTGAAACTGTTCTCATCATACAATCCCTACCAGTTCGATATGATAGACGGAGATCAGTTCAAATACCCGATTGCACCAAAAGCCGGCGGAAATTATTGCAATGATTCTGTATTCAGAAATGAAGTGTTCTATTATTTGGGAAAACTAGGCCCCGAATCAGATCAGCCAAGATCTACCTGGGACGGTCAGGATTCTACCAGAATTGTAAATGGGATAGAAGAATATGTTTATTACGACCGGGATACTTTTTGGATCGATTCGAAAGACATTGTCAAGTATCGGATCAAGGAAGACTGGTTCTTCGATAAGGAACGTTCAGTGATGGATGTCCGTATTATGGGAATTGCTCCGGTCGTTCTGAAAGAAGAAACGGGACCCAACGGTGAGAAAATGATTTCTGGAATGGAAACCAAATTCTGGATTTATTTTCCGCACCTCAGATACCTGCTTACGAATTATTATGTGTACAATGAAAAGAATGATGCTCAATGGATGAGTTTCGACGATTTATTTTGGAAACGCCGGTTTTCGAGTACGGTTTACAAAGAAAGCAATGTGTTTGACAGATCCATCGACAGTTATCGAACAGGAGTGGATGCCTTACAGGAATCTGCAGATATTATAGAGAATATCCGAACGTTTGAACAAGATGTTTGGAATTTTTAAGAACGAATAGTTCAATGTTGTCCCGGCTTTCACTTTGTGAGGCCGGGATTTTTTTTGGACCTCTTTGTTACTAATTGAAGAAATCACATTCGATTGGTATAACCCTTAAAAATTTAAATCATGGCAGGAGGAAAAGAAACCCCGAGACAAAAGATGATTGGAATGATGTACTTAGTGTTGACTGCTCTTTTAGCATTGAACGTATCAAAAACAATCCTGGACGCTTTTGTAGCAATTGAAGATAATATCCAGAAATCAAATGGAATGCAGGTTGATCGCGGATCTGAGTTTATTTCCGATGTGTCCGCCGAAATTTCTACAACGAACGGAAAAGAAAATGCGGAAAAGCTCCGGAAATTGAAAAAAGTGATGAAGCAGATGCAGGAGGTGGATAAACTTTCAGCGAGTGTTATTCATGAAATCGACCAGGTGAAGATGGAATTATTGAAGGAATCCGGTGAAGAAGTATCTACATTAAAGCCGGAAGACAAGGAAACAATCCTTTGGGAAAAGGGAAGCGGTTGTAGACCTGCACGAATGAACCTGATGGCTGTTGAGGCAAAAGACCAATACGACATTCCGATGCACATTTTGATTGGTGATGATATCAGGAATCCGACGGCAAAAGGAAAGCAGATCTGGGATGATTACAATGGATTTCGTTCGAAACTCATTCAGACAATGGGAACTTATCAGGAAGGAAATAAGACTTATTCCATCAAACCTAAAGCCATTAATACATTTAAAAATAACCAGGACCTCCGTAAACAGGTGAAAAAGATGTTGCTTTCCTCCAAGGCAAATTTGCGGGACGACGAGGAAATTCTTTCCTCTATTTACATGAATTTGACCAAACAGGAGCGGGTTACACAAAACGACATGGAAGGAGTTCACTGGATTGGAAAAACATTTGATCATGCACCGCTTGTAGCAGCTTTGGCTTCCTTGTCCTCTATGCAGCAGGATGTTCTTTCAGCACGAGCGCTTGCATTGTCTCACTTGAAATCGAAAGTTTCGGTAGGAGAGTATTCCTTCAACAGCATTGTTGGTTTGGCTTACGGACCTTCTTTTGCCAATACCGGCGACGATGTGGAATTGAATGTAATGATGGCTGCTTTTGATTCGGATAATCAACCAACGGTTAATTATAACGGAACTTCTTTCAAAGGAACCGGAGGTAAAGGAGTCATTAAAACGAGAATCGGAACCGGAAGTGAACAGGTGATGACAGGTACGGTTTCAATCAAGAATAAATCCGGATTGGTGAAAACAGAAAATTGGTCGCATACGATCAAAATCGTGAAACCGCAAGGGACAATTTCATTGCCGCAGTTGAATGTTTTGTACAAAGGATATAGCAATATAGTTGAAGGAGTTGCTTCAGGCTATGACCAAACGATTTTGACTGGAAATGGTATTTCATTGACGAAGTCCGGAAACCAGCAAATTGCAAAAGTAACAACCAGTGGTAAAACTGCATCCATCGATATTTACGGAGTGAACTCTCTTTCGAAGAAAAAAGTGAAATTGGGAACTTATTCATTCCGAATAATGACTCTTCCAAATCCGGAGTTTTTCTTTGGTGCGGTGGAAGAAGGAGGGAAAATCTCACCTTCGGAAAAGAACTTGTTTTCACGTTACAAAAACAGTCCTTTAGATGCGAAATTCAGTATTTTGAATTGGGAATTGAGTTTAAGCAGTGCACCAAAACCTGAAAAAGGAAAGGGAAATCAAATTTCAGATGCAGGATCGCGGTTATTAAGACAAGGAAAACCCGGAACAATTGTAATCGTTAGAATGGAATACATGGGACCCGATCAAATACTGAGAAAGAAAACAGCATCATATGTGCTTTAAATTGTTCGAATAACCTTAAGCCAGGCTGAAATTGTTTCGGTCTGGTTTTTTTTGTTCAAATTGAATCTTTTTAAACTTTTGAACCTTCGAAGTTCGTAACGCTTATGCTGAAGCTTCAGCGAAGGCACAGAGCGAAGAAGATTTGAACCCTTGGAACTTTTTGAACCTATTTCTTTTATCTACCTTTGCACATGCTTGTTTTGGAAAAATTGGGAGTGCATTTCCCGCAAGGTTATTTATTTGAAGAATGTTCTGCCCAGGTCAACCAGGGAGACCGAATTGGTTTGGTGGGTAAAAACGGTGCCGGCAAATCAACTCTTTTGCGATTAATTGCTCAAACCGAAAAACCGACAGATGGTCAAATTCACCGTCAGAAAGGCCTGGAAGTAGGTTTCCTGACGCAGGATATCGTTATTGATACGAAGCAGAGTGTGTTCGACTACTTGTTTTTTTCCAATGAACAATTGAATCATCTGAGAAAACACATTGATGAAATCAATAAGCAGCTAACGACCCGTGAGGATTATGAGTCGGAATCGTATTTGGAATTACTGAACGATTTGAATGCAACCAACGACTTATTCAATATCCACGACGGATTTCAATGGGAAGAAAAAATTGCTTCCGTACTGGATGGACTGGGATTCCAAAAAGACGATTTCGAAAAACCGTTGAATTCCTTTTCCGGAGGATGGAAAATGCGGGCCGAATTGGCTAAGATCTTAGTCAATCGTCCGAATTTATTGCTGCTGGATGAGCCAACAAATCACCTGGATATTGTTTCCATTCAATGGCTGGAGAATTACCTGACGAAATTTGATGGAGCGGTGATTGTTATTTCCCACGATCGTTTATTCCTGGACAATGTGACAAACAGAACCTGGGAAATCTCTTTCGGAAAGATACTGGATTTCCCTTACGCTTATTCAAAGTACAAGGAGTTAAGAGCAGAAGAATTGGAGCGTTTGGCAGATGCGAAAAAACAGCAGGATAAAGACATCAAACATACACAGGAACTGATTGACAAGTTCCGTGCTAAAAAGAATAAAGCAGCTTTTGCGCAGTCATTGATCAAAAAACTGGATCGTACAGAACGAATTGAGATAGAAAATGATGCTGTTGCACGAATGAATATTTTCTTTCCCTTAAATGTTCAGCCCGGAAAATGGGTACTTGAAATGGAACACCTGGGGAAAAGCTACGGACCAAGAACCTTGTTTAAAGATATTTCAATTACAGTCGGAAGAGGAGAGAAAATCGCACTTCTCGGACCAAATGGAGTAGGTAAATCTACTTTGTTCAAATGTCTGACGAAAGAGATTGATTTCGAAGGGAAAGTAGAATTCGGTCACAACGTGAAGATTACTTATTTTGCGCAAGACCAGGCAGAACGGTTGAATAAGAATTTAAGCGTTTATGAAACGGTTGATCTGGTTGCATCCGGTGATGTTCGAAAAGACCTGCGTTCTATTTTGGGAGCATTTTTATTCTCAGGCGAAGACATCGACAAAAAAGTGGGAGTTTTATCAGGAGGAGAACGAACGCGTTTGGCCTTGTGTCAATTGCTTTTGAGCCCTTCCAATGTATTGATCCTGGATGAGCCGACAAACCACCTGGATATTCAGAGCAAGCAGGTTTTGAAAAGAGCTTTGCTTCAATACGAAGGAACTTTCCTGATCGTTTCCCACGACCGTGAATTTTTGGATGGATTAACCAATCGTATTTGGGACATTGAGGATCAAACATTGAAAATCCACCACTTTGGAGTTTACGAATATTTACAACGTAAAATGGCGGCTGTCGTTCCTGCAAAGAAAGCAGAAACGAAGGTTGTTGTTAAAGAAGCAGTGGTTGAAGAGCCTGTGAAAACGCAATCACAGGAAGAACGGAAGGAGAATAAGCGCAAAAAGAACCAACTTCAGAACCAGGTGAAAAAGCACGAAGAACGTGTTCATGAACTGGAGAAAGAAGTAAAAGTCCTGGAAGATCAATTGGCGACCATGGATTTTTCAGATTCAGCGAAAACAACCCCGGTGCTGAAAGCTTTTGAGGATGTGAAATCCAAATTGGATTATTATTCGGATCTGTGGATGGAAGCCACGGAAGAATTGGAAAATATACAAGATTGAAACATAAAACATGATATCATGATATCATGTTCGGATGGTGGGCCCGACAAGTATCGGGGACTTAAAATCGGAAAGAAAATGAAAGGATTATTAGAAAAAATGCGTGTTTCCTTCGGAACACCGGTTCAATACCAGCTGATTTTAAATAATGAGCCGCATATTACTATGAATACGCTGATCGGGAAGGAAATTGAATTAAACTGGACCGGGAAGATCATTTGTTCCAATTGCGGAAAACAAACCAAAAATTCATTCGGACAGGGATTTTGTTTTCCTTGTTTCCAGTCTGCACCACAAGCATCTCCTTGTATCATTAATCCGGAACTCTGCAAAGCTCATTTGGGAGAAGGAAGAGACATTGATTGGGAGCATAAGAACCACAATCAGCCCCATATCGTTTACTTAGCTGCATCAGACAGCATCAAAGTTGGAGTAACGCGTGCTGAGCAGACATTCACACGCTGGATCGACCAGGGAGCTTCTCATGCCATCATTTTGGCAGAGACTAATAACCGCTACGAAGCCGGAATGATTGAAGTGGCCCTGAAGTCTTTAATGACAGACAAAACCAACTGGCAGCGTATGCTCAGAAATGAGATCAATCACGAATTGGACCTGTTGGACGAAAAGGGAAGAGTGGAAGATTTACTGCCATTCGACATGCGTGATTTTGTGAGTATGAATGACGATATTATTTCCCTGATTTACCCGGTGGAAAAGTACCCTTTGAAAGTAAAAAGTGTGAGCTTTGACAAATCGCCTGTGATTCGCGGAAGATTGTCGGGAATCAAAGGCCAGTACCTGATTTTTGACGACGAAAGAGTGCTGAATATCCGCAAACATACAAGCTATGAAATCGAATTTTCTCACGATTAAGTTTTGAACGGTTCGATGTTGTAATTATTCTCGTTAATTTCTGCAAAAAAAACAATCAATTCTTCGAAATCGTATTAATTTTAATACTTCTAAAAAACTATCAAACATGTTCGATAAAAACGAATTTCACAAGTACGCAACAAAGCACGTCGGACTTTCCAGCATGCATTTAGACAGCTACATCGAATCTTCATTAACACCTTATATTATTGAAGAACGTCATATGAATATGACACAAATGGACGTGTTCTCACGTCTAATGATGGACCGCATCATTTTCCTGGGAACGGGAATTAACGATCAGGTCGCAAATATCATCAATGCTCAACTATTGTTCTTAGAATCAGTAGATGCAAAGAAAGATATCCAGATTTATTTAAATTCTCCGGGAGGATCTGTTTACGCAGGTTTGGGGATTTATGACACGATGCAATATATCAAGCCGGACGTAGCAACGATCTGTACAGGAATGGCCGCTTCCATGGGAGCAGTATTAATGTGTGCAGGAGCGGAAGGAAAACGTTCAGCTTTGAAACACGCACGTGTAATGATTCACCAGCCGCTTGGAGGTGCTCAGGGACAAGCTTCTGACATTGAGATTACAGCTCGTGAGATTCAGAAATTGAAAAAAGAATTGTACGATATTATTGCAACACACTCCAAACAAACGTATGAAAAAGTGTGGGCTGACTCTGACCGTGATTATTGGATGACGGCTGAAGAAGCAAAAGATTATGGAATGGTTGACGAGATTTTGCTTCGCAACCCAAAATAGTCTAACTTTGCACAATAAGATCTAAGTCACCTCGGTTTGTCGAGGTGACTTTTTTGTCGATTAAAATTAGAATATGTCAAAAAAGGAAACTTCCTGCTCCTTTTGTGGAAGACCACGAAGTCAAGTAGGTTTACTAATAGCCGGTTTATCCGGTCACATTTGTGATCATTGTATTGCTCAGGCAAGAATGATCGTGGATGAAGATCAGACAACCAAAACTTCTGCTCAGAACGCTCCTGTAAATGTCTTGAAACCACTGGATATCAAAGAACGATTGGATGAGTATGTAATCGGGCAGGACGATGCGAAGAAAACGCTTTCCGTTGCAGTTTACAATCATTACAAACGTTTGCACCAAACAAAGATCGAAGACGTAGAGATTGAAAAATCGAACGTGATCCTTGTTGGAAGAACCGGAACCGGAAAAACGCTTTTGGCGAAAACCATTGCCAAAATGTTGAATGTGCCGTTCTGTATTGCAGATGCGACCGTTTTAACAGAAGCAGGTTATGTAGGAGAAGACGTGGAAAGCATTCTTTCCCGTTTATTACAAGCCGCAGATTACAACGTTCAGGCTGCACAGCACGGAATTGTATTCATTGATGAGATTGACAAAATTGCCCGTAAGAGTGATAATCCATCCATTACGCGTGATGTTTCCGGAGAAGGAGTTCAGCAGGCTTTATTGAAGTTGTTGGAAGGATCTACCGTAAACGTTCCGCCGCAAGGAGGAAGAAAACACCCGGAGCAGAAAATGATCGCCATTGATACGAAGAATATTTTGTTCGTCTGTGGTGGAGCATTCGACGGGATTGAGCGCATCATTGCAAATCGTGTAAACAGACAAACCATTGGATTCGGTTCTCAGGTCGCTGAAAAAGTAGATGAAGATAACTTCCTCAAATACATCACTCCGACCGACGTGAAATCTTATGGGTTGATCCCGGAATTGATCGGGCGTTTCCCGGTATTGACTTACCTGGAGCCTTTGGATGCGAAAAGCCTGAAACGAATCATCACAGAGCCCAAAAACGCAATTATCAAACAATATATACGATTATTTGAAATTGATGGGATTCGTTTGACCTTTGACGCAAACGTATTGGATTTCATCGTGGAGAAAGCAATCGAATTCAAATTGGGTGCACGCGGATTGCGCTCTATCTGTGAAGCAATTCTAACGGATGCAATGTATGAATTGCCGTCTAAAAATGAGAAAGATTTCCGTGTAGACCTGGAATATGCGAAAGCACAATTCTCGAAAAGCAAAGTAGCACGATTGAAAGTCGCGTAATAATAGAATTAGTATAATAAACGAAGGGGGCTCGATTAATCGGGCCCCTTCGTGTTTTAGGAATATTTTTAATGGATTCTGAACGAACAATATTTAATCACCGAGCCTTTAGCAGTAAATAACTGTTCGTAATGCGTTTTGATATGCAAAATATCACGGATCGTTGGATCCAGGTCTTCCGGCATGGATTGATACAAATCCCAGGTAGATTCAATCAAATCGTATTTGTGTTCCTGGATTTGTTCTTCTGTTGATTCAAACAATAAGCTGGAATCTGTTTTCAGGTGGACAATTCCTCCCGGTTTCAGAATAGTTTTGTAACGTGCAATGAATTGTTCGGAAGTCAGTCTTTTTCTTGGTTTCAGGGGTTGTGGATCCGAGAAAGTCAGCCAGATTTCATCCACTTCACCGGCAGCGAAATACGACTCAATGAAATCGATCTTAGTTCTGAGAAAAGCAACATTTGTGAGGCTTTCATCCAGGGCTTCTTTTGCGCCCACAAACATACGGGAACCTTTAATATCAACTCCAATGAAGTTTTTGTTCGGATAATGTCTTGCAAGTCCTACAGAATATTCTCCTTTTCCGCAACCCAATTCCAACACAATCGGATTGGAATTTTTGAAGTAATCCGTGTGCCATTTTCCTTTTAGTGGAAATGCATCCTGTGGATTGGCTGCCAACGTAGGTTCGAAGACATTGTCCCATAATTTCATTTCCGCAAAGCGTCTCAGTTTATTCTTTCCCATAAATCGATGCAAAAGTACACAATCTCTAAAAGTTTTTTGCGGATTTTTCACCAAATCGTAGCAAGTGATTTTCCCAATATGTACATTTACACTTTAATACGGAGATCTTATGTCAAAGAAGCATCATCACGCGCTTTCGTTCGCGGGATTGATTATCACAGTGGGAATTATTTTCGGAGATATCGGAACTTCGCCACTTTACGTTTTGAAGGCAGTAGCCGGCAAAAGAGAACTTACCGAACAATTAATCCTGGGAGGTTTATCCTGTATTTTTTGGACAATCACTCTTCAAACGACACTGAAGTACGTTATTATTACTTTGCGCGCCGATAACAAGGGCGAAGGTGGGATTTTTGCGCTCTACACCTTAGTAAGGAGGCAGCGGAAATGGCTCGTGATTCCTGCAATGATTGGTGGTGCAGCATTGCTGGCAGACGGGATTATTACTCCTCCGATCTCGGTTTCTTCAGCAGTTGAAGGGTTGAGTTATGTCAATCCGAAAATCAATACGGTACCAATTGCAATCGCTATTATCATTGGGATTTTCATTATTCAGCAATTTGGAACAAAGTTTATCGGACGCTTTTTTGGTCCGGTCATGATGATTTGGTTCCTGATGATCGGAATTGTGGGCTGCATGTATTTCATGAAAGATCCTTCAATCTTGAAAGCATTAAATCCTTATTACGCTTACGATTTATTGGTTCATTATCCGAAAGGCTTTTGGTTGCTGGGAGCAGTATTCTTATGTACAACCGGTGGTGAAGCCTTGTATTCCGATTTAGGACATTGTGGAAAAGAGAACATTCGTGTGAGTTGGATTTTTGTCAAAGCCATGCTTCTACTGAATTATTTCGGTCAAGGTGTCTATCTATTAGGAAATATAGGTGGTAAAGTGGATGGAAATCCTTTTTATTCCATTGTTCCTGATAATTTCAGACTAGCTTCCGTTATCATTGCAACTGCGGCGGCTATCGTAGCTTCCCAAGCCATGATTTCCGGGTCATTTACTCTGATCAATGAGGCGATCCGGTTGAATTTATGGCCGCGGGTAAAAGTAAATTTCCCTTCTGAAATCAAAGGACAACTCTATGTTCCTTCGATCAACTGGTTTTTAATGCTGGGCTGTATTGCGATCGTTTTCTTTTTGAAAAAATCCGAAGCAATGGAAGCCGCTTATGGCTTATCCATCATTCTCACAATGATCAGTTCCACTTGCCTCCTCTTCTTTTATTTCCTTCGAAAACACTGGAATCCAATACTCCGTTATGGTTTGATTGGTTTGTTCTTCATCGTGGAGAGTAGCTTCCTGATTGCACAGATTGATAAATTCCCACAGGGTGGTTATATTACATTGTCTATCGCGGTTACCGTGATGTCGGTCATGTATGTGATCTACAAAAGCAAGATCATTCGCAACAGCATCATTGACTTTGTGAAGGTAAAAAGCTATCTGCCGATCCTGCAAAAGTTGTCGATCGATGACCAGATTCCAACTTACGCAACTCATTTGGTTTATTTAACCAGTGCGGAGCGTGTGGATGAAGTGGAATCGAAAGTATTCTATTCGATCCTGGAGCAGCAGCCAAAGCGTGCGGAACGTTATTGGTTTGTACACGTTCATACAACGGATGAACCCTATACGAAAGATTACAAAGTGACCAAACACGATGAGAATGATTTGATCCGTATTGATTTCAAATTAGGTTTCCGTATCCAGCCTAAATTGGATATGATGTTCAAGCAGGTGGTAGAAGAATTGGTGCAAAACGGGGAAATTGAGATCAAATCCCGGTATGCGTGCGAATACCATCACAGCGACCACATCGGTGATTTCAAATTCATTGTGATCCGTAAATTCCTGTCGAACGACAACGAATTGCCCTGGTTCCACAAGTTAATCATGAATATGTATTTCTTCATCAAAGGAAGAGCTTTGACTGAAAAGAATGAGTTCGGTTTGGATCCGAGTTCGTATGTGGAAGAGAATTTCCCTTATGTACTTTCGAAAGCAGCTCCGATCAACCTGAAGAGAAGTGAATAGCGTATGATTCCGGCCGAACTGTTGCATGAACGCATTTTATTCTCCTGCCTCGACTGGGGAAGCGGACATGTGGCCAGATCGATCTCTTTATTGAAGCAACTCTCCGAACAGGGAAATGAACTGGTTATTTTCTGTACTTCAGCACAGAAGGCGGTTTTTACTGCTTATGAAATACCCGCAGACTATTTACTGACAGAAGGATTTCAATTTCGTTTCAAAGGCGATGGCAACTTCACTTCTGAAATGCGACGCAATGCCTGGCGTTTTTCACGCTGGATCAGAGCTGAACAACAGCAAACAGAAAAACTGGTCAGCGAATATGGAATAACGCTCGTTCTTTCTGATCATTGTTACGGATTCCGTTCGGATCAAGTACCGTCGATTTTCATGACACACCAGGTTTTATTACCGCCAAAAGCAGGCTGGATCGCACAGCGCATTCATCGTAAATGGATGAACCGGTTTTCTGAGATATGGATCATGGACGAAGAACAGAAACGCCTTGCCGGAGTTTTAAGCAATCCCGTTCCGAAATCAGGTTATATTGGGTTTTATTCGCGTTTTCAGGATACCGAAATCTCCCTTGTTCCCGGAAAAGTAGTTGGAATTGTCAGCGGACCGGAACCCTATTCGGAACAGTTTTTCCAGTGGATTGTGGAACACTACGGAACACAAAACCTGACACTCATTTCTCCCAAAATCTATTCGGAAATCCCGCCAAATGTAAAGGCAGTTACTGATTGGAAAGAAGCCGATGCAGAAATAGCTTCTGCAGAAACGATCGTTTCCCGGAACGGCTATTCGACCCTTATGGATTTGCAGTTCTTACAGAAAAAAGCAGTATTGATTCCAACGACGGGGCAATTGGAGCAGGAATATCTTGCAGAATTGTTCGAATTGATCCTTTAATTCCGATAGCAATCGGGACTTTGAACCTTTTAAACTTTCTTTAAACCTACTTAATCGTAATCCCTCGGGAAGTCACCAAAGTGGATGAAGTTCCTTCGAATTTGTCCAAAGAAAAGGTAAAGGTACTTCCGACACCGATAGTACTTCGAACGGAAATCGTTTGGTTGTGGGAATCCAGGATGTGTTTCACAATCGAGAGACCCAATCCTGATCCGCCTTCGTTGCGGTTGCGGCTTTTTTCCACCCGGTAGAAACGCTCGAACAAACGCGGTAATTCGTGGGGCTCAATTCCCGGACCGTTATCAGAAATTTCTACCGAAACCAAATCGTCCACTTCGTAAAAACGGATTTGAGTTTCTCCGTTCTCGTTTCCGTAAGAAATTGAATTGCTGATGAGATTGGTCAATACCTGTGCAATCTTCCCGCGGTCAGCACGCACCATGATCTCTTTGCTGTATTCTTTGGCAAAGCGCAGTTTGATGTGTTTTTCCTGCGAGCGAAGCTCTAAACTGTCCATCACTTCCCGGGCAAGTTCTTTCAGGTCAAACGGACGCTGGTCCATTTTCAGGTCGTTTACTTCCAGCTTGGTCAGTTCGTCCAGGTCATTCAGGATATTGGTCATCCGGTCGATCGCCTTGGAAGCGCGTTCCAAAAACATTCGGTTCACCCGGTCATCTTCCAATCCGCCTTCCAATAAGGTCAGAACGTAGCCCTGGATCGAGAAAACCGGAGTTTTTAACTCGTGTGCCAGGTTCCCAATGAATTCTCGTCTGAATTTATCCTGTTCCTGAAGCTGAGTAATTTCAGAGCTTCGCTGTTCACTCCATTTTTTAGACTCCGATTCGGCCGCACCAATAATATCCTTAGACATATTGATGTAAAGCTTTTCATCAGGCATTAGTTTTCCCTTTCGGATAGAACGGTAAAGAATCCGCAGACGGTTGTAAATAAACCTTCTGAAAAGGAAGTAAAACGAGATGAATGTAGCCAGGGATCCAAAAAGGATAATGGACACGAATGCTCCCACAGGAATCGGATCGAAGAAGTTTACAACCAGCAGTGTAAGCGTTAAAAACGTTGCAACGATGGCACTTCCTAAAAGAACTATGGTAAACGGATTTAATTTTTTCACTTTTCAGAAAATGTATAACCAACACCTTTAATGGTACGAATATACGATTCTCCTAGTTTCTCTCTTAGTTTTCGGATATGAACATCGATTGTGCGCTCGCCAACAATGGTTTCATCGCCCCAAACGGTTGTCAGGATTTGTTCGCGGGTAAATACCTTTCCGGGTCTTGAAGCAAGCAATTCGATCAATTCAAATTCCTTTTTCGGCAATTGAATCTCTTCGTCGTTCATGTATACCAGGAATTTTTCGCGATTAACAGTAATAGAAGATGTTTTGATCTCGGTTTCGCCGCCATTGATTCTTCCGGCTCTTCTCAATAATGCTTCTACTTTTGAAACCAGTAAACGCGGTCTGATCGGTTTGGTGATATAATCATCTGCTCCGGCTTCAAAACCGGCAACCTGCGAATAATCTTCCGCCCTGGAAGTGAGGAAAGCAATCAGTGGTGAATTAAGCTGCAATTCTTGCCTGATAGTCTGACATGCTTCAATTCCATCCATTCGCGGCATCATGACATCCATAAGGATCAGGTCCGGGGAAACTTTCTGGGCCATTTCAACTCCTTCGAGCCCGTCATTGGCAACAAATACTTTATATCCTTCCCGCTCCAGATTATACTGCAAAAATTCCAGAATATCTTTTTCGTCATCCACTAAAAGTATGGTTTGTCCCTTACTTACCTGCATTGTGATCCTTGTTAATGTTCGTAGCAAAAGTATTCCTGATACTTTCCTTAATAATTACTGCTGTGTTACGAAATAATTAATTAAATCGAGGCGCATTATTATAATGTTAAGAATTTGAAGCATTCAAGTGATTAACTGCCAAGCAAACGAATTGATTAACTTTGCGCCATGACATTTAGATATGCTCTGGAACTCGCTTATCGCGGAACGAATTATCATGGTTGGCAAATTCAGCCGAATGCCGCTTCTGTTCAGGAAGAAGTGGAACGGAGATTGACTCAATTAATGGGAAATAATCCGGTTTCTGTAGTTGGCTGCGGCAGAACTGATACGGGTGTTCATGCATCCTATTATGTACTGCACGTTGATTTGGATAAGGAATTGGATACAAATCAGTTAGTTTATAAATTAAACAAGATGCTTCCGGAGGATATTGCAGTGTTTTCTGCTCAACCGGTAAGCATTGAATTTCATGCACGGTTTTCAGCGGTTTCAAGGACTTATCATTACTTTGTCCACCAAAAGAAAGATGCTTTTTTACTGGATAGTTATTACCTGGTAAATGAGATTGATTTTAAGGCGATGAATGAAGCGGCGACTGTTTTGTTTGGGACACAGGATTTTACCTCTTTTTCCAAATTGCACACAGATGTAAAAACGAATATTTGTACGGTTTCAGAAGCCGAATGGGTGCAATTGTCGTCAGATAGTTGGTATTTTAAAATAACGGCAGATCGCTTTCTGAGAAATATGGTCCGTGCGGTGGTCGGCACTTTACTGGATGTTGGTTTTGGAAATCTGAATAAGCAAGATCTGCTTCAAATCATTGCTTCCAAAGACCGTGGTGAAGCCAAATTGTCTGTTCCTGCAAAAGGATTATTTTTAGTGGATATTCAATATCCGGAAGAATTATTTTCGAAATCACCTGCAAAATAAGTGTTGAACTTAAAAAGACATATCGCCGTTTTTCTAACCTTCTTTTTGGGAAGCATTTCCCTTGCGCAAACAAGTTGGGAACCTGCTTACAGAACGTTTTCAATCAAAGAAGGTCTGCCCAGTTCGGAAACTTACTTTGTTTACCAGGGCCGGCAGGGATATATTTGGTTTTGCACCGATCGCGGAGTCGTAAAGTATGACGGATTTACAATGGAAGTCCTGACTACAAAAAACGGTCTTCCGGATAATGTCATCTTTTGGGTTTACGAGGATTATAAAGGACGAATCTGGTTTGTCAGTTATAACGGATTGTTGAGTTATTACGATACCGGGAAGCATCGGGTTATAAAATACAAGTACAATCATTTGATTTCCAGGTATATTGGAAATAATCTTTATCCATATAAAACATTTACGGTAGATAAGAAGGACAATGTCTTTTTCAGCTCCGGCAATAATGGAATTCTGAAGATTAATTCAAAGGGGAAAACCAGCTTAACTACATTTGCGACAGATCCACTAACCTTTGACCTCATTAATGGGACCTATCTTACAACCTTTAATATTCGATTAAGCCAGTTTTACAAAGAGATATTCAAAGCCAGTATCCGTAAAAATGGAAAATTGGAACGTAAAACGGTTAATAAGGAAGTATATAAAAAGAATATGCAAAGTGGCCTTTGTGAGTTGAAATCTGTGAATGGAGTCAGGATCATGCGCATCCAGGATTGTTTTTACGATTTAGACCATCCGGATAAAACGCTCCATTTTCCGGGGGCTACAGGTTTCTTTTCTATGAAGAATGATCTATGGATTACTACGGTAAATGGAACGCACAGACTGAAGGACATTCCAAAGAACGGGCTTGCCAATGCCCCAAGGCAGCATTTACTTCAGGGATTCAAAGTTTCTTCTGTCTTGAAAGACAGAGAAAGAGGTTTGTGGTTTTCTACCCTTGACAAGGGAATTGTGTATATGCCGAATTCAATTGTGAAGAACATCTCGATTTTTGGGCAGGAAAAAGAGGTCGATGTGACGCATGTGGCGGTTGATAGGAACAAGGATGTCTTTTATTCCAATCATTTGGGAGTGTTTCGATTAAAGGACCATTATCCCTTATACACGGCCAATAATATTTCAAGAAATAGTGTTTCAAGATTCAACAAGATTCTCCTTTTACCTAGTATAAACAAAGAGCCGATTGATGTGAAAAACAAAAAATATTGGCGGGTCCCGGTTTATTATGACAATTTCAACGAGCATGATACGAGTATGGTAACCTGTGCTTCTATGGTTATGCGTATTCATCAAAACGGAAAACTGGATACACTCTACGATTATTTTACATTAAAAAAATACGATAAAACCCTCCATCACTTTTTTGAAACCGTTTGTTCAAATGACAAAGGTGAAATTTTTGTTGGAAATACAAAAGGGCTGTTTTCTTTGAAAAAAGGACTTTTGGATAATTCAATGTTCCCCAAGACAATTCAGAATAATCGGGTTTCCTGTGTTAGGTTTTCAAAAGAACTGGGTTTGATTATTGGCACAAGGGGAGAAGGAATATATGTTTTTAAGGATGGAAGGATAACGAATCATATTACCAGTGAAAATGGTTTGGTGAGTGATCAGATCAATACCCTTCAAGTAGAGAAAAATGGAAATACCTGCTGGATCGCAACGAATAGCGGCGTTTCAAAATTGTTTTTTATCGGCAATAAGTATGTGCGGATCCATAATATCTTAAATGCCAACGGACTTGCAACCAATGAGGTCAACTATATTTACCTGGATGGGGAAATGGTTTTCCTGGCGACCAAAAAAGGAATTTCAAAGTTTCCTGCGAATCTTAGCTTTTTGATCAATCCGCTAAAAAAGCAGGTTTCCGTAAAGGGATTGATTGTGGATGGGAAAACGATCTATCCGAAATCCAGAAACCTTGAACTGGCCAGTAATTCAAAAATGATCCACATTGAATTGCGTTCAACAAACTACAAAAGCCTGGGAAGTCAACGGTACAAATACCGGCTTTTGGCAACAGATAAATGGACTTACGGAAACGATGGGAGTATTGATTTCTATGATTTAACTTCCGGGGAATATGATTTGGAATTGTCTTACTTGAACGACAATGGGATGTGGCAAAAACCTTATAGGATATTAGCTCTTCACAAGCAACCTAAATTTGTAGAAACCTTTTGGTTCTATCTTTTCCTGGTTTTGAGCAGTTTCTTAGTTGCATTTGTCCTTTTCAGGATCAGAGCTGTTCAGATCAACCGCCAGCGAAAATACAAGCGTTTAATCGAGAAATTGGAGCAAAAAGCTTTGTTGGCACAAATGAATCCGCATTTTATTTTCAACTCCCTGAATTCCATTCAAAGCTTTTTGGTCTATAATGAAAATCACCTGGCCGAAAAATACCTGCAGATGCTTTCACAGTTGATCCGGATGACCCTGAACAATTCGCGGGAAAGTGAAGTCACCATCCGACAGGAAATAGACGTTTTGACAAAGTATTTGGAATTGGAAAAAATGCGCTTCAAAGACCGTTTTGATTTCGAGTTTATTATTTCATTGACGCATGTAGAACTCCAAAACCACATTCCGCCGATGCTGATTCAGCCTTTCGTAGAAAATGCAATTATTCACGGATTTAAAGGCCTCGATATTCCCGGTAGGTTAGAGGTGAATTTTAAGGAATTAGCAGGGAACAGACTAGTTGTAATAGTTACGGATAATGGGATCGGATATCAATCGAAAGCAGAAAATGGGTTGGATTCGGAGCATAAATCTTATGGAATGCAGATCACCTCTGAAAGATTGAGTTTATTTAGAGAAAAGTACGATGCGGAGTTTGATTTTGTGATTGAAAAATTGACAGACGATGCGGGGAAACCAAAAGGAACAAAAATTATGATCCTGATCCCGGTTTTCATCAAAGATTAAAATGACATTGATAAAAAAGATAAACGGACTTCTGGTTTTTCTGCTCGTATTCGGGCATTGTACCTTTGCGCAGGAAAGATTGTGGGAGCCGGCTTATACCAATATCTCTGTGACTGATGGTTTACCAAGCTCGGAGACTTATTATGTATACCAGGACCGGAAAGGGTTTATCTGGATTTGCACGGATCGGGGAGTTGTGCGCTTTGACGGTTATCGGTACCGTTTATTCACCAAAGAAAACGGGTTGCTTGACAATGTGGTTTTTAAGGTTGTAGAAGATCACAAAGGACGGATCTGGTTCAAAAGTTTCAATGATCAACTGTGTTATTTCGAGAATGACCGTGTTTATCCTTATAAGTATAATCATTTGATTGCTGGATTTAGAGGAGTTTACCTGGCTCCCTATTCCTGGTTTAATTATGATAAAAGCGGTAATCTTTATTATTCAATAAAAGTAAAAAATGAGATCCTGAAAATTTCTCCAAAAGGAAAAACGACTCATCTGAAGACCATTCATACTTCAAACTACACCAGGATCGACGATGCCTGGTTATTTACATTAGATAGTAAGGCATACAAAAACGGAGTGGTAAACTTATCCTTTGATAACAGGAAAGCCAGCATCAATATCTATGCAACCCGCAGGGATATGGCTATTGGGAGGCAAGAAATAAACCAATTTGGGAGAGCTGTTTATCTCACTAACAAAAATACAATTTATGATTTGCAGGGAGATTCCTGTAACATGGAATACATTGTGGGATCCAATAAAATTGGAAAAGATCTTTGGATCGGCACGCTAAAAGGGGCTTATTTCTTTGAAAACATCGAAAAAAACGGATTAAAACGAAAGCCCAGGCATTTCCTGAAGCAATACTCAATTACGAGTATTTGTAAAGACAGGGAGGGAGGTTACTGGTTCTCAACCTTAGAAAACGGAGTTATTTATACTCCGAATTTGAGTGTTTTAAACTGTAAATTCTCCAATAACTCTCGTGATAACAATATCTATCGGGTTTTCAGAAGTGAAAAGCATTTTATTGTGTCCAATATCCATGCATATTATGATTTTCATTCAGGAAAGGAGTTGTCAGAAAGTTTTATTACCCAAAATGGGATCATTCCTTATCTGGGTAATACTCCATTCATCGGAAAATTGGAAGAGAAAAACCTGAAGCCGATTCCCGGAATTCCTTTTTTCGAGATCGGTTTTCTCAGCTGGTGCAAAGAAAGTGATACTTCGATTATCATGGCAGGTCTGGGAATAGTTCGGTTTAACAAGAAAGGGGAAAAACAGATCATTCATCTCCATCGGGATCTAAAAAAGTTCAGGAAAGTAAAGTCTCTCACAAAAGCGATTGCATTACTTCCAAACAAGGATATCATTATTGCAGACTTAAAAGGCACTTATAAATTTAAGAACGGCATCTTTGATCCCATAGAATACTCCAGGAAATTGCGAAATACCCGGGTAACAAATTTGGAGTATGCAAAGAATTGGGGATTGGTCATTGGAACCGGTGGTAAAGGGATATTTATTGTCCGGAATGAAAAGGTGGTAAAAATTATCAATGAAGATAATGGCCTGTTGTCCAATCACATCAACCACTTGTTTGTTGATAGTAAAAATTATTTATACGCTTGTTCAAATAAGGGAGTTTCCCGAATCTTTTATGACGGAGGAAGTGGATATCGGGTACAGAATCTGACCCCGTTCCAGGGTTTGAAATCGCAAGAAGTGAATGCTTGCCACGAGTATAATAATACCATGTATTTTGCTACAAAAGACGGACTTTCCAAAACAGATGCTTCCTATAATTGGGCCAATTCTTCACCTGGTCGGCAGGTAAAGATTTTGGATATCTCTGCAAACGGAAAGAAAATTGAATGCAGGAATAACTCGATTTCCCTGGATTATCGGTATAAAGTGATCCGGATCAGATTGACCTCTACCAACTTTAAAACCAAAGGAAACGCGCCTTACAAATACCGTTTGTCAAAAACTTCTTCCTGGAGCACAGGCTACAACGGGGAGATTTTATTGCTCAATCCGGCATACGACAAATTCAATATTGAGATCAAATACAAAAATGAGAACGGAATATGGTCTCAGCCCTATTTTTTAACTTCGATAGAGATTACACCACCATTTTACCAACAAATCTGGTTTTATATTGTAGTCACGATTTGTTTGCTGATCGGGGTGGTTTGGATCTTGCTGAGAAGGATCAAAACGATCAGTAGGAAGGCTGAAGTTCAACGAAATATGGAGATTCTGGAGCAAAAGGCTTTGTTGGCCCAAATGAACCCGCATTTCATTTTCAATGCCCTGAATTCCATTCAAAGTTTCCTGCTCTATGATGAAAATGAATTGGCAGAGCGTTATTTATTGAAACTATCCAAACTTATTCGGTTAACGTTAACCAACTCCAGGGAAACGGAAATTACCATCCAAAAAGAAATTGATTCGCTGCAAATGTACCTCGAATTGGAGCAGATGCGATTCAAGAATCGTTTTGTCTTTCAAATAGAAACTTCCCTGACGAAAGAAGGTTTAACGAAGTTCATTCCACCCATGCTGATTCAGCCTTTTGCGGAGAATGCCATTCTTCATGGATTCAAAGGTTTGGAACAAGGTGGCGAGATCCAACTGAATTTTGGGCGAATTGAAGGCAATCGGTTGATTGTGGAGATCATCGATAATGGAATCGGATACGCCAAAAGCAAAGCCAGTGCAAAGGATTCGGATCATAAATCCTATGCCACGGAAATTACTTCCGAAAGATTGAATTTGTTTAAGGAAAGATACCAGTCTGAGTTTGATTTCTCCATTGAAAGCCTGGAGGAAAAAGGAATTTTACGCGGGACCAAGGTAACGATCTCAATTCCAATCTTTAAAAGAGACTAATTCCTGGAATCGTTTCGAGTTAATTCTAACTGATTTAACTCTTTAGTTCGGAAAAAGAAATACCTTTGTGCCGAAGAAAAAGTCAAACCTTTTGAAAATGAAACTTTACTGCCTAATAATCACCTTCCTTGCAGGATATACCTTGTTTGCACAAGAAAAAATCGAATTCCTGAAGGTTCCGAAAGAAGCCCGGAAAAACACCAAATCCTTAGCCTCCTATCTGACGAAAAATTTAGTGGATGACAGCACGAAAGCGGTTCATATTTATCAATGGGTCACGCATAATATTTCCTATGATTATAGTGCAATTGAAAAAGGAAAACCCCTGGAGTATAAATCGGCCGGAGCAGTTCTAAAAGCAAAAAGTACCGTTTGCCAGGGATATAGCGCATTAACTGTTGAACTCTTAAAAAATGCCGGTATTGAAGCAACAACTGTTGAGGGATATACTGCCCAGTTTTTGTCAGATTCCATTCCTCTCATTGCAAGTTCTGATCACGAATGGGTGGCTTTTAAAGTAGATCGAAAGTGGTATTTATGCGATCCTACCTGGGATGCAGGCTATATTGGCCGTATTCCCAAGTATAAAGAAGACCTTCTTAAAAAGGAAAAGATCACTTTGAAACGACAGAAAAAACTAGCGAAGATCTCCAAAGAGAAACGTCAGAAAGTTAAGCAGTACAAATGGGATAAAAAGGACAAAAAGAAGGCTGAAAAGGCGGAAGAGAAACGGGGTTCTTACAAGTCGGATATTGGTTTTGTCCGTTACCCGAGCCTGGAGAATTATATGGTTGAACCGGATTTGTTTGTACAATCCCATTTACCATCCCAACCTGAATTTCAGTTGAGAGAGCATCCTGTTTCTATGGAGGATTTTACCAGAAGAACAAAAAATTGGGATTCGATCCTTGAAAAAGAAACGGGAAAACCGGTAGATTTTGAGGGATATGTTTCAGAATATGCTTCTATGAACCTGAACGATAAGTGGATCAAGGTTGCAAAAGATGGTTTGAAGTTCAATCCGGCGAATTACAGCTCGATGGCAGTGCATCACTTCAATTACCTGGGCTTGCATCTAAACGATAAGTTTAGAGAATCCTTCGAAATTATTGAAAAAGACCAGTTACACGAAGAATTTGCGGATCTGAGAGATATCAACGACAGTGTGGCTCTTTACAGTAAAGCTGCCAGGAAGATCAATAAATCAGCTTATGCAATCAGTAAACGAATTATTTCTGCTGAAACCAAAATTTTCAAAACTACAGATAAACCTGCCAATAGTTTGGTGAAAAAAGTGATTTCCGAACAAAAGAAAAGTGTGGCACAACTTGGAAAGGAAAAAGCGAGAATTTCGAAAGACATCACTTCGATCAGAGAAAAAATGGGGAAATTGATGCTTGAATCGAGCAGCTATTCAACTCCGGTTAGTTTCGATTCAACCCTTGTTCCGCCAACGTTCAGACTTTGGAAAGACAGTTTATTCCATTCCATCATGCGAATAGATAGTTTGAGAAGCCGATGGGATGCACTCGCACACCAGGATCTTACATACGAGAATCGTTTTAAATTTCTGAAAGTGGCCTATGAAATGAGCTACACCAATCTTCAGATTCTCAATTCAGCCCCGATTTATTACAACGATTCGATCATTTTATATGACACTCAAATTGCGGGTGGATTAAGCGGTTTGTATCGTTTTCACAAGGAAACGTATGATTCTTTGATGTACCCTGCTGCAATCGGGAAGGAATACAAAACGCTGGAGAAATTGATTAAAAGAGGAGTGACAGGTTTGAAAGGATATTCAAAAAAGAATCCGAATTATAAATTTAACGACATGAATCGTTACTTGAATTCATTGAATTACCAGACTTTGGCTTTGATGGAAACAGATTTGAGAACCTTTAATTCCGATCGCGCTGAATTGTTGCGCCTGGAAAACTACTACGAAGGACATTATCACACCATTCAGAAAAACCTGGAGAAGGAAAAAGAATTTAAGGAGAAGAATGCCGAACACAATTTTGAAGTCCTGGAGAAGAATAAGGAACGTACAGATGAAATGTTTGATCAGATCTTAAAGTCGAGCGAAAAAACGGAAGATTTCTTCCAGAAAACATTGGGCAGCCGCCCAAGATAATGGGTCGATCCCGTAGGCACGTGACGCATCGCGTGTCTACGGGATTTGAACGGTTTTTATTCCACAATTACAATGTAATTATTCCTCCTTCCTTTTCCTAAAAGGATGAATTTTTCATTGATCAAATCACTTGGGCCAACCAAAGTGCCTTCACTTACTTTGTCTTTGTTCAAGGAAATAGCATTCGCTTTCAATTCGCGTTTCGCTTCTCCGTTTGATGGTAGAAACCCTGTTCTTGCTGATAATAGGTCAACAATACTAATTCCATCTGTTAATTCGGAACGCTTAATTGTTGCCATTGGAACACCGTCGAAAACGCTCAGGAAGGCATCGTTCGACAATTTCTTCAAATCTTCCGAAGTGGATTTTCCGAACAAGATATTAGACGCCGCGATAGCCATTTCCAAAGCTTCTTTTCCATGAACACGAGTTGTTACTTCTTCCGCAATTGCTTTTTGCAAGGTACGCAGATGAGGTGCTTCGTTGTGTTCTTTTTCAATTGCTTCAATTTCTTCCTGGGTCTTCAAAGTGTAGAAGCGAATCAGTTTTGCAGCATCAGCATCGGTTGCATTTAACCAGAATTGGTAGAAAGCGTAAGGACTTGTTTTCTCAGGATCCAGCCAAACTGTTCCGGATTCTGTCTTACCGAACTTTCCTCCATCTGCCTTCGTCAACAAAGGACAGGTAAATGCATATGCTTCGCCGCTTGCAATTTTGCGCACCAATTCCGTTCCTGTCGTGATATTTCCCCACTGATCGGAACCACCGAATTGCACTTTTACGTTATTCGTTCTGTACAAATGCAGGAAATCGTAACCCTGGATCAACTGGTAAGAAAATTCCGTAAAGGAAATTCCCGTTTCGATGCGTTTTTTCACGGAATCCTTCGCGCTCATGTAGTTCACAGTAATGTGTTTTCCAACATCACGGATAAATTCCAGGAACGAGAAATGACGCATCCAGTCGAAATTATTCACCAGTTCCGCTTTATTTTCACCTTCTTCAAAATCCAAAAATTTGCGTAATTGCTTCTCGAAACAAGCCACATTGTGATTCAGGGTCTTTTCGTCGAGTAAATTGCGCTCTGCAGATTTTCCGGACGGATCTCCAACCATTCCGGTAGCTCCCCCCACCAAAGTGTATGGTTTGTGTCCTGCCAGCTGGAAGTGCTTCAAAAGCATTATCGGAAGTAAATTTCCTACGTGCAGCGAGTCGGAAGTCGGATCAAAGCCCACATAACCGGATGTCATCTCTTTAAGCAGTTGTTCTTCCAAACCGGGCATGATATCCTGTATCATTCCTCTCCATCTTAATTCTTCAATGACATTCTTTTTCATGTGTCTTTTTTTTGATTCCGGTATTTATCGCCGGGATTCTTATTTATTGGCGCAAAAATAGAAGAAAAAGCGTAGCTTTTGATAACTGAACAAGCGTTAGTGCAGTTCAGCGAAGAGAATTAATTTAAAAAAAGCGTAGCTTTTAGGTGCGAAGTTTCGTGGAACACGATTCGGAAAGAGGGAAATATAGTATCTTCGACCCTCATGCTTCGAACAAGAAAAGAAATAGCATTTATGGTGATGGCCGGAATTTTCATCACCAGTGCCATTGTTGCCGAATTGATCTCTGCCAAACTGGTTTACATGGGCCCTTATTTAGCTCCAATGATTGCTGGAATTGTACCCTGGCCGGTAGTTTTTCTATTGACAGATGTCATGAATGAGTACTTCGGAAAACAGGCTGTTCGCAGATTAAGCTGGATCACAACGGGTTTAATTGCCTTTTGTTTTATCATCGTCTACTGCGCCGTGCAGCTGCCAACAGCAAAAGGTTCCTGGCTTTCAGATGCTGAATTTGCAAAAGCTTTCGGCGGTTCGTTGTGGATTATGGTGGGAAGTATCCTGGCATTTATCGTATCCCAATTATTGGATGTACAGCTCTTTCATTTTTTCAATAAGCATACCAAAGGAAAAATGATCTGGCTTCGAAGTACGGGGTCAACGGTGGTTTCTCAGTTGGTGGATTCATTTATCGTTGCAATAATCGGTTTGTATCTTTCCGGTGCCTATTCCTTGAAAATGGTCCTTGTTTTGGCAATAACCGGCTATCTGACCAAATTACTAATTGCTGTTTGTCTCACACCGCTTATTTATGTGATGCATTATTTGGCAAAACGGATTTTGGGAGAGAAAGCGGATCACGTTATTCCGGACACGAATTGAAACTGTGTTCAGAGCGATTATTTCGTCAATGACTTGAAGACTTCTTCCAATGATTTTTCTTCCGTTCTCAAAGTCAGGACCAATAAGTTGTTTTTCTGCGCAAATTGCGCTACCGTTTTACGTAAATCATCTATCGATTGACTTTCGATGAGGTAAGTAGAATCCGTAACACGTTCAATTTTTGAAACACCCGGAATTTTTTGAAGTAGGTTTTTCGTTACAGATCCGTCAAATTCAGCATAGACAACTTGTGTGTCTGTTGCCAATTGTAAGTTGGAAGCTAAATTATCCGCAACCAGTTTACCCTGTCGTATAATCACAACACGGTCGCAAATGGCTTCCACTTCCTGCAAGATGTGCGTAGAAAGCATCACTGTTTTTTCCTTCCCGATTCTTCGGATCAATTCACGGATTTCAACCAATTGGTTCGGATCCAGACCGGAAGTCGGCTCATCCAAAATCAATACATCCGGGTTGTGAATAATTGCCTGAGCAAGACCTACACGCTGGCGGTAACCTTTGGAAAGCATTCCGATCTTTTTGTTTTGCTCTACTTCAAGCCCAACCAATTTGATCATCTCTTTTACGCGTTCTTTCAGATTTTTTACCTTGTATATTTTTCCTACAAATTCCAGGTATTCCTTCACGTACATGTCAAGATACAAAGGATTGTTTTCAGGAAGATAACCGATTCGTTTCCGGGTTTCAATAGAATCTACAGAAACAGGAATTCCACACACACTGATTTCTCCCTGAGATGAAGGAATAAATCCGGTGATCATTTTCATTGTCGTTGATTTACCTGCTCCGTTTGGCCCAAGGAAACCAATGATCTCACCTTTTCCAACGGAAAAAGTAATATCGTTCACTGCTGCTTGTTCACCGTAATATTTGGAAAGGTTCTTTACTTCAATCGACATACTAAAAACTTTGGCTACGAAGATAACGATTGCCAACGGAATAAAGTTGGTTTGGTTAAAAAACGCCTGACTTTTTACCGCAAAGGCGTGAAGGGATTGTAAGGCTGGCTTTTGAGAAGTAATCGGGAGCTTTCTCAAATATTCTTTACATTCCTCCAAACTATTCCTTGTGTGCTTCGTGCTCTTTGTGGTTAGCTTTTTAAGTATCTTTGTGGTATGATTGATCTGCGCGGAAGAGTTTTAAAGTCAACGGGGAAATGGTACCAGGTTCTGATGCCAACCGGAGATGTGGTGGAATGCAGAGTCCGCGGAAGATTGAAACTCCAGGGCTTAAAAACCACCAATCCGATTGCTGTTGGCGACATTGTGATCCTGGACCCTAAAATTGATGAGGAAGGAAAACGGGTGATTGTAGACTACGAACTGCGTGAAAATTACATCGTTCGAAAGAGCACGAACCTGAGCAAGCAGATGCATATTCTTGCTGCAAATGTGGATCGCGCTTACCTCATGGTTACACTGAAATATCCTGAAACGCATTTTGTGTTTATCGACCGTTTTTTGGTTGCCGCAGAGTCATTCCGAATTCCTACAACACTGATCTTTAATAAAGTCGATTTGTTAGATGACGAAGGTTTGCTGGATTTGAAAGCAATCATGTTCATGTATGAATCGATAGGTTATCCTTGTCATGGTATTTCTGCAACAAATGATAAAGACATTGAATTTTTAAGAGAAGAAATTAAAGATCAACAGGTCATGATTGCCGGGCATTCCGGAACAGGGAAAAGTACTTTAGTGAATGCCTTAGATCCGAATTTGGATTTGCGTGTCGGAGAAATTTCATCCGCTCATCACCAGGGGCAGCATACCACCACTTTTGCGGAAATGCATCCTTTGCAGTCGGGTGGATTTATCATTGATACTCCCGGAATCCGTGCTTTTGGGATTGTGGACCTGGAAAAAGAAGTGATTTCTCATTATTTCCCGGAAATGCGTGAGTTAATAGGTCAATGCAAGTTTCACAATTGCCAGCATTTGAATGAGCCGGCTTGTGCTGTGAAAGAAGCTGTCAAAAGCGGTGAAATTTATGAGAGCCGTTACTTTACATACCTGCAACTAATGACCGGAGACGATGACGATGTACATCGCAGGAATAAGCGGGGTTTGGAGTAAAAGCATGATGTCATGATATTATAATATCGTTATATAACGAAGAAATAGTTCGAGAAAGAAGCAGCGTTTTCTTTGGGATAATAAAATTACCTTTGAGCTTATGCGACTAGTCATTCAGCGGGTTTCCCGAGCAAGTGTTACAGTAGAAAATCAGATAATCGGTCAAATTGACTTGGGTTTATTAGTGCTTTTGGGCATCGAACAAACCGATTCGGAAGAAGACGTGGACTGGTTGATCCAAAAAACGATCCAGATGCGTATTTTCTCAGATGAAGAAGGCAAAATGAATTGCTCTTTGCAGGATGTCGGCGGAGAATTATTGGTGGTGAGCCAGTTTACCCTACATGCATCTACCAAAAAAGGAAACAGACCGAGCTTCATAGCTGCAGCCCGACCCGAACAAGCCATCCCGCTTTACGAATCCTTCATTCAGAAAGCAGGTTCGGCATTGGGGAAAACAGTTCAATCCGGATCATTCGGAGCGGATATGAAGGTAGATTTGCTCAACGATGGACCAGTTACAATTCTAATCGATTCAAAAAACAGGGAATAATGGAAATTTCAGAAGCACAACAAAAAGTCGATCAATGGATCAAAGAAGTGGGAGTCCGTTATTTCAATGAATTGACGAACATGGCCATGCTTACGGAAGAAGTTGGGGAAGTAGCACGAATTATCGCACGCAGGTATGGTGAACAAAGCGAAAAGGAAAGCGATAAAGGCAAAGACCTGGGAGACGAACTGGCCGATGTGCTTTTTGTATTGATCTGTTTGGCCAATCAAACCGGAATTGACCTCGAAGAAGCTTTGGAGAAAAACCTTGCAAAGAAAACAGGAAGAGATGCTGATCGGCATCACAACAATGAAAAGCTGAAATAGATCCTGCGCCTGCATCAATATAAGAGGAATAATTCCTTGGAAAGATCAGCTGGTGTAACCACGGAATAATTTTTGCTTTATCAGAGTAGAACGAAGTACTCAACTCTCCATGAATAAGTGTCTAATAATATTCTTTACCTTGCTGTGCCTGGATTCGCACGCGCAGCATTCTCCCGGATTCGACGCAAAAGAAGCCCGTGATTTTATTCAAATCTGCAATTCTTTTACCTATTTGGATCTGGAAGGCTCGGATTTGGCGATCCTTCCCAAGGAATATACGCGAATTTATACCTCTCCGGCTTACGGAATGGATAACATATTTCAGGTTTACGTTGATCAGTCAAAAACAAAAGCGGTAGTCAATTTCAGAGGTTCGACAGACAAGAAATCGAGCTGGCTGGAAAACATGTATTCTTCATTAGTTCCGGCAAAAGACACGATTTTCAAAGGAGAAACTTCGTTTATTTACAAATGTGCCGAAGATGAAAACGCCGCAGTTCATGCCGGATATATTCTGGGTTTGTCTTATTGCGCGGAAGATGTTTTGAAACAAATTCAGAGCCTCAATAAACAAGGAATATATACGATTTACATCATTGGTCATTCACAAGGTGGGGCACTGGCTCAAATGACAAGAGCTTATTTGTATTTCCTGCCGACATCTAAATTGAGTTCCAAAAACAGTTTTAAGGTGTATTCATTTGCCAATCCGATGATTGGAAACAAGACCTTTGCTAAGGAGTATCAAACACTTTTTGCTGATCCTGGCTACAGCTTGCTCATTCATAATCCGGACGATATTGTTCCGAAAATGCCCGTTTCATACAACGATTCTACGTTTTGGAAAAGTAACCTGCAGACCATGCTGTTCGACCGGGAAAATTTCAGCTTTAAAGGAAGTATGAAAGAAGGTTTGCTAAGCATGATGGGGACAAAAGTTGGCGGATTCAATAACAAGATTTCGAATAACGTACAAGGGGAACTCGTCAAATTATTAGGCGATTTCAAAATGCCGAAATACCGGAAAGAATCGAATTTTATGCATACTTCCAATCCAATTTTATTGCCGCCTACAGAGTATCCGCTTGAATTGAAGGATTCGAGTATTTTGCAGAATGATTCTTTGATGAGAGTCTATAAACGAGATGTAAACGGCGTGTTTGAAGATAAAAGTGTTTACAAACGTGATAAAGTATTGCTACAGCACAAACCGTATAACTATTATACTTCTTTGCTGAAAGTTTATTTCACTACGGATTACGAAAGATTGAAGGATAAATATTTTGTTGTTCCGAAGGAATAATTATCAATTAACGACGGAATTCCAATCTTGATAATTGACTCATTGATAATTCATAATTTGTTTGGCAACGATTTTATCAATCGGTAGGGATAACATCTCTTCTTTCAAATCGGATAATTTCACCCAATGAATTTTTTCATCGCCGGGAGTTTGGAAAACTAAACGATCTAAATCTGGTGTATTTGCTTTGATGAGGTAATAAACAGAAATCACCTGGTCATTAACAGAGAATGCAGAGATCTGGAAAAAATCGGTGAGATAAAACAGTTCTCCAACTTCGATTTCCAGGTTGAATTCTTCCTGAAATTCACGTTTTAAGCAATCAATCATTCCTTCACCGAATTCCAAACCGCCACCCGGGAATTTGGTAAAAGCCAGATTGCGGTAAGATTCGTCGGAAAGCAGCAGCTCTTTCCGTTCATTGATACAAATACCGTAAACGCGAATATTAAATCGGGTCATGCTTATTTCTCCAGGACGGAAAGAATGTTCGGTCTGAAATACAGTTCCGATTTCAATACTTTGCCGTCTTCCCGATAAATGGGGTTTCCGTCAGCGTCCAGTTTACTCATATTTGAACGTTGGATTTCAGCAAACACTTCGGCAATTTTATCCTGCAAACCGTGTTTCAGGATCGTTCCGCATAAAATGTACAACTGATCACCCAAAGCATCTGCAATTTCTACAATATCACCATTCTTAGCAGCTTCCAAATATTCTTCGTTCTCTTCCTTCATCAGGTTGTAGCGAAGTGTAATATCCGCTTCGGATAACTGTGCTGTAGGATTGTAATTATTCGGAATCTTGAAGGCATCGTGAAAGGCTTCAACTGCTGAAATGGTTTCTTTGAGTGTCATTTTGTTGTGTTTCTGCAAATATAAGAAGAAAAAGCCATGGCTTTTGATACGGGCAAACGTTAGTGCAGCCTAAGCTTTTGAAGACTGAGACACGACAAACATCAGTGCGAAAGTGACAAGGCAAAAGGAAGGATCAAAAGTTCAAATGTTGCTTTCGACTTCGCTCAGCCGCCTTTTGGTTTTTCTCATTAGGGTTCAAGGAGACTGAGCGGAGTCGAAGTCTCAATTGCCTGCAAAAGTCATCACCGGCCTGAAACCAACAGTCGGATTTGCTTCTGTAAACTTCTTCGTACTTTGATTGCGAATATCATATCCCGGAGAATTCCAGTCGCCGCCAACAGCCATATTTCCTTCTGAAATCATTTCTGAAACATTTCCGTTCAGATTGTAAATGCCGTATTCGTTTGGCCAGAATGAACGCACCGGAGCCGTTAGATCGGCAGAATCATAATTTGGAAAAGCCATGTAATCAAATTCAAAATCCTTAACGATGAGTTTTCCGGTAGTGTCTCTTGAAATGGCTCCTGCACCGATTGCCAGGAAATTGCATTGTGCTTGACCGTCCAATCTTTGCAGGTATGGTGAATTCCAGGCATAAGGTCTCTCGATGCTGCTTCCATTTGCGGCGAGAAGGAATTCAGCTCTTGTAGGTAAGCGGAACACGATGGACTCATTTCCTGTCTTCTTGCGCCAAACCTCGCTCAACCATTCGCAGTATTTTTCAGCCTGTTGTTTCGAAACATTGACCACCGGGTAGTTATGGTACGCCGGATGATTAAAATAGTAATCAACGTATTTATTTGAGAAATAATAATCCGAATGCCATTTCGTTGTGTCCGGAAGTGCAAGGGTATATGCTTCCATCTGATTATTCTTTTTAAGATCTGATAGGTATTCTTTGTAGGAAAGGTTACTGACCTCTTCTTTCATCATGAAGAATCCCTGGCAGCTCACAGTCTTTCCATCTTCAAGTGCAAATCCTGAAGGAATATAAGCATAGCCTAACTTCAGAGCTTTCTTCATTCCATCCAGATCTGAAATGGGTTTTTTAGGTTTCGAAAACGAGAAAAGAAGGGCAATTACGATCAATGAGGTGGAAAGGAAAGTTGTTTTCATAGGTTTAGATTTGTCTTCCTAAACGCAAAATCGGGAACTTGGTTACAAAAAAAACTCCCACCAAAAATGATGAGAGTTCTCTTCGTAAATGATCTAAAGTTTAATGAAATAACTTTGTTAAGTAGTAGATTCCTGCTGCAAGCAAACCTGAAACCGGAATTGTTAAGATCCATGCCCAAAGCAGGTTGATCGTAACTCCCCAACGAACTGCACTCAGACGTTTCGTAGCCCCGACCCCAATAATGGAACCTGTAATGGTATGCGTTGTAGAAACCGGAATTCCTAAATTGGATACGGTAAATAAAGTCAAAGCACCTGCTGTTTCGGCACAAACACCTTCAAGCGGAGTCACTTTCGTGATTTTTGTTCCCATGGTTTTTACAATTTTCCATCCACCCATCATGGTTCCTAAACCAATCATTAAGTAACAAGAGAATGCAATCCAACCCGGCATTGTCTCGGAGTTCACTTTCGCTTTGATTTTGTGACCTTTGATAATTTCTCCTTCTTTGTCCACGTATTCATCGAAAAGGGCAGCTTCAAAGTATTCCTTGTTTAGCTGTTTTCCTTTGAAAATCACATCGTGTGTCTTTGCATCGTAGATATCTTCACCTTTGGTGTAGATCAGGATATGATCTTCTTTTTCAATTTCCAATGAATCAATATTCTGGGAATACTCAGGTTTGAATTTTGCCTTTTTACCATCAGCGTCTTCAAATTCAATCTGGAATACTTCCGAAATTTGGAACATTTTAGGAATGTCTCCTACAATCTGTCCCTGGTCATTACGCTGTGAGTTAGCGAATACCATCAATGCGGCACAAATAATACCCATTACCTTTTGTGAATCCGCACCACCATGTCCTAAAGAGAATGCTGCAGAAGAAAGTAATTGAAGCTTTTTGTACATGTTGGATTCTTTCAGAGCAGTCTGACGTTTTCCATGTGCCAATTGGTACCAGGTATAAGTAAGGATAAATAAAATGATCATCCCCATCACGATCCACATCATAACTGGTTTAACGTCTAAGTATTCTACCATGTAGTCCATGATGAAATAAGTCGCTGTGGAAAGAATTAAAATGGAAATCATCTTTTTGGCAAAACTTCTGCTCATGGTAATCATCGCAATGACAAAGGCGATAATACCACCAATGAAAGGAGCTAAGAAGATAAATGCAGTAACCTTAATGATTTCAGCAGAAGCGATAACGCCAAACCCTGCGTGAGCAACCGCTGCACCTGCAAAACCACCAATTAGTGTGTGTGATGAGGAAGAAGGAATACCTAGCCACCAGGTTAGTAGATTCCAAATCATTGCAGCAATTAATCCGGAAAGAATTACGTATAAATCGATAGCGCTGTTGTCAACTGTTTTTGCAACGGTATTTCCAACACTCATGTCGAATACCCAGAAAGCAACTACGTTGAAAAGAGCCGCCCAGAGAACTGCCTGGAATGGTGTCAATACCTTGGTAGAAACAACTGTTGCAATGGAATTCGCAGCATCATGGAAACCATTCACCAAATCGAACAATAACGCAAGAATGATAATGGCAATTAATAATGTAAACATATCTTATTGGTTTACCAATTAGTATTAAGCGTATTTTACAACGATAGATTCGATGACATTTCCAACATCCTCACATTTATCCGTTGCAACCTCCATAATTTGGTAGATCTCACGTTTCTTGATTAAGTCTTTCGCATCAATATCCGAATCAAATAACTTTTCGATACTTAAATCAAAAATATCATCTGCCTGGTTTTCAACATAGTTGATCTTAATGACACACTCAACAATCTTCTGTGTGTTCTTCAGGTTTCGAAGTTCTTTCACAGCAGCGTTTACTGCTAATACAGCATCGTGAATCGCATCAGCCATTTTCAAAATCCCCGAATCATTCGGATCCACTTTGTAGAAGTTGATTTTTTTCGCAGAAGCATAAATGTAATCAGCGATATCATCTAAGGATGAAGCCAATGAGTGAATGTCTTCGCGGTCAAATGGAGTGATGAAATTTCTACCCAATTCAACAAAGATCTTGTGTGTTAAATCATCGTTTTGGTGTTCCAGATCTTCCATTTCCTTAATAATGGTAGCTCTTTTATTATAATCGGATTCGTTTACACATAATACCAATTTACCTGCTATCGCTTCCAGGTTCTGAGAAGCCTCTTCAAATAGAGAGTAAAACACTTTGTCTTTTGGTAAGAAAAACTTTAAAATTCCTGATGCCATTTGTTTGAACTTAATATTGATGGCGCAAATGTAATTCGAGTTTCCGGAGGATGTTTCGCTCAAAGTAATTGTTAACGAAATGGTAAAGTTGACCCGTTTCAGGAGACGTCCAAACTGATTTTCGCCAAAGTGTCAGTATTTGAGCCGTTTAAGGTAGCTTTAATGTTAACTCAATGTTAAGGATTGGTTTTTTGCTCGGTGAGAAAGTGCAATTAAATGGCAGATTGAAGCTGTCAAAATTGTTAAAATGAGCTTTAATGTTACCGGAATATTAAAAATGTTATCAAAAAATTAAACTATCATTTCTCATGGATTAAATCAATGTGAAGCTATTAGTTTTGCCAAAAAAAAATCGAAATGAAACAAATTGCAGTTCTGATATTTTTGGTTTCTCCCTTTATGCTTAAAGCACAAGGCTGGGCAAACGATACACGATTCGGCACCGGAACGTGGAATACCGTCAATATTCGCTATGAGGCATTTCCTAAATTGCACTTTATTGCAGAAGGCCAGGTCAGAAGCCAAAAGTTTTACGATGATTTGAATTATTGGGAGCTCAAAACGTTTTTCCATTACCTGTTCACAGATCAGCTTTCGGGAGGTTTGGGTGTAGGTACTTATCATCAATATGTAGATTACGAGAATTTCAGAACACCTCAAAAACAATCTGAAAATAGAGTTTGGGCTGAATTTGTGATGAAAGCAAGTGTCAAAAGAATTCAGTTTGATCACCGCTACAGATTTGAATACCGCTTTATTCAAAAATGGAATGCCACAACCGAAGGATTTACATCGAATTACGACGGAACAACAGATGACGATCGTTTTCGTTTCCGTTACCGCTTGCAGGCAATGGTTCCTCTAACTCATAAAACCATGCAGGCAAATACACTTTTCGCCAACGTTTCTGATGAGATCATGTTTACGCAAAAAGCTCCGTTCTTTAATCAAAATCGTTTCTTTGTAGGTCTTGGGTATAAGTTTAAGAATTCATCGCTTCAAATAGGGCTGATGCACCAGTTTCTTCATTTAAATGCAACAGACAGAAGAAAAGATTATACCCAGATCACATTTAGCAAAGTAATCAAACGAACCAGTAAAAAGAAGAATCCGTAAACACATCCGAATATGAAATACATTCTGTTTTTAAGCGCATTACTACTTGGCAATTCACTTTTTTCGCAGAAAAAAATAGACTTGTCTATTTTAACGAAACCTCAAAGAGGTATTGAGTTCATAGGGAAAGATTCCCTGTTTTCCATGCGTATTCAGTTTCGGATGCAAAACAGAGCAGCGTTCCTAACCAGAAGTGACGAGGATTTCTCCGCAGGTACTTATGAGTTCCGTGTACGAAGAGTGCGCCTAAAACTGGAAGGATTTGTTTACAGTCCCAAGCTGACTTATAAATTACAACTGGCCTTTTCACGGGGAGATATGGATTGGGATATGACCCAGGAATCAACAATAAATACAAGCGTAAACATTGTTCGGGATGCGGTGGTTTATTACGAGCCCTGGAAAGATCTCAAGTTTGGATTCGGGCAAACTAAACTTCCCGGGAACAGACAGCGTGTCATTTCATCCGGTGATCAGCAGTTCGCAGATCGTTCCATTGTAAATGCAACCTTCACCATGGACCGTGATTTCGGATTCTTTGGATCCTATAAGCACAATTATTTTGGAGTTTCTGCAGCACTTACTTCCGGAGAAGGCAGGAACAGCAGTAACTCGAACAGCGGTTTAAGTTATACCGGAAGAATTGAGGCTTTGCCTTTCGGAGCATTTACTGATAAGAATGATTACCAGGAAGGTGATTTGGCGCGCGAGCAAAAACCAAAATTATCCATCGGAGCATCTTATAATTTCAACGATGATGCGGTTCGTACCGGTGGTCAGCTGGGACGGGATTTGTATACAAAAACAGATATGGAAACGTTTTCACTGGATTTGTTATTTAAATACAAAGGCTTTGCACTTTACAGTGAGTTCATGCAGCGCAATTGTTCCAATCCGATTACCTTCACTTCAGATAGTTTGAGCATTCAGCCTGTTTATGCCGGATATGGTTTTTTACAGCAGGTAAGCTACTTATTTAAGTCCAATTGGGAAATTGCTTTGAGATATGCGGAAGTTACGCCATTTTCATCTGTATATAGCAATCCGGATTTTACATCAATCAACCTGAAAAAGAACCAGGAATTCCAGTTGGGAGTTACCAAATATTTGTACGGTCACCGCGTAAAAGTACAGGGAAACATCTTGTATCAGTTGACAAATGATTTGAGGGCTAAAACCGATGCGGGTAAGTTCGGTGCAATCTTCCAGATAGAATTAGGTATTTAACAGGTCAATAAGTTAAAAGGGTTCAACAAGTTCAAAAAAATGAAAATTGAAAATGTAATTTGAACATTTGAACATTTGAACATTTGAACATTTGAACATTTGAACATTTG